>NZ_JAUSPS010000096.1 GCF_030652775.1 Acetobacterium sp. | reverse complement strand
CGCTGACAGTGACGTTATTAAAATTGGTGTGTTCGAACCATTAACCGGTGCTAACGCAGCCGGCGGTGAACTGGAAGTTGAAGGGGTTGAATTGGCTAACCAATTACGTCCCGAAGTATTAGGCAAAAAAGTTGAGCTAGTTATTGCTGATAACAAATCAGACAAAGCTGAAGCAACAACTGCTGCCGCTCGTTTAATTGAAAAAGATAAGGTTGTTGCAATCTTAGGTTCCTGGGGATCTTCACTCTCCATCGCTGCTGGTGATGTTGTTAAAACCAACCAGATTCCTGCTGTGGCACTTTCTGCTACCAACCCACAGGTAACTGCCGGAAATGATTACTACTTCCGCGTTTGTTTCCTTGATCCTTTCCAGGGTACGGTAATGGCTAACTATGCATCCAAAAAACTGAATGCTAAAAAAGTTGCCATCATTCAGGAAGTATCCAATGACTACTCTGTTGGTTTGGCTAAATTCTTCACCGATTCATTTGTCAAATTAACTGGCGATCCAAATGCCATCGTTGCAACTGGTAACTACAACACTGGCGACCAGGATTTCAATGGTATCTTAACAAATATCAAAGCTGCTAACCCAGATGTAATTTTTGCTCCTGGTAACTTTACTGAGTCAGCTTTAATCATCAAACAAGCTCGTGCCCTTGGCATCACTGCTCCATTTATCGGTGGCGATACCTGGGAAACCAACGAATTTATCACTGTTGGTGGTGCTGATGTAGAAGGCGCTGTTATGTCAACATTCTTTGATGACACCAACCCACTGACTGAAGCTGGCAAAACATTTGTTGCTGAATACAAAAAAGCCTATCCAGACCGTGAAAACATTGCAGCTGTAACCGCTCTTGGTTATGACGGCTACATGATGACTCTGGATGCCATCGAACGTGCCGGATCTGCTGATCCAGTTGCTATCCGTGACGCATTGGCTGCTACCAAAGATTTTGAAGGCGCTACCGGGATGATCACTATTGATGCCAACGGCGATGCCACAAAGAACGAAGCGATCATCAAAACAGTCAAAGATGGTAAATTCACTTACCTTGACTCTGTAACGATTGACTAGTTTATTACAATAGCTTTACATAAAGAGGTCGTTGTTTAGTACGACTCTCTTTTATACGCAAGGGTGCGTAACTAAATACAGTCATGTATTTAGTTTACGTACCCGTCTAAAACAAACATTGAGGGTATTTGTTATCAGATACCCTCAATTTAAATTAAATGATATGACGAGGTTTTAATTATGGTCGTTGGAATGACAATGGAAACATTCTTACAGCAACTTATCAATGGTTTATCAGTCGGGAGTTTGTATGCCTTGATTGCCATAGGCTATACCATGGTTTATGGTATCCTAAGACTGATCAACTTTGCCCACGGCGATATCTTTATGATGGCTGCCTATTTTACATATTTTGGGATTGCGGTATTTTTTCTTCCCTGGTATGTCACATTTATTATCACGATTGGTTTAACCATGCTCCTGGGTGTCACCATTGAGCGGGTCGCTTATCGTCCCCTGCGGGATGCACCCAAGACATCACTGCTGATTTCAGCAATCGGGGTTTCGTTTTTACTGGAAAATGTTGCCACCTACTTATTTTCTGGAAAACCACAAGCGTTCCCAGAATTTCCACTGATGACAACACCTTTTTTTATTGGCGGACTGTCTTTTCAGCCAGTTTCTATTGTTATTCCAATTGTTGCATTTATCCTGATGTCCGCACTACTTTTTATTATTAATAAAACTAAAATTGGGATGGCCATGCGGGCGGTAGCGGTTGATTATGATACGGCCAAACTCATGGGCATTAAGATCAATGGGGTTATTTCTTCCACCTTCGCGATCGGCTCGGCGCTGGCCGCAGTTGGCGCTATTTTATGGTGTATGAAATACCCATCGGTGTTACCCCTCATGGGCGTTGTTCCGGGACTTAAATGCTTTATCGCTGCCGTTATCGGCGGGATCGGTAACGTTAAGGGTGCCGTTCTTGGCGGCTTGATCCTGGGCTTTTCCGAAGTACTGATGGTGGCCTTCTTTCCGGCTCTTACCGGATATCGGGACGCCATCGCATTTGTCATCTTGATTGTAATTCTGCTATTTCTTCCCAATGGACTCCTTGGTAAGAAACAAGTGGAAAAGGTTTAGAGGAGGTACCAGAAATGAAAGAAACTCAAAACAGCATCGGTGCCTACTTAAAGCTCCACTGGAAAACAGCCGTATTCTTAGTTGTTCTCCTCGTTGGGATCGGTGTAGCCGACATTTTTGTCGATTCTTATCTGCGCCGACTTTTGAATTTGTGTGCTATTTATGTCATCGTCAGTTTGGCAATGAATCTGGTTAACGGATTTACTGGACAATTTTCTTTGGGACAAGCTGGTTTTATGGCTATTGGAGCTTATACCGTGGCGGTTTTCACAGTTCCCATCGAATCACGAGCTGCGATTTTTTATCTTGAACCAATGGCACCATTTCTAGCCAATATTCAATTGCCCTTTATTGTGGCGTTGATTCTGGGTGGTTTAGCTTCGGCATTCGTGGCCTTTTTTATCGGCTCACCCTGTTTACGGCTCCGTGGCGATTATCTGGCCATTGCCACCCTTGGTTTTTCCGAAATTATCCGAATTGTCTTCACCAATACCCAGTCCATTACCAATGGCGCCCTGGGCATTAAGAGCATTCCCACCATTAGCAGTCTCTGGTGGACCTTCGGGACTGCCATACTGATCATAATCGCAACTGTCCTGCTGATTAACTCAACCTATGGACGAGCCTTTAAATCGATCCGTGAAGACGAAATAGCTGCTGAAGCGATGGGAGTTGGGCTCTTTAAAACAAAGATGACCTCATTCCTGATCGGTGCCTTTTTCACCGGTATCGGCGGTGGTTTATTTGCCGCTCTTTTAGGTACCGTTGACCCTAAGCAATTCTATTTCACCCTGACCTATAACTTTTTACTGATCATTGTCCTTGGCGGTATGGGCAGTATTTCCGGAACCGTCATTGCCAGCTTTGTGGTCACATTGGGTCAGGAAGCCTTGCGTTTTCTGGATGAACCAATGGCCTTCGGGCTGGATCTGCCGATCTTTCGACCTGGTCTGAGAATGGTTGTCTTCTCGTTTCTGCTAATGGTCATTGTCCTCTTCTATCGAAAGGGCTTAATGGGTACCAATGAGCTCACCTGGGATTTCATTGCTCAGAAATACCGATCCATCAAGAAAAAACTGAGCGGAAAAAAGACATCAACTGAAGGAGGTGGCAATTAATGAGTCTTCTGAGAACCGAAAATGTCATCATGCAGTTTGGTGGTGTTGTTGCCGTCAACGACTTAAATATCGATATAAAAAAAGGTGAACTAGCCGCTCTGATCGGACCGAATGGCGCCGGTAAAACCACCGCCTTTAATGTCATCACCGGGGTCTATACACCGACTGGCGGAAAAGTACTTTTTACCCCAACCGATAAAAGTGGTGCCACTACCGAGATTGATATTACCGGCAAGAAACCGGACAAAATAACTGGTATGGGCGTTGCCCGAACCTTTCAGAATATCCGGCTGTTTAAAGAACTGACGGTTCTTGAAAATGTCCTGGTTGCTACTCACTTGAATGCCGATTATAGTTTTCTGTCGGCCATGTTGAGAGCACCAAAAGCCCGAAAAGGCGAACGTCAGGCTAAAATGGATTGCGAATTTTTATTGGAACGGCTGGGCCTTATCGATCTTAAAAATGAAAAAGCCTCGTCACTGCCCTATGGCCAACAACGCCATCTGGAAATCGCCCGGGCCCTGGCAACCAAGCCGCAGTTGCTGCTGCTTGATGAACCCGCAGCGGGGATGAATCCTCAGGAAACAGATGAATTAACAGATCTGATTTTTAAACTGAAAACTGATTTTGATCTGACCATTTTTATGATTGAACATCATATGGATCTGGTTATGGAAATTTCTGATCATATTTATGTATTGGATTTTGGATGTACCATCGCAAAAGGAACCCCAGATGAGGTTCAGAATAATCCGAAGGTTATTGAAGCATATTTGGGGGTAGACGCCGATGTTGAAGATTAGTAATTTACAGGTCGCCTATGGCGGCATTGAAGCCGTTAAGGGTATCGATCTTGAAGTGCCGGAAGGAAAAATTGTAACCCTGATCGGAGCAAACGGTGCCGGAAAAAGCACCACCCTCCGGGCTATCGTCAATCTAGTTAAATCAAAAGCTGGAAGCATTACCTATCACGGTGACGAACTGCTGGGCCTGGACACCACAAAGGTTGTCGATAAGGGCATCACCCTGGTTCCGGAAGGACGACATGTTTTCCCGGATCTGACAGTGCTGGAAAATTTGAAAATTGGCGCTTATATGCGCAAGGATAATCTGGATGAAGACATTCAAAAGATTTACGGACTCTTCCCCCGTCTGGAAGAACGTTCCTGGCAACAAGCCGGAACCTTATCTGGTGGCGAACAGCAAATGCTGGCGGTAGGTCGGGCGATGATGAGCCGACCAAAACTACTGATGATGGATGAGCCATCGTTGGGTCTGGCGCCGCTGGTTGTTCAGGGTATTTTTGATATCATCGAAACCCTTAATAAAGAAGGAATGACCATTCTTCTGATTGAGCAAAATGCTAACATGGCACTCCGTGTTGCCGATTATGCCTATGTGCTGGAAACTGGAAAAATAACCAAAGAAGGTACTGGCCGGGAATTACTGGCTGATGATAGTATTAAAGAAGCATATCTGGGCAAAAGCCACAGAAACAAATAAGAAAAACTCCAATTATTCAAAAATTGAATAATTGGAGTTTTTTTATCGCCGTGAAATAATGACCTTATTATTAATAGTCAGGGTTTTGTTAAAGACCCGTTTGAATTTTTTGCCACATTCGTTGATGATCATGTTATCAAATACCGAATGTCCGGTAGTGAGGACATTAAGCTGGACTTCTTTTTCCATAATCACGCAATTCACATCTTTTACGACACCATCCATGCTACGGTCCAGATATTCGGAGATCTGCAGAAATAAGCTGAGTTGATCGATCAAATGTCGTTCTTCATCTTGAAGCAATCCAAAATACTCTTCGGAGATATGAATTTTTTTGTTGGTTCGATGGTTGAGGGCAATAAAAGCGCTCATTAACAGCTCTTTTTGCTCAATGCCCAATAGTCCTGAGTTTAAAATGATATAAAAACTATGCTCATGATGATTTCCAAACTGGAGCTTAATACCCACATCGTGGAGCATGGCTGAAGCACGAATCATCTTCCGGGCATCCTCTTTAATGCCATGCAGCGGGCGTAGCTGCTCAAACAAGTTTTCGGTCAGCTTAAGTACATGGTATGCATGAGGAATATTGACATTAAAGTTGAGCATGATGTTAACCAGTGACAGCTCAAAAATATCATAAACCAGATTATCCTCATTATAACCAAAATAATCATAGATAATACCGTCCCGCAAGCCGGCATTGCTGATAATCAGTTCTGGCGAATCGATGTGTTTCATCACCCGCTCCAGGGTATGGCTGGAACCGACAAAAATATCAATCCGTCCTTTTGACAGGCCCTTAAGATTTGAGCGTTCCGCTAAATTCATACTGGCAGCCATTTCACAGATCCGCTTAACATCATTTGAACCCATCTTGTAATTATGGGCAATCTCCATCGGATAATCATTGAAGCTGCGGTGGATCCGCCCAACGTTTCGAATGGTTCCACCAACCCCAATCACCGGCAGACCGATGGCCTTTTTCAGGATTGGGGTTTTACTAAAGGCTTCCTTCAAAAATTCATCCAGGGCCTTCAGTTTTTTTTCTGAAACCACGTCTGTTAAATCAAACTTTTCAGCCAAATCGATGGAGCCAAAGGGCAGACTGACGACCTCCACTTTTTTGCGGTCTTTGATGAGCACAAATTCGGTACTCCCACCGCCTATATCCATCAGCAGAGCATCCCTGACATCCAGGGTGTTGATGGCTCCCAGATAGTCCATCGAAGCCTCCACCTCCCCGGGAATAACGGTGACGTCCAGACCGACTTCAGCTTTGATTCGAGCAACATATTCTGTTCCGTTTGATGCTTTTCGAACCGCTGCCGTTGCCACAGCAATAACCTTTTCAATGCCGTAGGCATCGCACATACTGACAAACATGGCCAGGGTTTCAATCCCGAAATCCATCCGATCCTGCTGCAGTTTTCCGGTTTCTGCCAGTCCATCGTTTAAACGGACATTCACCTTCACGTCATCTATAATCTGAAAATATTCATTGTTGTAGTATTCGCCAATAACCAGATGCACACTATTTGAGCCAATGTCGATAACCCCGATATTTCGTCTATCCAATCTTATTTTCCTCCAATGTTTTGTTTTAAAACTGCTTTGCTCTTAGCTTGTTCAAATTCTGCTTCCGCTTCTTTGCAGAAGTAGTCCTGACAGGAAAGCAGTTCTTTGCCGCGTTTGTCAATCCGGATATATTCTCCGGTTTCGGTCATTAACCGCGTTTTAATGGTGTCTCTCAAGGTAATATCCAATATATGTTTCAATCTTTTCTTCAAGCTCTCATCCTCAATCGGGAACAAGGTTTCAATTCGCCGGTTCAGGTTTCGTTCCATCCAGTCCGCACTGGAAAGAAAAATATCTTCCTTGCCCTGGTTGTAGAAATAGTAGATCCGGCTGTGTTCCAGAAAGGTTCCGACAATGCTGTGAACCGTGATGTGTTCACTGACGCCCGGCAAACCAGGTATCAGCGAGCACATCCCCCGGACAATCAGTTGAATTTCAACCCCGGCCTGGGATGCTTCATACAGCTTTTTGATAATGTCCTCATCTACCAACGAATTCATTTTTGCAATAATCTTGCCTTTTTCGCCCATCTTAATATTTTCTATTTCCCGGTCAATAGCTATATAAAAGGCATTCCTAAGGGTTTTGGGGGCGACTTCGATCTTTTTCCATAAAGTATAATGACTGTAACCCGAAAGCAGATTAAACAGTGTTGAAACGTCAGATCCATAGTTTTCTTTGGCGGTAAACATTCCCAAATCGGTGTAGAGACCAGCGGTCACATCATTGTAGTTACCGGTGCCCAGATGGACATAGCGCCGGATCCCATCCGACTCTTTTCGTACCACCAGGATCATTTTGCAGTGGATTTTAAGACCTGCCAGACCATAAATGACGTGGCACCCGGCCTGCTCCAACTTCTTCGCCCAGACAATATTATTGGCTTCATCAAAGCGTGCTTTCAGTTCGACCAGCACGGTAACTTGTTTGCCGTTCTGAGCGGCCTGGATTAATGCTTCAATGATCGGAGAATCCCCACTGACTCGGTAAAGCGTTTGCTTGATCGCCAGCACATCCGGATCAACCGATGCGGCTCTGACAAAGTCAACCACGGTTTGAAAGGACTGGTAGGGATGGTGAAGTAGCCGATCTTTATCACGGATGACTTCAAATATATCTTCGACTTCATAAAATTCATTGGAAATAAGGGGGGTATACCGGGGTTCTCGGAGTTCATTAAATTCGCTACGACTCTGAAATTTCATAAAACAGTTCAGATCGAGATTGCCCTTGAGCTCATAAAGCTCACTTTCGACAATTTCCAATTCGCTCATGAGCCATTTCTTCATTTTTTTACTCATGTCTCTGGTGACTTCCAGTTTAATACTGGCTCCCCATTTACGCTGTTGAATAGATTTTTCAATTTCAATCAGCAAATCCTCAGCTTCATCTTCATCAATAGCCAGGTCACCATTACGAGTAATGCGAAACTCACTAACCTGCTTGACATCGTAACCAGTAAAAAGCTCATTGACAAAGGGACTGATTAGATCCTCCACAAAAATATAATTAAGTGCCAGGGAGTCCTTGGCTTTTGGCAGCGCAATGATCCGATCCAGAACCTTGGGAATTTCAAGGATCGCAATAAAATCTTTTTCTTCCTTAACCTTTGCTTCAGTATCATGGAGCATAATGCACAGATAAACCTGATTGTTTTTCACCAGCGGAAAGGGACGGCTGTTATCAATGGCTTGAGGGGTCAAAACCGGGTAACACTCGTGTCTGAAATAGTGAAGGGCAAAATCCTTACCTTCTTCATCCAGCTCATCGTAACGCAAAAAAAAGATCTTATTCTGATTAAGCTCCGGGATGATGGTTTTTGATAAACAATTATATTGCCTGGCCATCATTTCCTGGGTCATGCTGTTCAGGGTTTCTAATTGTTCAATCGGGGTTAATCCATCCACCGATTTTTTGTTGTAACCAACATTAATCTGATCCATGATCCCGGCCACCCGAACCATAAAAAACTCATCCAGATTAGATGCTGTAATCGCCAAAAATTTCAGACGATCCATAACCAGGTTACATTTATCATAGGCCTCGTCCAAGACCCGGTAATTAAAATCCAACCAACTGATCTCTCTGTTTATAAATAAATTACTTTTCATGATTCAACCCTCTTAATCTTTAGTATCGGTTTAATGCCATATACATTCTCCATGGTTGTCCGGCTTGCCTTAAAAAAATACTCTTCCAATTGAAAATTTTTCCCCGTTGTCAAACCAATAATCAACTTTTCATCTTTGACATGACAGGACAGGTTCTGGATTTTTTGCTGATAACTTTTATCCAAAGCAATGGCCAGTTTTAGAATCGCCGCCAGTTTGGCAACCAGCAGTTGCTCTTTTTCATCACTTGAATGAATTTTTTCTTCAACTTTGATAAAGTTTGTTTTAACCGCCTCGGCCACCATCCCCATTACAGCTTTCTCTTCCTGGTTTACGCCAATGATGTCGGTGGTTTCGATAATATAGCGACTTTGAACCCAAAAATTCTTATGATCAATAAAGCTTCCCACTTCCATTAAATAACAGAGCATCGATAAAAGCTGTCGCTCTCTTTTTCCCAGTTGATGGTATTTTTTTAAGGAGTCGAAAATTTTGAGGCTGATCTTTTCGACAAATTCTGAATGCCTTTGGCTGGTGTGATATTTTTTGCCAATGGTTTTTGCTGACAGGTAACTGCCTTCTTCAATCCATTCAATCAATTGTTGCTTTTTGGTGATCTGAAATTCAAAATCCAGAAAGGCATCTCCGATGATCATCGGAATTAAAATAAAGGTTTCAACCCCGGTTTCTGCCAGCAGCTTTAAATAAAGCATCAAGGTATGATTCAGGGTTTCGGCTTCACTTTGATCCAACAGCGGGTACTTTTTCAGCAATTGATTAACGGTCAGATCCCCGGCCACCTTACACAGCTTACCAAAGTCTTCAGCATTGATCACATAATAATCCTGCCGGTCAGTATAGCCACAAAGCTGGGCAATTACATCCACTTCATGGGAAGATACAAACAGTCGTTTAATGCGTCGCTTTCTGATGTTTTCGACGATGTCCTGGGTATTGATCGAAATAAACTCCATCAACAGGGTTTCAAATCGCTCGGAATTTTCTTCGATAGATTTCAGGATTTCCTTCATTTTAAGATAACCCAGTTCGGCGGTTTGGTGATAGTCGATAACTCCATTTTTTAACAGGGCAACCGACACATTCCCGCTGGAAATAGAAGCCAGCATCTGTTCTTCTTTGGTTTCATTAAGAATATTAAATTCCGGATCACATTTTAACACCATATGCCGATAAATAAGATGGGTCTCTTCTTCCTTATCGAGAATCTCAACCTCATAACCAGTATTGATTTTTATTTGTTCAAGAATATAAATCCGGTTTTTCGCTTCCCGGAGGGCCGTTGTTCCAAATATCTTAATGGATTCAACTCCGTATGTTTTAGACATTTCGATATATTCGTTAATTGTCTGGCACAATGCATAAACGGATTTAAATGAAATCTCACCTTTAGTAAAACTCTGACTCCCAAAATTTATAGGAAACATGGCTCGATCTAATATTTTAATGCATCCTTTTCCCCTTTGTCCCACAATCAGTTCGCATCGGATTGAGCCAATGTAAATAACAGAAAACCGCTTTATCATAAACGTCACCTCACATTCTTTTTTCTATTCTATCACAATTTTAAAAAAAATTATGTTAAAACTCGTCGAAACTCTGATTTTTTTCAGTAAATCAGCTTGTCAGGGCAGTTATGATTTCTGCTCTTTCGCTTTTATGTTACAATGGTTAAAGATATCACATCAGGAGGAAAAATCTGTGCTTGGAACCATTATCAATGCCACCGCCATTGTTGTTTGCGGCTTCATCGGACTTTTATTTAAACGGGCTTTGCCCCAGCGTCTCTGTGAAACTATCACCCAAGGACTGGGTTTGGGTGTCGTGGTCATCGGCATCACGATGACCATCGAAACCGACAACATCATGCTGATGCTACTGAGCCTATTGTTTGGCGGAATCCTGGGAGAACTGATTAATATTGAAAAACAGTTAAAACGCATCGGCGATAGCCTGGAATCAAAGATGAAAAACAATAACAATAATATCTCTCAAGGCTTTGTCAGTGCCTCCTTGCTTTTCTGTACCGGCTCGATGGCCATTATGGGGGCTCTGGAAAACGGACTGACCGGAACCTTCAGTATTCTTTTAAGCAAATCGCTTTTGGATGGCATTTTCTCAATGATTCTCTCATCCACTTTAGGGATTGGCGTTATCTTTTCAGCGATTCCGATTCTGCTCTATCAGGGCAGTATTTCGCTGTTGGCCGGCTCCATCAAAACCCTGCTCGTCCCAGAGATGATCACCGAAATGAACGCCGTTGGCGGCGTTCTGATTATGGCTATTGGCATGAATATGCTGAAAATTAAAGAGTTCAAGGTTGGCAATCTGCTGCCGGCGGTTTTTATGCCGATTCTATTTATCTGGTTGATGGGGTTACTGGGACTTTAAAACAAACAAAAGCCGGCAAAAATGCCGGCTTTTGTTTTACAATAATTGGAGTTAATAAATAGATGTTAGATGTTAACCAAGCAGACCGCTGCGATGGGCTTTAATGTAGCCGCCGCAGTAATTATCCATGCCCAGTAATGCCCTGGAGGTGACAATATCAGCCATGGTTTTATCGTTGGTTGGATCCAGAACGTATCCGTCCATTCCCAGGGTCATGGTTTCGACAACGAAGAGCCGATTCAGGATCGCTCGATTGGGTAAACCATAGGAAATATTGCTGAGTCCACACATGAAGTGCACATCCGGATAATCTGTTTTTATTTTCTTGATCGTTTCCAGCACTTCAATCCCAGCCGTTCCCACACTGCTTACCGGTTTCACCAGTGGGTCAAAATACATGTCGTCATCTTTGACCCCTTCGCTGGCTAATTTGTCGTGGAGTATATGGACAACCTTCATGCGATCATCCGATGTAACCGGCATTCCGGTACTGTCCATGCAGAGCACCACAATTTTGGCGTTGTATTTTTTTATCAGCGGCAATACCGTATCATAGCGCTCATCTTCATCCGAAATGGAATTAATCATTGGACGGCCAAACTTACAGAGGCTCAGTCCCACATCCAGTGCGGTTGCGCTGGGACTGTCGATACATAATGGTACTTCGACCTCACTTTGAATGGTATTTACCAGCCATTCCATGGTTTCTTCTTCGTTATTGATCATGTTGCCACAATTTACATCAATAAATGTAGCCCCAGCCTTGGCCTGACGGATGGCAAGATCAATGATCATGTCTTTATCCCGATTCTTAGCCGCTTCCTTGACAGCGGGTCGGCTTGTATTAATTAATTCACCTACGATTGTCAGCATGATTGTTGTCTCCTCCTGTTTTTATGCACTTATGCACTCAATTCTTCTGGACAGCTCTGGTCACTCATCATCTGATCACACAATTCAACCGCCGTGGATGCATCCTCTGAGTAACCATCGGCCCCGATATCATCGGCAAATTCCTGGGTAACTGGTGCGCCACCAATAATTATTTTTACCTGATTTCTCACCCCATCAGCTACCAGTTGTTTAATGGTCGATTCTATCTTCATCATGGTTGTAGTCAACAGCGATGACATCCCCACAATATTTGGTTTATGCTCTTTAACGGCTGCCGAAAAAGCTTCTTCCTTAACATCCACACCAAGATCAATCACGGTATATCCCCGGCTTTCCATCATCATCACCAGTAGATTTTTGCCGATATCGTGCAAGTCACCGTTTACCGTGCCAATAATTATTTTTCCTTTGCTGGGAATATCATCATCCGTTATCAGCGGTTTTACCAGCTTCATCCCTTCGTTCATGGTATCTGCTGATTCCATAACCTCCGGAACAAACATTTCGCCGCTTTTAAACAGGGGCGCCACAATATTCATTCCGGCAATCAAACCATCATTGATAATCACAATGGGATCTGTTCCATCATCAATCAATGCCTGAACCAATACTTTTATTCCATTTAAATCACCATCTAAAACACATTGGGATACATCATTTAAAGTTGCCATCGTAAACCTCCTAAGTTTTATCTCATTTTCTGCTTGTTTATTTTCGGATATTAATCATTCTCACATAATTTTCTTTTTGATAGTTGGCTTATAGGCCGTACTCGCTGGGGATGAATTTGTCCATATCCAACTCCGATTTCATCTGATGATAGAATTCATTGGGATCATCGGGAATCGATTCAATCGCTTTTTCCATTTTATCCAACCACTTCATATCACGCTTATCGCTTTTTACCTTGCCTTCGACAATTGCTTTTTTGAGTTCTGCCACCGTCAGTTGGGCTGCTAACTTAGTTCTCAGGAAGTTATCCTGGGTTTTAACAAGCTCCGCACTGATTCGCATGACCACGTCTGGTCGCAACACATAGGCCTGAACATCGAGCGCTGAATCGGACTGAACCAGTAAATCGCGAAACATCAGCTGCTGTCCATTTACGGTTGCGGCGTTCATCAGCCGACAGTCATAGATCAGTTGTTCCATTGCCACCACCGGCGCCATTTCGGATAATAGCTTAACTTGTTGAATTGATTCGTTACTCCAGGTATCGGCAACGGCAGCGGCGATATTGCCAACTGGACTCAAATGCGCACCTGCTGCGGTTTTTCCTTCCATCGAAATGGGACTACCGGTAATCGCTTTGAGGTACGGCCCTTCATAAGCACAATCTTTACTGGGTCCCACTGCTCCCTGTTCAAAGGCTACCAATGCTCGGGGAACCGCAGTTACCCGAATAACGGCCGCAAATACATGAGGGATAAAACCTTTTTCAGCCAAAACCATGGCGGTATTGGCAAAACCACAGGCTGAATCGCCAGCGGCAAAACAATCGTTAGCATTAGCTAAATCGACCAGATGTTTCCATAAGAATTCCATATCATTGACACCTAAAATACCCAAGGCAAAAACAGCTTTTCGGATATCCGCTTTGACCAGCGCAGTATCATGAATTTCCTTCCCGCCAGTTGATTCAATCGAGAAGAAATCAGACCCGTCTTTGGCACATTGTTCGTACAATTCCAACATCGTTTCCCAATATTTTCCACTGCGCATGATAGGTGGCCGGCTGAACTCCCGCAAATCGTTGGGGGTGGTTCGAATCGCTGTTTTTAAGCCATATTTTTCGGCGGCTTCTTTCATGCCATTTAATAGAATCCGATTAATCTCAATCCCGTATTTGGGATGCTCGGTAAAGTCGGGCAGGGTTTCAAATTCAACCAAAACGCCAGGTGCATAGAGTTCCGCTGCCCGTTTTAAAACCCCTTCAATAATATTGGAATAGATCGTGGCAGCTTTTGGCATGGTCACATCATTAATATCCATACCTGGTAATGTGAAGTTAATCTCTGGATAAACCACGCCGCCCCCAATAACCATACCACTTTTAGTCGTCACCGGATTGGGACAGGAGCCGTAAACAAAATCATCCAAGTTCGTGTATGCTAATTTATTAAACTTCTTTGCCATTTTTTCCTCCTCGTTATTTGATTTCAGCACCTGCAGGATTGCTAAAATTTATTTATACTCTAATCATACGCTTACTTTGTCAATTCGTCTTTAGACGATTTTTGCAATAATTGGTACTATATTGCTTTTTAGTATTATTAAAGGCATAAAATAAGCATATTTTATATTATTAATCGCAAATAATATAAACTATGCATTTTAGAATTGTCGCTTTCAATGATGATAGCCATTACAGATTGGGCAATCATCCCCATCGCCATGATGATGGTGATGATTATCAGGCTGTTTCAGATTCTTATTGATTAGAATCTGAATCCCAGAATCTTGTTTTATCAACGCTTGGCATGATCGTTCAAGAAAAACCCGACTTTCGTTTTCACTGATATTCGAAACCAGCGAATTGATAATTACATTTATATCAAAGAGATCCTGATGATTGCCATGAAAATTGCTGTTTATGGCATTTGAATTGCTGATACAACTGTATTTAATAAAATCCTTTTCGTCGATCTGTGCCAGCGCTTTGATATGGCCAATCACCCGCTCATCACTTATGCAAATTTGATCTACATAAAGATGCAATACATCATGAATCCGGGAACGCCATTTTTCGATAGGCAAAGCCTGGTTCGATGAAAACCGGACATTGAAAACGACCGGTAGAAATTCTTCCTGATACATTTTTTTACCTGCTTTCTCACAAATATTGATGAAATTCCTGACATAATTCATTTTTTAAATTCATTTTAAATGTTCTTAACCCTGGTCTTATGGTTTCAACCATCTTTACCGCTTCTTCAATTTCACGCTGGCCGACCTCGTCAAGCTTATTGATTACCACACATCTCGCCAGATTGATCGAATCATTAAACAACTGATTCATCCGTTTTTCATATAAAACAACACGAGTTGGATCAAAAATAAAAACGTTCTGAATCTCTTCTTCCCGATACCCACAATTCATCATAGCCGGATACATCGACAATGGATTGGCCATTCCAGAAGGTTCAAAGAGAATATAGTCGAGATCTTGATATCCTTCCAGAAGATGATTGATGGTCGCTTCCAGTGTCACCTTCATCGTGCAGCAGACACAACCACCAAACAAGTCCAGCACTTCATAACCCAGCATCCGCATCTGCCGATTATCAATCCCCACATCCCCGATCTCATTAATGATAATCGCACATTTTTTATCTGCGGCTGATAGCATTTCAATGGTTTTAAGCAGCATCGTTGTTTTACCTGAACCCAAAAAACCAGTAAATAAAATTATCGGTGGCCGGCTTTTCAATAATTTGTGATTTTTATCACACATTGAAATACCCGGCTTTATTTCCCAGCAATTGATTGACAATATCAATTGCTCCGAAAACGTCTTTGCCATAACCATTTGCGCCGATCTCATCGACATAATCCTGGGTGACTGGTCCGCCGCCAACGACGATTTTAACCCGATCCCGGATCCCTTCGTTGACAATTGCTTGAATCACATGTTTCAATTCACCGATGGTTGTGGTGAGTAGTGCTGACATCGCCAGTATGTCTGGCTTATACCGCTGAATCGCTGAAATGAATGATGAGGCTGGCACATCGATACCCAGATCAATGACCTCATAGCCATCGCCCTGAAGGGTCATTGATACCATATTCTTACCAATATCATGAAGGTCTCCGGCAACAGTTCCTATAATAATCAAACCTTTTTTTCGGTTGAGGTTGGATTCAACAAGTAGCGGTTTTAAAACGTACAAGCTTGCATGCATGGCTCGGGAGGACATCAGCACATCTGGAATAAAGATATTGCCGGTCCTAAACTCTGTGCCAATTTGTTCCATCATCGGAATAAGGGCGTTGGTGATAATCACTCCCGCCGAAATCCCCATAGTCAGTGCCAGCTCTGTTGCGTTTTTGACCACTTCGGCATCACCATTAATTAACCCGTCTTGAATTTCTTTTAAATAACCTTCCATTGTGATTCTCCTTTTAGAGATTTTGCCTGAATTGTGTTGGTGTCATTCCCTCATTACGACGAAAGACCTTGGAAAAATAAGAGCCGTCGCTATAACCCAGAGACATGGCAATTTCTTCAATCTTATAACGGGGATTACTGAGCATTTTTTTCGCCTCATCCAGCTTGACCTTGGTGACATAATCCATCACTGTCATATTTTGACTTTCTTTAAAGATTCTGCTGACATAAAAAGGGCTCAGATAGACTGAATCGGCAATTTCTTCCAGCGAATTGTTTTTAGCATAGTTATTTCGGATAAAGCCTTTAATTCCTTCAACAGCAGACCGATTTTTCGATTTGCTGTGATGGTGAATTTCATCCAAATATCGTTCCAGTAGAGAATTTGCAACAATATTTATTTCCCGGATGCTATAACAGTTATTCAGTTCCTGTAATAAATTGGCATTGAATCCCATTGATTTTTCAATGTCAACCCCAGCCTCGACACAGGCTCGGGACATGACCACCACCAATTCATAAACCCGCCCCTTCATAATTAGAAGTTTTTCTCCGTCACAGGAGAAAATATCGGCCAGCATGACCTTGAATAGTTTTCGGCACTCATCCAGATCACTGAGCTTGATTTTTCCGATCAGTGCTTTTTCTTTTTCTAAAAAAAAGTTAAGGCTCTGACTATTGAGCTTTTCTTCCAGATTCTTGCGGGTTTGAATTTCTTCATTCAACAGAAGTTGCTGCAATTCAATTTCTTTTTTCTGGTGCAGACTTTCGCCACCGGTTTTGATAATGTAGTTGGCAATCACATGAAGTAACGATGCCGCCCCCTGCACCTTTTCCCCTGACACTACCTGAAGCTTCTTAGCTGCCTCAAACAGCGCTTTAAAATCATCAGTCAAAAAACGATTCATTTCTTCAAGCTCAATCCAAAAAAATTCTTCCGGCTCCCACATCAAAACCTGTCCGCAAATAATCGTGCCCAGATGTTCTTCATCAAAAATAATTGGTGCAGCCCACTCAATCAACCCGGCCGGGCAACGGAAAATATAGGGTTCGTCAAAAATAGCAGCCTGTTTTCCGGCCCGGGCATATGCCCCCACACAGCGGCTGATCCCTTTTTGTTTTTCCATTTTCCAGATCATGTGGCAAAATTCACAATTTTTCTGGGCATCTTTCTTGGAAAAGATGGAGTGACCTTCAACATCAACGATATTAGCAGTTAATCCAGTTACATTGGTAAATGCATCTAATATTTTGATAATAATTTCTTTGTCCACCAGTTGGATTAAATGTGCACGGCTGGATATGCTTCCACATTTTTTGTTAGTAAACGTTTCGTTCACCATTCCGCCCCCTTTACGCAGCAAATTGTAATCGTATAAACACTTCTATAACTAAGAGTATAACATTTCATTAACAAATAATAGGTACAATATTGCTATTTTAGGTATTTTTATGTATGTAGTGTCCGATGGTTAAAAGAAATACTCACATCAAAAAAAATAAGTGTAAAATTCAAACCTCATTTGGTTTAAATTTTACACTTATGAAGCAATTACTGACGTAATGCTTCTGTTAGTTATTCTTTTTTTCTTGACTTTGTTTAAACTTCTGAAAATGAGCTTTTATCAACGCCACATTCAGGACAGACCCAATCTTCCGGAATATCTGCAAACGCAGTTCCTGCAGTTACCCCATTGTCTGGATCCCCTAATTCTGGGTCATATATATAACCACAG
The DNA here is from genome assembly GCF_030652775.1 of Acetobacterium sp. GTDB lineage: Bacteria > Bacillota > Clostridia > Eubacteriales > Eubacteriaceae > Acetobacterium. The sequence continues at coordinate 34,842 of NZ_JAUSPS010000096.1, read as the reverse complement.
ACATCACATTCGTATTTTTGCATTGAATTCTCCTTTATTTTAATATGACATAACTCTATTATAATCATTCTAACTTTTATTTCAATGTTTTTTTTAGATTATTCAATTATTTCATAATTATTTATCATCATAAAAAAGAATCGATTTAAATGAAACGGCTGAGGTTTGCGGCACCAACAACGCCAGCATCATTTCTAAAACTGGCCAGCACAATTTCGGGCATTGCAGATGCGGGATAGGTTAAACGGCTTTTAGTCTCGGCTTTGATCCGTTCCAGCAAAAATTCTCCGGCGCCGGACAAACCGCCACCAATGGTGAAAATTTCGGGATCAATCAAATCACTAATATTGGCAATGGCCCAGCCGAGGTATCGGGCCAGCCGATTAACCGCCGCTAAAGCCAGTGAATCGCCGGCTTTGGCAGCCTCGAATATACGTCTCGCATCAAAATTTTCAGATGTTTTCAAATCAGATTCAACGCCTTCTGCAAGCCGTTTATGACAGTAACGGATCAGTGCTGTTGCTGAAGCAAAAGTCTCCAGACAGCCGTTTTTTCCGCAATTACAATTGTAAAAATTTTCGGCCATGATCATATGGCCGACTTCTGAGGCCACCCCATGAGCACCAGAAATAACCCGATCATTGATGATCACGCCACCGCCCACCCCGGTGCCCAAGGTCAGCATTACTGAGCTGCTCCGGCCCCGGGTGCTCCCGAAAGCCGCTTCGGCTATACAGGCAGCGGTTGCGTCATTAACCAGCAGGACTTCAAGCGACAGCTCTTTTTCGAGATCCTTCTTTAATGGCCTGTTTTTCCAATTGAGGTTAGGACAGGAAACCACGGTTGCGCCATCCGCCGACAGGATTCCGGGTATACCGATTCCTACTGTGGTTTCCTCTGGCGAAAAATGATGCAGCTCTTTAATCAATAAAACCAGATCGCTTAAAACCTGGGCATAACCCATTTGGTTTTGAGTATTTACCATCCGTTCTTCCAGAATGACGCCGTTATGATCAACAATCCCGCCTTTGATGGCAGTGCCGCCTATATCAATGCCAATTCCCATCCTTATCCTTATCCTCCTGTTCTTTTAACTGATGCCGGTCGTGGACAAACCCGCCATCGAATTAAGGCTGATCAGCGATACTCCCAGACTGAGTCCAGCTGCCACTACTTCCAGTCCCAGAACTGGAATGGCAGTTTTTTTATAACTTACGCCATAGACGATGGCCAAGCCAATAATGGTCAGCACAATCTGCCAGATGTTAAAGACACTGAAAATACTTCCTAAAAAAGTGATCCAATCCATTTCATAAACCTTAGTCATATCGATCGGTTTTTGAAAGAAAATATTGAGAATATTTTGGAATATTTTAGGGAAATAGCTAAGCCCCACGATATATACGGCGGTTTTAAAAGAGCCTTCTCCACCCATTTTCTTTAACACCAGGTTAAAGATAGCTGCCTTCACCACCATCGCAACAGCCACACTGATAACACCGGAGATAATCCCAGTGACAATACTGATGGTTTTAACCATGCCCATCTGATCAGCGGGAAGATCCATGCTACCCACCACGTTACCGGCAATCACGCCAGTTAACCCCCCGATAATGACAATAATCAAAATCGGGATTAACAGTGACCGTTTTTCTTTTTCAGCAACCTGTTTAAAGAATTTAACAGGATTAATTAATAGGTATAAATAGTTCATCTTTACTCCTTCTCGTTTAAGTTTTCATTTACTGTTTCGGCAACTGTTCATTCACACTTACGAAATCGCATCCACAGTTATTCTTATTTCAAATTTTATTTTTTTCGGTTTGCTTCGTTATTCACTTCGGATCGCATCCAATGAGCTGAGATTGGCGGCTTTAATAGCTGGACGTACCCCGGACAAAAGCCCTACCAAAGCTGAAAACACCAGGGCAAAAATAACCAGACCCGGGGTAATAAAGGAAATCGTCACCCCGCCTTCACCACCGATAAAAAAGCCGGCAATGAAATTGATCAGCAGCGAAAGCACCAGGCTGATGACAATCCCCACCAGTCCGCCGATTAGTCCAATCATCGTGGATTCGGCAATAAACATGTTGCGGATATCCGAAATGGAAGCGCCGATGACCTTCATAATCCCGATTTCCTTGGTACGCTCATAAATGGACATGGTCATGGTATTGACAATGCCAATACAGGCAACCAGCAGAGCCACCCCACCGATGCCGCCCAGCAGAATCTGCAGCATCTGGAACACCGAGCCCATGGAATCAAGAATTTGCTGCATCGAAAAGACCGTAAACTGCATGGCTTCAACTTCCGTGGTGACGGCATTAACCACTGCGGAATCCTCCACAGTCACCAAAGCCTGACTATAACCTTGCTTCTTGACATTGGCTTTCTTCCCAGTCTGCCATTCGTTGAGCTCGGTCACCAGATTATAATCGGCGATGATCGAATAATCCTCATTGCCACCGGTAGATTCCAGCACGCCGGTCACCTTCAACTTCTGAGTCTTCATCTCTTCTTCGCCATTGGCATTGGTGCGTTTGATGGTCATGGTAATGTTCTGGCCGATGAGATCTTCCGGTTTAACTTCACTTTCGGTTAGCTGGGTCGAAGCGCCTGTATAGGTAAAGCTGGTTAAAACATCCTTGCCAAGGATGACACTGTTTTCATCATTGGCACCAGGCTTTTTACCACTAGTCGTTACATACCGCATGTCTTCCAAAACAGCATAGTCCACGCCCATCAACGAAACCCCATACTGCTCTCGATCAACCTCAATCTCGCCGCCACTGAGGTTAACCACGGGGGTGACAGCCACGACGCCATCGATTTTTTTCAGATCTTTGATGGCATCATCATTAAGGATTGCTTTATCATCAGTTTTTCCCCCGCCCATGGAAGTCATCCCCATCGATGAAAGATCCTGATAAACTTGCAAGGTCGTTACTGAACCAATCCCCGAAAGCTCATCGGTGATACTTTTCTGAGCCCCATTTCCGATCGAAACCATCACAATGATGGATGAAGTTCCAATGACTACGCCGATAATGGTGAGAATGGTTCGAAATTTCATGCGCCAGAGATTCTCCCAGGATAACCGAAGGAGTTCTTGCTTATTCACACCCTCACCCCTCTAAGCGCCAATGCCAAAGACTACTCTGAGAAATTTCTGGAAAAAGTTTTCTTCTCCGGATTCGACCGTCTGGGTGGTCGCTTCCTCAGAAACAATGGTAATGGCTTTTTCAATCACTCGTTCGTTATTGAAACTGTCCATGTATTTTACGGTTATTTTCCCCGGAAATTCACCAGTTTGCGCAGTGGTGACATCAGCTGAAAAATTATCATTATCATCTTTTTCAAAGGTGCCATAATAATTATAGTCTTTGGAGAAATCAACACCTTCAGCCGACATGCTGACCTGAACGCCACGAACCGGATTGGAACCAAAATTGGCAATTTCGAACTCAATCGGTGTGACGCCCTTGTCATTTTCGGTTAAAACAAAACGATCTGGTGCAATAATCGACATCGACTCGCTTTCATTAATCACAACACCCACGGTTTCAGTAAAATTATAGACACTTCCACCACTACTTTCACAATTAATCTGGAGATTCAAGTTATAGTTTTTTGCCTCAGAATTGGGAGAGGTAACCATGGGAATTTCAATGGTCGTGCTTTCCGCTGAAGGAATCTCTTCGCGATAAAAATGGCTGCCACTGCCGACCATGGAAAAGACCCCCAGATCGCTGGCGCCTGACTGGGATAATACATCCAGGGTCACATTATGAGCATCGTAGTCGCCGTGATTGGTCAGGGTAACCACCATCTTGAATTCATTACCAGGTGACACTGTCGCCGGATTGAAGGCAACTGAACTGATTTGAAGCAAGGGTTGTTCCGGTGCCGCTAGGGCTGTTGGTGTAAGACATAATAATAGCATCGCTACCATCAAGACTGAAAGCAGGGATTTTGTCTTAATGGTAATTTTTGATCTTTCTTTCATAATTTCTCCATTTCTTTGAGTTTCGATCCTCATCAATACTTATTGGCTGACTTCGGATTCAATCAGGCCATCCTGCATATGAATAACCTTGGTGCAGTATTTGGTGGTATCCGGATCATGAGTGACAATGACAAAGGTCTGATTCTCTTCCCGGTTCAGGCGATAGATCATTTCCATAATATCCGCACTTGTTTTTGAATCCAGATTCCCGGTGGGCTCATCAGCCAGAATAATTTCGGGATGGTTCACCAGCGCTCTGGCAATGCTCACCCGCTGCTGCTGTCCCCCTGAAAGCTCACTGGGCTTATGCCCCATCCGATCGACCAGCCCCACCACTTCCAGGGCTTCGATTGCCCGTTCTTTCCGGATTTCTTTTTTGACGCCGGCAAAGGTCAAAGCCAAGGCGACATTTTCCATGGCAGTCATCGTGGATATCAGATTGTAGGACTGGAAAATAAAACCGAGGTGCTCCCGTCTGAATAGACAAAGCTCATTCTCCGTCATTTCACTGATCCGATAATCCCGAATCATGATATTCCCTGAGGTGGGCGGAACCAACCCCCCCAGCACGTTCAAAAAGGTGGATTTGCCTGATCCCGAAGGGCCAAGCAGGGCCACCATTTCCCCTTGTTCAATATCCAGATTGATTCCCTTGAGGATGTTGATGTCTTCTTTCCCCAATTTGAAATCTTTGTGCAAATCTCTGACTTGAATAAAAATTTAGATCGACCCTCTTTCTTACTGTTCTCTGGTTTAAACCAATCAATTGCTGATTATTATAACACAAATCAACACCAATCATGGTAAATTATTCCAGATTTAGACGATTTTTCATGATATATTGGGTGGCTAAATAGAAGCCAATACATAAAGCCACATTGCACAAAGTCGAACCGTTGATCAGTAAATGGATCATCTGCATAGCCTCGCCGTCATTGCCTTGGGAAATAACAATATCCAGATTTCCGAGGGCAAAAATGGCCATCAGGATTGAACCGATGATCTGAAGCGCAATGGTAATGACAATATAAGCTCCGAAGGATGCCACAATCCGGTGCTGATTAAACAGTTGTCCAATGGCAATGGAAACATAAATCATCAGAATTGAGGAGATTGTACTGACGACAATAAGCATCATTGTTTCAAAAATGAAAACATTAAGACTTGTTCCAAAGGTGCTATAAAATTCAGTGTATGCCAAGCTGATCCCCTGGGTCAGATCCATCATTGAGAATGAACCCAGTGAGAGTATAAAAAATGATATCACAATCATCAGGGTACAGACCGCTGACCAGATCAACCCCACTATCAGCTTCGATAGAACCAGTTCCCAGGTTTTAACCGGCAAGCTGAACATCAGATAGCCCTCGTCGGTGAACAAGTTTTTATAAAAGCGCTGGATAATCATCACCAGCGTCATCACTGACAAAGCAACGACTGCAATAAAATAAAGTGTGAAGCTGATTCCCAGAACAACTTCAATGATGGGGTTAGTCGCCACATTATCTGTGAAAAAATCGGGTGCGCCAAAAGCTAATGCCAATTTTGTGAAAATTGTTAAAATCAGCAGGGCACCGTACAGCGGCAGAAAAATTCGACTGGTAGCTCTGGTTTCGTGTTTAATTAGTTTTCCTAACATTTAAAAACCTCCCTGAATAATCCATCCACCGATTTGTTATGCGTTTCCCGTATTTCATCCACGCTGGAACTCAGCACCAGTTCACCCTGATTAATAAAAATAATATCATCGAGGATCTGTTCAATGTCCGCAATCAGATGGGTAGAAATAATCACCGCTGCATCTTCTTTATAATTGGTGATGATGGTATTTAAAATATAGTCGCGGGCGGCCGGATCCACCCCGCCAATGGGCTCATCGAGAAGATAAAGCTGAGCTTGCCGGCTCATCACCAGAATCAGCTGCACCTTTTCTTTGGTGCCTTTGGACATCGTTTTAAGGCGATCATCCGGATTGATATTCAGATCTTTAAGCATGTTTTCTGCTTTGATGCGATTAAAATCCGGGTAAAAATCTTCAAAAAAAGCAATGATTTCAATGACCCGCATCCAGTCGCTAAGATAGCTGCGCTCCGACAGATAAGAAATCTTTGCTTTGGTATCGACACCCGGAGCCAGCCCGTCAATGGTGATTTCCCCGGAAGTGGGAACCAGCAACCCGGCGGCCAGCTTGATCAAGGTACTCTTGCCGCTACCGTTGGGTCCCAATAACCCAATGATCCGTCCGCGCGGTATGTCCATATTTATTTGGGATAAAGCTGTTTTTTTGCCATAGCTTTTGGTCAAGTTTTTAGTGCTTAATATGGTCATCTGCTTTTTCCCCTTCCTCGATCTTTTCCATCAATGCCAATATTTCATTACGGCCTATTCCCAACTTCTTCATTTTTTCAAGAAATGCGCCAATTTCCTGAACTGCCAAGGTTTTTTTCGCTTCTTCTATCACTTTCAAATCCTCCGTAATAAATCTGCCGCTAGTTCTTTGTGCAAAAACGAGTTCCATTCTTTCCAGTTCTGCCAATGCTTTCTGCATGGTATTGGGGTTCACTCCGGCATCCATTGCCATCTCTCTCACTGATTCAAGTTTATCTCCTGGTGTGTAAACGCCAGAGATGATTCTGAGCTCTATCTGTTCCACCAACTGTTTATAGATGGGGCGATCGGAATCGATGTACCATTTCATCGCTGTCCTCCTTTGTATTATTGTATTACTTAATTAATACAATAATACTATTTGATTTAATTGTCAAGCGTTATTAATTAAAATAAAAAAAAGAACCCTTTCGGGCTCGTTTCCTCATATCCTGTGTACTAACCCATTAAGCGATTAAACCGCTTTAATCTCAAAAGCGCTAACCATTTGTTTTAGCAGCTGCGCCTGTCCAGAGAGTTCTTCGCTGGCCGCCGCACTTTGTTCTGCTGTGGCTGAATTGGTTTGAACCACCATCGATACCTGATCGATGCCCTGATTAATCTGCTCAATTTCTCTAGCTTGGTCACTTGATGCCTGGGCGATGTTTTTGACTAAGTCGGTCACTTTTTCAATCTCTCTAAGTATTTCTTTGAGACTGATCGCTGTTTCATCAGCGAAGCGGGTACCAATTTCCACCTTATTAATGGATCCTTCAATAAGACTGGTCGTTTCTTTGGCTGCCGCACTGCTACGAACGGCCAAATTTCTCACTTCCTGGGCGACCACTGCAAATCCTTTGCCGTGCTGTCCCGCTCTAGCCGCTTCTACTGCAGCATTGAGCGCTAAAATATTAGTCTGGAAAGCAATATCATCAATTACCTTGATGATTTTAGAAATATCTTGGGAGGATTCGTTGATTTCTGCCATGGCAGCAACCATTTTTCCCATTTGATGGTTGCCGACCGCCGCATTCTCACGCACGGCCATGGCACGTTCATTGGCTTCGTTTGCCCGAACAGCATTGGATTTGGTTTCGTCTGCCACTTCTTCAATCGATGCCGTCAGTTCCTGAATCGAGCTGGCTTGTTCGGTTGTTCCCTGAGCCAGCGCCTGACCGCTGTCAGAAATTTGGATGGCTCCCATTTCCACTTGGGCTGAAACCTCATCGATATCTGAAAGGGTCGTGCTAAGCTGCCGGTTGATGTCATTTAATGAATTTTTAATCGCTGCAAAATCGCCTCTAAACTCCGCGGTAATTTCCTGATTAAGATTCCCGCGTCCCATTTCTTCAAGGGTACCGGTAATTTCACCGACATAGGCTTCCAGGGATACGACGGTCTGATTAAGATCCTCTTTGATTTTGGCGTGATCGCCTTTGTAAGCTCCCATGACCATCGTTTGAAGATTGCCCTGAGCCAAATCCTGAAGGACATTTGAAGCTTCCCGAATCGGTTCAATGACGGCATCCAGGGTTTGATTGAAGCCCTCAATGACCGTGGCATATTCACCTCTGAATTTACTGCTGTCGCCACGATGACTTAAATCCCCTTCCACCGCTATCTGAGCCATGGTTTCGGTTTCTGCCACCAACAGATTGATATTCTCGATCATCGCCACCAGGGTTGGCATCAGACGATCATTGTCACTGCGTCTCCCCTCCTGTTGCAGGTTCGGCAAATCACTGAGATTGCCCTGGCTGATATTTCCGGCAATCTTTGTAATCGTCAGGAGCAGTCTGCGAATGCCATTAATGGATTCGGCGATTTCTGCATAAATGCCCAGATAATCACCCTGAATCGACTGGCTAAAATCATTCTGATTCATCAGTCCCAATACATGGTTTCCTTCTTTCAATGCTGCCAAACCATCAATACAGGCATTAATGCTGTTCTTAAAGGTTTCAAAATCGCCATAGTAGGTGTCCTCAATTTTTTCTGGAATAATCCCGCAGCCGATCTGACTGACACACTCAGCCGCCACATTCAAGGGAACGACCAGGGCATCCAGGGTGTGATTAAAACCAACCAGAATTTCTTTAAAGCCGCCTTCAAAATCATCGGCGTTACTACGGATTTCCAGCCGCCCCTCAACGGCGGCCTGGGACATCATAACAGACTCGGCAATCAGCCCCCGAATGGTTCCAATGGTTTGCTTCAGCGCCGGGGTTATTTCGTCCTGATCATCCTTAGGTTCGATGTCAGCCGAGACATCTCCAGCCGAAATTTGATGCATCGTTTCAATAACTACATGCTGTAGATCATCGGCAAAATGATCCATCGCCACGGCCATTTCGCCAACCTCATCCTGGTAATCCATGTTCAGACGCATCCCCAGATGACCCAAACTCATTTCTTTGATCATCTTATTAATTTTGGCAATGGGTTTGGTGATGGTTGAGGCAATCAGAAAACCCAGCAACAACGAGAGGATCAGACCCACCACCAGTAAGATAATCGTCATCATTGTAGCGGCTGACGCAATGGCTTGATTGCTTTTAGCGGTATCCTTGACAATCACCAGTTTCAGCTCCATCATTTCCCGATAGTTGACTTCTATTTGCGTGTATATCGCTTTAAACTCGCTACTTTTTGCTAAAACAGCCGCTTCAGCTGATTTTCCCTGATGAACCAACTCAATCATTTCGGTAACTATCGCATCAAATTGATCTTTCAGCAAATAGGTTTCATCGGCAATTTTAATGGCCTCCTGATCCATCAAGGTCGTTTGAAAAGTTTTAAGATTGGAGTCAAATCGGGAATTCTTTTTGAGGATTCCTTTCTCAATGGCATCAATGTCTTCTGGCGTTGTTGCCAGGATTAAATCATCAATGCTGCCGATAATGCCTTGAAAAGAGTCGACGATATTAACCAGTTCACCCAGCGGTTTGGCCATTTTCTCATAAAGATAAACATCCTGTTGACTGATTTTCTGAATCCCAACCAGTCCCATAGCGCCAATCCCCCCGGCAATGGCGGCAATGATTAGATATCCCAAAATTACTTTTCGGCCTATTTTTAAATTATAAAACCATTTCATTAACTTTTCTCCCCATCAGCTGTTGATTTATACTATTGAAGCATTGATAAACTAAATAACAGCGGTAAAGATGACAGGTTTCCCTGTTTTCTTCATCGCTGTTAAAAGTCTAACATGCTCTGCAATACCATATGTTAACGGCATGGAAAGATTGTATTAAGAGTCTGTTAATTCATTGCTAAAATTAATTTAATTAAGAATAACTCCGATTGCCAAAACAATGATTGCCGGAACCAATGCGATCACCAGGTTTTGCACACTCAAAGGGAATGTCACTGTCTTGGACTGCAGTTTTCTGAATTTTGAAATATTTTTATGAATTGGGATTAAACCAACGATTGCAATTAATCCATAAATCGGCACTAATCCAAACAGTACCATTATCAAAATGGCCACAAATCCCAGATAATAAAGTGCTGCGAAAATATTCAGGGCGTTTTTTACACCAGTATAATAAGGCAGGGTAAAGCGGTTTACTTTAACATCTTCATCAAGATCACAGATATTATTAGCCAGCATAATATTGGCAATCCCGGTTATCGCCGGGATTGTAATAATTCCTAATTTCAGCAGATCCAAGGTATTGAATGATACTTGCAGAAGCCAGTTTGTAAAAGTAAAATAAATAAGACTATCGTCAGGAGCATTAATAAAAACCACTAAAAAGGGGATAATCAAGCCCATAAATAACCCTGAGAAAATTTCACCCAGCGGCATCCGGGAAATAGGTACTGGCCCGAAGGTATAGAAAATCCCCACGCCAAAACATAGAGCTCCCAAAACCAAAACAATCACCCCGGTATAAAATACTAGCGCCAGCCCCAATAATGTGGCCAGAAACAAAAGAAAATACAGTATTTGTTTCGCGTTTTTTTGAGAAAATTCCAATATCTTGTCATTTGCTTTCACATCGATGTAATTATTTAAGGCGGTTGTTGCCATATCAAAGCTTAGCATCGATGTAAAAAACAGCAGCGTATTTAAAATATTTATCTGTTGATAGGCATATAGTACATAAGTCAAACCAAGTAAAAAGGGGAGCAGACTGGCTATTTTTGTCCGAATTTCGACATAATTTAAAAACCGTTGGATCATCTGTTAATTCTCAACTTTCCATATTCTCCCCAGGATCTCACCAATTAATAACCGCTGATGCTTATTCGGCAGGGTATCGATCATTTTTTTTGCCTTGCGATAATATTTTTCAGCTACATCATGGGCCATTGATACCCCTCCGACATTGACCACCTCAGCAATAATTTCATTAATTTCCGCCACGGTCAATTGTTGCTTCTGGATCTGATGCTTGAGTTCCGGTTTTTTTAAAAAAGCAAAAATTAACGGTAAGGTTATGACTTCTTCGGCCAGATCATGCTTAACCGATTTTTTTGTTACCTCAACATCGGATTCATAATCTGCACAATCATCCAAGATCTGAAAAGCCAGTCCCATATTGTGACCAATCCGCCCCATAAAACGGGCTTCTTTATCACTGCTTCCATTAATGATGGCTCCGGAATACATCGCCAGCGAAAAGAGCGCCGAAGTTTTGCCGGCAATTATTTTCAGATAATTTATAACACTCAGATCAGTATCTGAATTATGTTTAAATTGACGCAGTTCGCCTAAACATATTTTTGTCATGGCGTGGGTAAATTCTTTCAGCTTTTCGGGATAATGGTTTGAAATCTCAGACACCATGGCAATCGCGATACAAAAGAGGTAATCGCCACAGATTACCGCTTCTTTTTTACCAAACTTTTTTTGCAGACTGGCTTGTCCCCGTCTGATATCCGCCTCATCGATGATATCATCATGAACCAGGGTGGCAAGGTGAAGAATTTCGACTGCCGCTCCAGCAATAACAGCATCCTGTGAAACGAATCCTTCTTCATCCATTGCCGACCCCAGTAATAACATCGCTCTTAAATTTTTTCCAACTCCCAATGTCAAGTGTTGCATCATCGCCTGGATTAATTCATCGGTATCTAATAAGGTCTCATTGATCAATAGTCTGACTGCTTCAAGGGAAGATTGGTAGTCTAATCTTGGTGATAATTCTCTCTTAATCATGATAAATATATAGTTTTCGGACGATTTTGATATTCTTATAGTGCTCTTTTAACCAGGGTATTGCATAATAATCAAGTCCGAATACGCTCCCTCCGCCAAAAATAACAGCCACTGCAGCAAAAATCATCCACCATGTACTCAGATAAAGCCCTGTAGTTGTCACAAACATCCCCTGGAGAATGATTGAATATAAGGCGGTAATGGTGGTAAACAGACCTACAATCAGCAAGATTCCAATCAGTATTTCAGAATAGACGATCACGGACTGAAAAAACACTTCTGAGCTCGCACTACTTAAAATCACTGTGCTTGTAAACCAATCCATAAGACCCATTTGCAATTTAATGGCAATATCCGATGTCTGAATCACAATAATTTTAAAGAGCCCTAGGATATTCCAATTGATGAGCAGATTTCCGGCCACTTCAGCACCCGATCCGGCCGCAGTGGCACTTGATACCGCATCGCCGCCGCCAGTACCAGCCTGGAGAATCGAGTAATACAAATCATTTGCGCCTTTAAAAAACGGTGTCAGCATCGGCTTTTGGAGCCAACCTTCATTGACTTTCTTAATGCCCTCATAGACCCAAAATGCACCTAAGAAAACTCGCAGGGGCACTAATAAAAAACTGGGCGTCCGATTTGAAAAATGGCCACCAACGAAACTCCGGCAATTTCGGATGGTAAAGAACTCATGGCGGATATAGCTAAAGACCTTATTCCATCCCAAAATTTGGATAAAGTAAATTATATTAATAAAATGCTTCACAAATTGCGAAAGGAACGAAGGTAAGGCAAATTTCTTTTTGTCGGTTCCGACATAAGAAATCCCATAACGTCCGCCGATACTGACCATTACGCCGTGGAAATGGGGGGTATATTTTTCCATCTTCCCGGTTCCGGTAATGACACTGGTTAGATTATCGGCGACAGTAGCTGCCGATTGTTCGCAGTTTTCAACCATCTGCGGCACCGGTGACGATTCACCTTCAGGAATATAGAACATATTATCCCCGGCGATAAAAACGTCATCTTTTCCTTCAGCTCTGAGAAATTCATCGGTTTTAATTCGGCCGCGGCCAACCTGAGTAAGCTGAACAGCCTGGTTGGCAATGTCTGAACTTTCGATGCCAGCCGCCCAGACCACCGTGTTTGTCGGTAATTCAACATGCTGTTCGGCTTGTTTGAGACCAATGAAGTCTGCTCCAATGCAATCAACAGCTGTTTTCAACCTTACTTCCACGCCCATTTTTTCCAATCGTCTTTTTGCTTTTTCTGAAAGTGCCTCTGATAAATTAGGGACGACTCTGTCCATCATATCGACCAAGGTAATTTTTACCATCTCACGATCAATTTCAAATTCTTTACAGAGTATTGGTACCCATTCAGCAAGTTCTCCGGCCATTTCAACGCCGGTAAACCCTGCCCCTAAAACATAAAAACTAAGCAGTTTCTGTTTTTCTGCTTGATCCGTTTCCTGCAAAGCGTTTGTGAACATTTCAAAGATATGTCCTTTTAGCTTAATTGCATCTTCATAGGACCATAGCTGATGGGTATACTCTTCAGCCCCACAAATACCAAAGAAAGTTGGCTGTGAACCGGAAGCCAGAACCAGATAATCGTAGCTATAGCTGGATTTTTTTCCCGTTAATTGTTTCTTTTCATAATCAATCGCTGTGATCGTATCCACTTTTACATCAACATTTCGGCCTTCAAAAATACGTTTTATGCTGATTCGGATACTATCTTCTTCAACTCGATTTGCGGCCACCTCGTGCAGCTCAGTAAGCATGGTATGATAGCTTTTTTTGTTGATTAAGGTAATTTTAATATCCGTCTGGCTTTTTAAACGTTTGGCAAGCTTTTTTGCAATTAGAATCCCCGAATATCCGGCTCCTAATATAATAATATTCTTTTCCATAATGCACCTCCGGATTTTACTTATTATTTCAAATAAATCTCGCATTTGATTTCTTTATTTCACAATGCATTTTTTTACTATTCTCATAATAATTTTTTGCTTAACTAAATAAAAGCCTCCAAATTGATGTATTTCACACTTCAATTTAGAGGCACCCAAAATTTTTATTGTGAAATGTTAAACAATTACTACTATTGCTTTAATTCCTGAACGCCAGTAACTGAACTTGTTGCATCCATTTTAAAGGTCGCCTGGGCTTCGGGATTTGTAAAATACAAATTCCCTTCGATTTTTTGGTCTTTAAGCTGGAAATCAGAGGCTGTTACGTAAACATCACCGACAAAAGTACCATGTTCAATACTAGCTTTGGGACTATTAATGGTGATCTTAGGTGCCGTCAGGGTGAATCTGGCAGTGACATTTCGAGCTTCATCCTGAGTATAGAGACCAATCTTTCGCTGTACAATGTCATTTCCGGCATCATCTTTCTTACCATTGACAAAGTCACCATCCAGAACCAGATCGGAATCAATTTTTAAATCACCGAGGGTGGCAATAATCCAAGTTCCATCCTTACTGATGGCTTTAATAAAGGCATCCTCGGTATTGACAACCGAGGCGGTGGTGACAACGTCTGTTGTTTCTGAATCCTTTTTTTCTGTGGTTGTCGAAGTTTGCGTACAACCTGAAATCAGTATCGCAAGAACTAGCAACAATCCTAAAATTACATTTCTTTTCATTTTCTTCTCCTTCTTGATAAAAATAAATTAGCTCATTTTAGAACTTATTATATTCTTACCCAAAACAAACCATTCTAATCTAAATTTATAAAGAAACAACAAAAAATCATTTTAAGTATGATTCGCGAGTACTCCTCGAACAATATTTTGAGCTTTATTCTTTACGTTGTTGATCTTATCTAAATCATCTATTTAAAATAAGCATGCCACTATTCAGCGTTTTCGTTTCTTTCGATGGATGGAAAACATCAATGCCAGACTTAAGATAATCGAGGTGAAATAACCCAATGCTCCTAACGCCGGGATTCCCATAAATTGGGGCGTCATATCGGTGGTGGCAATGAAACTGGAGCCGATTAAAAGGGCGGCCAGTATGATACAAACCACGATCTTATTCACCATCTGATCGATTTCGGCCAGGGGCTCGTCCGAACCCATGACTTCGAGGTTCACTTTCAATTGTCCTTTATTGGCCAGACTTAAAAAATCAGAAATCTGCCCCGGTACGCTAATGGCTTTTTCTCCGGAGATTAGTATTTTCCGTCTGTTGGTTTCCATAAAATTATTCAGATCAAAATTGGCGACCTGCTGTCCGGCCATGTGGTTGGCCATAATCCGGACAAAATTGGCATCGGGAGATATTTCCGCAATCACCGCTTCAATGGTGATCATCCCGCGACTGAGCATACTGATGCCGCGGGGCATGCCAATGTGATTTTCGGCGGCAATCCGCAATATTTCTTCCAGGAATCGCCCCATATTGATGTTGCTGAGTTCTTCAGTGCCATAAACATCCAGCATCCGATCGATGGCTTCATATAAAAGCGAATGGTTGATTCGCTTGCCTTTGTGGACACCCAGAGAAAGAATCGCCCCTTCCAGACTTTCAACATCCCGGATCGCCACGGCTTTGACACTGCGCCTTAACAGCCCCATCTCCCGTTTGGACAGTTTTCCCATCATCCCCAGATCAATCCAAACGATTTGGCCATCCCGGATAAACATGTTTCCGGGATGGGGATCAGCGTGAAAAAAGCCATCATCAATAATCTGTTTAACATAATTTTCGGCCAGCTTGATGCCAATTTCCTGGAGATCGTAGCCGGCCTCCTGCAGTGCTTTCTTTTCATCAATTTCAATGCCGACAATGTCTTCCATGACCAGAACCTTGGCGGTGGTAAACTGATTGTAAATTCTGGGACAGCCAATATATTTTATTTCGGCATTGAGTTCGCTGAACAGTTGCGCATTTTTGGCCTCGAAGAGAAAATCCATTTCCTGCTGAGCGGTGCTCCACATTTCATCAAGGATCATTTTAAAATCCACCACGTCGCCAATGCCACTGGCGACATTGAGAATCCCGGTGGCTCGGTTTAACAGCACCACGTCCTGAGCCATGACCTTATAGATCCCCGGGCGCTGAACCTTGATGACTACCTTAGCGCCATCGAGCAAATCGGCGGCATGCACCTGAGCGATCGAAGCCGATCCCAGCGGCTCTTGATTAATCGTGCGAAAAACTTCGTTCACCGGGCATTCATACTCCTCTTCAATAATTCGGATGAATTCATCAAAGGGCATCGGCGTCACCTGTGACCGCAGTTTTTCAAGTTCAATACAATAGTCGCTGGGAAAAATATCCCGGCGCATCGACATAATTTGGCCAATTTTAATAAAGGTTGGCCCCAGATCTTCAATGATGAGTCGAAGTTTTTCCGGGGTCAACCCTTTGGTTATTTCGTGTTTTACCAGGATAGATACTATTTTCTTCAGCCGTTTTCCATTAGTATCCATTGGATTTTTTGCTATATCTTTTACTCGTGTACCAGAATCACTTAAGTTCATCGATTTCCTTTTCACTGACATTTTCTTCTAAATCTGAAACCTCGATGATCTCTTTTTCCGCCGTTTGTGCTGCCGTCATGGCATCCAGCTTGTCTTTGATTTTCTGAATCTCTTCAGGCGTCATCTTATCCAGACCTTCCACAACGGTATCCGCTGAGGGAGGTGTTTCTGACTTAACCACGTTGACCGTGACGGTATCTTTAATGGTTTCTTTGATATTATGTTTTAATTCTTCATTGAGAATTTTCCCCTGCTGGACAGTGAGATCACCTTTTTCCACCAGCTCATCAATAAGAACCTTGGATTTCTCGGCTGTTACTGCCACCGCTCCGACGCCAAACAAAAATATTTTCTTTAAATCTTCACTGATATTGGTTAACATTTTTCTCCTCCTGTTTTAAAATATAATGAACTAATTTTTATTGCTGAGTTGCGATCAGATTTATCTCAGTGTGCTCTTTTTCAAAAGATTCCCCCTTGATTCAAAAGCACACCAACGATAAACAGATGCTAAACACTTATCGGTTGAATTATACCCCGTTTTTTTATAACCAATCAATAATAAAACATAATTTTTCATTTTAATTCTGTAATTTGAATCCGCCTTGAACCAGACCTTCCCGAATTTCGCGAATGTGTTCGTAATTTCTTGTTTCCAATTCAATTCGCAAAAAACAGCCATTGATATCTGAGCCTTCGTTGCTCCGTTCATGGTGGATCGAGATGACATTTCCACCGAGGTCGGCGATAATCTGAGATACCTTTTTTAACTGTCCCGGCTTATCTAAAAGCTCGATATTAAAGGAACAGGTGCGGCCAGAGGTCAATAGACCCCGTTTAATGATCCGTGACAAAATTGTTACATCAATATTCCCTCCGGATACGATACAAACCGTCTTTTTACCTTTAATCGGCAGTTTACCAAACATGGCAGCAGCCACTGATACCGCTCCTGCTCCTTCAGCAATAAGTTTTTGCTGTTCGATTAAGGTCAGGATAGCGGTTGATATTTCGTCTTCGGTGACAGTGACAATCTCATCGACGAAGTCACTGCACAGACTAAATGTCAGCTCTCCCGGTTCTTTCACCGCAATTCCATCGGCAATAGTTGATACCCGGGGCAGTCGGCAGATTTTTTTCTCCAAAATCGACTGCTGCATGCTGGGAGCACCACAGGCCTGCACCCCATAAACTTTCACATCGGGTTTTAAGGACTTGAGCACATAGGCAATGCCAGAAATCAATCCGCCGCCGCCAATCGGAACGATCACCGCATCCAGATCCGGCAAACTTTCAAGCAATTCTAGACCAATGGTTCCCTGACCAGCGATAACAAACTCATCATCAAAGGGATGGATAAAGGTATAGCCCCGCTCAGCCTGAAGTTCCAAAGCTTTTGCATAGGCCTCGTCATAGCCGCCTTCCACCAGACAGACCTCGGCACCATAGGCTTTGGTCGCTTCCACCTTGGAGATTGGAGCTCCGTCGGGCAGACAGATCAGGGCTTTGATATGATTAATGGCTGCCGCCATGGCCACCCCCTGCGCATGATTGCCAGCGGAGCAGGCAATCACCCCCTTCGCTTTTTCTGCTTCACTGAGCTGGGATATTTTATAACAAGCTCCTCGAACCTTAAACGAGCCGGTTATCTGCAAATTTTCTGTT
This sequence comes from Acetobacterium sp., assembly GCF_030652775.1. Classification (GTDB taxonomy): domain Bacteria; phylum Bacillota; class Clostridia; order Eubacteriales; family Eubacteriaceae; genus Acetobacterium. The sequence continues at coordinate 17,122 of NZ_JAUSPS010000096.1, read as the reverse complement.
TTTAAATAAATATCGCTGTCCGGACATATTTTAGGGGCGTGAATCAAATCCGTCGGGCGAATATATTTTTTTAGTGTAAATGATGCGTGGTATATTTTATCCAGTGTTAACATTTCAACTCCTATTTTGAATCCATGGTGTCACGACAAAATTTCCGTGAAACGCTTATCTGGGTTTAGCCATATCGCTGGGGTACCATTTTAAAAACCAGAGCGAAAACGCAAAGGTTGGTACACTTAACAGGATCGGAATCATCGCTGCGAAATTGATCAGCACCGTTGTATTGAGCCATAAGGCCAGTCCCGCCTGAGCCAGGAAGACCAGCGACCAGACATAACATAACAATCGGTTGGTCCTCAAGAACAAAACGTTCTTAAGGGCATTACGGCCATTAAAATAATGGGTGTAATCGGCTGTCAAGGGAACTGTTTTTAGGGTAGAAATTACCCAGATCAGAGCCAGGGCAAAATACCCGATAATAGCAAAGGTGTTTCCCTGATAATCCGACCCAAAGGTCACCACTGTTAAACCCAGCAGCGAAAACGTCAACAGGGTGGCTCGTTCAAAATAAACCAGATCGGCGCCCCGCTTGATGCCGCATAAAATTCCACTGAGCATCAATGGAATTACCACCCCCATCAGCGGACTGTAATCTGCTAATAGAAAACAGAAAATCCATGGGCACAAGGCCAGAAAAAACCAATAAGGGGTATTCTTAAAACTGATCGGAACCAGCTTTTTTTTCTTTTCCGGATTCAGATTAACCGGACCAAAAAGTCCATCGAGAAAGGCGTTAAACAATCGCATATCACCAACAACCGAATATTTTTTCTCCAGCAACGATTGGGCGGCGTCTATCTTACCTTCTAAAATCCGCTCCAGGGTGGTGAGATTGATGTTAATGACGGTTGTTTCTCTGGCAAAATCATTGCGCAGCAGAGTGCAGGTTTCGTCTTTAATTACAAACTGATAGCGTTCTTTAATATCAGTAAAATCAATCTGCAGAACCGCATTCATTTTTGGACGTACCTTGGGGTTGAAGGCTGTATGAATTTCTTTCATATAATTCCAGGCAATCAGCCCGCCGTCAGAATCCTTCATGCGGGTATCGTCGACTCCCCAACTCAGGTTCGTTGTCTGGAGATAGGTCGGTGTTTCAACAAATGGTTTTGACAGACCTTCCCGGACTTTTGGAGAGATGCTCAGATTTTCGCCATATTCCTTACCGGCAATTTTAACCAAATCCAGATATGGACCAGTCAGGTTATCTAACTGATGAATACCCAGAAGCTCACCTTCGACACAAATTATCTTTTCCCACTTGTCTTTTCCGAAGAGATTATTAAACTGTTCTTCCACCCCTTCATAATTGTTTTTTGTCGACGGAAAGCCACAAGTGCTGATCAGCACATGCTTTTTAGCCTCCATTTTTTCCGGATTCCGGAACGGATGTCCGTAGGTTCCGCCACCCTCATTGTCAATAAATGGCAGCAGCGCTGGTTGGGTTCGCTCCATAAATTTTTTCATGGCACTGGAAATCCCATAATGATAGAGCGGGGTGGCCCAGATCACAATGTCAGCATCCTCATATTGATGAAAAAGTTCCGTCATGTCGTCCTGGAAAACACATTCACCTGGTGTGGTGGTCCAGCAGGAATGGCACGCCGTACATGCATTAATATTCTTCTGGATTAAATCAACGGTTTCGACCACCGTCTCCGGATCATATTCAATCAGCCCTGATACAAATTGCTCGGCTATGATCATGGTAAAACTTTTAGCGGATTTATGGCTACCGTTTAACAATAAAACTTTACGCATATTATCCTCACTTTCTTATTTTAATTAAATTACAAAAGTATTATGAACCAAACGCCAAACTTTCGCATCGGTAATTTTTTCTACTTAGTATATAATACCTCATATCATAAGATTATAACAAAAAACATTCCCATCGAATACTACTAATTTGAAACTCAGTTTACCATCTCTTTTTTGATTAAGGCTTAATTCGTGTGTCACGTGTTATAATGACACACTACTATGTCCGATTTTGACACATGACACACCAATAACACATTAAGAATCTCGGTTTTAGGTTTTTTCTGGGACACATTGTTTTGGCATGATTATTGCGGGTATATAACTGTACGTCCATGCTTATGGACAAATATATGGTGACTATACCAAAAGGAGATTATCATGAGTAAAACAAAAGTATCTGTTGTAAAGGTTGCACAACCAGAAGGCAATGCCTCATTCATGGGCGGAAAATATGTTCGTATTGAAGAGGATGTTCGAAAAATTGAAGCCGCTGTTGCCGAAGCAGTTGAATTAGCAATAGGTTCCCTTGATACTATCATCAAAGAAGGCGATACTGTCTTAATTAAACCAAACCTTGCTTTCCAGGCGCCGCCAGAAAGCCACGCCGTCGTTGATCCGCGAACCATTGAAGCTGTTGTTTCTTATGTAAAGAAAAACTCCAAGGCCGGAAAAGTAGTCGTTGGTGATAATCCATCATTAGGGATGCATGTTGGCCGAGCCAAACCTGCCTTCAAAGATTCGAAAATGGAAGAAGCAGCCAAACTTGGCGGTGCTGATGAAGTCATCTATTTTGATGAACATGATGTTGTTGCGGTGGAAATCGAAGGGGCAAAATTATTTAAACATGCCACGGTCTTTAAACCTTTCCTGGATGCCGATGTGGTCATCAACCTACCAAAAATGAAGGTTCATTTAGCTGGAACCGTTACCTTAGGCCTTAAAAACTGGAATGGGATCATCCCTAACTGTCATCCCAATGATCAACAGCAAGGTGCTCATCGGATCGAACTGGGCCAGAAAATGGCTGATATGTACAGAATCCGTCATGCCGATCTCACCATTGTTGACTCGGTTATCGGGATGGAGGGTCAGGGACCTCACGCTGGTTCGCCCATTGAAATGAACTTAATGATCGCCGGAACCGATACCGTTGCCGTTGACTCGGTTGCCTGTTCGATTATGGGCTTTGAACCGATGGAAATTCCTGCCATTCGCTGTGCCGGAACCGAAGGCCAGGGCGAAATCGATTTAGCCAAAATCGATGTTGTTGGTAACTCGATCGAATCGGTTATGAAACATTTCCGACGTCCCGGTGGCGACCCCATTGGTATGTATGCCGGTTTAACCTGTGTAATGCAGCAAACCTGTCCCGGCTGTTTTGTTAATGTTCGTGGGGCTCTCGACTCATTTGCTTTAAGTGGTATTGACATGAACAAATTCCTGGCAAAATCTGGTGAAGTAGTCGTTATCGCTGGCGGCGTACCCGATTTCGATCCGCAAATCTGTGTTGGCAAAAACGTCTTTATTTGCGGCGATTGCTGGGAACTCTTCCCCTCTGTTGATAAGGTAAAAGAAGGAGCTGCGCTAGCCAAATCAGTTACTTATTACCCCGGCTGTGCGCCAGTTTATATTTTCGCTCAACTCAATGCTGATCTTCAGAAATTGGCTGCTGGTAAATAGATTTTCCAACCGGCATCAGGGGTCGCTCCCCTGATGCCGATTATTTATCTTTTCAGCAACAGCAAGCAGCTTCTAAATAAAAAACAACTCTAACAAAGGAGCGTGAACGCTTTGAAACTGTCTGCTGACTTTGATCTAATCAAAAGAACCTGGGAAGACTTTGTGTTTTCCGGAAACATCGGCAATCATGTCCGCAAACCGATCATTGATTCCTGGCTGCGTTGTCATAAAGCTGGGCTTGATCCCCGGGCTTTGAATCGTACCCCAACAGTCAGTGAAGAGAACTTCCGAAAGCGACTGGAACAGAATCATATTCTTCTGGATGTCAGTATTCCCTTTATGGTTGAATTACAGGAATTTGTGAACAAATCTGGTTTTTCGACAACCCTCACCGATCCCAATGGGGTTATTCTGGAACTGATTTGCGATCAAGCTATTCTCAGGGAAGCCTTCACCAAAAATCTGGTCAGGGGCAGTATCTGGAACGAACACATGGCCGGAACCAATGCCACCGGTTTAGCCATTGATCTCCTTCAACCGATTCAGGTTATCGGCGCTGAGCACTACTATGAATGTTATCACGAACTGACCTGTTCAGCCGCACCTATTCTCGATGCCAACGGCAAACTGCTGGGCGTTATGGATATGGCCGGGCCCAAAGAAATGGCCTACCCCCATACCTTAGGGATGGTAGTTGCCGCCACCAAAGCGATATCCCGACAGCTTTGTATTGCCGAATCCCATCGCCAGGTTGATTTAACCAACCACTATCTGAGCACAGTGATCGACTCCATGACCGATGGCGTGGTTGCGGTGGATGTCAAGGGCAAAATCATCGGTATCAATTCTCAGGGCGCCAAAATTTTAAAAACTACCACCTTTGAATCTTACGGAAAAAACATTCTGGAGATTATGGACGGCGAAACGATTTTGGATCATAACGGAAATGTCCCGCCAGCCTTTGAAGAAAAAGATAAACACATTATTACCAAAAGCAAAAAAATCAATTGCCTAATCAATAGCAAGCTGATCCTTCATGACAATGGCACCATTGCCGGAGCTGTTGCAACGCTGAAGGATATGGATAAGACCATCCAGGTTTCTGATAAGGCCAAGCGAAAAGGGACCCGCTTTACCTTTGACGACATCATCGGCGACAGCTCGGATCTGCTGCGGTCACTCCATCTTTCTCAAATTGCCGCCAAAGGCAGCGCAACCGTGCTTTTGGAAGGCGAAAGCGGAACCGGTAAAGAAATGTTTGCCCAGGCGATTCACAACGCTTGTCAATCTGATCAACCATTTATTGCCATAAACTGTGCCGGGATTCCCGAAAGCCTGATCGAGAGTGTGCTTTTTGGCTATGAAGAAGGATCTTTCACGGGAGCCAGTAAACACGGTAAGATCGGAAAATTCGAACTGGCCAAGGGCGGCACCATTTTTCTCGATGAAATCGGCGAAATGCCCATCAACACCCAAACCATTCTGCTGCGAGTTTTACAGGAGCGATATATTCAGCGTATTGGCGGAGATAAAGATATTCCCATTGATGTACGAGTGATTGCGGCCACCAATAAAAATCTTGCCGAAGAAGTTAAAAAGGGGAGGTTTCGCCAAGATCTTTACTATCGGCTGAATGTTTTGCAAATAAATATTCCACCACTGCGGAAACGAAAAAAGGACATTCCGATTCTGGCTGAGTTTTTTCTCAATGACATCACCCAGGCCTGCGGCAAATACATTGAACCGCTCCACCCCTCCACCATCGCCATCATGCAGGAATATGAGTGGCCGGGCAATGTGCGGCAGTTTAAAAATGCCATCGAACAGGCGGTCAATTTCACTGAAACCAATCGTATTGATAACTATTTTATTTCCAGTTATCTGCCGAATCTCAATGCCGAACTGACCCCGAAAGAAGAGCCCCCACCGCCGCCAAAAACTATTAAGATAACCGCCGAGCAACCCAATGTGGATTTAAAAAACATGGAACTCACCACCATCAAAAAAGCCCTGGCGCTTTTTCCCGAACGCAAGAAAGCGGCTGAGTACCTCGGTATTTCCCGGAGTACCCTATACCGCAAAATGAAACAGTACCACCTGGAGGATTAGAGCATGAAAAAGGAACTCACTTGGATTGACCTGGGACTGATTTCCTATGAAGAAGCCTTTATCGTCCAGGAACAGCTACACGAAAGATGTGTAGACGGTTCCTGGCCGGACACCCTGCTTTTCCAGGAAAATCATCCTATTATTACCCTGGGTCGGGGCACTCATGAAAAGAACCTGCTCCTGACCCCTGTTGAACTTTTGGATCTGGGCATTGCCCTGACCGCGGTTAGCCGGGGTGGTGATATCTCCTATCATGGCAACGGTCAATTCATCGTTTCGCCGATCCTGCACTTTGACCAGTATGTTAAGGGCGCTCACCAGTATGTCCGCTGTCTGGAACAGGTGGTGATCAATCTGCTGGCCCATTATCAGTTGAAAGGCAAACGCATCAAAGGGCGCAGCGGTGTCTGGGTGACAGAACCCGGGACCGGTGAGGATAGAAAAATATCCGCTTTAGGCATTGCGGTATCCCACGGGGTTACCCTCCATGGCATGTCCATTAATGTCAACCCCAACCTCGAACATTTTAAGGCTATCATCCCTTGCGGAATTGAAGATAAGGGCATAACCTCCCTGGCAGTCTGCGGATGCCCCTCCGTCACCCTGCCTGATCTGCGAGATCAGTTTATTCTGGCTTTTGATGAGATGTTTGGTACCCAAACGTCTAGACGAACCATCACCGAATTAAATATTGATCAAAAACACCCTGTCGTACCAGCCCATGCCTAGTCATGTGGCGGTGCTTAATTAAATTTAAAATTAAAGGAGAACCAAAATGAAATACGAAATTGCTATCCCCGAATTTGCCGAAGGCGCTGAAGAAATCAATTTAAGACAATGGCTTGTCGCTATTGGCGACACTGTAAAAAAAGGCGATAACATCGCCGAAGCAGCCACTGATAAGATTTCCATCTATATCGAATCACCAGCCGATGGGGTTCTTTCTGCGACATTGGCCGCAGAAGATGACCGGGTTCTGGTCGGCCAGATCATCGGCGAAATTGAGGGCTAAGGCCATGGCAGGGATTCATCAAGATAAGGTTATTATCATTACTGGCTCCTCCCGGGGAATTGGTTATTCATTTGCTGAATATCTCAGCAATGAAGGAGCCAATATTGTCATTATCGGCCGTAATATCGAAACAGCCAAAGCCGCTGCCGAAAAACTTCCCACCAAATGCATTGCCGTGCAATGCGATATATCTTCCGAAGAAGATGCCATCAAAATGGTCAACATTGTCATGGAAACCTACGGCAAAATCGATGTCCTGATCAATAATGCCGGGATCTTCCCGGTCAAAACCTTCAGTGCCATGACCTTAGAAGACTGGAAAGCGGTAATCGACATCGATTTAACCGGAACCTTCATCGCCACCCATGCAGTTTACAAAGTCCTGGAAAAACAGAAACGAGGCAAGATTATTAATGTTGCTTCCATCGCCGGCCGGGTTGGGGGACTGGGTTTTACCCATTATTCTGCCGCTAAAGGCGGCGTCATTGCTTTTACCAAAGCCCTGGCTCGGGAAGCTGCCCGTCTTAATATCCAGGTTAATGCTATTGCCCCCGGTGTTATCGAAACCGACATGGCTAAATCAAACTTCCCCAAATATGCCCTCACTGAACACACTAAGAATACCCCTGCCGGACGATTGGGCACCGAAGCAGACCTTTTTGGGATTATTTCTTTCCTGTGCTCGTCGGGCAGTGATTATATCATCGGGCAAACCATTGCCATCGATGGTGGCTATACCATGATCTAGTACGAATCAGACAGAATTGTTGAGGAGACTTCCATGAATATACAAGACTCGTTTATCAAGCTAAAAAACAGTGATGTGACCATCACTTATCTGGAGGCCGATGGCCAGGAGTTCACTCAGACCTATGCCGCGCTTTTTGAGGATGCTCTAAAAGTTCTCGGCGGTTATCAGTCTTATGGTCTTAAAAAAGGATCATTGTTGGTGTTTCAGCTAAAAAGCATCCAGGCCCAGATCACCTGTTTCTGGGCGGGCATCCTGGGCGGCATGGTTCCTGCCATCTTGCCCCTGGCTCAGGATGAAAAATCCCGGGCTTACCTGCAAAGTGTGCTGTCCTCACTGGAAAATCCCATTATTGTCAGTGATTTAGAAGGGGTAACCACCCTCTTCGAAAATAACCTGCTGATGTTTCGGGCTTTGGCCGAAGCCTCCCCGGGAACTATCGTTTCCGTTAGCGACACTGATCCCGGGATGATTCAGTTTACCTCTGGCACCTCTTCGGCTCCTAAAGGCGCCGTTCTAACCACCCGCAACTTGTTAGAAGGCGGCATTGCCAGCAGTATCATCGTCCGGGAAAAGGTTCAGGAACGCTATTTAAGCTGGCTGCCGCTATCCCACTGTTTTGGTTTTGTCGGCTATCATCTGGTTCCGATTGTCAACAACTTCCCCCAATATTTAATGAGCCCGCTGCAGTTTGTGCAAAACCCCAACCGTTGGCTGGAAAAACTCTCACAGTTTTCCGCCACCGTCACCGGAGCGGCCCTGTTTGGCATCGAACTATTGCTTAAGGTCGGCATTAAACAGCATCGGGCGGTGAATCTCGCCACCGTTTATATCTGTTTTTGCGGTGGCGAGGATGTCAATCCCCTTTCCTTAACCGCCTTCGAAGCTCAGACAGCCGCAATGGGCTGGATCCGGGATACCCTGAAACCGGCCTACGGTCTCAGCGAAACCACCATGGGCGTAGCCTACACCCCCTATGGTTCGCCCTTCCGGATGGATTATTTTCTAGGCAGCGGCATCGCCATTGGCGAAAAGCTGTTCTTCTGTGACCCCGATGATGATACCATCGGCCGCATGTCGGTGGGTGTTTTGGATGAATGCAACGAAGTGGTCATCAAAGATCTGGCCGGAAATATTCTGGAACCGGAATACCTGGGTCTCATCCATATTTGCGGCACCAATGTCATGCAAAGTTATTATTCAAAAAACAAAAATACCCCTACCGGAGTGGATCAAAATGGTTGGTTTAACACCGGCGATCTGGGCTTTTTTCGAAACGGCTGGTTAAATATTTTTGGCCGCTACAAAGATATTATTATCGTCAACGGTGAAAATTATCTGGTCTCGGATCTGGAAAAGACCGCCAAGCAGGCCTTACCCGAAAATACCAACCTGATTGTCGTTCAGGGCAAAGATCGGATCGCTCAGGAAAACTGTCTGATTCTCTTTAGTGATTCCAAAAACCCAGAGATTTTAACCTGCGCCGGCCAGGCCATTTCTGCCACCTGGCAGCTTCCCATCACCTGGGGTGTGATCATTGACGAAATTCCCAAGACCACCTCGGGCAAAACAAACCGTCTGGCTCTGGCTATTGCCTGGGAAAACGGCGACTATAGTGACTACGATCAGGCCATCCCGTTAGGCAGCATCTCGGAGTCTACACTTGAAGGCCTTTATAAAGAGATGGCCGATTACTGGGCAGGTATTCTGAAGATTTCCCCGGCGATGATTTCACTGGACAGTCATTTTGTCTTTGATCTTGGCGGTGATTCGCTTGGTCTCATTGATCTGATCCATCAACTCGAAAAGGCCTATGGTATTAAAATGAATACCAACCTGATCCGCAACTACCTGACCTTAGCAGAAATGACCAATTATATTCAGACCCTATAACGAAATTTTTTAATATTTTGCTGACTCATCAGCAGTAATGGAGACAATTATGAATGTAGATCAATTAACAAAATTATTGGAAGACGTCAAAAACCAGGAATGCGAGATTCATACCGCACTGGAACTGCTTAAAACGCTGCCCTACGAAGACCTTTCCTATGCTAAGGTGGACCACCACCGGGAGCTGCGAAATGGTTATCCCGAGGTGATTTACAGTCCCGGGAAAACCCTGAACCAGATCAAGGGAATTGTCGAAAACATGATGGAACGATCCACCGGTAACATCCTCGCTTCCCGAGCAGAACGGGATGTCTTCGACACCATTAAATCCATTACCCCTGATGCCATTTATTACGAAGAAGCCCGTTCGGTCGTTGTCAAACGGGAAGAATATAAAACCACCGATGACTACATTCTCGTAGTTACTGCCGGAACCTCAGATATTCCGGTTGCTGAAGAGGCAGCCATTACCGCCATGGTCATGGGCAATCAGGTCAAACGGCTCTATGATGTCGGGGTGGCTGGCATCCATCGGCTACTTGGCAACGTCCCGATTATCAATCATGCCAAGGTGATTATTGTGGTTGCCGGGATGGAAGGGGCTCTGGCCTCAGTGGTCGGTGGTCTTACCGATAAACCCATCGTCGCTGTTCCCACCAGTATCGGTTACGGCGCCAGCTTTGGCGGCATCTCGGCGTTACTGGGGATGCTGACCTCCTGTGCCAGCGGGATTGGTGTTGTCAATATTGACAATGGTTTTGGGGCTGCCTGTATGGCGTCAAAAATTAACAAGCTATAATCTATAAAAACGAATTATCACATAATCGTATTTCATCAGGGCGTGGCCCAAAGAAGGAGAATTGTCCATGAAGGTTTTATTTTTCGATTGTTTTTCCGGTATTAGTGGGGATATGGTTTTAGGTGCCTTTATTGATCTGGGTATTGATCCGCTTTACCTTGACGCCGAACTAAAAAAGCTGAATCTCAGCGGGTTTCGCATCGAAGCAGAAGCCACCATGAAAAAAGGGATTTCCGGCACCCGCTGTCATGTCATCCTGGAAGCTGACCGGCACCATCATCGGCACTTTAACGATATTAAAGAAATCATCGAAAAATCGACTCTCTCGGATGAGGTAAAAACCACTGCGCTGGCTATTTTTATGCGGGTGGCGGTGGCCGAAGGTAAGGTTCACAATGTTCCCGTTGAACGGGTTCATTTTCATGAGGTCGGCGCTCTCGATTCGATTGTTGATATCGTCGGGGCCGCCATCTGTTACCATACGCTAAAACCGGATCTGGTTTATGGTTCCAAAATAAATGTCGGCAGTGGCTGGGTTCGCTGTGCCCACGGACTCCTGCCAGTGCCTGCTCCGGCCACCGCTGAAATCCTCTGCGAATCTAATTTTGAAATGTATTCCAAGGCGATTGATGGCGAATCGGCCACTCCTACCGGGGTTGCCATTCTGGCTGAGCTGGCTACCTACTCTGCCACCACCCCCAGTTTTATCCCGGAAAAGACTGGATACGGGTTTGGCGGAAAGGACTTCGGGGTACTTAATGCCCTGCGGATCATTCAGGGGCGAAAATCCGAATCCAACACCATTATGGTTGTGGAAACCAATGTTGATGATATGACCGGCGAAATGGCTGGCTATGTATTGGAAGTTTTACTGCAAAACGGCGCCCTCGATGCCTTCTACACCCCGGTATATATGAAGAAAAACCGCCCAGGCATTCATCTCACCGTCTTATGCAGTGAAGCCAAGTTACCACTGATTGAGGAAATCATTCTAAAAGAAACCTCCACCATCGGTATTCGCAAATTTCCGGTGGAGCGAACCTGCATGCACCGGCATTTTAAAAAGATAGCGACCCCCCTCGGTGAGGTCACCATCAAAATGTCCCAGCAGGGTGATATTACCCGGGCTACCCCGGAATATGAGGATGTCAAAAAAATCGCTCAGGAATCGGGCAAATCACTTTGGGAAGTACTGGAAATGGTCGAAAAATTAAAATAACGTTTTAAATCACCAAAACAAAAAGACTCAGATGATCCAATCTCTGAGTCTCTCTTTTTTAAGTTTTGATAATTGTCTATTGGAGTTTAAACTGACTGGTCTGCTTTTTCAGTATTTCTGCCTGATTGAAGAGCTCTTCACTGGCAGCGGCTGTCTGTTTCGAGGTTGCCGAATTAGTGTGAACCACACCGGCAATAATGTTGATGCCTGAATTAATTTCATGGATACTCTGGGTTTGCATCTCCGATGCCTGACCAACTGCTTCGATCCGATTTTCGACTGCTTTCATGCTGGACTTTATTTCTTCTAAAGCTTCTGACATCCGATTAGCTACCTCAATGCCAATTTTGACATTCTTTCCCGATGCTTCAATCAAACTGCTGGTTTGTTTGACCGCATCCGTTGTTCGGATCGAAAGGCTTCTGACCTCTCCGGCGACAACGGCAAACCCTTTTCCATGTTCCCCGGCTCGAGCAGCTTCAACACTGGCGTTCAAGGCTAAGACATTAGTTTGAAAGGCAATTTCATCAATAACCTTAATAATTTTTCCAATATTTTGCGATGACTCGTTGATATCATCCATGCACAAAATCATATTTTGCATTTCTTGATCGCCGCTATTTACTTTGATCTGAGCACTGCCAACCAAACTAATGGCAGCCTCCACACTCTCGCCGTTGACTCTTGTCTGTTCGTAAATCTCGTTGATAGAAGCCGTTAATTCTTCAATCGAGCTGGCCTGTTCTGTCCCTCCAATTGACAATGAGGTGCTGGCCGTCGATATGTTTTGAGCACCCATGGTTACTTCTTCCGAAGAATTAGCGATTCTTGTTAAAGCTGACCGCATATTTCCGATCATCCGCTCAAAAGCCGATGCCAGAGTACCAATTTCATCTTTGCTTTTCACGACTTCGATTTTTTGTGTCAAATCACCCTGGGCCACCTTATTTGTCACATTTTCCAACATCACCAGTGGTTTGGTCATCCGGTCTGTGACAATCCATATCACAATGCTTGCAAGTAAAATTGCAACAACGGAAAATAAAATCAGCATATTTCTGAAATCCGCCGCCAAGCGGTCATAAATTGTATTTGGTATCCCGACGTACCAGATTCCAATAACATCATTATTGGCATTTCGAATCGGCTGATAAACCGTTTGGTTCCAGACACCCACCACATTTGCTTTTCCGATATAAGTTTCTCCGTCATTTAACACCGTTGCTTTAACCACATCAGTGGCTTGAGTATTGATGGCGCGGTTGCCCTCTTCATCTTTAACATTGGTCGATACCCGGGTACTACCCTGAAAAATCGTCACTGTGTCACCAGTCAACTCACCGATTTTATCTACGATTTCGAAATTATCATTCATTTTAATGGTGCCTTTGAATAACGCCCCTTCTTTAACAACCCACTCTCCAGGAAATTGTTGTTCTATCAGGGCATTTCCCAATGCGGCATCACTTAACAGCTTTTCCTGGGCAGCTCCCAGAACTTTCTGTTGCATACTGTTAACCGCATAAATACCGATTCCCAGGTTGATAAAAACAATGGCCGTGACAAATAGGGCTACGATCTTATACTTGAATTTCATCAATCATTCTCCTAATCGGTAGATCTATTGGCTTTTCTTCTATTTTTATCCAATTAACGCTCTGATAAACAAAAATTGCAAGTATCTTATTTCTGCTACTAACGGACTAACACTTCTAACTTCGAGATTTACGGGCTTTTTTGCTCGCTATTTTTCCATTCTTAAAGCAAAAATCACATAATTCATTTCCGGTTGCCAGTGTCCATTTCCGCCGAAAATGAATTCTCGGTGCTAAAGGATCATAGGCGACATGATCTGAATTACAAAATGCCGGACAAAGCTCCAGAGCATCTCTTTTCGAAAGTTCCTCACAGTATAAACAGGTGGTAATGTGAAAATAGATTCGCTCCCGGCTCAATTCTTTCCAGTTAATGGTCCATCCTTCCTGCGGATATCCCCGTTTCATGATCGGTTTAATCAATAGCTTAAATAACGGATAGGCAAATGGCAGCCCTCTCAGCAGCTCGGAAATGGTTCCCATTCGAAGCGCCGACGCTGCAATTTCTTCTTCAACAATAGCGTAAGCAACTTCTTTGGAAACGCCACAATCGATCAGTCCTCGATAACAGGCATAACCAGGCAGAATTGCTGTACTTAAATGTTTATTGATAGCTTTGCTACCCCGATCATCCATGGTTTTCAGTTCATTTTCCAGAATAAAGGCAGCCTTGTCAAAATAATGTCGGCCTCTGATTTCGCCAAACAGGATGATCAGTGTTTCCTGTAGATTATCGAGTCGCGTCTTTTTGAAAACAACACTGCTCTTGATATTTTTACTCATATATAGCTCCTATTCTGTCTCACCAGTTTTAATTTTCTGACGATATTTATCTATTTTAACATAACATACTAATCCATCAATATGAAATAGAAAAAACCAGTGACATATTTTCAGTGTGCCACTGGTTTTTAACTAAGTACCTAATTACACTACATCTTCTTTTACATCTTCCAATTTGTTTAGGGCTGTGAATACTTTGCCTTCCCGATAGCCTTGAGCATAAAAAGAATAGTGATCCTCATGGTTTTTCTCTTTATGTTGGGCATGCTCCATTGGTTCGAGAATTTCTTTAACTTCCGGCGGGACAGTCATCACCAGACCCCATTCCTGGTGCTCAAAATCCTGAATCGTATAAGCATCGTCTAACCCCTCATAAAACCCTTTGCCATAAGTTTCGCAGGCTTCGTTAATAATGGTATCTGGCTTTTCGTCGAGTTTCATAACCTTCTTAATCGCCTTCAATTGAGAGCGCACACAATCAACTGCATAGGCAAAAATACTGCTGCAGATTAGGGCATCCTCTTCATATCCATGAAAAATGATGTAGTGCCGTTGGGTTTCAGGCGGCGTGATCATATAGAAAACACAACAATTATTCTCAGAAATGACATCAGCCAAACCAGTCATCCAATGCTCCCGGCGGGTGGTATAATAAATATTACTATCAACCTTAATAGGCTTTTCATCATATCTTAATAAATCCCGTTCTGTAAATTTATATTCAACCATCAGCTTTTTGGCTTTTAAAATAGCATAATTTGCTTCATTGGGATTGGGACTTCTGCCAAGGGCTAACAGTTTTTTAATTCGATCTTTTATATTGGCTTCCATTTTTCTTCCTCGTTTTGAACTTTCTGTTTTTTGCCAAAAACAAACACCTCAATATAGAATCCGTCTTAATTAAATATCATTTTATTCTATATCTCTCATTTTATTTGTAATGGTTCAAACTGTCAAGAACGAAGACGAATATTTTTATGGTTTCTTAATTATTTTAGGATCGGATTTTCGAATCGTCGCCACTTTAGCGTTTTCTTACCATACTGAATCGCTTCCTGAGGACAGCGGTTAATACAGGCTGAGCAGTGGGTACATTGTTTCGCCATCCAAACCGGTTTGTCATTTTCCATTTGAATGACAGAAACCGGACAGACTCTTGTGCACTTTCCACAGCCATTACACTTTTCATCGGCATAAAAAAGCCTTGTTTTTCGGCCATGCAGATAAAGCGGATAGGCTACGCTGGTCAAAAGTGTTTTTTTTCGCTTACCACTATCCTCCTTCTTGTTTTTTGAAATGGCGGCGATAATATCTACTAATTTTTTATCTGTTGAGATCCGTATTTTCTTTTGCAGGTCAGGACCAGTTGGCTGGTACATCATAATGTAGTTGCTGGCCATCTTGAGTTCAAACGCTGCAGTCAAAGGTAATTCATGCTTTTCCAACAGCTCTTGCAGCATTTTCGGGGTTCCACCCATACCACCACCGCATGTCATCACGCCAAATACATAAGGTTTTAATCCAGCTTCCAGATTTTTTTCAATTTTTAACTCAGCTATAAAGTCGACTACAATTGAAGGCACTCCATAAAAGTAAACGGGAAAAACAAAACCAATTTTTTCATTGCTTGAAAGCCTGTAACTAAATGATTTCTCTTTCATGGCAGCGGTTATGTCAATGAGGTCTTCTCCCAGCTCATCACCAATCTTCTTTGCCGCATACAACGAGTTACCTGTTCCTGTAAAATAAAATATCATCTTCTTCTCCTTTATTGTTTATTGTTCACGTATTTCAAGACTAATTGCATTGCTCCATTAACAGTTCAATATGCTCCACCAATGTTTTTAAATCCAGCAACCAACTTTTTCCCGGATCTAGATAATAGAAATTCATGGTTCCCTGCTTATTGACATTAACAATTTTTGCATCCATAAGAATTTTTATATGATGGGATACTGCCGGTCGGGACAGATTGACTTTTTTGGTAATGTCCCCTACCCTAATTCCGGGGTAGCACCCACTTTCCATAATTGCCACAATAATGAGCTGCCGTGTATCGTCACCGATAGCGGTGAGCAGTGGTTGGCAGTCTTTAAAATTCTCGATGAGTGCTTTTTGCTCTTTGCTCATGTCTTTCAAGTCTAATCCTCCGTTCAATGGTTCAATTCATTAAACCATTGATTATAGTATACATGTTTAAATGTTTTTATCAACATCGGGAAAGAAATTCAAGACCATTCACATTGATCCTACTATAAATGACCTCTGTTAATAGAATTGAATTCTAATTTTTTCATTTGCAATTATTTCATTGGTTCTTAAACTGCTGGCTGTAACATTATATAGTTCGCTGATTTATGCCATTTATTCCCCATAATCAAGCTTGACAACGAGTTTAAAATATCATAAAATATTAATCATATATAGTTACTATGATTACATTTAAGGAGTGTGTTATGAATAACCTGACTAATAAATACCAAGCATTGAAGGACTACTTAGCCGAACTTGAAAGTGTCGCAGTGGCCTTTTCGGGTGGCGTTGATTCGACATTTTTATTCAAGGTCGCCTATGACGTTTTAGGGAAAAAAGCAGTCGCTGTTACAGCTCGGTCTGAAAGTTTTCCCAAGCGCGAATTACTGGAAGCTACCGCTTATGCCGAAGAATTGGGAGCCGATCACTTTATTATTGATTCGGAAGAGCTGGACATCGAGGGTTTTTCCCATAATCCCAAAAACCGCTGCTATTTATGTAAGTCTGAGCTTTTTACCAAAATCAAAGAAATTGCGGCACTTCAGAAATTAAACTTCGTTGTTGAAGGCTCCAACACCGATGATGATGGTGATTACCGACCGGGTCTTTTAGCAGTAACCGAGTTGGGTGTGAAAAGTCCATTAAGATTTGCCAATCTTTCCAAGGAAGAGATCCGTCAGCTGTCAAAGGAATTGAACCTGCCAACCTGGAACAAACAGTCCTTTGCCTGTCTGTCTTCCCGATTCCCCTATGGCGAGAACATTACCCCTGATCGCCTGCACATGATCGACCAGGCGGAACAATATCTTCTTGATCTGGGTTTTCATCAGGTTCGCGTTCGCTATCATGGTGACCTGGCCCGGATCGAAACCGATGAAACCGGTTTTGATGTCTTATTGGATAA
Source organism: Acetobacterium sp. (assembly GCF_030652775.1). Classification (GTDB taxonomy): domain Bacteria; phylum Bacillota; class Clostridia; order Eubacteriales; family Eubacteriaceae; genus Acetobacterium. The sequence continues at coordinate 303 of NZ_JAUSPS010000096.1, read as the reverse complement.
GGATAACCGAAATAAAATTCATGATCGTTTTAAAACCATTGGTTTCACTTATATCAGCCTTGATTTAAAAGGCTACCGAACCGGCAGTATGAACGAAACGCTGTAATCAAAAATGACTTAATAAAACATTTCTGTTTTATTAAGTCATTTTTATAAACTGCGATAACGTCCTTCGCCGATTTTAAACATATTTCATCTTATTATAATCCCGTCTTAGCTAATGCTTGCTCCAAATCTGCAATGATATCTTCAACATCTTCTATGCCAACACTAAATCTAAAAAAGCCGCGATGAAATTCTTCC
>NZ_JAUSPS010000095.1 GCF_030652775.1 Acetobacterium sp. | reverse complement strand
AGAATGGCGATTTCAACCATGGAATATAGATAAATGGCAAAAAATAACAGCAGAATCCATCCTTCAGAACGGGAAACGACACTGATCGGATCACCATTGATCAATCCATCCATGACCATCAACATCAAAGCGACGGTGGTTAGAATGGCAAAGGGCATCTCTTTAAAAATTGTTTTTGACTTGATACTGATAGGGGTAATAAAAGCCGAGATCCCCAGGATAAAGAGGACATTGACAATATTGGAACCGACCACGTTCCCGAAGACAATCCCGTTGGCCTGGTTAAGTGATCCTGAAACACTGACTGCCAGTTCCGGGGCACTGGTACCAAAGGCCACCAAGGTCAAACCGATGACCATCGTGGGGATGTTAAACCGCTTAGCAATGGAGGATGAACCCTCCACAAAAAAATCGGCGCCCTTGACTAATAAAACCAGCCCGATAATTAAAAATAGTATACTCATAACAAATCCTCCCTTTTAACATACAGATTGCAGGGTCCTGTTCGGTGTTGCCTGCAACCGGACAGAAATGAACAAAAATAGCGCCGCATTTACAGCCCTTATAACAATAACAGCAGATTTGCATTTGGTCAAATTTATTTTACAGAAAGTTGCGAAAAATTTACCCGAAACCGTTTAAATCGTAAAAAATGGGCTATACAGTGTAACAGAGTGTCATGGTTCTGTAAAATTGATTAAAACAGAATGATTGGAGCGAACCCCAAAAGCCTTGAGCGTAAGGTTCGCATGCAACGAAAAAAGGAGTGTAGAAATGCAGATACAACCCTATCTTAGTTTTAATGGAAATTGTCAGGAAGCTGTGGAATTCTATGCCGATATATTTGGCACTGATATCCCGGAAATCATCTTGTTTGGTGAAATGCTTCCCGAGCAGGAAGCGGTTGAGCAGGATCGATCCGACAAAGTGGTGATTCGGGCTGATCTGGAGTCGGATGATACCCGAGTACTGCTTTCGGACATACCCTCTAAATCCCCGGATCTTCAAAGGGATAAAATGACTTTGGTGATATTCAGTGACGACCTGGATGAGATTGAAGTTCTCTATTATAAATTAAAAGACGGGGGTACGGTCGAAATGGAACTCCAGGAGACCTTCTGGAGCAAGGTTTACGGATCTCTGGTTGATAAATTTGGAGTAGGTTGGCAGTTAAATTATGATGACGGCAGAATGAATCAAGTGGTATAATAGTGGTAATCTTAAATTAACACGGTCACCATTTGATGATGATAACAATTTTCCATCAACGTGAATAACACAGGGTACGACTGTATCCTGTGTTATTTGTGCGACAACCTCTGTTCATTCTCGGAAATTCAGATATATCCCGAGTCCGCAAATAGCAGTGGCATGGTTCTTAAAGACCGCAGTCCTAAGATATATAGCATAAGGGGGAACCATGGAAATAAAAAGGATTTTACCGCTACAATTGTCCAGCCTCGACGAAGCCAATGCTTTTGTTCGGGAGATGCTGCACCAATACAAGTGTCCCAAAACCGACAATATGAAAGCCCAGCTCTTTGTAGAAGAAGCCATTGTCTATTGGGCGGTGCAGGCTGACGATAAGGCCAGTTTTGAATTGTCCATTCAGAAACGCTTTAAGACTATTACACTGACCCTGAACTATTGGAGTGATCCCGAAAACCCGCTGACTCTACCGGAAACATCCGACGATCAGGACGATGACTACAACCGGATCGGTCAAAATATTTTAATTGGTCTTTCGTCAGTCACCTACTCCTATGAAAAAGGCTGTAATAATGTCTCATACACCCTTAAACAAAAACCGCTGAACCCGGCACTAACCACCGCCATCGCACTGGTAGGGGCGATCCTCTCGGGGCTTGTTTTCCTGTCGGTGGCGCCGGATCTGGGCAAGCAGATTGGTACTGGCATTCTGACCCCTATCAGTAGCACCTTTTTTGGCTTCCTTAACGCCATCGTCATTCCAGTGCTGTTTTTCTCGGCCATCGGCAGTATTTTTAATATGGATAACCTGGCTCAAATGAAGCGGATTTTCCGGCTGTTGCTGACCTGGTCGATGGTGGTTATTCTATTGGCCTCGGTGGTATCTCTAGCGATGGCTCAGTTTTTTTTGCTGGGCGGCAGCGGATCCGTCAGTCAGGGAGGTCAGGGTGATCTGTGGAATCAGATCGGGGAGATGGTCTTTGGGATCATTCCCACTAATATTCTCCAGCCATTTCTCGACGGCAATACGTTGCAGATTATGTTTCTGGCGATTATCGGCGGGATTGTGATGCTCACTTTAAAGGGGCGGTTTCCCAACTTTACCCGGATTATCACCGAAGGCAATCTGATTTTTTCGACCATTTTGGATGCCGTCTGCGCCCTGATGCCAGGGGTGGTCTTTATCAGTATCCTGAACATGATGATCTCTGGAGAGGGCGCCGCCCTACTGGGGGCCTTTGGGCTGATTGCGCTGTTGCTCGGCTCCTTCCTGATCATCGATCTGGTGATGCTGTTGAGTGTTGTGGTTACTCAAAAAATCAGCCCCCTGGCCTATTTGAAGTCAGCTGCCCCATTCCTGCTGATTGCGCTATCTACCGCCAGCTCCAGTGCCACCTTTGCCAGTCATACAGCAACTGCGCTGGGCAAGCAGAAAATCCGCAACTATGTGGTTCATTTCTCGATCCCGGTGGGAGTGCTGTTCAATAAGCAGGATGCTATTCCGATGTTGCTACTGACGGCCCTGTTCGTCGGTAATATTTATGGGATCAGCTTTTCGCTGCCGGATATGATCCCAGTGTTGATTCTCTGTATGATCCTCTCGGTGGCCGTGCCGCCCTCCCCGGGGATGGGTGCCTTTCTGTTTACGATCGTTTTCAACCTCTTGGGAATACCCATGGAAGGACTGGCCCTGGCCGTGACCATCGCCATCTTTTTAGACTACCCTGCCACTGCCAGCAACGTCATGACCACCAACATCGGCATGCTCCACACCGAACATCGGCTGCGAGCGATTGAAGCGAAAAAAGCCATGGGAACCCGATAAGGGTTATCATCCGTTAGTTATGGAACCAATTAATCACTGTCGTCGAGGATGCCAAAGGTGTCTTCGGCGATTATCTTTTCTTCATTGGCACTGACCACGAGGATCTGAACGGCAGAACTCGCCGTGCTGATCAACCCTTCTCCAGACAGCTCCCGGTTTTTATGAGGATCCAATACGATCCCCATAAATTCCAGGCCGACACAGACGGCTTCCCGGATATACCAGGCATTTTCACCGACTCCGCCGGAAAAGATAAGTAGATCGAGACCTCCCATTTCAGCCGCATACGCTCCAATATATTTACGAAAGCGGTGGCAGACGGTGGCAATGGTGTCGATGGCGCGCTGATTTCCAGTTAAAGAAGCTTCATAAATATCGCGCATGTCATTTCCCATTCCAGATAATCCCAGCCAGCCACTCTTTTTATTGATCATGGTGTCGGCATCACTTAAGGACATATTTTCTTTCTTCATTAAATAAAGCAATGCGGCAGCATCCATATCGCCGGCCCGGGTCGACTGGATCAGGCCTTCCTGGGGTGTGAAGCCGGTACTCACGTCAATTGATGTGCCATAATAAACCGCATTGGCGGTGGTGCCGCTACCCAGCATCATGTTGACAATTCGATAGCCTTCATGACCCTTTGGTAGAAATTTTTCAGCCTGGGCAACCATGCTCCGGAAAGCGATCCCATGAAACCCGTAGCGACGGATTTTATATTTTTCGGTGAGCTCTAGAGGCAGGGCATACAAATAGGCATGGCGGGGCAGGGTCATATGGAAGCCATTGTCAAATGCCGCAATCTGGGGAATACCCGGCAGCAGTTTGGCACAGGCGTAAATACCAGACAGGTGATGGGGGTTGTGCAGTGGCGCCAGATCCTTAATGCTTTCGATATAATCAATGATAGCTGGTGTAATGGGAATGGAATTATTGCATTGTTCACCACCCTGAACCACTCGATGGCCGACAGCCGCCAGATCAGTGAGGGCAAATCCTAACGAATTTTCTCTGGATTTTAAGGTGTTTAGAATCAGATTAATACCGCTTTCGTGATCTTTAATGGGTAGCGTTTCCAGGATTTGGACATGATCTTTGATTTTTAGTTTAAATTCGGCATCGGAGTAGCCGATCTTTCCGATCGATCCTTTAACAAGAACCTGATATTCTGGCATCCGACAAACTTGAAATTTCACCGACGAACTTCCACAATTCAAGACAAGAATAATCATGGGTTAACCCCCTTTTAAATTTGATATAGATGTTATACCCGGATTAGCAGTGATCATCCATTTATAACCGTAAAAAAAGCACCCTCTATTTAAAGGATGCTTTTGTGTTTGTTAGACCAGTCCATCTTCCATAGCTAGAGAAACGGGCTTGGCATTACTGGCTTGCAGTTTACGGTAGGTGACGGTGTACATCGAAACTGCCAGGATAATCGAAACGACATCGGCCAGCGGTTGAGCCCAGATGATGCCCTGGAGCTGAAACAACGATGTGCCGATAATCAGAATCGGGATAAACGCCAAACCCTGTCGGCAAACCGTCAGGATTAGGGAAGGAATGGCCTTGCCTAAAGACTGATAGACGGTAGTGACAATAAATTGGAGACCCAGAAACGGGCTGACCAGCATTTGAATAATCAGCATCGTTGCGCCGATGGCAATGACATCAGTGTCATTGATAAAGAAGGTTATGATCTGAGTGGCAAAAATGATGGCGAAGATCATCACCACGGTACCCATAATCATTCCAACAATAGCGGTAAATTTGATCGCATCATTCATCCGTTTATAGTTTTTTTGGGCATAATTGTAGCCGATAAAAGGCTGAATCCCCATGCCCAACCCCAGCGCCAGCATTACCACGATCGAGAAGACCCGGCCGGAAACACCCAGGGCGGCAATGACCGTATCGCCATAAGCTGAAGCAAAACTGTTCAGCATAATCATTGAAAAACTCATCAAAATATTATTAATCGAGGCCGGAATCCCGATGGCAAAGGTGTTTTTAGCGATGGCATCCTCCATCCGGAAATCTTTGGGGGCGATGGAGAGCACATCGCTGTGTTTGAAAATATAGTAAATAAAGTAAAGCACGGCGCAGATATTTCCAATCACCGTAGCCCAGGCAGCCCCGGCCACGCCCATGCCCATACCCAGAATCATAATCGGATCCAGAATGATGTTGACGATGGTTCCGATCATCATCCCAATCATCGATTCTTTGGCGGCACCGACTGACCGGACAATCTGGGCGAGTGAATTCTGCAGGCTGATGGCTACGGCGCCATAAGCAATAATGATTAAATAGTCCTTGGCAAAACCGATGGTATTGGTGCTGGCTCCCGCAATCCAAAGAATCGGATCCGTAAAGACCAGGAACACCACCATCCCGACCAGACCCAGCGCAATCGAGCCATAGAAGGCGAAGGAAGAGGTGTGTTTAATATCAGTGATTTTCCGCTCGCCTAGCAGCCGCGAGATATAAGAACCGCCGCCGATGCCGAAAATATTGCCGAAGGCCATCAATAGAAAAAAGATCGGCATCGTCAGGGTGACTGCTGCCACCTGGTTGGGATCTCCCGTTTGTCCCACAAAGTAGGTATCGGCCATGTTATAGACAATCGTCACCAGCATGCTCAGCATGGTAGGAATGGCTAGGGTCATAACTGCCTTGGGAATGGGGTACTTTTCAAATAAATCGTTTTTCATAAAAATTCCTTTCGTTGAATCATAGTGATCTGATCACCATAAATTTTAGTGTGCGTTTGCCAGGTATTGAGTTTGACTTCAGTTCTGATCAGCAGTAGGGGTAGGGCAGGTGATGTTTTTCAAGACCTGATTCAGGAGATCTTCCAGCAGGTCAATATGCTCGGCGGAAATCCCCCGGAGGGTATCAGTTTCCAGACGGGTGATCTCCTTACAGACCAGCGACTCCAGAGCTTGTCCATTGTCGGTCAGCTCAAGATAATTAATCCGCCGATCCTGACAATCTGGCCGCCGCCGGATAAAATCCTTCTCGACCAGGCGCTTGACAATGCCGGTAACCGTAGGTCCTTTGAGGAGGAAGGCGTCTTCGATCATCTTCTGGTTGACCTCCCGATCCTGATTGTGTAAGAGATATATAATCACTGAAAACTGGGACGAGGTCAGATCCCATTGTTTCAAAGAATGATTGAATCGCATTTCCATAATGTTGTTCAATTGTTTCACGGATCTTCCAAAATTAAAGGTTTCTCTTCTCATCACTTCTCCAATACTTAGCATGCTATCTATTTTATCGAAAGAAATTTTAATTGTCAAGTCAACTTTCGTAAGAATCGTTTTCAAAAAAATCCCGTCCATTTTATCATCAAAAAAACAGGCCTTGTTGATGAAATAAGAATGTTGAAAATTAAAGCTCCTTGACAATCCCCCGGGTCAACGTGGTAAAATAAAAAGATAATATCAATTTACTGTTGACGAAATAACAAGATACTAAGCAAAAAAGATCATGAATCGGAGGGGATCATCATTGGAAAGAAAATACGAGTTTTCCTGGGATCTGCTGGGGGATATTGGTGCGGGGCGTCCTAATCTGGGCAATGTCACCCGGGTCGAAGTGTATCGGCTGATGCAATTTACATTCAGAGATATCATCGAAAAACATGTCGGTGTGCAAGAAACTGATGAAATATTTTATGAGGCCGGAAAACTGGCGGGAAGCGCATTTTATCAACATATGATCACAAAAAATGATGATCTCAATAATTTTGTCAATCAGCTGAAGGCCGTAATGAGAGAGTTAGGCATGGGCATTCTTAGGGTCGAACAAGCAGACATGGAAAAAGGTGAATTAACTCTGACTGTCTCAGAAGATCTGGATTGTTCGGGATTGCCGGAGCAAGGCTATGAAATCTGTACCTATGATGAAGGTTTTATTTCGGCACTGCTAGAAAATTTTTCCGGAAAACCCTTTATTGTCAAAGAGATTGATTGCTGGTGTACCGGGGATCGAACCTGCCGTTTCAGTGCCAAAGCAGTCAATCCGTAGTGGGAAACAAGCCCTAATTAATAATAGAAGAAGATTAAAAATGAAATAACTAGACAGCCTTAATGGAAGGGAGCGGACAAAACGGATATGATCAATAAAGATGCACAGTCAATTTTAGAGTATTTTAAATCCTTACTTAATGACCTTCGAGTCAGAGCGGTTCCCCCTGAAAATATCAGTGATGATGACACCTTTTTAGAGGTTGAGCAAACCATTAAGACCATCAGAGCGGCATCGGCAGCATTGGGAAACGGTAATCTGTCTCATGATATAAAAGGTAAGGGCTATGTACTGGGAGCCATGAAAAGTCTGCAGGCTTCCCTTCGGAACCTGACTTGGATAACAAAAACCATTGCTTCTGGGGATTTTTCCCAGCGGGTTCATTTTCTCGGCGATTTTTCGGATGCCTTTAACAGTATGGCAGAAAAACTGGAATCTTCAATCCATGAATTAGAGGAAGCCCGCTCCCATTTTGAAATGGTATTTCAGACCATCCCGGACGCAACCGTGATTACAAAAATCGCCGACGGCACCTTGATGGCCTATAATCGAGCTTTTATGGAAGCCACCAAATTCTCCGATGACGATTTAACAGTCGGTTCATTTAATATCTGTGATCTTTATATTGAGCGCAGCCAACGGGAAACCTTTATTAAAAAACTTGAAACGGATGGTTTTGTCGAGAATCTGGAGTTTTCTTTTTATGGAAAAGAGAATGATAAGCATATTGGTCTGGTTTCATCAAAAATAATTATCATTGAAGGCATTCCCCATACCCTCAGCGTGATTCGGGATATCACCGAACTCAAAGTTATTGAAGCGAAACTTAAGCAGAGTGAAGAACGACATCGCCTGCTGGCCGACAATGCTGAGGATGTCATCTGGACCATGGATCTTGAAGGACGTTTCTCTTATATCAGCCCGTCAGTAGAAAAGCTCCGGGGGTATACGGTGGAAGAAGTCATGGTTCAGTCTCAGGAAGAGGTCTTGTGTCCGGAATCTCTGATTCATATGCAGGAGGGTCTGGCTCGAGCGATCCGGTCGGTTCAGAACGATCTGCCTTTTCAGGTTTTTCGGGGAGAGCTCGAACAACCCTGTAAAGATGGCACCACCGTCTGGACCGAAGCTACGGTTTCCGGCATTTACAGCGAAGATGGCCGTTTTATTGGGATGCTGGGAGTAAGTCGGGATATTAGCGAACGCAAGCTGATGGAGGAAGAAATCCGGCGACTGTCAATAACTGACAAACTGACCCAGAGCTTCAATCGCTTGAAACTGGACGAAACCCTGGAACAGCAATTTGAATGGTCAAAAACCAACTTATCGTCATTTTCCATTATCATTCTGGATATTGATCATTTCAAGCTGGTCAATGATACCTACGGTCATCAGGTGGGGGATAGGGTTCTGATTGAATTGGTCGCTGTCCTCAATGAAAATGTCCGCAGCCTGGATGTAGTGGGGCGTTGGGGGGGGAAGAGTTTCTGATTATTCTGCCCGATACCCGTTTGGAGGAAGCTACAGTGATGGCTGAGCGCTTGCGAAAGGCGGTTGAAATGAATCCTTTTACAAAGGCCGGTCAGGTGACCATCAGCCTCGGAGTTTCAGCGTTCAAAACCGACAGTTCTCCGGAAACCATTGTTTCCCGGGCTGATACAGCGCTATATCAGGCCAAGGAAAAGGGTCGTAATCGGGTTGCAGTGATGTAATTAGGGTTAGTGATTTGGCAGACCTTTGAAATTTGGATAACTCAGCTAAAAAAGTACTATAAAAACGCCGTCATCATTGGAATTGATGATGACGGCGTTTTTATAAATATGTTATTCTGAAATTACAGTTTAATCTTATCCAGACTGCGCCGGCTCTGCTTTATGACCAGCACTAGATAGAGAATGGCCGCAGCGGCACCTATCAGATAGGAGAGGATATAACTGTTGGGGTCGATGCCCACCAAGGGACCCAGACGGGGTTCGAGACCCAGACCAATCGGCGCATGGCAGATATAACTGATTACGATAAAGGTGTAAAACATCCCTGGGAGCAGCGCCAGCCAGATTGTTTTTTGCTCAGTTTTTAAATAAACCGCCGCCATCGCCAGGGCGAAGATCGCCACAAACTGGTTGGTAAAACCAAAATACTGCCACAGCAGGTTAAAACCATTGGGTGCGGTCTTAGCAAAAATAAGAATCACAATCGCCGGGATAAAGATCCCCAGAGTCGTCAGCAGCCGTTTTTGGATGACGGTCTGATCAATATTAAAGGCTTCGCCCACCATCAGCCGCAACGATCGAAAAGCGGTGTCGCCGGAAGTAATCGGTAGCACAATGACCCCGAGAATAGCAAAGAAGGCGCCAATCGGTCCCAGGAATTCCCGGGAGATCAGGCCCACCATGGCAGTGGCGCCAGTGCTTAAATCGACGCCGCGATTAAAGAGAACCATCGCTCCGGCAGCCCAACACATGGCAATAAAGCCTTCCAGGATCATCATGTTGTAAAAGGTCGCACGACCCTCTTTTTCTGAGGTAACAGTTCGGGAAATCAGGGTCGACTGACTGCCGTGGAAGCCGGAAAGAATCCCGCAGGCGACGGTAATAAAGAAGACCGGAATAAATTGCTGACCCAGGGGATGCTGGGGCAGGGTTGACCAGGACAGGTTCTGGAGATTGACTCCGCCATCCATCAAGATGCCGGCAAAAACTCCCAGCGCCGAGAGAATCAGAATGGCCCCGAAAATCGGATAGACCCGACCGATTATTTTATCGATAGGGAAAAAGGTGGCGATTAAATAATAACCAAATATAACCGCATAGACGATCCAGATGGTGGCGTTCTGGGCGCCGGCATCCTTATTCAGGATATCCTTGGTGATCAGATCGCCGGGAGTATAGATAAAAACAACCCCCACCAGAAAAAGCAGCAACCACAACACCAGGGTATAAAAACGTTTGACCTTTGGCCCCAGATACTTGCCAACCATCCGGGGCATCTGGGCGCCGCCGTTTCGGATCGAGATCATACCGTTGAGGTAATCATGAACGGCCCCGGCCAGAACACAGCCAATCGGGATCGTGATAAACGCCAGCGGGCCGAACAGAATCCCCTGGATTGGTCCCAGCACCGGTCCGGTCCCGGCAATGTTAAGCAACTCTATTAACTGGTTTTTCCATTTGGGCATGGCCACAAAATCAACCCCGTCGGCCTGGCTGATGGCCGGCGTTTGGCGGTCATCCGGGGCAAATACCTTTTCCACCAGCTTGCCGTAGATAAAACCGCCCAAAATTAAAATAAATAGTCCGACAATAAATGTAATCATAATGCCTCCTCTGTGGCAGCAAGGCTTTTACCGTAGAAAAAAAGCCTTAAGCTCAACCACAGCTTCATTTTATCATTGCTTAAAACCGCCGTCAATGCCGCTGAACCATTGGCGTGGTTGATTTATTAGCGGCAGTAAAAAAACAGCATCATTATAATCAAAACAACTGATAATTACCATTGTATCCGGGCGAATTGCGGTGTAAAATTTAATCGAGTGGGATACGTCGGGAGGCGGATTGTTAAGCTCATGAACTTTCCAATGACTAATTAAATAATGAGATGGAGTATTGCGATGAAACTTATAGATAATCTGAACATCACCGAAAATGATGTTATTACTATCACTGGCGGCGGCGGGAAAACCTCGCTGATGTTTGCGCTCAGCAAGGAACTAGCAACCCGAAAGCTTAACCATGTGATGACGACAACCGCAAAAATCTGCATCGCCGATGTGCCAGAACAGCAGTGCCTGATCTGCGACAATATGACGGAAGTGATCGAAGCGATTGCCAAAGACCCCCAACGAGAATGGCTGATTGGCAAAGAAAGAGTAAATGGACAGAAAATATCCGGGTTTTCCGAAGCCGAGCTGATCACTTTAAAAGGGTCGATCGTGCCCTTGGTCATCATTAACGAAGGCGACGGGTCAAAACGAAAACCGTATAAATTTTATCTCGACTATGAGCCATCCATTCCGCCAATCACCACCAAACTGATTCACGTCATGGGAGCCGAGATCCTGTTTCGGATAATTGACGAGGAAACCTTTCATCGCTCTGAACTATATAACAATGAACTATCTAACTCCGAATTATCGGACAATGATCAAGCGATTTTTGATGAAGATGTTTTACTACAGACCCTTAAGGCTTTTATTGACAATAAATTAAACAATGCCCTGGCTAAAACCGCTACCCGGATTCTTTTTATCAATAAAGCCGATGGCGACAACCTGACAAACGCTCGGATCATGGCAAAAATCGGGGCCCCCTTGTTCGACCATTGTCTGCTGGGATCCCTGCAAGAGGGTTGGCTTGAGCAGATTAAATAAACATTAAACAAAAGAGATTTGCTGTCGCACCTGCAAACCGATGGCGAAGCTCAGGGCAGTTTGTGAATTATTATCAATGAAAGAAGGAACTTATATGAAAATAAAAATTACTGCAATTGTTTTATCGGTCTTGTCTGTGGTTACGATGGGGGGGTGTGCCACTGCAACCACAAACACCAGCAGCGACGTCGCCGCAGCAAAAGAAGACACCCTCTTCCAGGCGTCGACCATTAATTCCCTGCTGGCCGGGAATTACGATGGCTTTATGAGTTTTGGCGAATTAAAGCAGCACGGCGATGTGGGAATTGGCACCTTCAACGCTTTGGACGGCGAGCTGGTGATGATCGACAATACGGTCTACAAGGTCAAAGCCAGCGGGGAAGTGGTGGAAGTCCCGGATGCCGACACCACCCCCTTTGCCGCCGTCACCTATTTTAATGAGGATGCGACCAAGACATTAGGCCCAACCACCAGTCTGGCGGCCCTGGAGCAGGAACTGGATAAACTGATGACCGATCCGAATGCCTTTTATGTGTTCCGGATTGATGGCACCTTTAACACCATCAAAGCCCGTTCGGTCCCCAGTCAGGTAAAACCTTATCCGGTTCTTTCCGAAGCCGTGAAAAACCAGTCCATCTTTGACTACGAAAAGATCAGTGGAACCCTGGTCGGCTTGTGGTGCCCGGAAGATATCGGCGGCTTGAATGTCAAAGGCTACCACTTCCATTTCATCTCCGATAACCGCAGCAAGGGCGGCCATCTCCTCGATGTCAGCTTCGATAGCGCTGCGGCTTTTATGGATCAAACCGATGGTTTTTTCATGACCTTGTCCCCAAACACCCCCACGGAAACCGTTGACGATGCCGAATCGGCCATCGATGCCGTCGAAAAATAGCCAGTTTCGAATCTATCACAAAAAGACACTCGCAAGAGTGTCTTTCAGACTGCCAAAAAAGCTAACCCAGTACCGACAATTGTTACATCATGTTGTACGCATCGGAGCGGACACGGCAGAGCCTGTCCGATTCCGCGGCGAACAACAGATTAACAATTGGTCGGTACGGTAGTTTAGCGACAACCTCGGACACTCGCGTGAGTGTCTTTTTTGTGTTCAAGATTCCGGTTGTCGAAGGGCCGTACAGAGCCGGGTGATGCCGGTGGTGATTTCGGCAAAGGTTAGATGGGCGTAGCCGAGGAGGATGTCGCTGCAGTAGGGCGTCTTGTTGCCAAAAACGTAGTTGTTGATGGGGTAGACTCGGACCTGTCGGGAGTTGATGCGATTGATCTGCGGGGCGTCAAAAACAATGCCGTTAAAATGGACAACCATGTGAAGCCCGGCGGCGTGGCCTTTAATTTCAAATTTATCCGGATAGCAGCGGGATAACTCATCGATCAGGTGCTGGCGTTTTTTAGCATAGATTTTTTTCATCTTCCAGATATGCTTTTCCAGCCCGCCGCTGTCAATAAATTCAGCCAGAGCGTATTGGGTAAGGGCTTCGGTATGGACATCGGAGTATTTTTTAAGCTCCAGATAGGGTGCAATGAGTGGCTTCGGGAGAATCAGATACCCCAGACGAATGGCCGGGGTGAGGATTTTGCTGAAGGTCCCCAGGTAAATGACCCGGTCAGGACTTAGCTCATACAGTGATGATACCGGCTGGCCTTCAAAGCGGAATTCGCTGTCATAGTCATCCTCCAGCAGATAAGCATCGTTGGCAATGGCATATTGAATCAGTTTCTGACGGCGTTGGATCGGCAGGATACCGCCCAGCGGGTATTGATGGGAAGGGGTCGTATAGATAAAGGCCGGGGCCGGCTGCGGGGCGAGTAAATCCGTCACCAGACCCTGATCATCCACCGCAATCCCGATTAAATTGAGTTTTGAACGCTCAATAATCTTACGCAATCCGGGATGGGTGGGGTCTTCAATCAGTACCGCTTGCTGCTGATCATGAAATAAAGCTGAGATCAGCGCCAGACCTTGGGTTGAACCAGAGACGATCATAATCTGGTCAGGATCACAAGCGAGTCCCCTAGTGCGCCGCAAATAGTCGGCAATCGTCTGGCGCAAGCTCAGTACCCCAGCACTGGGATGATAACGAAAAGCCGCTTCGGGAACCTGATCCAGGCTGCGCTGATAGGCTTTTTTCCACTCTGACAGCGGAAACTGGGACGAATCAATGACGCCGGACTGGAAATCAATAACTGCAGTTGCGGGTTGGTTTTTTGCTGCTACAGTGGCCTGGCGTTTTTTTACAGAGATTTCCGGGGGGATGGAAAAAACATCAATCCCGCTGGCGACCACCGTACCGGAACCATGATTTCCTTGCAGGTAGCCCTCGGCAATCAATTGATTGTAGGCATTAAGAATGGTGCTTCGGGATATCCCCAGATCAGCCGCCAGCTGTCTGGTTGAAGGCAGCTTCTCGGTCGGGGCAAGTCGGCCATCTAAAATCAGGTGTTTGATCTGATCATAAAGTTGTCGCATTAAGGGGCGGTCACTCTTTTTATCGATATTAATCCACATTGAGTTCCTCCTAAAGTGGTTTGCTGAAAAAACCGTATAAGTGGTTCTTTACAAACCACATCGATCAGGTAAGATTTTATCATAACCATATCGAGGAGAAAAGAGGATTTTCATGGGAGAAAAATTAAACGCCTATCTGGATTTGACACTGGCGATGGCAATCGCCGGCAGTGCGGTAGTGGTCAGTAAAATGATGGTGGCTAGGATCCCAGTATTTTTGGCCACCGAATTGGGGATCATGATCGGGCTAGTCTTTTTGCTGCTGGTCACCTTTGTCATCAAAAAAGAGCACCACCGGTTGGATAAAAAAACCGTTACGGTGCTGCTGGGTCAGGCTCTGGCCGGGATTGTTCTCTACCGGGTCTTTATTTTCTGGGGTTTGCAGCTGACCTCAGCTGCAAACAGCGGTTTGATTTCCAGCTCGGGGCCGGCGATTGTAGTGATCCTGGCGTTTTTGATATTAAAAGAGAAGATTGCGAAAAACAACGCCATCGGTCTGCTTTTCGTGATCATCGGATTGCTCTGTATTAATCTCTACACCTATTTTTCAGAAGGAACCCTTGACAGCTCAGTGCTGGGGAACTTTCTGATTCTGATTGCCGTTACTGGTGAGGGATTGTTTTCGGTGCTCAGTAAAATAACAGTGATCCCGATGTCCCCGGTGTACCGGACAACCCTGGTGGCGGGGATGGCCTTTATTTGTTTATTGCCCTTTGCCATCAATGATGCCTGGGGCTATCCGTTTGCGGAAATGTCGCTCCAGACGATTTTGTGTATTGGCTATTACGGGGTCTTTGTCTCATTTATTTCTTATGTCCTGTGGTTTCGGGGGATTGAGAAGGTCGCAGCCAGCAATGCGGCGATTTTCACCAGCGTGGTGCCGGTCAGCAGCATTATCCTGGCCGCCATCCTGCTTAATGAAAAAATCCAGCTCAGTCATTTGCTGGGGATGAGCCTGATTATCTGCGGCATTCTCATCGCCACTAAAAATCCGCAGGCAAGCCCCAGTGAAATGGCCGGCCCAGAGATTAAAATCATCACAGCTGAAAATATCGAAAGCGACTGATCCAGGCCGATACCAGACGGCGAAGCGATTAGTGTCGTTTTCCCGAATAACGGATAAGTTCAACCGCAATCACGGTGGTCTGATTGAGGACATGCTGTTCAAAGCTGAAATCGTCCCGGCCGGTCTGTTGTTTCATTATCGCCTTTAAGGCCTGAGCCTTAGCTGCGGCATCGTCAAGAAAAACCGCCTGACCGGTGCCGATAAAACTTTCAAAATAACAGCTGTAATCACAACCCTTTTCGCCGCAGAGCAGTTCTTTCATCTGATCCATCTCAATACAGACCTGGTTGTTTTGTTTCAGGATGTCGATTTTTCGGCCTTCCTTAGCACAGTGCAGAAAGATAGTAATGACTGAATCGTTCAGGCGATAGCCAAAATTCAGGGGCACCACATAGGGCTGGTCATTGTCAACCATGGCCAGCCGGCACACCTTACAGCCGTTTATAATTTCAATAAGCTCCGTTGGTTCTGTTACTTCCCGATTTGCTCGTCGCATTTGCTGCCTCCACTTGTTTTTATTTTATCACTAAATTATAATTATAACTTATCGTACCGATTTTCACCTCAGTAGTCAAGCAGCTTTTATGTCAACACAGAATAGCATTATGACCATTCTTGTGTTTATCGTGAAAGAAGTTTATAATTAAGGAAAAATTGCAGTTTATGAGGGAGAAAAGGGCCATGGCGAATCACAAAAATTCCAGAGAGATAAAAGCACTAAAAACAATCCTGTGGGTGTATATCATCCTCTGCCTGATCATTGCCGGGCTGAATTTTGGCTATGTCAGTCGGGCTACCCCGGAAGTGGCCGCCTTTATCACCTGGCTGTGGGGTTTTTATGAAAACTGGGTCAAGACCAGTTTTATTGTTCTGGGCAGCTTTCTGACCCTGCGGATTATCCGCTCATCCCGACGGACCGTGATGCGCAAGCGCAATCTGATCGGTTTTATCGTGATGGCTTTGGTCGTTCATATCTTCGGGCCGATATTTTTAAATAATCAGGAACTCTACTTTTTTGCGATGCCGCTGCCCTGGACCACCATCCCCTTGCAACTGATGGACCCCAACACCGCCTTTTATCTCAAATACCTGCCGATCTTTGGCTTTACCGGCATCTCGTTGGCGCTGCTCTTTTATCTGCTTGTCACAATTGTTGTCCTGGTCGGAACCCTGCTGCTGGGCCGGCGCTGGCAGTGCTCGACGCTGTGCCTGTTTAATGGTTTTGCCAGCGAGGTTTTTGATCCGGTGATGCCCTTACTGGGTTCCCGAAAAAAGGTCAAGGCCCGCAGTTTAAAACTGTTTGCCATTCTGCGCTGGCTGTTTCTGGCAATCGCCCTGGGTTTTACCGCCTACTGGGTGTTATACCTGCTGGGCCTGCCACTGATCAACAGCGATGCGGTGGCAAAAATCGAAACCTATAAATATCTCTCGGCCGAGTTGTTGATGGCGATGTTTTTCTGGGTCGCCTTTAGCGGTCGCGGCTACTGTCACTATTGTCCCCTGGGAACGGTGGTGGGCCTGCTCGGCAAACTGGTTGGTCAGCAAATAACAACCAATCAGAGCAACTGCATCCAATGCGGCCGCTGCAATGCCTCCTGTCCGATGTTCATCGATTTAAAAACCAGTGCCGCCACCGGCCGCCCGGTTTCCGAGTTGCGCTGCGTCGGCTGCGGTCACTGTGTCGACAGCTGTCCCACCGAGACCCTGGCATATTCAACCCAGTTTATCGAGTATATAAAAAATAAAAATTAATATCAGACAACCTCAGCAGGCCGCCGGACGATCCCTAGGCCTGCTTTTTTATGCTTATTATTATGATTGCTATTAAATACACAAGTAAGTTGATAATAAAAGGGTATGAAAAAAGAAACAACGACGGAAAAAGAGTAGCAGACAGTTAATCAAAATTTGAGTAGGAGGCAAGATAATGGCAGAAATTTATGTTGATGTGAGAGGCGAGACCTGTCCGGTTCCTTTGGTAGAAATGCGTAAAGCCGTCAGAAAGGCGCAACCTGGGGATGTCATTGAGATTACCGGGAACAATGCCGCCTCGAAAAAAGAAATCCCGATGGCCGCCGACGCATTGTCTCTGGCAGTCATCAGCATTGAAGAACTGGACGATATCTGGAAAATAAAAATACAAAAGTAAAGGAGGCTCTTTCATGGCGGACAAAACAACAATTATTGTTCAGAGCGGTGATATGGATAAACTGTATAGTGCTCTGATTGTGTCCAATGGCTCGCTGGCGATGGGGATGGAGGTGTCCCTGTATTTCACCTTCTGGGGATTGCTGCGGCTGAAAAAAGGCGGCCTGGAAAAAGGTCCTTTATCGAAAATGCATTTTCTGGGCCTGGGAAAAAAGATGATGCTGGGACGGATGAAGAAAAACAATGTCGCCTCCCTGGAACGGCTGATGGCAGATTTCAAGGAGCTGGGAGGCAAAATCATCGCCTGTGAAATGACCATGGACATCATGGGTTTAAAACGATCCGATCTGATCGAAGATATCATTGACGACTACGGGGCCGTCGGAACCTATATTCAGGAAGCCCGACATTCTGCCATTACCTTGTTTATCTAAGGGGGGAATCATGGAAAAAGTGTATTATTTGGATAACGCCGCCGCCACCCGGCTGGATGAGCAGGTGCTGGAAGTTATGACACCGCTTTATTTTGATCGTTACTCGGTGGCGACCTCGGAATTTGGTTATTCGCTGGGCGTTGAGGCGAAAGAAGCTTTGGATGATGCCAGAACCCGACTGGCTCAGACCCTGGGCGCCAACAGCCAGGAGTTCATTTTTACCTCGGGCAGTGCCGAGTCCAGCAATTTGGCATTAAAAGGGGTTGCTAAAGCCTTGGGCACAAAAAAAGGCAAACACCTGATCGTTTCCAAAATTGAAGACTTTCCGGTGCTGTACAGCGCCAGAACCCTGGAAAAAGAAGGCTTCACCGTCGATTATCTGGATGTCGATGGCGATGGTCTGGTGGATCTGGAAAAACTCCAGGCGCTGATCAGCCCGGAAACCATTCTGGTCTCAATTCAGCATGGTAATCAGGAAATCGGTACCCTCCAGGATATCAATGCGATCGGCAAAATCTGCCATCAACAGGGGGTGCTCTTTCATACCGATGCCACCCACACCTTTATGCGGGTGCCCCTGGATGTGACCGCCGTCGCCGTTGATCTGATCACCGTATCGGCTCATACGCTGCATGGTCCCAAGGGGATCGGCGGACTTTATGTGCGAAAAGGCACCGCCCTGGCTAAAATAATGGATGGCGGTTTCCAGGAGTTTGACCTCCGCGGTGGGATGGATAATATTCCCGGGGCGGTGGGATTTGCCAAAGCGGCGGAACTGGTGACGGCGGATGAAAACATCCGGCTGGCGGCGATGCGGGATAAAATCACCGAACTGGTGGGTGAGCAAATCCCCGATGTTATCCTAAACGGTCATCCCCGGCAGCGGACGCCCCAGAATGTCAATATCACCTTCCATTATGTGGAGGGGGAATCGATAACCCTGCATCTGGACATGTATGGCATCGCCGTCAGCACCGGCTCGGCCTGTTTCAGCCGCTCCCTGGAAGCCAGTCACGTGATTGCTGCCATCGGCGGTGATCATGAACGAGCCCACGGCTCGATCCGGATGACGGTGGGACGCTTCAATACTATGGAAGAGGTCATTTTTGTGGTGGGAACGCTGAAAAAGGTGGTTGAGAACCTGAGAAAAATCAGCCCCCTGGGAAAGGAATAGGAGGAAATAGCAATGGCAAGTCCTTATAATGATCTGGTCCTGGAACATTTTAAGAATCCCCGAAATACCGGGCGGATTGATGATCCGGATGGCAAAGCAACCGAAGGCAGTCCGGCCTGCGGCGACATGGTGTCGCTCTATTTAAAGGTTGATCCCGAAACCAAGGTGATCAATGATATCAAATTTGAATCCTACGGCTGTGCCTCAAACATTGCCACCGGTTCGATTATTACCGAACTGGCCAAAGGCAAAACCATTGACGAAGCCAAAAATATTACCTGGCAGGAAGCTTCAGAAGCCCTGGGCGGGCTGCCCAAAATCAAGGCTCATTGCTCGGTGTTGGCAGTGGAGGTATTGCGCTCGGCAATTCAGAATTATGAAGAAAAACACGGCCTGGTAACCGAAAAGGTCGTCACTACCGAAGAAATTGTCCGAAAACGCTTAAAGAAGGTCATGAATCCGATCAAAGGTCTGGATATGGTAGCAACCCATCTGGTCAAGGAAATTGATATCACGGGCGGCGTGGTTCGGATCGTCATCGATTTGCCGGCAACCCATCAGTTTGCCAACGCCATCAAAGAAGATGCGGTCGAAAAAATTGAATCACTCTGGGATATCGATCAGGTCATCGTCGAGTTTACTGACTGATAATTGGTCGGTACGATAGTTAATGAGTAACCCAAAAAGAGCAACTCTGTTGAAGAGTTGCTCTTTTGCCGCTAACGGGCAGTTTTTGAAACGGCAATAATGCTTAAGGTCAGAGCTGCGGCGCCCATTACCAGGGCAACCATACTGGATACAAAAGCGGCTACTTTCATCGAACTACCTCCTTATTTGATGTTTTCAGTTTGCTTTAATCTTCGTCATAAAAACCGCTCATGGAATAATCTTCAAGCGCTTCCAATAAAAAGACCAGACTCCCGGTCATGCTTTCGGCGGTGGTTACGACAATTTCTTTTTCTTCTTCAGTCAGCTCCATGAATTCTTCTTCAAGATCACATAGGCGCTTAATTAGAAATAATAATTCTGTTTTCATAGTTCTCCTGTCCACTGTCTGTTCTAATTATAATACTATCGGCTTAGCAAAGAAATTGCAAGAAAAATTGTACTTAAATGGTTTAATCGATTCTTTTCAGCGGTCCCGGGGCTTGGTTGACGACGATTTTCTGCCATAATTATGGCAAAACTGCTATAATAGTACTATCGCAGACAAAGGAGAAAACGCAATGAGTAAAACAAAATGGCCGGGATCGGTATTGCTGGCACCGGTGCCCCCGGTACTGGTAACCTGTGGCGAGGCCGCATCAGAAAATATCTTAACGGTGGGATGGACCGGGGTTCTCAATACCAAACCGCCGATGACCTATATTTCGCTGCGGCCCAGCCGTCTATCCTACGAAATCATCACCGCCACCCGGGAGTTCACCATCAATCTGTCCACCGTGGCGCTGGTCAAAGCCGTTGATTTCTGTGGGGTGCGCTCCGGCCGGGACATGAATAAATTTGAGCTAATGGGTTTAACCACAATTCCCGGCGATACGGTAAAGAGCCCGATGCTGGCCGCTAGTCCCTTAAGTATGGAATGCCGGGTCAAAGAAATCATTCCGCTGGGTACCCATGATCTGTTTATGGCTGAGATTCTGGCCGTTCATGTTGAGGAAGCCCTGATTGATGAAGGTGGCAAACTCCATCTGGATCAGGCCGATCTACTAGCCTACGTCCATGGCGAATACTTTGGGTTGGGCAAAAAAGTCGGCAGCTTCGGTTATTCGGTCCGTAAAAAGAAAAAGAAGAAACGACCAGCTCAGCAAAAATAAAACAAAAACGATGGGGAATAAATCCATCGTTTTTGTTTGAAATATTTAGTGACAAAACCGCTTTATAGCTTAGTAATCCAACCTTCCGGACCGGCCAGATCGCCTAGTTGGATGGCGGTGAGGGTATCGTAGAGCTTTTTGGTCACCGGGCCCACTTCGGTTTGGCTGTAAAAAACGTGTAGCCGGTTGTGATGGAAAATACCGCCGATGGGGGTGATCACGGCGGCGGTGCCGCAGGCGCCGGCTTCGCTAAACTGATCCAGCTCGTCAAGGAAAACATCCTCTTCGGATACAACCATCCCCAAAACATGTTCGGCCAGATAAAGCAGCGAGTATTTGGTGATGCTGGGTAAGATTGAGGGGGAATCCGGGGTGACAAAGCGGTTGTCTTTGGTGATGCCAAAGAAATTGGCAGCCCCGACCTCTTCGATTTTGGTGTGGCTGGTGGGATCCAGATAAATGCAATCCGCATAGCCTTTTTTAACAGCAATTTCATGAGCCAGCATTGAGGCCGCATAGTTACCGCCAACCTTCTGTTGACCGGTGCCGTTACAGGCCGCCCGATCATAGTCCGACACCATAAAGTTAACTGGCGTCAGGCCGCCCTTGAAATAGGCGCCCACCGGCATACAGAAAACCGTGAAGATATATTCCTTGGCCGGTTTGACGGCCATGCTGTTGCCGACCCCAATCATCATCGGGCGGATATACAGCGAGCCGCCGGTACCATAGGGCGGAATGTAGGCTTCGTTGGCCTTAATCACATCGATACAGGCTTTGATAAAGGTTTCATCAGGAATAACCGGCATTAATAGCCGCTGGCAGGAATCCTGGAAGCGTTTGGCATTCTGGTCCACCCGGAACAACTGAATCTCGCCAGCTTTGGTCCGATAGGCCTTCAGTCCTTCAAAGCACTGCTGCCCATAGTGCAGACAGGGAGCCGCTTCGCCCAGATGTAAGACATTGTCTTCAGTCATAACTCCATCATCCCACTGCCCCTCTTTCCAGAACGACAGATACCGATAATCCGTTTTTATATAATCAAAGCCCAATTGGTTCCAATTAATTTCTGCTTTTTTAGTCATTTTTAGCTCCTTTTTAAATTCCAGTTCTGCTGCCCTATACAAAGGACATCACCAGGCCCATAATGCAGCCCAATAATCCGCCCAGCCAGACAATCGCATTGAGTTCTTTGCGCATGATTTCCAGAATCATTTTTTCAAAAGTCAGGACATCGTAACCGTTGATCTGATCTTCAACCAGTTTTGATAAGTCCAGGGCGTGAATTAAGACGCCGATGTTTTTGTCAATCAGCTGATGATAGGTCGAAATAACCCAGGCGACAAATTCCGGAATGCGGTCTTGATACTCAATATAAAGATTACAAAGACGTTTATCGAGCAGATTAGTGCTTTCTTTTTCAAAGATGTTATCGAGAATAGCCTCGCCTTTTTCAACCACCATCCGTTCGATGATTTCAGACATTTTAACCTTGGCGGAACTGATCAGGTTTTCATTGATCAGCATCGCAAACATTGAACCCTGCAGATTGCTGACAATTTCGGTGACGGCGATTTCCGATAAGAGCGGACCCAATTCCATTTTGACCATCCGCTCGTAAGAAAAACCGACCACTTTGGTCGTCACATCAGTGATGATCTGCTCACCCCGTTCTGCGCCGGAAAACGAGTAAAACAGCTCCCGCAGGGTTTCATCGCTGGTACTTTTTTTAGCGATCAGGCCATTGACGGCGACAGTGATCTTATCGTCCATTTCCGGGGACAGCAGACCTTTTTTGATGACATCCTGATTGAGCAGATTGTTGGCCACCACGTCGCCCAGTGATTTGGCGATGCGCGGTTTTTCTTTGGGAATTAAGCCCGGGGTGAAGGGTAAGGTCAATCCCAATACTTTGATGGCTTTTAAGGGGCGAAAGAGCATCCGAATAGCGATGCCGTTGGTGATCAGTCCGATAATGCCCCCTAGTATCGGTCCAATAAAAAATGATAAATCCATGGTTTCCTCCTGTTGTTACTTCTAGTTAGTAGCATTTGCTATATTTTAATCTTTTTAAAACAAGCTGTCCAGTAGAATGATAAAAACTAGTAAGAGACATAACAATTACTGGTAATTGTTATTGTGTTTACTTTAGCAAGCTGATACAATAAAGCAAGAAAATTTTTGGAAGCAGAGGGAAATGATGAAGAATGAGAATTTGAAACGATGGGCCTACCTGGCGGTAGCGACCATTATGCTGTTGTTTCTGGGATTATTGTATGCCTGGTCAATTTTTCGGGCACCACTGAACAAGCTCTTTGAAACATGGACAGTCACGGACTTATCACTTAATTTTACAATTTCAATTATCTTTTTTTGTATTGGCGGTTTTGTCAGCGGGCAATTAACCCGCTTCATTAAAAATCAATACATTGTTTTAATGGCGGCAGCGATGCTGTTTATCGGTTTCTTTGGCGTCTCAAAAATCGATCCAACTCAGCCGGGACAAAGTTTAATCCTGTTGTATGTTTTTTATGGGGTGCTCTGCGGAACTGGAGTTGGGATGGGTTACAATTCCATTATCAGTGCCATCGTGCCCTGGTTTTCCGAAAAAGCCGGTTTAGCTTCAGGGATTTTACTAATGGGTTTTGGTCTGGGGGGACTGATCCTCGGGACCATGATCAGCTCTTTTATTGGTAGTGTCGGAGTATTGGAAACCTTCTTCTATCTAGCCATTATGGGCGCAGTAGTGATGGCGTTAGGTTCCTTCTTTATTAAGAAACCGGAAATTGCACCTAAAAAAGCGGTGGCTGTTGCCGGTCAAAGCAGTCAGAAAAAAGAGTATTCCGCTGGGGAAATGCTAAAAACCGGAGTTTTCTGGATCTATTTCTTCTGGGGGATTATGATTACCGCATCAGGATTACTGATTATCGGCAGTGCCGCAACCATCGCCGTGGCCTTTGGGGCGCCAGCCCAATTAGGGCTGCTGGTTTCAGTATTTAATGGCGGCGGTCGGGTGGTCATTGGTACCTTGTTTGATAAAGTCGGCAGAGGGAAAGCAATGGCAACCAATACCATTCTCCTGCTGGTTGCAGGCGTTTTCTTATTTATGGGTGCAACCATGAATAATGTCATCTTCATATTCATCGGTCTGTTATCGGTTGGGGTTACCTATGGTGGGGTACCGGCCTTATCCTCCGTTGTTATCAATTCAAGCTTTGGTTCTAAGAATTATCCGCTGAATTTCAGCTTATCCAACTTCTTGCTGGTACCGGCGGCCATCATTGGACCAATGATTTCAAGTTATTTACTACAAAGTTCAGGCGGCAGTTATGGCTCAACTTTTATTGTGATCATTGTTTTCGCAGCCATCGCTTTAGTACTGAATCACATTTTAGGGATTCAAAGTAATAAATTGAACCAGTCGGCAATTGTTGCAGTTGTCGAAAATTAAGCCATTTTAATAGAAATTATGGTATCAAATAAAACTCAAATTAAGACTATTTTGCTATAATTGTCCGATAATAATGAGTAAATTTGGAGGGTGATTATGGAACTTAAGGAAAAAATTTTAGCTTGTATGGAACAGCATGGATCACCGATGACTGCTGGTGAAGTCGAAAAAGCCTTGAAGGTTGATCGCAAAGAAGTGGACAAAGCCTTTAAGCAGCTAAAAAAAGAAGAAGCCATTGTTTCCCCGGTGCGTTGCAAATGGGAACCAGCCCAAAAATAACCGAAAAGAAAAGGTGGCCTTTCTTAAAACCATCAAAAAGATAACCCAGTACCGACAATTGTTACATCATGTTGTACGCATCGGAGCGAACAGGTTGATAAACCTGCGTGAAGGCAACGAGCCAATCACAAGCTTGCTTGTAGTTAGTGACTGCCCACGACTAATAAGAAATTTATTTCTTATTAGTGTCCGATTCCGCAGCGAACAACAGATTAACAATTGGTCGGTACGGTAGTTTATCGACAACCTCAAGAAAGGGAAACCTTTCTTTTTTTTCGAGCTAAACTGGCTTTTCTGGGTTTTATTCGCTATACTGATAGCAGTATAAATAACCTGTGTGAGGAGCGATTCCTCTATTAACTTAAAAAGGACTAAAAAGATGAAACATTTTATTGAATTTAAAGATGTCCACAAGCGTTACCATATGGGTGAAGTGACGATCAATGCCGCCAATGGGATCAATTTTTTTATTGATGAAGGCGAATTTGCGGTGGTGGTTGGACCCAGTGGGGCTGGAAAAACAACGGTTCTTAATATTCTGGGGGGGATGGATAACTGCGATGAGGGTCAGGTGATTGTCGGTGAGAAAGATGTGGCGGCTCTGAGTCGGCGCGAGCTGGCGGAATATCGGCGTTATGATACCGGGTTTGTCTTTCAGTTTTATAATCTGATTCAAAATCTGACCGCTGTTGAAAATGTCGAGTTGGCGACCCAAATCTGTCGTGATCCGATGGATGCCGAAACGGTCTTAAAAAGCGTTGGATTGGAAGAACGGCTGGGAAACTTTCCCTCCCAACTTTCCGGGGGCGAGCAGCAGCGGGTGGCCATAGCTAGAGCCTTGGCCAAACGGCCGAAGCTGTTGCTTTGTGACGAGCCCACTGGAGCCCTTGATTATAATACCGGAAAAAATATTTTAAAACTGCTCCAGGAAACCAGCCATAAAGAAAATATGACCGTGATTCTGATCACTCATAATCAGGCCATAACGCCCATGGCTGACAAGGTCATTATCATGAAAAATGGTCAGGTTCAGAAAAGCTATCTCAATGAGAAACCCTTATCGGTTGATGAGATTGAGTGGTAGCCGTGTCGGAACCCTCCGAGGAACACTTGCTCGTGATGGCTTTCGGCTGATTAAGACCTTAGGGCAGGGACGTTTTGGAACTGCTTATCTGGTATCCCGAGATACTGCTCACTATGTCTTAAAAGTTTTTTATCCCAATGATGTCAAGCGCCGCAAAGAAAAACTGGCTCTGGAAAGCAAATATCTAAAAAAAATTGACCATCCGGCCATTCCCCAATTGATCCAAGTGCTTGATCGGGACGGTTTTTATGGACTGGTAATGGAACAAATGCCGGGGCAGTCACTGGAAAATTTATTGGAATGGGATCATGCCTTTAATAAAACCGAAATCACGGCCATCATGGAGCAATTAATTGCGGTACAGGATTATCTATCGGGGCTGCAAATCAGTCATCGCGATATTAAAACCGACAATATTTTATGGACGGGTGAGCAATTGTCGCTCATTGATTTTGGTTCGGCTAGAAATGTTCCGCGATTTCACAGTCGCTTTGACCCGGACTTTTGGGGAAGTGGCGATGTGTTTTTGCGCCTGGCATCAAACTGTGAGGAAATGACAACCGAACCCAAAAGCTTTTGCATTTCCCAGTTGGCTTTAACAAAAGAAGAACGCAACGTTATCGAACGCCTGCTTTATATTGAAAATCCCTATCGGGATTTTCAGACATTAAAAAAGGATTTCAAGCGTGCCTGGATAAAAAAGGGATGATGCTAAGCAGCATGGCAGGCAAACGGAAGCCTGCCATGCTTGTGATCTAAAAACCGTAGAAATCGAAAGGGGAGTGCTTTTCAGCTGTGAATGAAACAACCTACTATCTGCCGATTATCTTGATTGTCACCGCTAATGTGTTTTATAATATCTGCACCAAATCGACCCCGGAAATAGCCAATCCGTTTTTATCTCTGCTGGTCACCTATCTGGTGGCGGCGCTATTGACACTGATTTTGATGCTGACCAATGGTTTAGACGAAGGAATCGTCCAATCATTTAAACGGCTCAACTGGACCAGTTATGCCTTGGGAATATCAGTTGTAGCCTTGGAATTTGGTTATATTACGGCCTACCGAGCCGGCTGGAATATCAGTCTGGGATCACTGGTAGCCAACATTTCCTTGGCAATTCTACTAATCCCGATTGGTATTCTGTTTTACAAAGAGGTGTTGACCACCAATCATCTGGTGGGAATCGCCCTTTGTCTGGCTGGATTGTTTTTTATTAATCGATGATTGAATTTATAATATAAAGGAGTATGTTTATAGAATGGACTTGAATTCACAATATTTTGAGGAACTTTGGTTAAGTGATAACCAGAAAAAAGAGCCAACGGTGGAGTTATGGGACTTTCGGGCAGAAGAATACAACCTTTCATTATCAACCGAAAGCGCCCAGTTAAATCGCAAAGAAAAGGTGCAGACCTTAATCGATAAAGGGATCATCAACAATGAGTCAACCGTATTGGATATCGGTTGTGGTTCTGGACAATTTGCGGTTGAACTGGGGAAAAAAACAAAAAAAGTAGTGGGTCTGGATTTTTCCGAAAACATGCTGAGCCATGCCATCGAAAATGCCGCCGCTGCAGGTCTGAAAAACACGGAGTTTATTCACTCGGATTGGGATAGCTTTCACTGTAATCAATCATTTGATCTGGTCATTGCCAGTATGTCACCAGCCATTAATGGGCCGGATCATCTCTATAAAATGATTGACTGCTCCCGGGGCTTTTGCTATTTGTCTGCCTTTGTAGAACGACATAGCAGCCTCAAAGAAAAGCTGTACAGCCTAACTGACCAAGACTATATCCGTCAGTTTAACAAGCTGAACTATATTTTCAACATTTTATGGACAAAGGGTGTTTTCCCGGAACTGACTTATGAAACGGGTATCCATCACCGGGTGTTTTCACTAGTAAAAGCCAAGGGAATTTACATCCGGGAGCTTCTGGTATCGGAAAGCCCGGATCTGGTCAATCGGATCCATCAATATCTGGAAGAAATAGCCGAAAATGATATGATTAATGAATCATTTCAGCAACGAAAAGGTGAACTGATTTGGAAGCAGTCCTGAAGCAAAAATAAAAATGTCCGCCATTCTGATTCGTAGAATGGCGGACATTTGGAATTAAAGGTATTAATCTAAGTTGGGAAAATTCAGTTGATCGAGTTTGGATTTGGAAATCCGATGGAATACGATCAGGGAGATAATCAGCAGTCCCACCGAGGTAACCCAGGTCAACACAAGATTTCCATAGCTCAAACCAGCCACTAGATAACCGATAAAGCTGCAGGTGGCGACCAGTACAGCATAAAGCATCTGGGTTGAGACGTGCTGAATATGATCGCAGCCGGCTCCCGTGGAGGATAAGATGGTGGTATCCGAAATGGGTGAACAATGATCGCCAAAGACCGAGCCAGCCAGAGTCGCAGATAAGGTTACAACCATCAGTTCCGGTGCGGTATATTGGGAAATCATCACGACAATTGGAATAAAAATCCCAAAGGTACCCCAGGCGGTGCCAATGGAAAAGGATAACAGCGCCGAGACCAGAAAAATCATCGCTGGAATCAGACCCACCGGGATACTGCTGGTTTTGACCAGTTCGCCAATAAAGAGGCCGGTACCGAGCAGATCCTGACACAGCGCCCCGATGGTCCAGGCCAGGGTCAGGATGATGTAAGCAGGGACCATCGTTTTAATTCCTTCCCCGATGCCACCCATAAAGGTTTTGAAGTCAATCAGTTTCCGGGGAACAAAGAGCAGGAAGGTCACTACCAGCGCCCAAAAGGCCCCCATCACTAAAGCCGCAGAGGCATCGCAATTACCAAAAGCTTCCGACAAGGACAAGCCTTCGCCGGACCAGTAGCCACCGTTCTGGAGCATCGATAGAATTGAGAAGGCAATCAGCGAACAGATCGGAATAATCAGATCCCAGATTGTGCCCTTGCCATCCAGCAGAATTTTTTCTTCCAGTTCGGTATCCAGAGCCCCCAGTTCGCTGGTTTCGATGGCCCGCTTTTCAACCCGGGCCATCGGTCCGAAATCGAGGTTGGTTACCGAAAGAATAATGACCATCAAAATACTTAACAACGCATAGAGATTATAGGGGATCGTTGCGATAAAGGCACTCAGTTCGTTTTGAAACGCCCCGGTTTCATAAAGTGTCGAGCCGACCGCCGCCGCCCAGCTGGAAATTGGCGCGATAATGCAAATTGGCGCTGCGGTGGAATCGATGATATAGGCCAGCTTGGCCCGGGATATCTGATATTTGTCGGTAACTGGCTTCATGACCGTGCCCACGGTGAGGCAGTTGAAATAATCATCGACAAAAATTATCATACCCAGAACACTGGTGGCCAGCTGGGCACTGCGTCGGGATTTAAGCTTGGTCGCAGCCCAGTTGCCATAGGCCCGTGAACCGCCGGCAATGGTCACAACATAAACAAGGGCCCCCAGCAGACCCAAAAATAGGATGATATTGAATTTACCCGGTTGACCCACGGTTTCGGCGATTAAACCAAAAGCCACCGTACCCATTTCAATCAGGCCTCCGCCGCCACTGCTAACAACATAAATCAGCGTTCCGGAGAGGATTCCGATCAGCAAAGCAGAAATAACTTCTTTAGTAATCAAAGCCAAAACAATGGCAATAATGGGTGGAATGATGGACAAAAAGCCCACATCTACTGTTTCAAACAATTCTTTCTCCTTTCATGAACATAAAATTTCAGATAAATGCGAAAATTTAAACACAGAACTCGTGGCACCTTCGCAAAACCTGACTCAAAATTTTCAAACAGGGTGTAGTCTATCACAATTGATATCGTTTATCAAATGCGCCTTTTCGAATAATGACCGGAGCTTAGCTGAAACGGTGAATATTTATTCTGGTGCGGGGACTGTACAAGCCGATAAGAATCATGTAAGATAAGGTGTGCCAAAATTAGGCAGACTTTTAAAAAATTATAAATATGAGGAAATGAATGAATAATTATATCGAAAAAAATATTTTACCCCTGGTCACAAAACCAATCACCTATCTTGGCAATGAGGTGAATGCGGTCCATAAGATCCCGAATCTGGAGATGATTCGCTTTGCCTTTGCCTTCCCGGATACCTATGAGGTGGGCATGTCCCATTTGGGCATGAAAATCCTGTATGGATTACTTAACGAAGAAAAAGATATCTGGTGTGAGCGGGTTTTTGCTCCTTGGGTAGATATGGAAGAACAATTGCGGTTACATGATCTGCCCCTGTATGGACTGGAATCGATGATGCCCTTAAACGACTACGATTTTGTAGGATTTACGCTGCAATATGAAATGAGCTTCAGCAATATTTTAAATATGCTGGAACTGGGAAAGATCAGCTTGCGCAGTACCCGGCGAAAAGAAGCTGAGCCCTTTGTGATCGCCGGGGGTCCCTGTGCCTATAATCCCGAACCGCTATCCGACTTTATTGACATTTTTGTCATCGGTGAAGCGGAAGAGGTGATCCTGAAAATCATGGCCGCCCACCGTGAGTGGAAAAAAACCAGTGGTAACCGTCAGGACTTTCTGAAAATGGCGGCCACTATTGAAGGGGTTTATGTCCCAGCTTTTTATGAGGTCAGCTATGATCAAAAGTCCGGGGTGATTACCGCATTCTCACCGATTATCGAAGCAGCACCGGCCACGATCCGCAAACAATTTATTGAAGATCTGGATCAGGCGTACTTCCCGGATAAAATCGTCGTATCTTATACCGAAACCGTCCATGACCGGATCAGCTACGAAATTTTCAGAGGTTGCGGCCGGGGTTGCCGCTTTTGCCAGGCCGGGATGATCTATCGTCCCACCCGGGAAAAAACCGTGCCAACGATTCAGACAAAAATTAAAGCCCTGATCGAATCCACTGGCTATGATGAGGTTTCATTGTCATCCCTGAGCACTGGAGATTACAGTGAAATTGAAGCCCTGATTAAAAACCTGGTCTGTGATGCTGAAGTTGGCAAAGTCAGTATCTCGCTGCCATCGCTGCGGATCGACTCCTTAAGCATTGAGATGCTGGAAGAAATTCAAAAAGTCCGGAAAGCCGGGTTAACTCTAGCGCCAGAAGCCGGAACGCAGCGGATGCGGGACGTCATCAATAAGGGCGTAACCGAGGAAAACCTGATGGATACCGTTAAAACCGCATTTGAAAAGGGTTGGGGACACGTCAAACTCTATTTTATGATTGGTCTGCCGGGCGAAACCCTGGCAGACATCGAAGGGATTGCTGATCTGGGTCAAAAAGTCGTTGATGAGTACTATAAAATTGATCGAGAGTCCCGAAACAAAAGTCTGAAGGTCGTTTTAAGTGCCTCTTCTTTTGTACCGAAACCCTTCACTCCTTTCCAGTGGATGGGACAGAACACTCCGGAAGAATTTAAAAACAAACAGCGCCACTTAAAAGCCAGCATTAAAGATCGCAAGATTTCCTACAGCTGGCACGATAGCGGGGTCAGCTTTCTGGAAGCTGTTTTCGCCCGGGGTGACCGCCGCTTGGGTTTGGTGCTGGAAAAAGCCCATCAAAAGGGTTGCCGCTTTGATGGTTGGGGTGAATATTTTGATCTCCAGAAATGGACCGAAGCTTTTGCCGAAGCGGGGATTGATCCGGAGTTCTATGCCTTGCGAAACCGGGACTACGACGAAATCCTACCCTGGGATTTTATTGATACTGGGGTCACTAAGAAATTTTTAAAAACCGAGGCCGAAAAAGCCGAGGCTGCGGTAACAACGCCCTTCTGCCCGGAAAACTGCTCAAATTGCGGAATTATGGAATTCAAGAAAGGCTGGAAATGCAATGGTTAAAATTCAATATCAGTTTAAGCGCTCGACACCGCTGCGTTTTTTATCCCATTTGGATCAGCAGCGCCTGTTTCAACGGGCTTTTCGCCGGGCTAATATGCCGGTTGAATATTCCCAGGGTTTTAATCCCCATCCGCGAATGTCATTCGCCCTGGCAATGTCCGTGGGCTTGACCAGTGATGGAGAATACGGCGAAGTGATCGTGTCAGAGGACGTCGATGTGGAAACATTTATCAGCCGGATGAATAAGGTGCTGCCCAATGGTCTGGAAATCATCTCTGCCAAAATTTGTGGCGAAGTGGTCGGATCGTTGTCGGCAGCGCTGAGCAAAAGCATCTATCGAATTCGCATCAAAATCGTCCAGGGAACAGATTTAAACGAATTGGCCGAATCCCTCCATTCATATCTGGCACTGCCCCAGATTCTGATGCAGAAAAGAAATAAAAAAGGGAAATATGTGGAAAAAGATATTCGGCCCTTTATCGAATCGATTTCGGTGTTTGCTGACCCGGAAAAAGACAAGGTTAATGTCAAGATGACCCTGGTTTATATTGAGCAACAATGTGTTAAGCCGGAACATGTTTTAGAGAGTATCAATAATCAAAATAGTGCGGTATTTCTAATTGACCCCACCATTGAGATCCACCGGGAGAAACTGCTGATTAATGCCGATGCTTAAGGTTTACATAAGGAATAAAAACGTTTACAAAAAAAGCCTTTACATTTAAAAAAAACGTGCTATAATTTAGCTAAATCAAAGATCAAATCAATCCTTTTCCAGATTGACTGACACGGTCATTGAAAAGTAAATAAACCTTAACTGCTGATAAAGATTAACGGAAGACGGTGATCTGTTAGAAATGAAAATTTGACACGATACCGGATGATTAATTAAGTTTTATCACTTGTCACCTCCTGAGATGCAACAGCTACCAGAGTCAATTGGCTAAATGGTTAGACTGCAGAAAATCATTGTGTGATTGATCAGAGATCGGTATTTTCATTATGGGAAAAGAGCATCAAATATTTAACAGTACAAAATGATGTGGCCATAAATACGAATAATGGATCAAAGATAATAATCCACCTGACAGGAGATTTCAATTAACAAATAAATAGGAAATAGAATGGAAAACAACCCGTAGAAATGGATAAGATTCCAGGCTGTAAAACAGATTTAAATTTCTGAATATAAAGTTTCCCAGGTTAAGTGTTTATTACTTGTGAAAAGTGAAAAGAAGATTTTTGATAAATTGAGAGGGGTGAGTCCAAAAGGAATGATATCAGAAGTTAAAAGCTGAAGCCGGTTCTGCATAGTGATGCGGGATCGGCTTCAGCGTTTTTTGTAATTTTATTTACCTGTGCTTATCTCTTGATAGTTGTTTTATTCACCCGATCGCTGTAAAATAGTTCTAATAAAACCCTGAAAGTGAGGATTATGATGAGAACATACGCTTTAATTATTATGAAACCGGACGCCCTGGAAGCAGAGTTAGTGGAACCGACCATCCGCCGATTTATTGAGAAGGGGTTCCAGATTGAGATGATGGGATTTAAGAGCAGTGATGAAAATTTAATCTTAACCCATTATGCCCACGTGGTTGAGAAACTGGGTGAGTCCTTTAAAAAAATGGCCATTGCCGCTTTTGTCGGTAAAGCGATGATTCCGATTATTCTCAGTCAGGTTGGCGAAAATGCCATTGCTAATGCCCGGGAATTGACCGGCGCCACCGATCCGTCCAAGGCCGAGCCGGGAACAATCAGAGGTGATTTGGGAACAGATTCCTTTGAGAATGCTGACCGGGAAGAACGGTGCTGCTACAACCTGATCCATTGCAGCGATTCAAACGAATCATTATTAGTTGAATTAAAACTGTGGTTTGAACCACAAACCTATGAAGTGTTTGCTTCCCTGATCAGCCCGGTTGTCTAGATCCATCTCAATACAGCTATTAAAGTAAGCTTCATTTTTCCTGGGTTGGTAAAAACATCTTCAAATAATGAGAATATTTACCTCTTGACCCGGAACATGATCTGTTGACGGTAAATACTTGTCATTAATCAGTTTAGGTCAATTTAGTATTGTGAAGTGAGAAAAATAGTGATAAAATGATCCCACTATATTTTTAAGGGGGTTAAGATGAATTTTTCTGAAATTATTGCAGCTGTCAACAATTTTGTTTGGGGACCTGTAATGCTGGCTTTACTAATGGGAACCGGGATCTTTTTGACAATTCGGTTGAAGTTTTTGCCATGGCGAAACTTGGGCTATGCGTTGAAATCGGTTTTTGCCAAACCGGATCCATCAAAAAAAGAATCGAGTGGTGATATTTCACCCTTCCAGTCTTTGATGACGGCGCTGGCGGCAACCATTGGAACAGGCAACATTGTGGGGGTAGCCACAGCCATGGTACTGGGGGGACCCGGGGCGTTAGTGTGGATGTGGATAAGTGCCTTATTTGGTCTTTCGACAAAATACGGTGAAAGTGTTCTGGCGGTTAAGTACCGGGAAACAAACGCCGAAGGCGAAATGGCCGGCGGACCGATGTATGCTATGAAAAATGGCTTCAAGAACAAGACCATCGGATCAGTTCTGGCGGTGCTGTTCTCTGCCTTTGCGGTGGTTGCATCGTTTGGAATCGGTAACATGACCCAGGCAAATTCCATTTCCGGGGCGGTGTTAGGAACCTTTGGGATCCCAACCTGGATTACCGGAGCAGTGATTACGATTCTGGCTATTGTTGTACTGTTAGGCGGGATCAAAAGCATCGGTCGGGTTTGTGGCGTAATTGTGCCATTTATGGCGATATTTTATTTTGTTGCTGGGATATTAGTTATTATTATTAATTTTGAAAATCTACCAGCAGGGATTGCCCAGATCTTTACGATGGCCTTTTCACCGATGGCTGTCGCCGGCGGTGTCGGCGGTACCGTGATTGCCAGCATGCTCAGCGCCATGCGTTGGGGCGTTGCTCGGGGTGTTTTCTCAAATGAAGCGGGTTTAGGTTCGGCACCAATTGCTGCGGCTGCGGCCAAAACCGATCATCCATCACGACAGGGTTATATCAATATGACTGGAACTTTCTTTGACACTCTGGTCGTTTGTACGATTACGGGTTTGGTTATTGCCTCATCTGGAGTGCTGGGTACGATGACTGAAGCAGGAAAACTACTCAGCGGTGCATCTTTGACCATTGCCGCCTTTGAATCAGCGCTTGGACCCATCGGTGGATACATTGTCACCATTGGGATTATGCTGTTTGCCTTCTCGACGATTTTAGGCTGGGAATATTATGGCGAAAAATCACTGGAATATTTAATCAAAGCACCGATCGCAGTAAAAGTGTATCGGTTGTTTTATAGTTTGGTTGCCTTTGTTGGAGCCACCACTGCGTTGCAGATTGTCTGGGATTTCTCAGATACAATGAATGGTTTGATGGCGATTCCAAATCTAATTTCGCTGCTTGTTTTAAGCAATGTCATTGCTAAAGAATGTTTTGATTATGAAGAGAAAGTAATCAAGCCAGAGCGGGAATTAAGAAAACTGGGAAAGAAAGCTGTTGTTGACAACAAATAGTCGATGATAGAGTGAAATCATTAAAAAAAGTGTCCGCAGATAAGCATCACGATAAATGATGTCTAAGTTGCGGACACTTTTACGTTTATTTTATTTTTCGGGCATGAACGGCAAAGCGGGCATCATCAAAGGTGTAAATACAAGTGGAGAGGGTCAGTACTTCATCAGTTGGTGAAACGACCACACCAGTGTCATACAGAGACCGGGCTTTCAGCCGATTCATATAGTTCATAAAATCGGTATCATTGGCGAAGCTGGGCTGGCGATAATCGTATTCGGCTTCGGTGATATAAACCGAGAAGATTTCCCAATCACCGGGATTCCCGGGCTGGTCAAACTGAATCACCGGATGGAGCTTGAAATAGGCCTGATCCTGATAATTCCACAAACTCCCAAACATCGATTCATCGGACATATAATGACCATAGAGGACGTGATTCCGGGTCGTGACGGGATCGCTTAAGTAGTCCTGGAAAATTGCCCCCTCAAAGGATGCTTCCTTTAAAAAATTATGGGACAGATAGAAATCATTGTTATCGGTTTGAGTAACCGGGTACTCTAACGAGGTTCCTTTGATTTGAACCCAGCCGATGGTATCGGGATTGATCGTCAGTAAGGCATTAAAATCGATACGATCGGCAACTTCGGTATGATTTTCTTTGGCAACGGCAATAATTCTATCCTTTTGCATTGTTTGATTAATCTTTGGATAAAAATTATAGATAATAAATCCCATCGCCAGAATAATTAGTAAAACGACGGCCACAATCTTTATTCTAGGCATGCTTTTTTGCAATTTCATTTTCCTCCTAAAGCTCATTTGGTACTATTATACCCAATTATCCTGAAAAACCACCTAAAAATGAAAAGATTTAAGAAATTTAAAAAATCATCGATAGTCTTTGATTATTATTATTTTGGTTGACTTTAAGAGCTGAGCATGTTAATATTTATAAAGTTATGTAGCCGCACACACAAGGTTTTAAGTCGAAAGCACCTTTTGTGGCGAGTCTGGTATGAGGAGGTGTAGAATCATGTATGCAATTATTAAAACAGGTGGTAAACAATACCGCGTTCAAGAAAATGATGTTATTCAAATTGAAAAAATCAATTTCACAGAAGAAGATGTAAAAGAAATTACTTTTACTGAAGTTTTAGCAGTCAACAAAGATGGCGAAATGATCATTGGTACTCCAGTGGTTGAAAATGCTGTTGTTAAAGCTGAAATTTTAGAAGTTGCAAAAGGACCTAAGGTTATTATTTACAAGTATAAATCTAAAAAAGATTATCGTAAAAAACAAGGTCATCGACAACCATTCATGAAAGTTAAAATTACTGGCATCCAAGCCTAGGACATTTTATGATTTCAGTAAAGATTCAAGGAAAGAATAATAAAGCAAATGAAATAATTGTATCTGGTCATGCCGGTTTTGCTGATCATGGCGAGGATATCGTTTGTGCTGCTGTATCGGTTTTAACCATCAGCATCTTAAACGGACTCACTGAAATTCTTGGTCGGAAAGATCTAGGCGAAGTGGTTGAAGAAGGCTATGTCCGCTTTACCATTCCCGAAATCACAGATGATCCAATGAAGATGAAAACAGATACCCTCATTTCAACCTATCTCCTGGGAATCCGGGGGATCAAGGAAGCTTATGGAGACTATATCCAGTTTGAAGAAGTATATAAATAGGAGGTGAACAACATGTTAAAAATGAACCTTCAACTATTCGCCCATAAAAAAGGGGTTGGTAGTTCAAGAAATGGTCGTGACAGTGAAGCCAAACGTCTTGGAGTTAAAAGAGGAGACGGTCAATTCGTACTAGCAGGAAATATTCTTGTTCGTCAAAGAGGAACAAAAATTCACCCAGGTACTAACGTTGGAAAAGGCGGAGATGATACATTATTCGCATTAGAAGATGGTATCGTACGTTTTGAACGAAAAGGCAGAGATAAAAAACAAGTAAGTATTTATCCTCGGGAAGCCATCTAGTTTTCCAGTGACAAAATAATACATCCATAAAACCTCTTATGCTCGTTTTTACAAGATAAGAGGTTTTATTTTTTGTTGTTTGGGTAGATACCATAAAAAAAGCGAGGTAGCAATGTTTGTAGATAAAGCAGAGATTATTCTGAAGGCTGGCAACGGCGGACACGGCGGGATGAGTTTCCGTCGCGAAAAATACGTTCCCAATGGCGGTCCTGACGGCGGTAACGGAGGGCATGGCGGCAATATTGTGTTTATGGCCGACAACGGCTTTCGGACCCTGATGGAATTTAAATATAAAAGAAAACACAAAGCGGAAAATGGCGAAAACGGTACTGGCGGCCGATCGACGGGTAAAACCGGCGAAGATCTGATCATCAAAGTACCTGTGGGAACCATTATTAAGGATAAAGAGACCGGACGGATCATCTGCGATCTTTCTGAACACGGTCAAAAATACCGGGTGGCCGAAGGTGGCCGGGGTGGTCGTGGGAATATGAATTTTGCAACCGCCACCAGACAGGCGCCTCGTTTTGCCCAGGGCGGGGTTAAGGGTCAGGAACGCACCGTTATTCTTGAACTGAAACTGCTGGCCGATGTGGGTCTGATTGGTTTTCCAAATGTTGGCAAATCAACTCTTTTATCGGTTATCACCAAAGCTAAACCCAAGATTGCCAATTACCATTTTACCACCATCGTGCCCAATCTGGGTGTGGTCGAATGGCGAAATTTCGATCCTTTTGTAATCGCCGATATTCCCGGTTTGATCGAAGGTGCCCATGAGGGAACCGGACTGGGGGATCAGTTCCTCCGACACGTGGAACGAACCAAACTTCTGATTCACCTTCTCGATGCCTCAGGCAGTGAAGGTCGGGAGCCTTTGGATGATTTTAAAAAGATCAATTATGAATTGGAAAAATACAACGAAAAGTTGGCAAAACGGGTTCAGATCGTCGCCTTGAACAAAGTTGACCTGCTTTCTGAACTTGCGGAAACGGATGAGTTAAAAGCTGAATTGGAAAAGTTAGGCTATGAAGTCTTTGTCATTTCCGCTGTCACCGGTCAGGGGCTCAACGAACTGTTAAGCCGGACGATTCAATTGCTGGATGAAATTGGCGAAGTTGAACCGATCTTTGACTTTGAACCCGAAGCAGAAACGATCTTCACTCCAGACTTTAAAGAAAAACAATTCACCGTTGAAAAATTCGATCACTTATTTGTCGTTAAGGGTGCCTTCCTGGAGCGTCTGATTACTTCGGTTAACTTTGAAGATTTGGATTCCATTGGCTTCTTCC
Source organism: Acetobacterium sp. (assembly GCF_030652775.1). Lineage (GTDB taxonomy): Bacteria > Bacillota > Clostridia > Eubacteriales > Eubacteriaceae > Acetobacterium. The sequence goes on along the minus strand of NZ_JAUSPS010000095.1, from coordinate 26,409 downwards.
AACGGGTTCTAAAAGATAAAGGCGTATTTGAAGAATTGGAAAGAATGGGCATTCAGGATGAAGATGTGGTTCAACTGGAAGAGATCGAATTTGAGTATTTTAAATAGATTTCCCGCTTTATTATATGTTATAATAGCGTCGTAGAAAGTAGAGAAAAAATGTTAACAAGTAAACAAAGAAGTTATTTAAGAAAGCTTGCCATGGATATTCCCGATATCATTTTCATCGGCAAAGAAGGCATCACCCCACAAGTCATCGTGCAGACCAGGGATGCCATCATTGCCCGGGAACTGATCAAGGGAAAAGTTCAGAATAATTCTCTGGAAGATGTCAATAATGTGGCTCGGGAATTAGCTACAGCCACAAAATCTGATATTGTTTGTACCATCGGTAGTAAATTCATCCTTTATAAAAAGAATTTATTAAAAACCAAAATCGAGGTGCCGACAAAAAATCAAAAGACCATTAAACGGGTCAAGAAAAAAGCATTAAGTCCATCACGAAAATTCACTAATTCATAATAAGTAAGGGTTTGAGATGAAGAAAAAAATCGGTCTTCTGGGAGGAAGTTTTAATCCCATCCATACGGGTCATCTGCTGCTGGCGGAGTCGGCCCGGGATCAATATGAATTGGATAAGGTATTGTTTATTCCCACCGGGAATAACCCATTTAAATTATCTCAGGACGAAATTGCCAGAAAACACCGGCTTAAAATGGTTGAACTGGCCATCGCTGGCAATGACAGTTTTGAAATCTTAACCCATGAAATTGATCAAAATGGCATCACCTATACCATTGATACTATCAATAGCATTAAAGAGATTTATCCGGACTGCGATTTTTATTTCATCGCCGGGGCTGATTTAATGTTTGAAATCACCTTATGGAAGGGTGCCCCGGAGTTGTTGAAGTCGGTGAAGTTTATCACCACCTTCCGGCCGGGTTATAGTCATGATCGGTTGGATATGCGGATCAAAGAGCTCCAGGAAATTTATGGGGCTTCTATTTTTAAGCTGTACGCCACTGAAATGGACATCGCCTCTTCTGATATTCGAGCCCGCATTAAAAATGGTTATTCAATCCGTTACTTACTACCCGATGCGGTGGAAACCTACATTCATGAACATCGCCTTTATTTGCCGCATACGTCAATAGAGGATAACCATGAATTGGACTGATATCGAAGCTGATTTAAAAAAGAACCTAACCCCTAAACGGTTCAGACACACGATGAATGTGGTTGCGGCAGCTGATAAAATGGCTAGAGACTTCGGATGTAATCTGGATCAGGCCAGACTGGCAGCGTTGCTGCATGACTGTGCCAAGAATCTAACCGACCAACAGCAGCTAGACTATGCCCAAAAGCATCAGATCAAGATCGATCGGATCAGTCATAATGATCCCCAATTGCTTCATGGCCCGGTGGGGGCGGTTCTTGCTAAAGAACGTTACGGCATTGATGACGCTGCGATTCAAAACGCCATTGATTGTCATACCACCGGATGTAAAAACATGAATACCCTGGATAAGATTATTTATCTGGCTGACTATATTGAAAAAGATCGTTCTTTTCCGGAGGTTGAGACCATTCGTCAAATGGCCGAAACCGATTTGGATGGGGCAACCATTATGGCATTAACCAACTGCATCTGTCATGTGGCGCAAACCGGAGCCCTGATTCACAAGCGAACCATTGATGCGCGAAATGATTTGATTATTAAACAAAAATAGAAGAGATTAAAATTATAAAAGAAAGTGAGTGATTTTTATTAATCCAGAAGAATTTGCACAAAAAATAAAAGGGTGGATTGAAGACAAAAATGGAATCGATATTGAGGTCATTAATGTAACAGAAATGACATCGATTGCCAACTATTTTGTTATTGCCAGCGGGAGTTCTGAACGTCAGGTCAAAGCCATTGCTGACAATATTGAATATGAAGCCAAAGAATTAGAAATATTCCCCAAAAACATCGAGGGTCAACGAGAAGGCCGTTGGATTTTATTGGATTATTACGATGTGATCATCCATGTTTTCCATGCTGAAGAACGTGAGTTTTACAGTCTCGAAAAACTTTGGAAAAGTAGTCCAGTTAGTCGATAGCCTGAGTCTCAAACAAGCGGCTTGATCGACACTTTTTCTTAGGATAATCTCCTGGTGATAAATCGTTTATGGTTAAGCAAGACCTTTAGGTTTCAACCGAATCGCTGAACAAATCGAAATGGTGGCACTTCTTGATCCTTCGGGACGGGAAAATCCACCTTTTTAAATGTCAGGATTAATGTATCCGGGACAGAATATCAGTACCAAATAAAATAAAAAAATAATTTCATTGCTAAGAAAATTAGAAAGAGGTAACTATGAAGATAGGAATCGTTGGCTTACCCAACGTCGGGAAAAGCACCATATTCAATGCGTTAACCAAGGCTGGGGCAGAGGCTGCTAATTACCCTTTTTGCACCATTGATCCCAATATTGGGATTGTGACGGTACCAGATCCCCGCCTGGCTGTTTTAGAAAAAATGTACAATTCTAAAAAAGTTATTCCCACCACCATCGAATTTGTCGATATCGCTGGTCTCGTGCGCGGTGCCAGTAAAGGGGAAGGACTTGGCAACAAGTTTCTTTCACATATCCGCGAGGTTGATGCCATTGTTCATGTTGTCCGTTGTTTTGAAGATGACAACGTCGTCCATGTCGAGGGAAAAATCGATCCCATTGACGATCTGGAAACCATCAATCTGGAATTGATTTTTGCTGATATTGAAATGCTTGATCGCCGGATTGAAAAAAATAAAAAACTGGCCAAAACTAATCCGCAGGAAAAAGCCAACATCGAAGTAGCCATGCGTCTGCGTGAAATTCTGGAAGTGGGTAAAATGCCTAATGACGATGATTTTTCAACCGATGAATGGGAATTCATTCAAACCATTCAGTTGATTTCCATTAAACCAGTTCTTTATATCGCCAATGTTTCTGAAGATGATCTCCATGAGGATAATGAAATGGTAACCCGATTAAAAGCAACCGTTTTAGAAAACCACTCTGGTAATCATAAGGATATTATAAAAATATCAGCCAAAATAGAAGAAGAAATCGCCCAATTTGACGATACCGAAAAAGCCGAGTTTTTATCCGATATGGGTTTGGCCGAATCAGGACTGGATCAGGTCATTCGAACTGGTTATAAACTGTTGGGTCTGATTACCTTTTTAACCGCCGGACCCCAGGAAATACGAGCTTGGACGGTCACCGAAGGTACCAAAGCACCCCAGGCAGCCGGCAAAATCCATAGTGATATCGAACGCGGATTTATTCGAGCAGAAATTACCAGCTACGAACAATTGATTGAAGCCGGTTCTGAAGTGAAAGCCAAGGAAAGCGGTGTTACACGAGTGGAAGGAAAAGAGTATGTCATGAAAGATGGCGATGTTACTTTTTTCCGGTTTAATGTATAGACTTTCATATCGGAAGTTCAGCTCAATGAAAGCAAAATAAAAGCATAATACCCCTAAACGGGTATTATACTTGCACCATCCGATAAACTGGAGGTTACTAGTGAAAGATCTTGTTTTAGTCGCCATCAATGCTAAATATATTCATACCAATCTGGCCGTTCGCTCATTAAAGGCGCAGCTGCCGGATTTTGAGGTCGATTTTCTGGAAATGTCGATCAATGACCCGATTCATCGCATCATCAAGCTGCTACTGGATCAGGAAGCCAGACGGATTGGTTTTTCCTGCTATATCTGGAATATGGAGATTGTGCTTAAGTTGGCCGAAGTCATTAAAAAAGCCAGGCCGCAGGTGCAGATTATTTTTGGCGGCCCGGAGGTCAGTTTTGATGGCTTGTCCCTACTGGAAGAGCACCTTTTTTGCGATTTCATTATTCAGGGCGAAGGGGAAGACAAGTTAAAAGCACTACTGACAAATGATAATCTGAATGACCTTAGTAAAATTCCCGGTCTCTGCTATCGCAACCGATCCGGTGAACTGATCGAAAATCCGGATGCTAAACCGGTTCCGTTAAACCAATTAATTTTTCCGTATTTAAATTTGGATATGGACAATCTCAATCATAAGATTATCTATTATGAAACCATGCGCGGTTGCCCATTTTCCTGTTCTTATTGTCTTTCTTCGGCTAAACAGGGGTTGAATCTGTTATGTCTGGACAGGGTTTTTGCGGAACTGGATTTCTTTATTCTGGCAGGCGTCAAGCAGGTCAAACTGGTAGACCGGACATTTAACTGCGACTTGGGTCGGGCAAAAGAAATATTTAGACATCTAATTGATCAAGGCGGCAATACTAATTTTCACTTTGAAATGACCGGTGACCTGATCGATGATGAGATGATTGCGCTGCTGAACACGGCACCGCCGGGATTGATACAGCTTGAAATCGGGGTTCAAAGTACGGCCCCCGCTACGCTTTCGGCGATTGGCCGAAAAATCAGTGTGACGAGAACCGAAGAACATGTAACAAAATTGTTGGATCAACATAATATTCATATTCACCTGGATCTGATTGCGGGCTTACCCCATGAAACCTATGGGGTTTTCAAGTCATCCTTTAATCGGGTGATAGCCCTTGATCCCGATATGCTGCAACTGGGCTTTCTGAAATGTCTGAAAGGCACCCGTATTCGCAAAGAGTCGGAAATCCATGACTATCAGTATGCCAGTTTTCCACCTTATGAGATAATTTCAAATAAATATATCAGCGCTGCAGAACTGTATCAATTGCGTCAAATTGAAGTGTTGGTGGATCGCTACTTCAATAGTGGTGCATTCAAATATAGCTTGGCTTTCGTTTTTGCTGCCCGGATTTACAGCACCCCCTTTGACTTTTTTGAAGCGTTTTCCAGCTATTGGGACAGTCAGGGATATTATGATGTGGGCAAATCAAAGGAACAGCTCTTTGGGATACTCTTGGGATTTTTCAAGGATCATCAAAAAAGCGAACAGATCGGGGAATGGCTTAAATTCGACTTTCTCGCTCGGGAACTCAGACTGCCAGCCGGTATGAGTGATACCAGTCCGGATAAAGAATGGATCTTCGAGTTTTTAAAAGATCCCCAGAATATCGAGACTTATCTGGGTAGCTTCATAAACCTGGCACCAAAAAAAATCTATACCCAGGTCAAATTTCAGTATTTTTCGGCTGCTTTTCTCAGCCGGCTTACTGGAGCTGCTTTGTCATCAGAAGAAAAACCGGGATTAATGGTATTTTCTGAGGCCGGCTCTAGCATTATCATTCAATGAAATATTAAATTTGCTGAAAAGTATTGATTCTTTTTTAGATAAAGGTTATACTAATAAGCAATAAAAATAAAAAAAGATGCTGATAAGGACGAGTAAGTTATCCAAAAGTTTCAGAGAGTAGGCAACCTGGCTGTAATTGCCTGTACCAAAGATAATTGAAAACCACCTTGGAGTCGAAACCTGAAATCGATTGGAAAGTTGTGTTATTTACATTTTTTCACTTTCTTTTATAGTAGGGTTTTTCGGAGCTGACCGTTATTCAGAACTTAAGTGGATTCATGAAAGTGAATCAAATTGGGTGGAACCGCGTTGATACGTCCCTTTGGTTAACAAAGGGGCTTTTTTGTTTTTAAAATAAATGTTTTAAAGAACCAAGTCGCTTGAAAATACGCTGGTTTCACAATTAGCGCAAAAATAAAGGAGAAAATATGATTACTATTACGTTAAAAGACGGATCCATAAAGACTTATGAACCCGGAATTACTGTTCTTGAAGTTGCCAATGATATCAGTCCTGGTTTAGCTAAAAATACCATGGCCGGCGAGCTCAATGGCGAGGTTGTCGATGTCCGTCAACCGATTAATGAAGACGCCACCCTTAATCTTTTGAAATTCGAAGATGAAGGCGGCAAACATGCTTTCTGGCATACCGGTTCCCATCTGCTGGCTCAGGCGGTCAAACGACTTTATCCGCAGGCAAAACTGGCGATTGGCCCGGCGATCGACAGTGGCTTTTACTATGATATTGATGTGGATGTAATTATCACCCCGGAAATCATGGAAAAAATTGAAAAGGAAATGGCTAAAATTGTCAAAGAAGGTTTGGTAATCAATCGCTATGAACTAAGCCGAAACGAAGCCCTAGCTAAAGTAAATGCCGAAGGCGAAATTTATAAAGCGGAACTGATCGAAAATCTGCCGGAAGACGCCATCATCAGCTTTTATTCCCAGGGTGAGTTCTCCGATCTTTGCGCCGGCCCTCATATTCAAAATCTCAGCGGGATTAAAGCGGTAAAACTGTTAAGCCTGGCCGGAGCCTACTGGCGCGGTGATGAAAAAAACAAAATGCTGCAGCGGATCTACGGAATTACCTTCCCGAAAAAAAGCGAATTAGAAGCTTATCTGACCCGACTGGAAGAAGCAAAAAAACGGGATCACCGCAAATTAGGAAAAGAACTTGATCTTTTCTCACTCCAGGAAGAAGGTCCAGGTTTCCCATTTTTCCATCCCAAAGGAATGATTATTCGCAACGAATTGGAAAATTTCTGGCGACAGATCCATCAACTGCGGGGATACCAGGAAATCAAAACGCCAATTATTCTCAATGCTGAACTGTGGAAACGATCCGGTCATTGGGATCATTACAAAGAAAATATGTATTTCACCGAAATTGATGATGCCTCCTATGCGGTTAAACCGATGAACTGCCCGGGCGGAATGCTGGTTTATAAAAGAAAAGGACACTCCTATCGGGATTTGCCTTTAAAGATGGCTGAGTTGGGTCTGGTTCATCGTCATGAACTGCATGGCGCCCTCCATGGTCTGATGCGGGTTCGTAACTTTACACAGGATGATGCCCATATTTTTATGACCCCGGATCAAATTGAAGCCGAAGTCATTAAGGTCATTGATTTGGCTGATGACGTCTATAAAATTTTCGGATTTAATTATCGGGTTGAGCTCTCCACCAAACCAGAAAAAGCCATTGGCTCGGATGAAGTTTGGGAAATAGCGACCGACGCCTTAAGAAATGCGCTGGAGAAAAAAGCCATCGACTATCGTTTAAACCCGGGTGACGGGGCGTTTTATGGTCCCAAAATTGACTTCCATCTGGAGGACAGCCTGGGTCGTACCTGGCAGTGCGGCACTATCCAGCTGGATTTCCAGATGCCGGAACGCTTTGACCTAAATTATATTGGATCAGACGGCGAAAAACACCGTCCAGTTATTGTTCACCGCACCATTTTAGGAAGTATCGAACGGTTTTTCGGGATTCTGATTGAGCACTTTGCCGGAAAATTCCCGGTGTGGCTGGCACCGGTTCAGGTGATGGTTATTCCGGTTGCTGATGCCCACCATGATTTTGCCAAGGGCATTGCTGAAGAACTAACTGCCATTGGCGTTCGCACCTCGGTGGATGTTCGCGATGAAAAACTGGGTTACCGGATCAGGGATGCACAAATGCAAAAAGTTCCTTATATGTTGGTGGTCGGCGATAAAGAAGCCGAAGGCGGTGACCTGGCGCTGCGAATCCGCGACACTGGCGATGCGGGCCTGATCAGTCTTGCCGATCTCAAAGAAAAACTGATTCAAAAAATTAGCACAAAGTCATTGACCTTGGACTAAATCAGGAATAATACGGGTCGAATTTGCAATAAAGGTTGACAAATTCGACTCGTATAAATATAATAAAAAACAATAAAGTGATGACCAGGAACAAGTAATAATTAGGATGATCTTTTCAGAGAGCTTTCGGTTGGTGCGAGAAAGCGGGACACCGTTATGAATACATCCTGAGAGCTGCTCACCGAAAGGCTATGCCCGGTAGGCTGGGTCGGATACCAACCGTTATCATGGTTAAGTGACTAAGGTTGCTTGCAGAGTGTGATGTGTAAGCATCAAAGGCAAGGTGGTACCGCGAATTTGTATTCGTCCCTGTTATACAGAGACGAATTTTTTTTGCGTGAATGTAAAAATGAAGAAGCCAACACGAACAATTCAGCCTGAAAAGGTTTTATTGAATAAAAAATGAAAATGGAGGAAAAGAAATGAAAAAACACGGAAAAAAATTAATGACCGTTCTGCTCGTTGCAGCTGTAGTTGCCTTAGGTGCCGGATGCACAAGCTCGGCCACCAAAGAAGAAAGTAAAGAAGCGACCATCGGGATTGTTCAATACGTTGATCACGTTGCTCTTGATGCCGCCCGGGAAGGCTTTGTCACCGCACTGGCCGACAATGGTTATAAAGATGGCGATAATATTACCATCGATGTCCAAAATGCCCAGGGTGATCAAAGTAATTTATCAACCATCAGTGACCGTTTTGTCAGTAACAAGGTCGATATGGTGCTCGCCATTGCGACCCCGGCGGCCCAAGCCATCGCTGGTAAAACCACCGAAATCCCAATTTTGGGAACAGCTATTACCGATTATGAAGCAGCTCGTCTGGTCACTTCAAACGAAGCACCGGGCGGAAATGTCAGCGGAACAACCGACATGAACCCAATCAAGGAACAAATTGACCTGCTGGTAAAATTAGTACCGACTGCTAAAACAGTTGGGGTTCTTTATACTTCCAGCGAAGATAATTCAGTAATTCAGGCTAAAATTGCTAAAGAAGCGATTGAAAAACTGGGACTGAAATATGTCGAAGTAACGGTTACCAATTCAAATGATGTTCAACAGGCGACTCAATCGATTGTCAGCCAATGTGATGCCATCTACATTCCTACCGATAATGTCTTTGCATCAGCAATGCCTCAGGTTCAAAGCATTACCGCGCAATCAAAAACACCGGTCATCTGCGGCGAATCCGGGATGGTGGAATCAGGTGGCTTAGCCACCTTAGGAATCAGCTACTCAGACTTGGGTTACCAGACTGGTTTAATGGCCGTGAAAATCCTTAAAGGCGAAGCAGAACCGGCAACCATGCCAATTGAATCAGCTTCTAAATTTGAGTATGCCATCAATGGTGCGGTCGCTCAGGAAATTGGCTTAACAATTCCCGCTGATCTTCAGCAATATGTTATTACCGCAAAATAAAAGATTTGAATAGAAACGATTTAGCAAGCAGTAATGGATCCCATTACTGCTTGCTAAAATTATTAATCAAGATAATCAATAGATAAGAAGTGAGGCAGAATAATGTTTGAGATTATATTAGGTGCAATATCGCTGGGTCTGCTATGGGCCATCATGACGATCGGCGTTTATATCACCTACCGAATACTCGATATTGCTGATTTAACAGTAGAAGGAAGTATTGCAATGGGAGCTGCCATCGCAGCTTTTTCAATTTTTAATGGGATGAATCCTTTCATCGCTACATGTTTAGCCTTTGTTGGTGGGATGCTGGCGGGACTGGTCACCGGAATTCTTCATACAAAACTAAAAATACCCGCTTTGCTGGCAGGTATATTAACAATGATCGCACTTTATTCGGTCAATCTGCGGATCATGGGCAAGGCCAACCTGTCACTATTACGGATTGATACTGTATTTACCCCCATGGAAAACCTGGGATTAAGCCCAACATATTCGGTCATGCTCTTTGGCTTTATCAGTGTGATGGCAATTGTTGGTCTTTTATACTGGTTTTTCGGAACCGAAATCGGCTGTGCCATCCGGGCTACTGGTGACAATCCACAAATGGCTCGAGCCCAAGGGATCAACACCAATAATATGATCATCCTAGGTCTGGTCATCAGCAATGGTCTGGTTGCACTTTCTGGATCATTAATCGCTCAAAGCCAGAGCTTTGCTGATATTCAGATGGGAATCGGGTCAATCGTTATTGGTTTGGCATCAGTTATTATTGGTGAAGTTATTTTTGGCACCCGAAATTTTTTCAATTGCCTAATTTCACTAGCGCTTGGTGCCATCACCTATCGAATTATCATTGCCCTCGTATTAAAGTTGGGTATGCCAGCCAATGATTTAAAATTGTTTACTGCGATCACAGTGGCAATTGCGCTGTCATTACCGGTCTTTAAAACCTATCTTCGCCCCCTTAAAAAATCGATGAACGGAGGCGATCTATAAATGTTAATTATTAATGATATCGAAAAAAAATTTAATGCCGGAACGGTTAATGAGAAAGTTGCTTTGAGTAAGTTCAGTCTGTCACTGGCAGAAGGTGATTTTGTCACGGTGATCGGCGGCAACGGAGCCGGTAAGTCAACATTTCTCAATTGTGTGGCCGGGGTCTTTGGCGTTGATAAGGGTTCCATTCTGATTGATGGATTGGATGTTACTAAGCTTCCCGAACATAAACGTTCGGCGGTCATCGGCCGGGTATTTCAGGATCCAATGATGGGTACGGCCGGCAATATGGGGATTGAAGAAAACCTCGCCCTGGCCTATCGTCGTGGCAAAACCCGGTCATTGAGCTGGGGAATCAGTCATAAGGAACGAGAGATTTACAAAGAGTACCTCAGCCATCTGGATTTAGGGCTGGAAAATCGGCTCCATGCCAAGGTGGGTCTGCTTTCGGGGGGACAACGACAGGCATTGACCTTATTGATGGCAACACTGAAAAAGCCCAAATTACTATTGCTGGATGAACACACAGCGGCTTTAGATCCCAAAACAGCCGACAAGGTGCTGCAGCTCAGTGACCGTTTTGTTAAAGAAGGCAATCTGACGACCCTGATGGTCACTCATAATATGCGCCATGCCATTGAACATGGTAATCGATTGATCATGATGCATGAGGGACGGGTTATTCTGGACATCAGAGGCGAAGAAAAACAGAAGCTGACCGTTGAAGATTTACTGAAACGCTTTGGTCAGGTCAGTGGCGAAGAATTCGCTAATGACCGGGCGTTACTTTCATAAAAAAAACAGTTGACATTGATGATGAATAAGCATATAATAGCGTAGTAACAAAGTAGAGGAATCACACTTCTCACCTCATTTCTTAGGGAAATAGGTAAATATGAATGAACGTATTATAATTGTTCGTTAGTATTTTTTTGCAGGTGGAGTGACTCTACCTGCAATTTTTATATATGGAGGTATATTACTATTAGCAAAGATGTTCAACACGAAATTAATAACGAGATCCGTGATCGCGAAATCCGTGTAATTGACGAAGCAGGTGAGATGTTGGGAGTCATGAATACAAAAGACGCTCAAGCATTAGCCGATGAGAAAAATTTGGATCTAGTGAAAGTTTCACCAAACGCAAAACCGCCGGTTTGTAAGATTCTTGACTACGGAAAATTTAGATACGAAGAAATTCAACGATTAAAAGAAGCTAAAAAAAATCAAAAAGCTGTGGTTATTAAAGAAATTCGTATGTCGGTTCGAGTTGAAGAGCATGATATTAATGTTAAAATTAAAAATTGCATTAAATTCTTGGAACAAGGTAGTCGGGTCAAAGTGGCTATTCGTTTCAGAGGCCGTGAAATGGCTTATACGGAACAGGGAAAAGAAGTATTACTTGATTTTGCAGAACGTGTTTCTGATCTTTCCGTGGTTGAAAAGGCACCGAAGATTGAAGGCCGAAATATGGTTATGTATTTAGCACCCAAGCAAAAATAAATAACTCAATGTGTTAATTGACTATCTGTTAGCTAAACTTAGCTGTTTTTTAATTAAGTTTCTCAGATATAGTTTTTTATAAAAGATACCTTGTACAGGGAGGAGGAAATAGTTATGCCAAAAATGAAAACACACCGTGGTGCTGCAAAGCGTTTTAAAATAAAAAAATCAGGTTTTATCAAGCGGACAAAAGCTGGTAAACGCCATATTCTAAACAAAAAAAGCAGTAAGAGAAAAAGAAACCTCAGAAAAGCTACTGGTTTAGCTCCTGGAGATGCTAAAGTAGTTATGAAAATGATCAAAATGGTTAAAAGATAATATTTGAAGATAGGAGGAAATAAATAATGCGAATTAAAAAGGGCGTTAATGCCAAAAAGAAACATAAAAAAGTACTTAAACTTGCAAAGGGCTATTATGGCGCTAAAAGTAAGTTATATAGATCAGCAAATGAAGCCGTTATGCGGGCACTCAGATCTTCATATGTTGGCCGTAAAGAAAAGAAACGAAATTTCAGAAGATTATGGATCACTCGAATCAATGCCGGTGCCAGAATGTATGACTTAAGCTATAGCAAATTCATGTTTGGTTTAAAACAGGCAGGTGTTGAAATTGACCGTAAAATCTTAGCTGATTTGGCCATGAATGACATCAATGCTTTTAAAGACTTAGTTGAAGTATCAAAGAAAAACATGAACTAATCGTACTGAAAAAACTTCTCAACGGATTATCCATGATTGGGAAGTTTTTTTTATTGGATATTATTGTTGCTTTTTTATGACAGCATGTTAAAATATGTATGATTGTCAAATATTATATGTGGAGACAGAATCGTGGCAGAAAAAATACGTTGGAATTTCAAAAAATTTGTTGGACAGCGCTCCCCTGCGGAAATGCTGATTTACGGATTTGCTCTGGTTATACTTCTGGGAGCAATTCTTCTTACCCTGCCCATTGCCAGTACTTCTGGGGAGAGCGGCGGTTTTGTTAACGCTTTATTTACAGCAACTTCGGCTGTCTGTGTGACCGGATTAGTGGTTGTCGATACAGGGACATTTTGGTCAGTGTTCGGGAAAGTCGTCATTATTTTTCTAATTCAGATTGGTGGGTTGGGTTTCATGTCACTAACTACCATGTTTTTTGTACTGGCGGGGAAACGCATTACCATCAAAGACCGGCTGTTAATTCAATCCTCGGTGAATATGGATTCCATCTCAGGGATTGTTAAGTTTACCAAATATATTTTCTTCTCATCGCTGGTGATCGAAGGAATCGGGGCATTATTGCTGGCACTTGTTTTTATCCCGGAATACGGTTTCTTGCGGGGCACTGCATATAGCTTGTTTCATGCTATTTCAGCTTTTTGTAATGCCGGTTTTGATCTGTTTGGAAATTATTCCAGTTTAACAAAATACGTCGGTAATTTTATTGTCAATTTTGTTATTGGTGGTTTAATTATCCTCGGTGGATTGGGATTTGCCGTTACCAGTGATTTGATTAATGTCCGCAAGTTCAATAAAATGAGTATGCATACCAAATTGGTATTAACTGTATCGGGTGCTTTATTGGTCGTCGGTTTTGTGTTCTTTTTTATTTTTGAGTATAATAATCCCAATACCATGGGCAACTTATCGCTTCCAGTAAAATTTATGGCCGCCGCTTTTCAGTCGATCACACCGCGAACCGCCGGGTATAATACCATCGATATTGCTGCTTTGACGACTCCGTCATTGTTTTTAACGATGCTTTTAATGTTTATCGGTGCATCGCCAGGTTCCACCGGTGGAGGTGTTAAAACAACCACATTTGCCATTATCATAATGACAGTTGTCTCGGTACTGCATGGCCGCAAGGATGTCGTTGCGTTTAAACGCAGTATTTTAGGTCCGGCTATCCGCCGGGCAATTTCAGTTCTGGTTATTGCGTTCGCTATTGTCATCTCTATGATTTTTGTGTTATTATGTACAGAGCCCGATGCTTCTTTTGAAACTGTAGTTTTTGAAGTGATTTCGGCATTTGGCACGGTTGGTTTAACAACCGGATTAACCCCTCATTTATCAATTGGGGGAAAAATAGCCATAAGTATTACCATGTTTGTCGGTCGGCTGGGTCCATTAACGGTAGCCTATGCTATTTCACGCAGTGAAAAACGAGCCCGGGAAAACGTTGGTAATTTTAAATTGCCGGAAGGCAATATTATGATTGGCTAGAGGAGGAGTATTAATTGAAAGAAAAGCAGTTTGCAGTCCTTGGTTTAGGGCGTTTTGGTGAAGCACTTGCCATCACGCTCAGTGAGTTGGGCTGTAATGTTGTTGTTGTCGATAAAGACGAAGAAAAAATTCAAAATATTGCTAATTTAGTAACCTATGCGGTTCAGGCAGATGTTACAGATATCAACGCCCTGAAGTCGATTGGGTTAAAAAATGTGGACGCCGTGGTTGTTTCGATTACTTCCGATATTAACAGCAGTATCATGGGAATTGTCAATGCTCAGGAGCTGGGAATCAGCGAAATTTATGGGAAAGCAAATAATGCTCAGCATGAAAAGGTGCTGCTTAAATTAGGCGTTAAGAAAGTATTTTCTCCTGAACGTGATATGGGTGAGCGCGTTGCACATAATCTTTTCTCTGGCGATTTTATCGATATTTTAGAGCTGGATACCAATCATTCCATTGTTGAAGTGGAGTCTCTTCATATCTGGGAAGGAAAATCACTGGATCAGTTGAACTTGAGAGAAAAGCATGGCTTAAATGTGATCGCCATTCGAACCCTTGATGTTTTAAATGCTTCACCTGTTGCAAATGATATTATTCATTCGGGTGACAAGCTGATTGTCATGGGCGAAAATCGATCTATTAATGAGATTAATAAGCTATCCCGAAAAGATCATTAGCGATGTTTCAGGAAATCACTTCTAAAAATAATGATCAACTTAAATATCTGCGAAAACTTAGTAGTAAATCCTTTAGAGATTCGGAGGGAACCTTTGCAATCGAAGGAACCAAGCTTTTTCTAGAGGCCGTCAAAAACGAATTGCGGATTAAACAAATTTTTATTACAAAAGATTGGCTGGAAATTAATGCTGGCTCGAACAGCGATTATTTAATCGCATTAAGCGAAAATGATGTAACGGTAACGATTGTAAACTCTTCAATTTTGTCATCAATTTCAAGTTTGCAAAAACCTGAAGGAATTATCTGTGTGTTGTCTAAAATAAGCGTCCCGTCTGGTACATTCAAACGTTATGTTTTATTAGAAGATGTTCAGGATCCTTACAATGTTGGCACCATCATCCGAACTGCTGATGCGGCTGGCTTTGACTGTATTGTGACTTCCACCAAAACAGCCGATGTTTATAATGAGAAAGTGTTAAGGGGTTCTATGGGTTCAGTTTTTCACTTGCCGATTTATCAAGTAGAGTCATTGCTCGACTATGTGAAGCAATTAAAGAGCCAGCCGATAACCCTCATTGGTACCTCCTTAACGGGCGGTTCATTATGGGAGCGCAAACCCCTTAACGGCTCGTTTGCAATTGTGATGGGGAACGAGTCCCAGGGCATGTCACATGAGATGAGTGAATGCTGTGATCTGTTACTCAAAATTCCTATTTTGGGTCGGGCCGAGTCGCTTAATGTGGCAACCGCAGCAGGGATTATTATGTATGACCTGGTCAGAGATTTTAAATAATATTGTTAGTGCAAAATCGAAACAAAAATTAAATAGCTTATCAACAATGATAGAGCGAGTAGATAAATATTAAATTTTACAGAGAAAAAATCCCAGGCTGAGAGATTTTTGTTTTTAATTTTATTGAAGTTCCCTCTGGAGTTTTAGACGTGAACGTCATCATCCGTTTTTGATGGCCTTTAGCCTCTAACGTTAATTGCGTTAAAATTTTGAGTGAATGCAATCAGTATTAATTTAAGGTGGTACCGCGGAGTAATTTCGTCCTTTTCAGAAGGACGATTTTTTTATTTATTTAAAAGAAAATGATTTAACAACAAATGATTTAAAAAAGCATTTAATAAGATAATTAAAAAAGGAGAAAGAAATGGAGTTAGAACTTAAACAATTAAGAGATCGCTGTTTGACCGATCTTAATGATGTTGAAGAATTAAAAACACTGGACAATGTGAGAATAAAGTATCTCGGTAAAAAAGGGGAGTTGACCATTGCCCTGAAGGGCATGGGCAAGCTTTCCAGCGAGGAACGACCAATAATTGGGAAATTGGCCAATGAAATACGGGAAGAAATTGAGAATAACATTTCAGCCCAGAAACAGTTGCTTGAACATAAGGAAATCGAAGCGCAGATCAGAGAAGAAAGCATTGATGTATCCCTACCGGGGAAAAAGCATCTGGCTGGGAATCTTCATCCATTGACCACAACCGTCAACGAATTGAAAGAAATCTTTCTGGGGATGGGCTTTTCGATTGCCGAAGGTCCAGAAATCGAATGGGCTAAATATAATTTTGACTACCTGAACGTTCCTCAGGATCACTCTGCCAGAGACTTGCAGGATACGTTTTATTATCAGGACGACATTGTTCTGAGAACCCAGACCTCACCAGTCCAGGTGCGGGTTATGCAGGAACAGAAACCGCCATTGCGGATTATCTCACCGGGTCGGGTATATCGCTGCGATGAAATAGATGCTACCCATTCGCCGGTTTTCCATCAAATGGAAGGTCTGGTCATCGACAAGGGCATTACCATGAGCGATCTTAAAGGAACCCTGGATCTATTTGCTAAAAAACTCTTTGGTGAACAGACCAAAACGAAATTCCGACCGCACCAGTTTTATTTTACCGAACCAAGTGCGGAAATGGACGTCACCTGTTTCAAATGCGGGGGCGTCGGCTGCAAGGTTTGCAGCAACACCGGTTGGATCGAGATTCTGGGCTGCGGCATGGTTCACCCCAATGTCTTACGGTTATGTGGTATCGATCCCGATGAATACAGTGGCTTTGCTTTTGGAATGGGACTGGATCGGATTACCTTAACCAAGTATGGGATCACTGATCTGCGTTTATTATTTGAAAACGACTTGCGCTTTTTAGCGCAATTTAAATAGGAGGAACCATAATATGTTCGTTTCACTGAATTGGTTAAAAGAATTTGTTGATATAAAAATACCCCCTTATGATTTTGGCGAGGCTCTGACCATGTCAGGTACAAAAGTCGAAACATTGACGGTTGTTTCTGAAAATGTGGTCAATATATTTACTGGAAAAATCACTAAAATTGAACCCCATCCCAATGCCGATAAGCTGATTGTCTGTACCGTGGACATGGGAACCGATGAGCGGGTGATTGTCACCGCCGCCAAAAACGTCTTTGAAGGCGCTATCGTTCCAGTTGCCGTTGATGGGGCAGTGATTGCTGATGGCACCAAAATCGGTACCAATGATTTTAGAGGAGTGCTTTCCTATGGGATGTTCTGCTCGATTGAAGAACTGGGCATGAATACCGATTTGTTTTCCAAAGAAATCATGGAAGGGATTCTGATTCTACCAGCAGGCACTCCGCTGGGAATGGATGCGCGAGAACTGTTTTGGCTTAATGATGTGATCATCGATGTCGAATTGACGGCTAACCGGTCAGACTGCCAATCGATCATCGGCATCGCCCGGGAAGCGTCAGCAACCCTGGATCTTCCGATGGCCGGTTTTACAATTTATGCTGCTACAGAAAGTTCGAATCAGATCGCCGATTACTTATCAGTAAAAATTGAAGATCAAGCCTGTCCCCGCTATGTAGCCAAAATGCTGAAAGTCAAGAAAATTGAAGCATCACCACTATGGATGCAGGTCAAACTCCTGAACAGTGGGGTTCGTCCGATTAATAACATTGTCGATGTCACCAATTACGTAATGTTGGAACTGGGACAACCGCTTCATGCCTTTGATTATGATAGCCTCCAGTCCCAGGAGATTGTTGTCAAAACCACCACTGATAAAAAGATTGTTACCCTCGATGATAAAGAGCGGAACATTGATGAAACGATGCTGATGATTACCAATGGTCAGGCACCGGTGGCGGTTGCCGGTGTAATGGGTGGCGAAAATTCAGAGATAACCGAAAAAACCAGTCTAATCGTGCTGGAGGCGGCTAATTTTAACAAAGGCAGTGTCCGTTTAACGGCAAAACAGCTTGGTCTGAGAACCGAGGCATCCTCCCGTTTTGAAAAGGGTGTCGATCCCGAATTGGCTGGCATTGCAGCCCTGCGGGCAACCCATCTATTGCTGGAAATCGGTGCTTGTGAAGTCATTGAGGGCTTGATCGATGTGTATCCCTGCGTGGAAGCCTTGAAAAAAGTCAACCTGGATGTTAATTGGTTCAATGCTTTTGTGGGTATTTCGCTGACAATCGCTGAGATCTCAAAAATGCTGACCCGGTTATTTTTCACGGTTGAGAAAATTAGTGATCATGTTCTGGAAGTTGAAGTCCCCAGTTATCGGCTGGATATTGAACTAAAGGAAGATCTGGCTGAAGAAGTCGTGCGGATTTTTGGCTATGATATGATCCCTGGTACCATCATGGGGGGCGAAACCATGGTCGGTGGTAAAACCCCGGTTCAAAAATTTCAAGACGCTCTCAAAAACATCCTGGTGGGTCAGGGGTATTATGAAACGCTGACATCCTCTTTCACCAGCGAAAAACGTCTTCAAGGGCTGAATTCACAGCGTGAGGATAACCTCATCCCTTTGATTAACCCATTAGGTGAAGAAAACAGTATTATGCGCCATACCCTTGTCGGACATCAATTGGAAGTGATTTCACTAAACTATAGTCGGAAAAATCCATTTGGTCAGTTCTTCGAATTGTCCAATACCTATCGTAAAAATGAAAAGCCCGGGGAGTTACCCATCGAAGAACAGAAACTGGCCATCAGTAGTTATGGCAGTGAGGATTATTTTGATTTAAAAGGGGCAGTTGAGCTGTTACTAGCGCAGTCAGGAATTAAATATCCGGAGTTTATCGCTGGTGGATCAGACTTCCTTCATCCCGGACGAAAAGCTGAAATTTTTGTGAATGGCATAAAATTAGGTGAAATCGGTGAGATTCATCCGGTGGTCGTCAAGAATTATGAACTACCTAAGCGTTGTTATGTGTGCCAATTGTCTTTTGATGCGCTTTTTGAGTGCTCATCACTCGATAACAAATTTACCGATCTGCCCAAATTCCCGGCTTCAAACAGGGATCTAGCGATTTTATTAAAATCTGATATTCCGGCGGCTGCGGTTGAGGCTATTATCCGTAAAAACAGCGGCGAAATTCTTGAAAGTATCGACTTATTTGATGTTTACACCGGGGCTCAAATTCCTGATGGCTATAAGAGTCTGGCTTATGCCTTGAACTTCAGACATCACGAACGCACCCTAAATGACAATGATATAAATCCGGTGATCGATCAAATCCTCAGCGAGTTAAAACGATCATTTGACGCCCAGCTGCGCGAATAACAACTACGTACGGGTATGAATCATTCTCATGAGATTATTATCGGGCTCTTGCAATTAAAAGGGGTCGGGCGCCAGAAAGTTAAACTGCTACTGGCGATGATCACCGCACCCCGGGGTTTATCATTCCAGGAGATTGTGGAAATCGGCCAAACCTTTCATATTATTTCAAGACAAATCAGTCAAACAGAAATTGAAGCAGCCATGGACTATAGCAAACGGCTAATCGATGATTGTGATGAGCTGGGAATCCAATGTAAATCCTATTTAGATGATGGTTTTCCGGAGAGTCTGAATTTCATTGATTCCCCAGTATTACTATTTTGTAAAGGTGATTTTGATGTCTTAAATCACCCTAAAAGGGCGGCAGTCATCGGCAGCCGCACGCCGACCCAGCTGGGATCCGATTTTGCCTATCAGGCAGCTAAGATTCTGGCCGAAAACAATTTTGTGGTGATCAGCGGCCTGGCGATTGGTTCAGATTTTTATGGACATTTAGGCTGTCTGGATGCTGGTGGAAAGTCAGTGGCATTTTTACCATCGGGTTTGAACCAGGTTTATCCGGTCATAAATCAAGGCTTGGCGGAAAAAATTTGCGATCAGGGTGGCTGTCTGATCTCAGAATACAGTCATCATGAAACAGTTCAGCCCTATAAATTCATCGAACGGGATCGTCTACAAAGCGGTGCGAGTCAGTTTTTGATCGTATCCAATTTCTCGCCGGGCAGCGGAACCATCCATACATTGGATTACGCCAATAAAAATAATAAGCCGATTTACTCAATCCCGGTCATTTATGAAGAATCGTGGGAGGGATTTAATCACCTCAGCCAAAAGCATATAAACTTTCAGATTATCGAAAATACTGAGCTTACTCGAGTCATCAAAAATTATTAATTGATAAATCATTTGTAATTTTTTCGTTTATTACATATAATAGAAGGAACAGATAATAAAAGTACCGTAGTAGAACATGACTATTACTATTAAAGAATTTAATTTATTTCACAGGAGGAAAAAATGCCTGAACAAACAATAATGGAATTACGCATATTAGATACCGAATTTAATTTAAAGGCAAAGGGAAACGAAGAGCATATCCAACATGTTTCTGATTACGTCAATGCCGAATTGGAACGCGTCAAGGCTGCTAATCCTTTTACCAATCACATTCGGATTGCGATACTAGGCTGTATGAATATTACTGAGCGGCTGTTCATTGCGGAAGAAGAAGTTCGTACTAGTGAAGAATTCAAAGCTAAAGAAAGCGGCGAGATTAAACTGGTCAAAGAAGAACTTGAGAAAACTAACAGTGTATTAAATGAAGAAAAAGCGAAATATGAAACCCTGGTTGAAGAAACAGAATTGCTGCAAAAAGAATTGGATGAAAAAAGTGATTTGCTGGCTCAATATCGTGAGCATTTACGGCAAAGTAAGATTGAAAGCGAAACCAGCCGTAAAACAATTCTGGATTTGCAGAATCAACTATTTGAAAGCCAGATTGAATTAGTAAAAGCTAATAAGAATCATATTGAAAAAGATATCTTTAAAAATATTGAAGACAAAATGAAATTGGATTAGCTAAAATGAATTAGACAAAATAAATATTAAAAACAAAAAAAGATGTTTGCACATCTTTTTTTTGTTTAAAATTTACGGATTAATCCAGTAACCTTGCCGAGAATTTTGACATCTTCGGCATTACAGATAATCGGATCCATCGTTTTATTATCGGGTTGGAGACGAATTTTATCGGGGTCTTCATAAAAGATTCGTTTTACTGTGGCTTCATTATCTTCAAGCAGGAGCGCCACAACGATTTCACTATTTCTTGCGGTTTCCTGTTTTCTGACGATAATCTTATCGCCATCCAGAATACCGGCATCAATCATGCTTGTTCCCTTAACTTCAAGGATAAATGCGGCGTCTGTCCCAGTAAAATCTAACGGCAGTGGAAAAATATCGGTGATATTTTCAATCGCCAGAATCGGTGCGCCGGCTGTTACGCAACCTAAAATTGGCAGTGAAACAATCGTCTTTTCGTCAAAGTAACTTGAAAGCGTTTCATTGGGATCGTGACGAAGGACTTCAATGGCGCGGGTTTTCGTAGAGTCCCGCTTGATATATCCCAGTTCCTCCAACTTTTTTAAGTAAGTGTGAGCAGTGGAAGTCGATTTTAAATTTACAGCGGCACATATTTCCCGCACCGATGGGGGATAACGCTTATCTCGCATTTGGGTTTCAATAAATTTTAATATTGCAAACTGTTTGCTGTTTAAATCCTCGTACATTAGCATTCCTCCAAATATTTATAGCTTATTATAACATATCCGCAGAAAAAAAACAAACGTAAGTTCTCTTTGCGGCTATTCCTATTTAATGGATGATAACTAGAAATTTATGGACTTTTGAGGCAATACCCTCTAACACTGATAAACACTTACAAATTTCAATAAAGTCCATTTTAAAAATTATGGACTTTATTTTGTTTTGGACTTTTGAAATTCTAAAAATAAAGTTCATATTTTAATGTATTTTTATTATCAAACGTTTTGTTTCAAAAGTCTATTATAGGGGTAGACTTTATTTTTGAATATTCCAATTGAATAGTGCACCTATTCCGATGATTCAGAGCACGCTGTCCGTAAAACGAGTGCAATGTTTCCGGACAGAGTGCAGAAGATTCTAACCGATAAAATTCCTTTGCGTACTTATTTAACCCGCTTCAAGGAGAATGTGAGCCATCCTCACAGAAGCTAATCCACTAGTCGTTGTAACTAACTGCTAATACTCAGAATCATCGTGACCGTGAGCAAGGCGACAGATATGTTCGCACCACTCATCGGAGTCCATGGGATCCTGATTATTATAAAACATCTGTATATATTGCTGATAAGCTTCGCTCCAGTAATAACGGTCTGCCAGATTTGACAGAATATCACTGCGGAGATTTTCTTTTTCATGATCAGGCAGATAACGACTCAATGCATAGCGATAACGAACTGTTTCTGATTCCAGATGTTTGATGTCGTTGATCATCACATCGATCAGTTTACAAAATTCATAGATATTATCGGAGTTGTTGTACTCGTTACTCATGGCGAACACCGGCTTCACTTGGCGATGTATTTAAACCATGACGTTCACGCATGGAAATCTTGCCATTGATCATGATTTCATAGGCATTATGGATGATACGGTCAATGATTGCTTCGGAAACCGTGGCATCCGATTCGGTACCGATCCGTTCATACCAGCCCTGTGGTTCAAACTGTGTGCAGAAGATAACCGAACCTTTGACGGTTCGTGCTTCAATGATTTCAAGCAGTTCTCTGGCCTGGTCACTGCCTAAGGGACACAGCAGAAATTCATCCAGGATCAGAAGATCGATTTTCTGATAACTTTTAATGATTTTCTGGTAGGTGCCTTCACCGTGGGCGATAGCAAGTTCATTAAGTAAGTCGGGAAGCCTGACGTATTTGACTTTTATAAAGTTACGGCAGGCAGCAATCCCAAGTGCACAAGCGATATAAGTTTTACCATTTCCAGAAGCACCTTTTAAGATGATATGGTGGTTGTCGATGATATAGCCGCAAGTGGACAGTTCCAGCATTTGTGATTTATCCAGTTTTCGATCCGGATGATATTCAATCGCCTCCATACAAGCGTTCGGATGCCGAAACTCGGCCATACGGATCAGTTTGGCCAGTTTCGTGTTTCGCCGTTGATCCCATTCCTTATCGACCAGCATTGAAAAACGATCCTCAAAGGAAAGTGCATCAAAGGCATGACTACGACACTGAGATTCAAAGGCATCCGCCATGCAGGAAAGACGGATATCATGGAGTTTATCGATGGTGGACTGTTTAATCATTATCGCTGCCTCCTTTGAAATAAGAAGCGCCACGGGTAATGCCATACTGTCCGCTTGTTTTAACAACAGACGACTGAGGGTGAACCTTATCCTGGCCATTCTTTAGAATGGTCGAGATGTTTTTCAGACTTGGATTCGGCGTATAGGACAAAGCCCGGTTACAGGCAGCTTCCAGACGCTCGGTTGAATAACGGTCGGCCAGTTTCATCAGTGAGGCACAGGATTTATAACCTTGCTGTTCAACTTTATAGGCATAGAGAAAGGTCTTTACCACACCCACTGTTGCGATACCAATACTTTCACCCCATTCCAGGAAGGATTCGGTATTATAACTCAGATATCTTCGGTGGTTTTCCGGCATGTGTTCCGGCAGATAAATGGGATCTTTCGCATAGGCAACTTTCACATGAGAAGCGATACGATTATTATGGTAGAAAACTTCGATACATTTTTCAGTCGTACGTATGTCTACCTGTTTGCCAATAAATTCATAAGGTACCGAATACTTGCAATTCCCGGCAGCTATGAGATAATCAGGTTGGATGGTGGCAGTTGACCAGACAGCCGTTTCATATGGGGCAGCAGGTAAAGGCATGAGGAAGGATTGCTCTTCTTCTTCGAATGCCGAGAGCCGGCTGCCCTTCTTTTTCTGGAAGGATTTCGCATTGAATTCCGCCAGCTTTTCCAAAATGGCATGATTGAGTTCGATAAAGGAAAAGAACTTCCGATTACGGAGAGCTGCAATAATCCATGTTGAAATCACACCGACCGTTCCTTCGGCACCTGGCTTATCTTTGGGTGAGTATGGTCTGGCTGGAATAATCGCTGTTCCATAATATTCAGCCATCTCATAGTAGGAACGGTTTAAAATCAAGTCTGTTCGGGTATTCTTAATGATCCCGGTTTTCAGATTGTCGGGCACAACAATACGGGTTACCCCGTTAAAATAACGGTAGGCATGAACATGTGCTTCAATCCAGTGGGGTGATTTCATATCCGGAAAAGCTTCGGCATAGCTGTAAAGGCTACAAGGCAGACAGGCCACAAAAACATAGGCCGTCACAGGCGCCCCAATGGCTTCGTCAATGACTGTGAGTGTTTTTCCCGCCCAGTCGACTTCCATGAGTTCACCCGGCTTACGTTTAATGCGCAGCGTCGCTTTCTTGGATGCGGCATAAGCATGATACTTCTCGTTAAACTGGGAATGCTGGTAAGGTATCACCTGCTCATTTCGACACTGCTCGCAATACTCAGCCCAAAGCAGGGAAAGCGTCACCCCGGGTCTGGCCAGTTCATTGTGCATGGTTTCGAAGTCAGGAAGTTTCCTGCCATTGATGCCGGCACGGCCGGGATACAGAATCGTCTGAAGATCCGGATTGGTCAGTTCATCCGGAATCGGCCATGAAATGTCTTTATCCTGTGTCAACTGCCAAACCTCGGCAACCGTGTTACGTGAGCTCCTAGTGCTGGTAGCAACACTTGTATTAGTGTAACCCTGACTTTTCAGCCGGATTATTTCTCGATAATTTACCATAATTATCGACCTCCATAATTGTATTTACACAATTGCTTGTGCATAAAACAATTATAACGCTACTGCACTAGCTCCGGAAAAGGGTGCTTTGAAATATCGGAAATACTGCTCTGAATCACCGGAAAGGGTGCACTATCAGATTGGAATATTCAATTTTGTTTGGACTTTTGAATTTTTAAAAATAGATTTCATAATATAATGTATTTTTATTATCAAACATTTTGTTTCAAAAAGCTATTATAATTTATAATCTTAAAATCATAACTGAATAAAATGAAATGTTAATATCGATATTGTGGTGGGAATTTTCAGGAAGGAACAACAACCCATAACGGGAAAACAATCGACTACGTGATTGTGATCAAAAGTATTAAGTGCAAAAAGTGTTATCAATGCCCTATGTGGAGCTCTCTTTTTCAGGAGGATTCTGATGATTTTTAATTCTGTAAAAAGCATAACTACTAATGCGAAATAGTGGTTGTTGTTTTTAGGAAATCATGATACAATCTGTTAAAGTCATTAAATTTAATGAAATAAACAGAAAGGTTGATGAATTATGTATAGGTATCAGATAAGACTGTATCCTGAATTGTTAAAAAATAGGGAGGGATTAAAATTAGATCCAACGTTGGATCTAGTAAAGGAAATTGCAAAAGATTACACAATAGCAGGAATGAAAGCTGCTAATAAAAAAGGAATTGAGGAAGACACTATAGAAATAAAAAATGGTAATACGCTACAATTTATTTTAGTAAGTGAGGCGTGGCTTAAATTTCCGACTAAAGCAATCCGAAACTTTATTTCTAAATTAAGTAAAATTGAACCATATAATGGATTAATCACTCCTAACGGAAGGCTCTTTAAGGGCGAATCAGAATTCCTAGGAGAAGATATTCTAGATATAGTTGATGAAAAATTGAAACTTACCGATGAACGGGCATTAATAGAAATAATACGCTTGTTTTTCAGAGAGACAGAAGGCAACCGAAAAACAATTAATATGTTAAAAGAAATCGTGGGAGGGGTAAATTAATGTTCTATTACAAGTTTAAAGCTTATTTTCTATCAAACTTATTTAATCCAGCCATTCTAATTCCTGCGATTAATAATACAGAAATTTCGTTTAATAGATTACATAGAAAGAATTTTAAGCATATATCAGCTACAGTTGATAATGTTAATAAGTGTCTTGATGTCACGCTGTACTCGACTATTGATATAGACCGAGTCAATTGGTTAAGGGCGGCACAGTATTTTTCGAAAGAACTGTCCAAAGAACCTGGTCTTAATAGCTACATATACAAACGAAGATTGCTAGAGAGATTATAGAAATTTAATCCAGAAAACATAAAGCATCCAGCAGAAATGTTAGGTGTTTTATTACGCATTAAAACGTAAGAAAGGCGCTATATAATCAAGGGCATTACCATTGAAAAAAGTAGGCGATATTGCAAAATTACAGACTGCCCTAAAATGAGTTAACAGCGAAATGGAGTGTTATCATAAAAGTGCAGTCCCAAACTACAAGGAAATGAGGTAAAATAGAAAGAAAAAGGACTGGTTAATTATGAAGAAAGCATATAGCTCAGAGGAACATTTTGAAGCGTTAAAACTGGCAAATGAAATCGGTAACCGGGCAGCAGCAGAGCGGTTGGGAATTTAGCTTGATACATTATATACCTGGGTTAGCAAAGCAAAGAGCGGAAAGATCGGATTTTCTGAAGACCCTGGTAATGTTCCAAGAACAGATCCAAAACGTTTAAAACAGCTCGAAAAAGAATTGCAGGAAGCCAGAGATGAAATTGAGATCTTACAGGATGCCCTTGTTTTTTTTGTAAAACGCCGAAAGAAATAGCAAATAAATACCGGATGGTCTACATTTCCAACCATTGGAGACAATGGCCTGTCGCCATGCTCTGTCGCGTTCTTGGTGTCAGTGAACCGGGTTATTATAAACATTTACGGTTTCAGAATAAACCGGATAAGCATGCAAATCTTTTGGCGCAAATCTA
>NZ_JAUSPS010000094.1 GCF_030652775.1 Acetobacterium sp. | reverse complement strand
AAACATGTAACCGTCAGGTTGTTTATGGAAAAAAGACCGGTCGACCCTGTCTGAACTATCATATTGGCCAGTGCCAGGCGCCCTGTCAGGGAAATGTGTCCAAAGAAAAGTACGCCAAAGATATCCAGTCAATTCTGGATATTTTAAATGGTCGGCATCCGGATCTGCTTAAAAACCTGAACGACAAAATGACGGCTGCCGCAATAAACCAGAATTATGAAGAGGCGGCTAAATACCGGGATCAGATTTCCGGTATCCAGCATATCATTGAAAAACAGAAAATCAGCTCCAGTACCAAACAGGATCAGGACTTTATTGGTTTTGCCGAGAGTAACGATCTCGGTTGTGTTCAGGTTTTTCATGTCCGGGAAGGCAAACTGATGGGTCGGGACCATTTTTTTCTCGAAGCGATTGGGGATGTCAGTCACCGCGAAGTGCTGGAAAGTTTTGTTAAACAGTATTATGCCAGCTGCGGGTTTATCCCCCGGGAAATTATCTTAAAGGAAGCCCTGGAAGATAAAAAAGTCATTGAAGAATGGCTGGGGGAACTGGCTGGTAAAAAAATCGAAGTCCATTCACCGCAACGGGGGCAGAAGATAAAAATGCTGGAAATGGTGGCGGATAACGCTGATCTGGCTCTGAAACAGCAATTGCTGGAAAAAAGAGAAAAAGAAATCCGTTCTAAAAGCCGATTGGACGGACTGCAGGAGTTGTTGGGCATGACCCAGCGCCCCAATCGCATTGAAGCCTATGACATTTCCAATATCAGCGGCACCAATAACGTTGGTGGAATGGTGGTTTTCGATGATGGAAAACTGAACCGGAAAGCTTGCCGCCGCTTTAAAATCAAGTCGGTTGAAGGTCAGAACGATTATGCCAGCATGCAGGAAATGATTTTCAGACGGATGGAACGAGCCATGAAAACCCATGAGGGCAATAATTTTTTGCCCTTACCGGAGATCATGATGATCGATGGTGGCGTCGGCCATGTGAATGCCGCAGAGAGTATTGTTTCCTTATATCCGGTTGACATTGAGGTGTGCGGACTGGTTAAAGATGACCGCCACCGGCTGCGGGGGATTTTTCACAAGGGCACCGAATACCCGATCAAAAAAGCAACCCCCCTGGGTGTCTTTCTGTTCGAAATTTCCGAAGAGGTTCATCGCTACACTCTGGGATACCACCAGATTTTAAGAAAAAAAGAAATGTTGGCCTCCCAACTGGAGGAAATTCCTGGCGTCGGCAAAAAAAGACGAGAAGCCCTGATGGCTCACTTTGGCCAGGTCGATAAAATAAAAAAAGCCACCCTGGAAGAACTGCTGTCAGCCCCTGGGATGCAGGTGAAAACAGCCCAGGCGGTCTTTGATTTTTTTAATAAGAAGATATAAAAATACTTTTATCAATGGAAACTTTGAGGTAGAATAACTTGAGTAAACTAATTAGTAGTAAATCAATGAAAAGAGATAAAAAGAGAATGAATGGTATAGTAAGTTTAGATGATTTTTGTAGAGAAATCAAACTTGAAAAAATTTATTATAAGTCAACGGAACTGAACCTGGGAAACAGCGGGATCAATCGCCCGGGGCTGCAGCTCCATGGTTATTATGAGCATTTTGATTCCAAACGGGTTCAGGTGATTGGCAAGGTGGAAGTTGCCTATTTGCTGGATCTGGATCCGGAAGTACGAAAACAGAAAATCGATGACTTTTTTTCTTATGAATTCCCCTGTTTTATTGTATGTTGGGATCTGGACGAGACGCATCTGTTTGAAGAAGCGGCGCAAAAATATGAACGAACCCTGTTAAAGAGTAAAGAACACACGACCACGCTGTTTTATGATCTGGTTAATTATATCGATCAACTGTCAGCCCCGCGGATCAGTTTACACGGGGTACTGGTCGAGGTTTTTGGAGTCGGGGTGCTGATTACCGGCCCGAGTGGCATTGGCAAAAGCGAAACCGCGTTGGAAATTGTCAAACGCGGCCACTGTCTGATCGCCGATGATGTCGTTGAAGTCAAACGGATTCGGGACGGCCACTTGATGGGAACAGCCCCGGTACTGCTTGAACATTTTATGGAAATCCGGGGAATCGGGATCATTGATGTTAAAACCCTTTATGGAGCCAGAGCCGTCAAAAGAGATGTGGAAATAGATATGGTGATCCGCCTGGAAAATTGGGATGAGCGATCACCCTATGATCGGTTGGGTCTGGATGAACAAACCCTGGATATATTAGGAATTGAAGTTCCGGAAGTAATGATTCCGGTTTCCGGCGGACGAAACCTGGCTTGCATCATCGAAACCGCCGCCATCAATAATCGTACCAAACAATATGGTTATCATTCAGCCCAGGTTTTTTGTGATCGGGTTGCCCATCAAAACGATCTGGAAGTTCAGAAACGGGAAGAAAAGAAAAAGCAGGATGATGCGAAGTAGGCGGGTAGCGAAACAACCAAAAGATATTTTGTAAATACCAGTCAACAGAGAAGAAAAGAGAATAAGAAATGAGAAATTATGTTTTAGATGCCCATACCCATACCCTGGCTTGCGGACATGCCTACAATACTATCCAGGAATTAGTCGCAGCTGCCGCTCGAAAAAATCTGGAGATGATCTGTATAACTGAACATGGACCGGCCTTACCGGGAGCACCCACGCCCTTGTTTTTTGCTAATTATAGGGTGATCCCCGGAAAAATAAATAATGTCAAAGTACTTAAAGGAATTGAGAGTAATATCATGGATACCGACGGAAATACCGATATTCCCATGGACTTTATCAATTCGCTGGAAATTATATCGGCATCGCTGCACACACCAACCTTTAAACCCCGGACAAAAGCCATTAATACCAGCGCCGTATTGGGAGCCATTGCAAATCCTGATGTCGATTTTATCTGCCATCTGGGCAATCCCACCTACGAACTTGATTATGAGGCGATCCTTCAGGATGCTAAAAAGCACAATACCTTGATTGAAATCAACAATGGTTCCTTTTTTATCCGAAAAGGTTCCAAGCCTAACTGCGAATGGATCGCCAATCGCTGCAAAGAGCTGGAGATTCCCATTATTATTGGCAGCGACACCCATTTTGCCACAGACATTGGTGATTTCCCCTACGTCGACAAGGTTTTGGATGCCATTGACTTTCCGGACGAACTAATTGTTAACCTGGATACCAAAAGGCTGATTGATTATCTGGAAAGCAAAGGTCGGGTACTGTTTGCTGATCCTCGGGGATATGCCCAAGAATTGTTTTTGAAAAACGACTAAACTGTGATAAAATAATAATTTGAATAAATGCTTAAAATGAATGCCTAAATCAAGTGGGAAAGGACATAAAGTATGACGATAAAAATCATCACCGATTCTGCCTGTGACATCCTGGACACCGATCAACAAAAACTTGATATTGAGATCATGCCGGTTTACGTCGTCGAAAATGAAACGACCTACCGCGATGGGATTGAGATATCATCTGAAGTGGTTTGTGACAACATGCGAAAAGGGGTGCGCTATAAAACATCGCAGATTCCCTATGGGGATTTTTATAAACGGTTTGAAGAACTGATCTCCGAAAATCAGCCATTTATTTATCTGTCTTTTTCCAGCGGTCTGTCCGGTACCTATCAGGCAGCGGCATTGGCAGAACGGGATTTAAAAGAAAAATATCCCGAGGCGATCTTTAAAGTCGTTGATACCAAAGCGGTATGCTATGGTCTGGGGCACATTGTTTATGGCGCCGCCCAAGCCGCTGCTAAGGGCTGCAGCATGGACGAGTTGATGAAATGGATCAATTATTATATCGATCATGTCAAACATGTTTTTACAGTCACCGATCTGCAATACCTGTATCGGGGTGGCCGACTGAATAAGGGAACAGCCATTATCGGTAATATGCTGAACATTAATCCCCTGCTTGAAGTCAGTCAGTCCGGCGAACTGCAACAAATTGACAAAGTCAGAGGCGAAAAAAAGCTGATCAAAAAAATGGTCGATTATCTGGAAACAAACGGTGCCCAGATCAATCAGCAAACCATTGGCATCAGTCATGCCGATAACCTGGAACTGGTGGAACTGTTTGTAAAAATGGCGGGAAAGCGATTTGGTACCGACCGCTTTAAAGTAGTCCCCCTGGGCTCGACGGTTTTAACCCATTCCGGACCGGGAACCCTGGCCGTCTTTTTTTTCGACGAATGGAAAGAAGCTTTTCAGTTCGAATAGCGTCAAAAAGCCATTAAAGCAACCACATTTGGATTTATAATTTTACGAAGAGTGATTAAGAAATAAGGAGTATTATGTTAGATAAGTTAGATTTTTTAGCAGCAAAATATGCTGAATTAAATGAAAAGATCAGTGATCCCGAGATTATCAGCGATCAGAACCAATGGCGAAAGCTGATGAAAGAACAGTCCCACATCGAACCGATCATTCAAAAATACAATGAATTTTCCGATACCTTGTCAGCGATTGATGACACCAAAGAGATGCTGGAAGATAAACAACTGGAAAAAGATTTCAAAGAAATGGCCGAAGCTGAGCTGGACGAGTTGACAAAAAAACGGGTGGAACAGGAAGAGGAGTTGCGAGTTCTGCTGCTTCCCAAGGATGTCAATGATGATAAAAACGTTATTGTCGAAATCCGAGCTGGCGCCGGCGGTAGCGAGGCGGCCTTATTTGCTGGAGAGCTCTTCAGAATGCTGACCCGCTACGCCGAACGGCAGGGCTGGAAAAGTGAAATCATGAGTTCCAGTATTCCCGATATTGGGGGGATCAAGGAAATTATTTTTGCCATAGAAGGTACTGGCGTTTACAGTCGGCTGAAATATGAAAGCGGCGTTCATCGGGTGCAGCGGATTCCCAGCACCGAATCCGGCGGTCGGATCCATACCTCGACTGCCACGGTAGCGGTTCTGCCGGAAGCCGAAGATGTCGAAATTGAAATTGGCGCCAATGACCTGCGAGTTGATGTTTACCGGTCATCCGGAAACGGCGGACAAAGTGTCAACACCACTGACTCCGCAGTGCGGATTACCCATATCCCCACCGGCATGGTGGTAACCTGCCAGGATGAAAAATCCCAGCTGAAAAATAAAGATAAGGCTCTGAAAATTCTAAAAGCCAGACTTTATGAAATAGAACAGCAGAAACAACAAAGTGAAATTGCCGAAAATCGAAAAAGTCAAGTCGGCACCGGAGACCGCAGTGAACGGATCCGAACCTATAATTTCCCGCAGGGCCGAATCTCCGATCACCGCATCAATATGACTGTCTATCAACTGGAAGCCTTCCTGGACGGCGATATCGATGAAATGATCAATGCTCTGGTCACCAGCGACCAGACTGAAAAACTGAAACAGCATTCTTAAAGATAAAAAAAGCTTTCCTAATTAAGGAGAGCTTTTTTGATGAGAATTTTTTCGCAGGGAATTAATTGATAAAAATTTAACCTTGTTTAGAAAGAGTACTGGCAAAGAGCTGTAATATTTTATCAGTAGGAAGCCCATAAACGACGCAGAGTAAGAAATGCCTATAAATATTCCGGATTAGGTTGACAAGTATTCACTTTATCAGTAGAATGAAAATCAGTTGTTAAAATTTAAACATAAATTTGATCTGAAGATCAAATTGTCCTTAAGGAGGAGTAACAATGAAAAAAGTAATTGTAGCCGATCAGGCAGCATGTGTTAATTGTTTGACATGTGAATTAGTATGTTCAACCGCATTCTACAAAGAACCCGTTTCAGCATTGTCATGTGTTAAAATCACCGAAAAAGAAGATGGCAGCATCAAAACTTTGGTATGTGTCCAATGTGGTAAATGTGCAAAAGCATGTGAAGCTGGTGCCATCACTCAAAACGCTAAAGGTGTTTTCATGATCAGCAAAAAACTATGTGTAAACTGCGGAAAATGCGTCGAAGCATGTCCATTTGGTGTCCTGGTTAAATCAGAAGACCGCGATGTTCCTTCAAAATGTATCTCTTGCGGTATCTGTGTCGAAGCATGTCCTCAAGACGTATTGGCGATTAAAGAATCCTAATCAGTCACATTGCAATCGATAATTAATTAAATTTGTCACTCAAAAACGTCCCCTGTTCGAAAATTTTCGAACAGGGGACGTTTTTTTGTAATGACAATTGTCGGTACTGCATAGTAGTAATATTTTAAAAATCGATCCGTTTAGAAATATAATCAACCACTTCAGCGATCGGAACCCGTACCTGATCCATGGTGTCACGGTCTCGCAGAGTAACGCATTCGTCGTCCAGGGTGTCAAAATCGACGGTGACGCAGAAAGGTGTGCCGATTTCGTCCTGGCGGCGGTAACGCTTGCCGATGCTGCCGGCTTCATCATATTCAATCATAAAGTGCTTGGACAGCAGGGTGGAAATTTCGACGGCCTTATCACTTAATTTTTTAGAAAGTGGTAAAACGGCCGCCTTATAAGCGGATAGAAAGGGATGGATCCGCATGACGCTTCGCTCTTCGGTTTTATCGCCGTTGGTAATCGTTTCTTTTTCCATGGCATTGCACAGGAAAGCCAGGAAAACCCGATCGGCACCCAGCGAGGGTTCAATACAGTAAGGGATGTATTTTTCATTGGTGACCGGATCGGTGTATTTCATGTCTTTTCCAGAATGGTTCTGGTGCTGGGTTAAGTCGAAATCGGTACGGTCGGCAATGCCCCAAAGTTCGCCCCAACCAAATGGGAAGCGGAATTCCACGTCAGTGGTAGCATTACTATAGTGGGAAAGTTCTTCCTGGTCATGATCCCGGAAGCGGATGTTTTCGTCCTTCATTCCCAGGTCAAACAGCCATTTTTTGCAGAATGCCTTCCAGTAATCAAACCATTCTAGATCAGTACCTGGGGCACAGAAGAATTCTAGCTCCATTTGTTCAAATTCTCGGATTCTGAAGATAAAGTTACCAGGTGTAATCTCATTACGGAAGGATTTACCAACTTGAGCAATCCCAAAAGGTACTTTTTTACGGGTGGTTCGCTGGACATTCTTGAAATTGACAAAAATACCTTGAGCGGTTTCCGGTCGCAGGTAGATTTCACTGGCGGTATCTTCATTAACGCCCTGGAAGGTTTTAAACATCAGATTAAATTGTCGGATGTCGGTAAAATCCATTTTTCCACATTCAGGACAGACGATATGATGTTCCTCAATAAAAGCCTTCATTTCTTCATTGGACCAGGCGTCGACAATGACGTCCTCACCCTTTTCAAAATAGTAATCGGCAATCAGTTTATCAGCTCGAAAGCGGGACTGACAGGCTTTGCAATCCATCAGCGGATCGTTAAAGCCACCGACATGTCCGGAAGCAACCCAGGTTTTTGGGTTCATCAGGATGGCGGCATCGAGACCCACATTAAAGGGAGATTCCTGAACGAACTTTTTCCACCAGGCTTTCTTAACGTTGTTTTTCATTTCAACACCCAGGGGGCCGTAATCCCAACTGTTGGCAAGACCGTCGTATATTTCTGAACCTGGGAAGACAATTCCCCTCATTTTTGCAAGACTGACAATTTCAGCCATCGTAAATTCTGACATTTTTTTCCTCCTGATAAATAGTGTAATTAATAGCATAATGCTAAATAAAAAAACCGCCCCTTGTAACAATACAAGGGACGGTATAACCGCGGTTCCACCCAAGTTGTCTGCCATTAACAGCAAACCACCTTACTTATTTAACGAATTTCACGTCAACCACCTGAAGAGTTAATGGTGGCTGCAGCTCCAAAAGTGCCATTCATAGAGTTTGATTACAGATCTTCCACCAGCATCTGTTCGCTTTAAATCATTGACCCACTGAGTATTCTTTTCTCAACGCTTTTAATATTAAATTTTAAACTAAGATGAAGAATATCAAAAACGAGCCTTTATGTCAACCCAAACTTTATATTTGTTTGAAATTTGTTTGAAGTACAATAAAAAAAAATGAAAAACGAAGGAATCATCACGATAACCCAGGTTGACAATAAATAACTCAAAAAATACAAAACTAATAAATGAAAAGGAAATAAATAAAAAAAAGGTACTCATTTGTATTGGTTAATGTTAAAATCATGTTAAATTATGAAATGCAACTGATAGCTTGAGATAAAATGTTACCCGAGTGAACGATATGAACGAGTGAACGATTAGTCGCATCACGGGCTGATCTTTAGTTTTGCGGGTTGATATGTGTTTTTGTTTTATCGACTGAATAGATGTTGTTTGAATTAATATGTATTTTTGGAGGAAAGAATGACGTTAGAAATGCTGATTGGTCTCTTTGGAGGCTTGGGATTATTTATTTTTGGAATGCATATGATGAGCGAAGGCTTAAAAACAGTTGCTGGAACAAAAATGAAAAAACTATTGGAAGTTTTAACCAACAATAAGATCAAGGCGATTTTAGTAGGAACAGTGGTAACCATGATTGTCCAGAGTTCCAGCACCACAACGGTTATGGTTGTCGGTTTTGTCAATGCGGCGCTGATGACACTAACCCAGGCGGCCGGTGTTATTTTAGGGGCAAACATTGGAACCACCGTGACCGCCCAGCTGATTGCATTTAATGTAACTGAGTTGGCACCACTTTTTATTGGATTTGGCGCTTTAATTACACTTTTCAGCACCAGGAAAAGAAACCGGGACTTCGGTAGTATTGTTCTTGGCTTTGGCATCTTATTTTTCGGAATTGCCGCCATGTCAACAGCAATGGAGCCGCTACGGGAAAGTGAAGACTTTATTTATCTGCTGTCGAACTATGGAAAGAATCCGCTGTTAGGGGTGCTGATCGGAACGCTGATCACCGGTATTATTCAAAGCAGTAGTGCATCCATTGGTTTGCTTCAGGCACTGGCACTTTCAGGGGTGTTTGCCAGCATCGGTGGAACCGGAGCGATTCAAATCTGTATCCCGATATTGATTGGGACAAATATTGGAACTTGCGTGACGGCGCTTATTTCTTGCATCGGAACGTCGACAACAGCAAAAAAAGCAGCGTTTATTCATCTTTTTGTTAATGTATTTGGAGCTGTTTGGGTGATGCTGTTCTTAGTTAGCATGGACAGCGCCATAACGGTTAATCCCATTTATGAATTTATTGTGAGCATTTCAGGTACATTTATCAGCAGCAGCGGTGAAGTGGTTCCAAACGTGGCAAGACAGATTGCGATGGCTCATACCATTTTTAATGTCGCCAACACGATTGTCTTGTTTCCGCTGATTGGCTATTTTGTCACTTTTCTGGACCGGGTTTATCCCGAAAAGGAGGAAGATAAAGGGCTGCAGTTGGATGATCGAATGCTCAATAATCCATCCATTGCGTTGGGGCAGGTTGTCAGAGAAACAAACCGTTTGGCTGATATGAGTTTTAAGAATTTCAAAGTGGCCTGTGAATCTATCATGGATGGAAATGAAAAGCTGGTCGAAGAAATCGTCAAACGGGAAGAACGTATTGATGAATTTCAACAGGGAATTGTCGAATATTCGGTTAAACTTTCCAATGAAAACATGTCAGAAGCAGAAAATGACCGCCTGGCCTTTGTCTTAAAAGGAAGTCATGACCTCGAGCGAATTGGCGATCATGCCATGAATATTGGTGAGTTGGCTGAAATGCGGGCTTCTAATAAAATAGTCTTTAGTGATATTGCAAATCAGGAAGTGTTGAATTTAATCAGTTTAACTACCAATACGCTTAGAGATATGGTAGAATTAATGGAGAATGATGAGACCGCTTTATGCTATCAAATCCTCGACAAAGAAGAAGAAATAGATGAGATGACAGAGAAATTGAAAGATGATCACATCCGCCGCCTCAACGAAGGAGTCTGTAATCCCTATGCGGGAGTCATATTTCTGGATTTGTTAACAAACATTGAACGGGTCGGTGACCATGCTTCAAACATTGCTCAGGGGATTCTGGGACTGAAGCTTCATCAGGGACTCATTACCCAGAGTGAATTTGATAATGAAATAATGACAGAACGAGCATAAAAAAAGATTTGAAATTGAAGTCTAACTGATCCTTGTAAATACACTGCTAAACCGTTGTATTTACAAGGGTTTCTCTTAAGGAAAGGAATATTTCCATTGACAGTTGATGTGAATTAAAGTAATATTATAATAACAGAATATTAGCATACTTGTCGAAAGATAAGGGCGCAAAACTACAGGGTCTAAATACAGCGGTACATGACTGCCAGTTGCAAACTATGAGGTTATTACCATAATAAGCAGCGGCATTGTCGTTGCATTTTTTTTACTTTAATATGCCAGAACAGAATTTAGTGAAATGAGATAAAAAAGCCAAAATAAAAACCATAAATGAGTTGTATAGTATCAGAGTATTAGGATATAATAATTACATCTTTGTGTTTTTAAGAAAAAATTTTTTAGAGTAACAATTATTGTATTAAACAAGAGTTTTCTTAAATTCAATTTAATTTGCAATGAGGATGTTTAATAAGATCTTTTTCGTTAATATAATGATTATATCAGTCCATTCGACTGTTATATAAATAGGACAATTTAATTGTTCCGATTATTTCTGCGACAAGTATGTCGGGGTGAATAATCAAATTTACGAAGGGAGGTAGGCAATGAATTTAGAATTACAATCGACTGGAAAGTCGACAATGAACGGGTTGCGAGGGATCAATGCAAAAACAGAGACTTCAGCAACTTGTCAGTCAAAAAGTCATGAAAGAAGTGCCCAATTCAGAGATTTGCTGGATCAGTCCAAACAGGATATCAAACAGGCGGATCATCATTTGGAGAAAGCCCGGGAAAACCGGCGGGAGTCCAAGTCAATTGCGGAAAGTAATCGACGAGAAGATAACCAGAGATCACCAAAAGACATTGAAGTTAAGTTAGACAATGGCCAGCAGGCTGAAGAACCTGTAACCGAGGAGCTGAACAATGATAAAAGACTGGAAAACAGTTCTTTACCAACACTCGATGCGGCTCAACTGATTGGCATCCAGAGTTTTCAGGGAGGTATTGAAACAGCTCTGACACGGCTTAACCTGAAATTGGGTCTTGAAGAAAACAAAGAGCCAGAAGGTTTAACCGTTCAAGCACAAGTTATCGAGCTGACGGATATGGATAACCAATCACAAAGTATGCCTGTTTTAGAGAGCATCCCACAGTTTGATGAGACGGTTAATGATGAGGTTCAGGTTTTACAGCAAAACATCGGCATCGTGGAAAATGAAGAAGTTGAAAGTTTATCGGGATTATTAAAAAATTCTGGTTCCGAGCTGGCGGCGACCGAGGATGTAAGCGATGAAGTTAATTTTTCGCAGGAGTTGGTTAACCAGACACGTGCAGATGATGATCCAGAATCCCAGATTTCTGGTGGCGTCAGACAAATGAATGAGGATCAAACCGTAGCCGATAAATCAGAAACGCTTATTAATGCGATTGGTGGCACTGATTCGACAAAAGAGCAGAGTTCCGAACAAACAAAGGTTATTGAAGTTCAGGCAAACTCATTAAATCAAACCGAAGACCAGAATCCTGGTGAAAAAGGTGTTCAAGAGATCAATGTGACCAGCATCAACACCGACAAAGGCCCAGAAGTTCAACCAAACGCTAAGGTTGCGGTCGCTCAACAGGTAGAACAGAAAATTCTACAGAATTTTGAGCCCAACAAGCCAATGGTGTTACAGATGACACTATCGCCGGATAATTTAGGTGATATTGATATCAAGCTGAGCTATGATCAGGGAAAGCTGATTATCGATATAACCGCAGTCAGTCAGGAAACCCAGAATCTGTTAGGCAAACAAATCAATCTATTGGTGAGAGGCTTAGCGCTGCAAAATGTTCAAGTGGAAACAGTGCATTTAAATACACCAGTGGAACAGAGTAGCGACAGTCAGGATGCCACGTTTATGAACAATAGCGGTTCTGATCCCAATCAAAACCAGAATCAGACCCTCTTAAGAGAACGGTTTATCAAGAATAGTGGGGTATTAAACAGTATTTTAACAAGCAGTGACGAAGATGAGTCAGTAATGATTCCCCAGAATCTGCAAAACTACACAAACCATAAAGTAAATTATTTGATATAAGGAGGCAAAGACATGGCAATTAATTCGATTAATACATTAGATGCCACAGCGGCAGCTACAACTCAGACAACCAAGCCAGCAGCGAAAACATCCCTGGATATGGATGACTTTTTAAAACTGATGGTCGCTCAGCTGCAAAATCAGGATATGAATAATACCGCTGATACCTCAGAGTACACCTCGCAAATGGCTCAGTTTTCGATGGTACAGGCATTAACGGATTTAACTGAACTCTCAAAAACGACCTACGGTCTCAGTATGATTGGTAAAGAAGTTACCTTGGCCGAAACCAAGTCTGATGGGACATTAAATGTTATCACTGGAACCGTGGAAGGCGTCAATCTTTATAATGGCGATGCCCAAATTATCGTCAATGGCGTGAACTACCCCATGAGCAGTGTAATGGAAGTAGGCCAGGCGAAATAATTAAAAGACTTTGAAAGCTGAGGTGAGAAAATGGCTGATGGAATCAATGGCAATTATTATCGGCTAAATGATGCGATCATTCGACAAACCGAAAAACTTAATAATGCCAATCAAAACCAAAC
This sequence comes from Acetobacterium sp., assembly GCF_030652775.1. Classification (GTDB taxonomy): domain Bacteria; phylum Bacillota; class Clostridia; order Eubacteriales; family Eubacteriaceae; genus Acetobacterium. The sequence goes on along the minus strand of NZ_JAUSPS010000094.1, from coordinate 19,163 downwards.
TGTTAATGATACACTAAAAACCGAAACAAGTTTCAAGGATCTGCTTGATCAACAAATAAAGAATACCGTCACCTTTACTAAGCATGCCAGCATCAGAAAAGAACAGCGAAATATTGAAGTGTCTGACAATGACTTGGAAAAATTGGGGGATGCCTGTGACAAAGCCCAGGAAAAAGGGATTGGCAATGCCTTGATCATGATGGATAATTCGGCATTTATTGTGAATGCAGCAGATAAACGGGTTATCACCGTAATGGACAAAAACGAAATGAAAAATAAACTATTCAATGATATTGATGGTGCCGTATTTATATAGTTGGACCTCTGTGAGGAAACTATAAAGCTTTGACCGATTGATAAGCTTTAGGCGGCACAGAAAGGATTTAAAAATGATCAGATCTTTATATTCAGGAATTTCCGGGATGGCAGCCCATCAAACCAAATTAAACGTAATTGGGAACAATATTTCCAATGTTAATACTTACGGCTTTAAAGCCAGCCGCGTTGTCTTCAGTGATGTGCTATATCAGAATTTATCAACCGCTACCGCAGCAACTGCTACCACTGGCGGTACTAACGCCAGTCAGCTGGGTTACGGAGCCAAGGTTGGGAGTATTGATATGCTTAATACCATCTCTTCCGGGGCTACCACCGGTCGAGCATTGGATGTCTATATCGCCGGGGAAGGTTATTTAGCCGTGCAGCCCGAAGCGGGAAGCAACCGCTATACCCGGGTTGGTAATTTAAAATTTGATGCTACCGGTAACTTAACTGATGGTGGCGGCAGCAAGGTGATGGGGATACCGATTGATGCGGATGGCAATCCCATTTTGAACCCGGATGGGACATTGGCAATTGACGAATTAAAAGCGATCAATGTACCGGCGGAAGAACTGGAAAAATACACCGGCATTACAATTGGTAAATCGGGTGAGATTACCGGGATCAAAGCTGGGGATCCCACCTTTACAAAGGCGGCAGGAATCGGCTGGTTAAATTCATTAACGGTTCCAGCGGATTCGAATTACACCGGAAATGTTCAAGTGGCAATTGGCCAGATGGTGCTTCCTGATGAGACCGCAACTGGCTATGTTGAAGGCTTGTTGAATGTTCCGCCAACGGCAGATATAGTGGGGACGTTTAGGTTAGCCAAAATAAGTGGCGTCTATTCATTGGAGACTGGTATCACAAAGAAAGACACTGCCGTAGCGCTAGATAGCCCAGCCGGGAATTACGGAACCCCGACTGTCTCGGCATCCGGTATTTTAACCTTTGCTAATCTGCCGGGTCTAAGAATTGATACAACTAAGGTTAACGCTGATGATGCGACATGGGCAGGAGGAGTAGATATTGGTGCCATTAAAGCAGATGATACTGATCCGTTGCAAGTAGTTGCAACGGTAACAAACCAGGGAGGTGTTGTTGAATATCTTAAAACACCAACAGGCTGGGATCCTACTGATCCAGGTACAAGCATCGAGTTAACTAGCACATCTCCCTTAGGTGGGAAAATAACACTGGAATTGGCGGGAGCGTTACCAGCTGTTCTGGAAAACACCACCATCGGTAAAATCGAAGCCGGCAGTGATAAACCAGTCACCTTAGGCTACCTGGCCATCGCCAAATTTGCCAACACCGATGGCTTGCTCCAGGACGGCAACGGTTACTTTATGGAATCAGCCAACTCAGGCCAAGCGATTGCCTCAAAAGCCGGAACTAACGGCACCGGCGGCACCGAGTCAGCCAATCTGGAAATGTCAAATGTTGATCTTTCCCAGGAATTTACCGACATGATTATTGCCCAACGTGGTTTTCAGGCAAACTCCCGAATTATCACTGTTTCGGATTCCATTTTGGAAGAATTGATTAATTTAAAAAGATAGTTTATAGTAAACTCAGAAAGTTCACCCGAAGGAGAAAACTCCTTCGGGTAGAACTTTTTATCATGGCCATTCACCAAATGGGTGGTGCACCCATTTGGTGAATGGCTGTTAACTGACTTTGAAGATGAAAATTACTTCTGTTTAGGCGAGTCAAGTAATAAAAACTATGTTTTGAGGTGGAAATATGATAGAATTAACCAGATTGAACAAACAAAAAAATGAAAAATTTCTTCTGAATTGTGAGATTATTGAGATTATCGAAGAAAAACCGGATACAACCATTCGGCTGACGAACGGTAAACACTATGTGGTTACTGAGAGTTCAGCTCAAGTTCTTGCTAAGATCATTGCATACAAACGAAATATCTTTAGTCGTTAACAACTAAATTCTGACAGGAAGTATAAATTTATGGAAATTTCAACAATTGTCGCATATGTCATGGTCGTCTTTGCAATGTTTTTTGGGATGACATTCAGTTCTGCAAATGGTCTTAATATTGGGGCGCTAATGAACTTCTTTGATCCACAAAGTATGTTCATTACCATTGGCGGAACATTTTTTGTTCTTATTGCCGCTTTTCCCTTTAAGTCCTTTACCCATATCCCCAAGCATTTAAAAATGGTGTTTTTTAAAAACAAACAAGATCCTCTGGAATATGTGGAAATTCTGACCGAGCTTTCTAAGGAAGCAAGACGTAAGGGATTGTTGGCCTTGGAAGCAAAGGCTGCGGAGATTCAGGATGAATTTTTAAAGGAAAGTGTACTACGGATCGTTGATGCCATTGAACCAGATAAATTACGGTCATGGTTTGATCAAAAAATTGATTATATTTCAGAGCGGAATGATCAGGAGCGAAAAATCTATGATATGGGAGCAGCTCTGGGACCGGCCTTCGGGATGATTGGAACCCTGATCGGGTTGGTCAACATGCTAAAAAATATGAACCTTGAAGGTGGCGCTGGTAGCTTGGGACAGGATATGTCGGTGGCATTAATTACCACCTTTTATGGATCGGTTCTGGCAAATACCGTTTTTATGCCAATTTCTTGTAAGTTAGAAATTGCCCAGGGGAGAGATCTGCTGATTAAAGAGTTAATCATTGAAGGGGTCGTCGCCATCAAAGAAGGTGAGAATCCCAAATATATCCGCGATAAACTGATGAACTTTTTAACGGAAGATGAAATCAGGAAGGCTAATGGCGAAGCCCCGTCAAAAGGTGGAAAATCCAAAGGTAAAAAAGGAAAAGCTGTTGAAAGCTAAAAATAGGGGTACATACTATGGGTAAGCGTAATAAGAACAAAAAAGGAATCAATAAAGATGCTTGGCTGAATACCTACGCCGATATGATTACCCTGATTTTAATCTTTTTTGTCCTGCTTTTTTCGATGTCAACCATTGATGCCGCAAAATACAAACAACTGGTTGAAATGTTTAATCCAGCGGCTGTCTATGAAACGACTGGAACAGCGACGGAGTCTGATGGCGCAACATCACCGAATGAGGATATCACAGTGGAGGAGATTGTCGATCTGGAAGACTTGTACCAATACCTAAGTCAATATACCAAAGAAAATGGTTTAGACGATGCAGTAAGTATTGAAAAAAATGATACTTCTGTTGCAATTAAGTTTATGTCATCGATCTTTTTTGAACCAGATAGTTCCCGGATCAAAGCCGGGGGACTGAAGATTTTAGCTGATATTGGTCAGGCTTTTAAGGCGGTGGAACCAACCATTAAGTCAATTCGGATCGATGGCCATACCGCTCAGGCTGATTCACCGATAGATGATCGGGATTTATCCAGCAGTCGCGCCAATGAGGTTTTAAGATTCCTGCAAAATGGTTATATCAATGATCCTTCAAAATTGTTGTCAGTCGGATTTGGTCAGTATCGACCCATCGCACCAAATGACACCGAAGAAAACAGAGCCAAAAACCGCCGGGTTGAAATCATTATTTCCGAAACTGAAGATTTCTTCAATGACATTGCGACAGGAACAGAAACGGTTGCACAGTAGAAAAAAAGACAATAACTAGGAGAAACGAATATGGCAGAAATTCTTTCGCAAAGTCAAATTGATAGCCTTTTAAGCAGCTTAATAAGTGGCAAAGACGAGCCCGAAGCACCAAGTTCAGCTTCGGGCAAAAAGGTTAAAGATTACGATTTTAGAAGACCTAAGCTTTTTACTAGAGAACAGCTTAAGCATTTATTCAGCATCTACGAAAATTATGCCAGGCTGGTGTCTTCTCATATAACCGGTATTCTGCAAACTTATAGTTTGGTAGAAATTATTGAGGTGGAAGAACAGCAATATTATGAATTTAATAACGCCCTTCCTGACTCAGTGCTGATGGGCCTCATCGATTTTGATATAAAAGATAGTGAAGATGAAGAAGATCTGGTCATCATGGATATTTCCAAGGAGGTCGGTTTTTGCAGTTTTGACAGACTTCTGGGTGGTTCAGGAAAGCCGCTTAAAGAGGATCGTGAATTCACCGAAATTGAAATCGGCGTCATGGAATATTTTTTCAAAGGGATGATTAACCTGATGAAAAATGTCTGGTTTGATTATCTGGAGATTGCCCCACGACTAATGAAAATCGAAACCAATTCGCGAATTCTTCAGGGCGTCGGGGCAGATGAAAATGTCGTCATCATTGTTATGAGTATCAAGGTCAATGAGACCCAGGGGAAGATCAATATCTGTATTCCAGCAACGACCCTGGATATGCTCTTCAAAAAGAAGATGTCGCAGACCAAAAAAAATATTAAAAGAGGAGATCAGCAGGCAGAGGAAAAAAGACGACTCAATATTATTAATGAAATCAGAAAAACAGAATTGGAAATTAAAGGGGTGTTAGGCGATACGGAGGTACTCTCCCAGGACATTTATGAATTGGAAGTAGGCGATATCATCAAGTTGAATAAACCAGCGAATTCGATGGTGGATATTGTCGTTAATGACGAGGTCTGGTTTAGGGGTGAAATGGGAGACTATAAGAAAAAAAGAGCGATTCAGATAAAAGAGCTTAATGAGAGAGGAAGTGAACTATTCATATGACAGATGCAGTAGAAAATCCGGACAAACTGTCCAGCATGGAAATTGATGTTATTGGTGAAGTCATGAACATCAGTATGGGCACAGCTGCCACAGCGATGTCCACCATCTTAAATACAAAAGTAAATATTACAACGCCAAGAATTGAAACAATTGGGGTCGAAGAATTTGAGTTCTCTTACCTTGAACCAGTTGTTGGGGTTTTAATAAATTACGTTGAAGGCATCGAAGGAGCCAATGTATTACTGTTGCAAGAGTCTGATATGAAGAAAATCTTGTCTCAGCTGTTTGATATGGATACCAGCGATGATATCGAATTTGATGAAATCAGCAAAAGTGCCATCGGTGAAATCATGAATCAGATGATGGGGGCAGCGGCAGGAGCTTTAGCATCTTTTTTGGGAAAAGTTGTTAATATTTCGCCGCCAATTCTGCTGGATACCACCAACAAATCCAGTATCCGGGATCTATTCTCACTTAAGGGGGATAACCTGGTCAGTATTAAGTTCAACCTGAGTATTGAAGGTCTGGTTGAAAGTGAGTTTATCAGTGCGATGGAACCAACGCTGGCGCGAGAAATTGTATCCATGTCAATGGGCGCCAGTGGCATGGGAGATGAAGAGGAAGAAGTCGCACCGCCACCACCGCCACCCGTTCAGCAAGCACCCGTACAGCCAGAAACGGCCTATCAGCCGCCACCCCCTCAAGCAGAACCGGCACGGGTGGTCAGAAATGACCCGCCACCGGCCGCCTATGCGCCGCCGCAACAGCCGGTACAGGTTAATCCCTATGAATATCGGCAATTGGGGGTCGATCCTACTATTAATATACCGGGGGATAATCTGGATCTGTTGATGTCAGTACCGATCCAGATTACCGTAGAATTAGGTAAGACCAGAAAAAAAATAAAGGATATTGCCGAATTGACCCTGGGAAATATTGTGGAATTGGATCGGCAGGCCGGGGATCAGGTCGATGTCATTGCCAACGGACGATTAATCGCCCGCGGTGATGTGGTGGTTGTTGATGACAACTACAGTGTTAAAATAACCGAAATTATCAAAGTCAGAGATAATTCTGAACAAAAAAAATAGCAGAAATTAATATAGATTAACAAATAATTTTGAAAGAATGGATTAAAGGAGAAAAAAATGAGTAAAATTTTAATTGTAGACGATGCGGCCTTTATGCGGATGATGATCAAAGATAGTTTAAAAAAAGGTGGCTTTTCCGATTTTATTGAAGCTGAAAACGGGGAAATTGCACTGGCAGAGTATAAAGAAAATCGTCCCGATCTGGTTCTTCTCGATATCACCATGCCAGTGATGGATGGTATTCAGGCGCTCCAGGCCATTAAAGGATTCGAACCGCAATCGAAGGTGATTATGTGTTCGGCCATGGGTCAGGAAGGCATGGTTGTGGAAGCCATCAAAAATGGGGCGCTGGATTTTATTGTCAAACCATTTAAAGCAGACCGCCTGATCCAAACCGTCAAAAGCGCCCTGGGCGAGTAAAAGAGAGCTGATCCAAATTGGGTTTTGGTGATGTATTTTCAATAATTCTAGCACTATTGGGGACCGTCGGTGTCATTGTTTTAACCTATTATGGGAGCAGATGGTATATTGAACGGTTTGTAAAAAGAACCGGCTCAATCTCCGGTGAGCATCATATGAAGGTGGTTGAAAGACTGATTGTTGGAAAAAGCGGTTCAATTATCATCGTTGACATTCAGGGGGCTCAATACCTGGTTGGTGTCACTGAGCATAACATCCAAATTTTGTCACAACTGGAAGAACCAATTTCTTTTCAGAAAAAGCAGGAAATATCAAAAGAAAGCTTTTTGAGTATGGTAAAATCATTTTCTCAAAAGGAAAAATAAAATGAATGAATTAATAAAGACCCTAAATAATAAACAAGTGGTTATTAAAAAAGCCCTTGTCATCATGCCGATTCTTGCCATTTTGTTTTTTCTTACTGCTGCAAAAGCGCATGGAGCAGAGCTGTCGGTGGAAGGACTGCTGGCTGGTGAAAGTTCTGATACGGTAAAAGTCATCGTGTTAATGACGCTGATCACCATCGTGCCGACTTTATTGCTGATGATGACATGCTTCGGCAGAATCATCATTGTGCTTTCTTTTTTACGGAGTGCCTTGGGTTTGCAGCAAACACCACCCAACCAGATACTGGTTGGGTTGGCGCTGGCAATCACATTTTTCGTGATGTCGCCGGTTTTAACGGAGATTAACGCGGTCGCACTGCAGCCCTATAATGCCGGTACCATTGACACCCAACAATTTCTAGATGCTGCGGTGGACCCCATTAAAGAATGGATGCTGATGCAAACCACGACTACCGATGTGGATTTGTTTAAAAGTTTATCGGTGCAGTCAGGTCAGACCGGCATTGAAAATATGCCCCCTCAAGATTTGCCTTTGACGGTAGTGATTCCCGCTTTTATCATCAGTGAATTAAAAAGGGCTTTTTTAATCGGCTTTTTGTTGTTTATTCCATTTCTAATCATCGATATGATTGTTTCAAGTGTGCTCATGTCCATGGGGATGATGATGCTGCCACCGGTTATGATTTCCATGCCATTTAAACTGATGTTGTTTGTGGTGGTGGACGGATGGGGTTTATTAGTTAAAACCCTGATTATGACCTATAATTAAAGAAGGGAGCAGCACATGAGTACAGGTGATTTAATCGGAATTTTCAGAGATGCAATCTTTACCGGGATGAAGGTAGCAGGTCCCATCCTATTAATCAGTATGCTGGTCGGCTTAATTATCTCGATTATTCAGGCGGCGACGTCCATTAATGAACAAACCATGACCTTTGTGCCGAAACTTATCATCACCGCACTGATGATGATTATCGCCGGCGGATGGATGCTCCAACAGATGATGGATCTGTTATTTCGGATATTTGAATTGATAGCCACCAAGATCTAAAGAAATAGACATGGGTGATAAACGTGACGTTTGACATGAACCAGTATTTAGTTTTTCTTTTAGCCAGTTGCCGGACAGCCGGTGTTATTTTCTTTAATCCCATATTCGGCAGAAATAGCATTCCCAGTATCATGAAGGTGGGATTATCGCTGGCCATTGCGATGTTTGCCGTTTTTGATTTAGGCACGACCCAGGTTATTAATTACACGGCGATTGAATTTATTGGTGCGATGCTGCAGGGATTTATTATCGGGATTGTGATCGGGTTCATCATGACTTTATTTCTTTCGGTATTCCAACTGGGCGGAGAAGTTATTGATATGCAAATGGGTTTGAGTATGGCTTCAATGTATGATCCAGCCACCAAGGCCAATATCTCGGTCACCGGAAACCTGCTGACTTCCATGTATGTGCTGATCTTCTTTATCTCAAATGCGCATCTGGCGCTGTTCACGGTGGTGATAAAATCCTTTCAGGTTATTCCCTTGGGAATTGGTCAAGTTAGTGAGCAGGTTGGGGTGTTTTTTATCGAACTGATGTATTATATCTTTATCTACGCAGTGCAATTGGCCATCCCGATTATTGTCACTGAGATCATTGCCGAATTTGCTGTTGGTATTTTAATGCGGTTGGTGCCAAACATCAATGTTTTTGTTATCAATATTCAAATTAAAGTATTTATTGGTTTGATTGTCGTTTTCACGATAATACCGGCATTGGCCAATTTTATGACCCAAATGAATTTACTGATGATGGAAAAAATAACTCAGGTACTGACATTTTTCATTTAACACATATAATAATCGGAGAAAAGAATGGCAGGATCAGAAAAAACCGAAAAAGCAACCCCTAAAAAGAGAAAAGATGAGCGAAAAAAGGGTAATACCTTTCAAAGTAAAGATGTGGTCAGTGTGGTTCTCCTCTTTGTGGCATTTTTCGTTTTAAACCTACTGGTACCCTTCATTTACCAGCAGCTTAAAAATGTTTACATTGCCCAAATGAAAAAAATCGTGACCCTGGATACCCTGACCGTCTCAAGTGCCAATCAGTTATTCAGAGAGAGTGCAATTGTTTATTTTATTTCAGTGTTGCCGGTGGCGGTTGTCATTATGATTGTGGCCATTATTATGTCAGGTGTGCAGACGGGCTTTCTAATCACCGGGGACGCCTTAAAACCAAAATTTAATCGCATCAACCCCTTATCAGGTATCAAGAGGATGTTTTCCTTGAGATCCGTGGTTGAACTCCTTAAATCGCTGGCCAAAGTGGTCTTGATTATCTGGATTATTTATTCCGTTATTTTAAGCATTATTCCCATGACTCCCGACATGCTGGTCACGAAAATTGATTCAAATGTGATGTTTATGAGTAGCCAGACCATGTCGATGGTGCAAACTGTCTGTATGATTTTTGCGGTTGTGGCGATTCTGGATTATGCCTATCAGCGCTATGATTATGAAAAGAAACTCAAAATGACCAAACAGGAAGTCAAAGACGAATATAAGCAGACCGAAGGAAATCCCGAAATTAAAGGCAAGATTAGACAAAAACAACGTGAAATGAGCATGAGTCGGATGATGCAGATGGTTCCTCAGGCCGATGTCATTGTCAGAAACCCAACCCATTATGCGGTGGCCTTAAAATATGACATGGATCATGACGTTGCCCCGCTGGTACTAGCAAAGGGGAAAGACCACATTGCCCTGCGGATTGTCAAAGTCGGGGAAGAAAACAAAGTGCTGGTGAAGGAAAACAAAGCACTGGCCAGAGGTTTGTATGAAGCGGTCGAGATCAATGAGTACATCCCGGCAGAACTTTACAAAACCGTGGCAGAATTAATGGCATGGGTGTATAGTACTAAGAAGAAGGAAAAGGTCAAATGAAAATCATTCAGAATCTCGTTGTTGTCTTTGTAGTTCTGACAATCGCCCTTATTATTATTCCCTTACCACCATTTATTCTCGATTTTATGTTTATTTTAAACATCGCCATATCCCTGATTATTTTGTTAACCACGATGTATATCAAAGGCCCCCTGGATTTTTCAATTTTTCCATCGTTGCTCTTGATTACGACGCTATTGCGGCTGGCTCTGAATATTTCTTCAACCCGATTGATTCTGTCAAATGGCGGGCAAGCCGGTGCGGTGATTGAGACCTTTGGTTCCTTTGTACTGGGCGGCAATGCGGTTGTTGGGTTTATCGTATTTATTATCATTGTTATCGTGCAATTTATTGTTATCACCAAGGGTGCTGAGCGAATTTCAGAAGTTTCGGCGCGATTCACCCTGGATGCGATGCCCGGAAAGCAGATGTCCATTGATGCGGATCTGAGCTCCGGCGCCATTACCGATGCTGAGGCCAAGGAAAGACGACAAAAAATTCAAACCGAAGCCGAATTCTATGGTTCTATGGATGGGGCAACTAAGTTAGTTAAAGGCGATGCCGTGGCATCGATGATTATTGCGGTGGTCAATCTTGTAGGTGGGATGGTTATCGGGATGTTACAAGGCGGCATGCCCATCGAAGAGGTCGTATCGGTTTACACCATTGCTACCGTCGGGGATGGTCTGGTCAGTCAGGTACCGGGACTGATGATTTCCGTGGCAACAGCGATGATTGTGACCCGGGCTGCCTCCGAAAACAACTTGAATGTCGATGTCAAGAATCAATTTTTATCGCAGCCCCAGGTTTTAGTGATTGCTGGTCTGGGCATCTCGGCCATGGCACTGATTCCCGGTGCGCCGGCTTTACAGATATTAACCCTGGCGATCATGCTCAGCGGATTTGGCTTATTGCTGATTCGCCGGTCTAATGTTAAAGTGGTGGTGGATGAAGTCGAGCAAATGACGCAACTGATCCAGGAAGAGAGCAGTGAGGTTGATTTTTACCGAAATATTGATAATGTTTATAACATCATCGGGGTGGAACCGATCGAAATGGAATTTGGCTACTCGCTCTTACCGATGGTCGATGAAGGAAGCTCCGGTAATTTTATCGATCGGATTGTCATTTTCAGAAAACAATTCGCCATGGACATGGGGGTCGTTATTCCCACGGTGCGGTTAAGAGATAATGGCCTGATTAATCCGAATCAATATATTATTAAAATTAAAGGTGAAGAAATCGCCAAAGGCGAAGTTCTGGTCGGTTATTATCTGGCGCTGGATCCGTCCAATACCAGTGAACCCATCGACGGCATCGAAACCATTGAGCCAGCTTATGGGATCAAAGGAAAGTGGATCACTGAGAATGAAAAGGAACTGGCGGAAGTTTATGGCTATACCGTGATTGATGCGCTTTCCGTCATTGTGACCCACATGTCCGAAGTGATTAAAAAGCATATGCACGAGCTGTTGAGCCGACAGGATATTAACACCTTGCTGGAAAACGTCTCAAAATCCAATCCGGCAATTGTTGATGATGTCATTCCCAATATTATTTCGATCGCTGATTTCCAGAAAATACTGATAAACCTCTTGAATGAGGGGATTCCCATCAGAGATATGGAAAGTATTCTGGAAACACTGGGCGATCATGGCACCAGTATCAAAGATACTGACATGCTCACCGAGTATGTCAGACAGAAACTCAAACGTACAATTACCAGAAAATACACCGATGGCAACAGTATCAAGGTGATTGCGCTGGATCAGGAAATTGAGAATATCATCCTCAATTCGGCCAAGAAAAACGAGCACGGCACCTATCTTGCCATTGATCCCCAAGTGGTTCAGACGATTGTCGAAAAGGTTACCGAGCAAATCGAAAAGCTGAAAGAAATCATTGATCATTCGATTATTCTCACCTCCCCAATTGTGCGTATATATTTTAAGCGATTAATTGAACAATTTATGGCCGATCTAACCGTCCTTTCCTTTAATGAAATAGATACAAATATTCAGATTCAAGTGATCGGAATGATAAAGTTGGAAAATTAATCAACGCAAATCCTTTAAAGAATAAGGAGTGTCAGAATGAATGTTGCAGAAATTAATAACGAAGAAATTAGCTTAGAAGAGAAACCAGATGAAAAACTCATCGAAGAAAAGAGTACTGATGAGAAAGCCATGGAACTCTGGCAATTATATAAAGAACAGCGAACCACTGAGAACAGGAACGAAATTGTCCTGCAATATACCGGGCTGGTTAAGAAAATTGTTTTAAGGTTCAAGGGGAGTTATAACAATTTTGGACAACTGGACGATATGGTCAATCAGGGCATGATTGTGCTAATTGATGCGGTCGAAAAATTCAACCCGGATATGGGCAATAAATTCGAAACTTTTGCGACCCTGAAAATCAGAGGAGCAGTTATTGATTTTATGCGCAAGCAGGATTGGGTTCCCCGCAGCCAGCGCAGTCTGTCAAAGGTTCTGGAAGAAACCTACGGCGAATTATATGCAACCTTGGAAAGAGAACCAAGTGAAGCAGAAATTGCCGCAAAAATGGGGGTTTCTGAGGCTAATCTGCAGAAGATTCTACAGCAGCGGCACAATTCCATTGTCTTATCCTATGAAGAAGCCATTAATGAAAAAATGATGGAAGTCTCACCGCTGATCACCGAAGAAAAAGCAGACGATTCCCCGGAATCAAGAATGCTTTTTAACGAACTGAAAGAGAAACTGGGGGAAGCCATCGACCAGTTAAAAGAAAAAGAGCGGCTGGTGGTTTCCCTGTATTATTATGAAAATTTAAAACTAAAAGAAATTGCCGACGTTTTGGGTGTGACGGAATCAAGAGTATCCCAGATACACTCCCAGGCGATGATTAAAATGAGAAATCGCTTAAAGAATTATTAACTAAAAGAATTATTAATAAGGAGGTATTATAATGGACAGAGGATCATACGCAGCAGCAGCCGGGATGTTGTCAGGACAAAAAGCCATTAATGTGTTGGCTCAGAATGTTGCAAATGTCACCACTGCTGGTTACAAAAGCCAATCCACGGTGCAGTCAACCTTCGCCGAATATATGGCGTCAAGAATGAGTACAAACCCCAGAATCGCCCAGGCAGATATCGGTGCCGGTGCGTACATTACGGTTAACGCTGAACAATTCACGAATTTTACCCAGGGGATTTTTGAAACGACCCATCGTAGTGTCGATATGGCGATTCAAGGACAGGGGTTCTTTGTGATCCAAAATGCCAATTTTGGTCAGGTGTTAACCCGCAACGGTCAATTTGAACTGGATCAGCAGGGCTTTCTAACTTTGCCTGGGGTTGGTCAGGTTTTAAGTAGCGCCGGACAGCCGATTCAATTGGCCGGCAGCGACTTTACCGTTAACCCAAGCGGCGCCATCATCCAAAATGGTGCGGAGGTAGCCAGGCTCAATATTTCCACCGTGGCAAATGGCGCTGATCTGACGCAGGTCGGAGAAGGCTATTTTCAAGCCGTCAACGGTTTTCAGGCGGCTCAGGCCGGTTCCTTCAATGTCTTACAGGAAACCATTGAGAAATCCAACGTCGATATGGGCGAAGTGATGAGTGATATGATTGCCCGGCAAAACAATTTTACCTCATGTACCCAAATGCTGAAAATTTTTGATAAGATCAGCGAAATCGCATCAAACACCATCGGACGAGTCGGCTAAAATAAAATAACTCAGGCAAGCCAGCACCGTTTTATGATGTCTGAGAACGAGATAACAGGAGGAGCATTACTATGATAAGAGGATTTTACGCTTCAAAACTCGGCATGATCGCACAACAGAATAGCCTGAATACCATTGCCAACAATGTTGCCAATATTAATACCGTTGGCTTCAAACCCCAGGTTACCGCATTTTCATCATTACTGTACGAAAATATTGACGGTGGCGGCGGCACGGCAATCAGCACTGGTCACGGTGCCAAGGTGCAAAAAATTGGCATCGATTTTACCCAGGGATTTCTTCAGCCAACTGGACGAAGCCTGGATTGTGCCATTGAAGGAGCCGGGTTTTTTGGCATTCAAAACAAAGAAACCAATACCACCACCTACACGAGGGACGGCGTATTTCATATCAGCGTCGAAGGGGATCAGAATTTTCTAGTTGATGCCAGAGGTAATTATGTGTTGGGGAAGGACAATAACCCGCTTAATATTACCGCTGGTTTTGATGCCGATAATCTGGGTGTTTTTTCTTTTGCCAATCCCTATGGACTGACGCTGCTGGGCAGCAATCAATTTGCAGTATCTGATTTATCAGGACAGCCAGTAGCGGATAACGTCAGTATCCTCAGAACTGGGTACCTGGAATCATCAGCCACCGATTCAGCCACTGAAATGGTAAAAATGCTGGAAGCCAACAGAGCCTTTTCATTTAATTCCAAAATTGTTCAATCGACGGATGAAATGGAAAAAACAGTTAACCAACTGAGATAGGCATTACGAATCGGATTATTTGTGATAGAGAAAATGTTTATGGAAAAGGGGATGGATTATGAGTGAGGAGAATGCCAAAACAGCAGCAGTAACTTTGATTGAAGTCAGTGTCAGCGATGATAAAAAACAGGGCTTTATCAAACTGGGGAAACAGGAAGAAGGTAGCACTGTCTTTACCAAAGAAGAACTTCTTGCTGCATTGAAAGCGGAAAAGATCGAATCGGGAATTATTGACAGTGCCATCGAAAAGCTGGCGCAACGGCCAATTTTTAATATTCGGATTAAGGTGGCTGAAGTGACAGATCCGATCGACGGAAAAGATGGGGTGGTCAAGCTGCTGGTAAAGAAAGAGGCCGAATATAAACCCGAATACAGCGAGGATGAGACGGTGGATTATAAAAATCTTGACTATTTTCAGATGGTGAAAAAGGGTCAGGTTTTATGCGAGATCACCAAAGAAACGGTGGGAATTGACGGGAAAGACCTTTATGGCCAAGTGATTCCCGCCCACAAAGGACGGAAACCCCAGGTGCCGGCGGGAAAGAACACCAGTTTGATAGAGGATGAATCAAAGCTGATTGCTGACTGCGATGGGATTATTAAATTTGTCAATACCATCGGTATTGAAGAAATGATGCATATTCGCAAGAATATTGATTTTTCGACCGGCAACATCAATTTCCCCGGGGATGTCACCATCGATGGCGATGTCAGCAGTGGTTTTTCCGTCAAAGCTGGTGGCAACCTGATTATCAAAGGTGTTGTTGAAGATGCCAAAATTGAAGCAGCCGGGAATGTCGTTATCGCCAAGGGCATCTATGGTGGAAGTATGGGAGAAGTTATCGTAGGCAAAGACCTGCGTTGCAATTATATTGAAAACGCTATTTTACATGTGGATGGTGATATCACCGTCGACTACATCATTGATGGGAAAATAACCTGCAATGGTAATATTTATCTATCCGGCAGCAAGGAACTGATTGTCGGTGGTGAAATTCAAGTTCTGGGCGAGCTGGTGGCCAGAACTATTGGGAATGAACGGGAATACCCCACCATTATTCGCATATTGGGAGAAAAAACCATCGATCAGGATGAAATCGACAGACTCAGAATAAAAGAAAAAGAAACCCGGCAGCAGCTCGAAGCGGTCAATGAAAAAGAGACTCAGATCAATGGCTTGCTACTGTCGCAGGAAAAAAAGGACATGCTCAGCCGCAATCATAACAGTCCCGCTATGGAACAGATCGGAAACCTAAAAAAACAGATCGACAGACAGGCCTTACTCTTTAAAAAAGAAATCGCAGAAATCGAAAAGGCCATCAGCTACGTGGAAAAGAAGGCCAGTATCAGTTATTACGGAGCGGTTTCAGCTAAACGAAAACTCTATCGGGGGACGCGAATTTATTTCGGCGACATGCTGTTTCAATTTGAATTTGATAGCCTGGAGCATTGTAAAATATATTGGGATAATGACGATATTGTCAACGGCATGATGTAAAGAATGTGGAAATAAATTGATTAGAAAGAGGTAAAAATTTGTTCGAGAACTATGATGAACTGAATGAAATGCAAATTGATATGCTCCGGGAGATTGGGAATATCGGCGCCGGTAATGCTGCTACAGCTTTAGCGACGATATTGGACGAAAAAGTGGATATGAGTGTTCCCAGCGTCCGCATCACCGGCTTTGACGAAGCGGTTGAAAATCTGGGCGGGGCAGAAACGATGACGGTCGCGGTGCTGGTGAATTTCAGTGGCGATGCCCACGGGATGATTATGTTTCTACTTAACGTCGAAGATGCCAAAAGCATCATGGATATTCTGGTTGGCGAAGACGATGGCGGTGATGAACTAAGTGAAATGAAAATTTCCGGCATCAAAGAAATCGGTAATATCCTGGCGTCATCTTACGTCAATGCCATTTCGGCATTAACCGGACTGACTATCGAAGTATCGGTTCCCTATGTGGCCATTGACATGGTCGGGGCTCTGATGAGTGTACCGATCATTGAGTTTGGCGCAATTGGTGACAAATTAATGTTTATTGAAGAAAATTTCCTTGGCGAAACCAACGATTTAAAGAGCAATATGATCATGTTCGCCGAAATCAATACATTAAAAATAATTATGCAAAAACTAGGGCTGGAAATATGAGTCAATCAATCGTAATTGGGATATCAGATTATAAATTAGCAAAGGGCCCGGAGGTATTAGTCACCTATGCTTTGGGCTCCTGTGTGGGAGTATGCTTATACGACAAGGTTTCAAAGGTCGGTGGATTGTCGCATATTATGCTGCCGGACAGCACTAATTTTTCAAATAAAGATATTAATCGCAAAAAATTTGCCGATACCGCCCTCGTTGATTTAATCGATGAAATGAAACGAGCCGGATGTGGCAATAATCGCATTGTCGCAAAAATTGCCGGCGGCGCCCAAATGTTTGAGGTTCAGCCAGGCAGTAAACTGGGAGCCATCGGTGAACGAAATATTATTTGTGTTAAACAGGTGTTAAGCCAGCTGCGCATTCCCATTCTGGCCGAAGATACCGGGCTGAATTTTGGGCGCACCCAATATTTTGATCTGGCCACTGGGATCATGAAGATTCAGTCACTTAATCGTAGAATTGAGGAATTCTAGATACCAGCTTGTCTCGGGAATTGGACATTGGCAAATAAGAAACGGTGTCCGTCGCTGAGCATGTATGCCCAGCTTTTTTAGTATAAAATTTTATTTAGGTTTAAATATCACGAATCCGGGTAGAAAAAGAACAAGAATTTTGTCGCAGAGATGGATAAATTAGGGTGTACCTTTTTAGACGTTTCAAGTATAATGGTTATAACGAAAACTTTAAAAATTTATTTAAAGAGGAGATTTATAATGGCAGAGAATATTGTAGATAATTATAATCTGGAAGAAGATACCCAGCACGGTAGATTTCTAACCTTTTCATTAGAGGATGAAGTATTTGGCATTGAAATAAAATACGTAACTGAAATCATCGGGATGCAATCAATTACTAAAGTCCCGGAAGTTCCAACCTACATTAAAGGGATCATCAATCTCCGTGGAAAAATTATCCCCGTTCTCGATGTCAGACTGCAGTTTGGTAAAGAGCCAGTGGATTATAACGACCGAACCTGTATCGTCGTTATTGACATCGAAGCGGTTTCGGTGGGACTGATTGTTGACAATGTCGAAGAAGTGCTGACCATCGACGACGAAGAAATTGCCCCACCACCATCCAATAAAACCGGTTTTGAAAACCGCTTTATGAAAGGGATCGGAAAAGCCGGCGGAAAGGTTCAATTATTATTGGATTGCGAACGGTTATTAAAAAATGAAGAAATAGAAGTGATTGAAGAATTACTTGAAGAAAAATAGCAGGAGGATCCGTGATGAGGCTTAAGCAAAGAATTAAGGTGCTGATCGTAGACGATTCCCTAGTCTTTCGTGAGTCTCTATCAAGGGAAATATCGAAAGACCCCGACATTGAAGTTGTCGGGACAGCAACAGATCCTTATATGGCCAGAGATTTGATCATTAAATTGAAGCCGGACGTATTAACTCTAGACGTTGAAATGCCGAAAATGAATGGTATTGAGTTTTTAAAAAAACTGATGCCTCAGTACCCCTTGCCAGTTATTGTGGTCAGTTCGGTTTCTAAGAATGTTTTGGATGCCTTGGACGCTGGTGCGGTAGAATTTGTTACCAAACCCAATGTTACCCGACCCGGGGGAATGGCCTCCTTTGTCAATGAGTTGATTATTAAAATTAAAATTGCTTCCACCGCCAAGGTCGGCAACCGCAAAAGCGATTATACGCCCAGCCATCCGGTTACCAGTCAGGGCATTGATACCCAGAGCAAAATCATTGCCATTGGTGCCTCAACAGGCGGAACCGATGCGATCCATACCGTTATTTCCGGTTTGCCCCGGGATATGCCCCCGATTATCATTGTTCAGCATATGCCACCGGTGTTCACCAAGCTCTATGCCGAACGTTTGAATAATACCTGTGAGCTGGAAGTCAAAGAAGCTGAGGATGGTGATGTCCTAAGACCGGGACGGGTTTTAATCGCCCCTGGCAGTTATCAGATGCGGCTGGTTAAAAGAGGGTCCGGTTACAGTGTCAAATGTACCGAGGAAGAAAAAGTCAGCGGTCATTGTCCCTCCGTTGATGTTCTTTTCGACTCAGTGGCCGCTGTGGCCGGAAAACAGTCGGTCGGGGTCATCCTTACCGGCATGGGTCGAGACGGCGCCAATGGTCTGCTGAAGATGAAAAAAACCGGTGCCTATACCATCGGCCAGGACGAAAAATCCAGCGTCGTTTACGGCATGCCGATGGTCGCCTTTAACATCGGTGCTGTCGACAAACAATTACCCCTGGATCGCATCGCCGACGAAATCATCCGCTTCTTATCAAAATAAAAATAATAGTGGAGCACGAGGGGACGGTTTTTCTTGTGTCTTCTTATTAATCATTCAAGGACACAAAAGAACTGTCCCCTTGTGAGAAACGGAAGCAGGAGCAAAGGGGGACGGTTTTTCTTGTGTCTTCTAATTAATTATTCAAGGACACAAAAGAACTGTCCCCCTCTGCGACAATCCTCCCATCCCATTTTTCTCCCCCCTCCATCACAATTATTTTTCTTTCTTTTGCTAAAGTTTTCTTTTATAATGACGATATGTATAACAAGAGATAAAATTATCTTAATCATTCTTTAAAATTATCATAAAAAATAGAAATAAACGTATTATTTTTAGGTAATTGCGAAATGAAAAAGATTTAGAGCACAGAGAATTCGGCGGTAAGAAACAGACAGACTTCATGAAGTCAGAAGGGAAACGAACAACAAAGCGAAGAAAATGTTGCAGAAGATGAGAAAAAAAGCGCAAAAACA
>NZ_JAUSPS010000077.1 GCF_030652775.1 Acetobacterium sp. | reverse complement strand
AGAACATCAATAATGGCTTCCTGAAAAGAGGCGGCAATCTGTGCTTTTTCATCTTCTGTGATGCTGGGGTTGTCATGGATATACCGTGCAACCGAGGACTTTAGACCGCTGAAGCTGAAATCAAAACTGCCTTTTTCAAGCAAAGTTCTGGGAAACTTAATTACAGAAGGATCTTTTGTCTTTGCAAGGCTTTCAATTATAGGGCCGCCAGGGTAACCTAATTTCAGCATTTTTGCCACTTTATCAAAGGCTTCTCCGGCAGCATCATCTCTTGTCTGTCCCATGAGTTCAAAATGGTCATATGAGGTGACATGATAGATATTGGTGTGCCCTCCTGAAACCACCAGCGCAATAAAGGGGAATTCAGGTTTTGAGTCCCCAAGGAATAGAGAATAGATATGGGCTTCCAGATGATTGACACCGGCAAAAGGAAGTTGCCGTGCAAAGGCAAAGGATTTGGCAAAAGAGAATCCCACCAGAAGGGCTCCTATAAGTCCCGGGCCTCTTGTTGCTGCCACAGCATCAATATCCTCAAGGGTGATATCTGCTTTATTTATAGCCTCATCCATCACCTGGGTAATGGCTTCAACGTGCATTCGTGAGGCAAGTTCAGGTACAACGCCGCCATATTTATGGTGAACATCAATCTGACTAGCTATGACGGAAGAAAGGATGCTCGTGCCATCCTTGACAATGGCAGCAGCAGTTTCATCACAGGATGATTCAATTCCTAAAACTCTGACAATTTGCACGGTCAATCCTCAATCTCGAAAATACAGCTATTTAATCGGCAAAATTAAATCATACGGATATTCAGCCAACAGTTCAATCTTACCATCTGCCCGTGCAGTGTATGAATCCTCGATGCGCACGCCCATGCCCTTTTCGGGATAGTACAGACCAGGTTCGATGGTGAAAGCGGATCCGGGGGCCAGCACATCTGTGGGCGAAGGGTGGATCATGGTCGACCAGGGCTTTTCATGCACTTGCAAGCCGATGCCGTGTCCCACCGAATGCACGTAGCCTGACTGCGT
>NZ_JAUSPS010000075.1 GCF_030652775.1 Acetobacterium sp. | reverse complement strand
CGGATGTTTCGGCTGTTTTACAGGTTTTATGGTACTATTCTCTTTTCTATGACCGCCGCTTCTTGTTGTTTGCTCAGCAGTTTCCTACCGAAGAAGCTTTTCTATTATATCGTCGTTTCTTATGATTGTCAAGCTGTTTTTTGAAATTCTTTTAAGTTGTTTTCTGTGTTGTTCTGTTTTCGCCGTCGCTGTTTTTGACGACTTTGTTAGTATAAAGACTTTTTAACTCTTTGTCAACTAGTTTTTGCAGAAATATTGTATCTTTTCTGACTATCGGTAAAAGACCTTTTCCAATCTGAACATCCGGACCAATTTATCGCCATCGGTGAGGTTAACAAAAGATCCGAATAGAATAAAAATAAGTCCAACGCCGACGTTTATCGTGATGGTTTCACCCAAAATGACTAATGCAAAAACGGGAGCAACCATCGGTTTAATAAAAAAGGCCACCGAGGCCATGGATGGCCCGGCCATTTCAACGGTTTTCAGATAAAAGTAATAGCCAATCCCGGTCACACATACGCCCAGATAAAAAAGCAGCGGTGCTGTTTCCAGACTAATACCCTGAAAAACAGGTTGGCCGCTAACCATCAGTATAATCAACAATACCCCCGAACCCATCAGAAAGCTAAAACTGTTTTGAGCCACCCCGCCGATTTTGGCAATTCTTTTTTTGCCATAGGCGGTGTACAACCCAAAGGCAATCGCCGCCACCAGGGTCATTAATAAATACCAGAGATTGTTTTCGCCGGAGACGAGTTTTTGGGGATTCATCACAATAATCAACCCGATTATACTAATGGTCAGCGCAATGGCCTTTTTTTTCGTGAATTTTTCATGTACGATAAAATGGGCAAAGACCATCGTAAATACCGGATTAATCGAAAAAATCAACGCCGCCAGGCTGGCATTAATACCCATTAAGCCAATCTGGAAAAGCACCATACTAAAGCAGATGCAGATTAATCCCAATGTAAATAGATAACCCAAATCGCTTTTGCTGAGCTTTGTCTGTTTTTTTCTGAGATCGTGGATTGCAAAGGGCAACAGAAAAAGCCCTCCTATTAAGAAGCGGATAAAGGTCAGCTGGATGGGATTAAATGTTGCTCCCCCAATTTTCAAGGCAACCTCCATCGATCCGAAAAGCATTCCCGTTAGAAAGACATAGATATAGATTTTTTTCATTATTTCCTCGATTCGATTTTTGGTTGTTCCTTAAGTATTACTGACTAACTGTTTTCCCGTCATGGCTTTACACGGTTGGCACTGAACTTTGAACCGGCAGTTTGAAATATGCTTCATAGGGCTCATAGTCATTTCCATAAATTTCCACATGAACCATCACTTCCTGGCTGGCATTTTTCAGACCAAATGCTTCCTGGGCTCCCAAACAGGATGCTCCGATGGGTATTTCCTGAGGATAGGATATTCCCGTCACCGGATATGTTTCAGCGATCACGCCACTTTCATCGATCACATAAAAACTGACCGAAGAAATATAAAGATCCATCACATCCTTTTCGTGTCCAATGTTGGCGTAATCATAGGTCAATACTAATACCTGAGCCGGATTCGCCTCAGCGAACTCATTTCTAAAATCAGTCTCATTGGCGGCCGTAAAAGTCACTGAGAAATCGCCATCTACTGTCCATGTTTCGCCTGGTCCATAGACTCTGGCTGACTCCTGTGTTACTGTTTCATCGTTTTGCACTTGCTCTGAGTAGTCATATCGACTTTCCTCTTCGTCGATCAGAAAAGCAATACCAAAAAAGATTCCGGCAATAATAACAATACTTATCCAGATGGTCGCAAACACCCATGGCTTTCGAGGTGATTTTCGTTTTAGATCTTTTTTTGTTTTTTCATTAAAATCATTTTCTCCCCAGGTTTCTATATATCCTGTGTCTTTTTTTACCGGGGCTTTCTTTTTGCCCCATTTTCGTTTCTCTTCCCAACCGTATTCCTGATCATCTTCACTTTTTGTCATTAAACCATTCACCAGAAAAACAATTCCCGCCAACACCCCATAAACAGTTGCTGTTGCAGTCATGCTATCATTTCCAGCAAATAAAAGCATAACAATGGCGGTTCCAAAATAAAATTTTGCGGCGGTTAGTAAAATTTTCCGGTCATCGTTGTTTATTGATGCTACCCCGATTGTTCCGGCAATCAGCAGTAAAGCAAGTCCAGTCAACCATCCATATCCATAAATATTCGGTGTTTGAGATGAAAAGTCCAGTGTTCCACTAATCATAGATTGGTAAATAAAAACAAAGGTCATCATCATTGCAATGACACTGATCAGTAATTTAGCAAGCTTCATTTTAATTCCCCCTTACATTCCGTTTAGTAAATGGTAGTCTTGAATCAATTCGACGGTAGATTCAATAATACATGCGGTCATCCCCCAAATCACATCTCCTTGATAGGTATAGAAATTTGTCTCATAGGTCCCTTTAACCCAGGGGTAGTTCTTTCCGCCGGGAATACACTCATAGGGGAAATCGTTGGGTTGTTCATGACTCAGGTGATTAAGATACTTTTTGGGCACATGTTCCTGAAAAAAACGCACTGGCACGGTAAAAACATCACCAACTTCTTCCTCGCTGAAACCATATCGGTAATCTTGAAGTATCGCAATAAAAGGGTAGATCATCATATTAAACGGCGATATAAACACATCACCGGGTCCCAGTATTTCAATTTGCTGACGATCAACCAGCAGCTCTTCGATGGTTTCGCGGATTGCTGCTTCCAAAGGTGTTTCACCCGCTTCCAGCCGTCCCCCTGGAAAACAGATTTCTCCCGGCTGACGATTTAATGTCTCTGCGCGTTTTTCAAAAATAAATGCCGGCCCTTCTGCAGTTTCCACCAGAACTACCAATACTGCATACTGACTGAAATTTCTTTCACCAATTATTCCCGGGCGCCGGTTGAAAAATTCTTCTCGTTCCAATTTATTCTACCTCAACTATCTATTTGAATTGGCGTTCAAATTACTGACGCGCCGCCAATTCGCATTCTTTATGTTTTACAGATTCTATTCTAACATAGAATTGAACCCTTGAAAATCAACTGCCGATATGAAAGCAATTGCAGAAAAGACTTGCATTACCTAGATGTTCTATGTATAATACAACCATACCTAAGAGTTCTATGTATTGGAGGTTATTCATGAATGTATCAAAGGATTTAATTGCGGCTTCTGCGACGCCCTTTATTTTATCCATCCTAAAAGAGAACGACAGTTATGGCTATGCGATTATCAAGAAGGTTAAAGAATTAACCGGAGATGAGCTCGTCTGGTCCGAGGGGATGCTCTATCCTGTGCTCCATCGTCTTGAAGAAAAGAACTTTATTCAATCTTATTGGAATAATTCTGAAGGTGGACGGAAGCGAAAATATTATAAACTAAAAGAGGAAGGACTGATTGAACTGGAAGTACAAAAGAAACAGTGGGATATTATCCATACCGCACTTTCAAAAACCTGGTTTGAAATTATGAACAAGGAGGACTGCTTGCCATGTTTGATTTAGAAAAAAACATCCGTGCCTGGAGTGACTGCCTGCGAAGTCAGGGGCATTTTAAGGAAACGGACATTATCGAATTGGAAAGTCATCTGTACGATGAAATTGAAGATCTGCTACACGCCGGATTATCAGCGGAAGAAGCTTTTTTAATCAGTGTGAAGCGTTTTGGCGATACCCATTCGGTTTCCCGGGAATATTCAAAAGTAAATACTGAAAACCTCTGGAAGCAATTGATGTTAGAACCCGAACCCACCGGAATCTCAAGCGAAAATCAGCGCTATATCGGGCTGGTGATTCTCTTCTCGTTTCTGGCTGGTATCTTTTTTAAAATTCCGGAACTTTTAGGTTATAGTTTCAACGACCCCCAATACCAACTGTTTTATTTTAAAAATTTGAGTTTTTTCATCTTGCCATTGATCGCCCTGTTTTTTCTGTATAAAAACAAATCCAATTTAAAAATGGTTGCCGTGATTTTAGGCATTTTTGCCGGTGCGGCCATCCTGATCAACACTTATCCTTCGCATCCTCCGAACAACACCGAATTACTGACCGCTCTGCATCTGCCATTATTCTTATGGCTGATCACCGGGGCTGCCTATATGGGTTCGGATTGGCGCAGCAGCCAGGGACGGATGAATTTTATTCGTTTCACTGGTGAATCCGTGATTTACGGCACCCTTATTTTCTGTGGACTCATTGTTTTGGCTCTGTTTACCCAGGCCATCTTTTTTGCCATTCAAATCGATGCCAGTTGGTTTATTCAAAATTATTTAATTATTTATGGCGCCGCTGCCGTGGCCATGATCACTGTCTACCTGGTTGAGACCAAAAAAAGCGTGGTCGAGAATTTTGCCCCGATTTTGGCAAAAATATTCAGTCCGCTTTTCCTGGTTAGCATGATTGCCTTTCTGTTAGTCCTGGTTTTTTCCGGGAATAGTCCTTTTATGGAAAGAGATTATCTGATCGCCTTTGATTTTATGCTGGCATTGGTCCTCGGTCTGGTTTTATACACCATTTCGGCCCGAAATCCCTACGCTAAAAACAGGCTTTTTGACTATCTGAATATGGCTCTGATTATTACGGCAATGATTATCGATGTGGTAGCCTTATCAGCCATCCTGTTTCGCTTATCCGCATTTGGGGTAACACCGAATAAGCTGGCCGCACTGGGGGAAAATCTGATTCTGTTGATTAATCTGGGCGGATTAGCCTGGCTTTATGCCCGCTTTTTCCTTAAAAAAATAGATTTTATCACGATCGAAAACTGGCAGACGACCTATCTCTATGTTTATGCCGTCTGGTTAGCTATTGTCGCCTTTATTTTCCCGATTGTTTTTGGTTTTAATTAAGCATCCACAAAACCAAATAGTTGGATTCATTTCTCAATCAAAAATGACCAGTCTCCCTGAATGGGTAGCTGGTCATTTTTAATTCACACTTATTTTTAATCTTTCTTAATCAACTGGATCAAATCTGTGCAATTGCAGACAAGATACCAACTAAAGTTTCAGTTGAACTGGATCAGCCAAGCAATTTTCCAGACTTATTTCAGAGCATCCAGGCCAGCTTGAGCCACGGTCATATCTTCTGCAACGCTTCCGCCACTGACTCCAATACCGCCAATAATTTTTCCATCTTCAACAATTGGGAAACCACCCCCAAATACAACCATTCTTCCTTTATCGCAGGATGCTATACCAAAAAGCTGTCCGGATTCTTTGGCAAGATCTGCCGCAGTATCGGTGCTCATTTTAAGAGCTACAGATGTATAAGCTTTATTAGTAGCAATATCCATGCTGGCCAATAAAGAATCTTCCATCCGGTTAAATAACACCATGTTTCCACCAGCATCACAAATAACGATCACCATTGGCACATCAATTTGGATTGCTTTTTCAGCAGCTGCTTCTGCCATTTTTTTTGCCATGTCGAGTAATTTCCCTGTTTTTGTCATTTTTTTCCTCCACTTTTTTTAGTTTTAAATACATTCTTCTGATCCAGCTTTTCTGATTCAATTCATTGTTTTTTTATATACCCATATCAGGCGTTTCTAATCATCCGCCGATCTCTAGATGAATGCTTATTATAAATAACTAGCAAATTCTATGCCAATCTGAAAAATTCGACAATATGTCACATCTTCGGCTTTCATGACATACGAGTGCTTTATTTAAGAACACTTTCGCCCCATTTTTTGTTCGATATTTAAACACTTGTTCGTATATTAACCAACCTTGATTATCACTTCTCCTTTTTATCATTAAATCCGATTACTTTTTTCGATCGACATTTTGATTGAAAAAAACGCACCATTTTGCTATTGTTTTTCACAACATACCTCGTCTCATTGTTTTGCACCTTCACCTTTACACATTTAGAAAAATCATATATGATGAGTGAAATAAAGAAAGCAGGTGTCTTAATCATGTGTACCAGTTTAACCTTAACCACCGATAATCATTTAAACATACTTGCTCGGACCATGGATTTTGCTTATATTCTTGATCCTGATCTAGTTTTTGTTCCCCGAAAATATCCTCTGGCTTCCCAGGTGGATGAAATGAAAAGACCGACCAAATACGCTTTTATGGGCATGGGTCGGAAAACCGAGCCTGCTATTCTAACTGATGGCTTAAACGAAGCAGGACTAGCCTGTGCAACCTTGTATTTTCCCGACTATGCCCAATACAGCGATGAAGTTGACCCAAGCCAAACGAACCTAGCCCCGCTTGAAGTAGTTGCCTGGATTCTATCAAATTTCGCAACACTAGACGATGTAAAAGCTGCTATACCACAATTGAACATCGTCAATCGGCCAACCGAAATATTTGAAATTGTCTCGCCCCTCCACTGGATTGTAACCGATAAAATTGGACAGACCATCGTTATCGAACCCATGAAAGATGGTATTGTCATCCACGACAATCCTCTGGGAGTCATGTCCAATAGCCCTGATTTTAACTGGCATCTTACTAATATTCGTAATTACATTGGAGTAAACCCCAACAAACTGGGACCCATCAAACTTAACGGCGTCACATTTTCACCCTTAGGAAATGGTGCCAGAACCTTTGGTTTGCCTGGTGATTACACCCCACCTTCGCGCTTTTTGCGTGCTCTTTTCGGAAAAGAAGCCATCAACAACCTAGAAACCGAGGATGAAGGTGTCAAAGCGGCTTTTCATATTTTATCATCAGTAGAAATTCCCAAAGGCAGTGTTATCACTGATGATGGTGTCGATTTTACTCAATATACCGCTTGTATGGTCTGTAATACTGGTTCCTATTATTTTAAAACCTATGATAATAACCAACTCATCAGAGCCAGTATTTTTGATGAAGATTTGAATGCCAGCGAACCTAAAGGCTGGACCATTCCACAAAACCAACAGTACGGAAAATTAAATTAATATCACCAAAGGATATCCTTATCTATAAATGATCCTAAAATAATTTAAAGCTCCGATCAAATTTTGATAAAAATTTGATCGGAGCTTTCTTAAATAATCTCACAACCCGTAAAACTATTCCCGGTGGAGAACTACCTTTGAACATCCTTCAAACGCTTTATCACTGATTTCTTCAATGGTAGCAGGTAAATAGACGTCTGTTAAATTAACACAGTCTTTGAATGCCCAGGCCAGGATCTTTTTTGTTCCTTCATTGATTTTTACCGTTTTCAGCTGCGTGCACTCGTTAAATGTAAAAGCGGCGATCCGTTCCACCGTTCCCGGTATATCAATTTCTTCGATACCGCATCGGGTCATGGCATATTGCCAGAAATCTTTGAGATTGGCAGGAAGCTTTACATCTTTCAGGTTTTCACATCCGTCAAAAACAAAACCGCCAATCTCAATGACCGTATCAGGAAATTCTACCCGCAGCAATTCTTTGTGCCCTTTAAATATGTCATCCCCAACAATTAGAATATCTCGATCAGTAGGAATGATGGCTTCCTCCCCAGATCCTGTGCTCTCCATCAGGCACATCCCAAAATCCTGTGTTTTATAATAATATTCGTACATTAACTTTTCCCCTCTTCATTTGCTTTAAATTTTCGCTCGCCGCCCAAAATCAAAATAAACCATTATCAGCGGACAACGCACATTCGTTTTCATTTGTGAGTATAGCATAAAAAGGTTAAAAAAAAACACCCCAAGCTGGATTTTCCCATGCAAAAATTTCACTGTTTATAAAAAATTTCATTGTTCATAAAATTGGTATTGACAAAAAAGCAACCCGGCTTTACAATAGTATCATAGTTAATTAGTCAACTAACTAACTATGATACTCGAAAGGGGGTATCCCTGTGCAGATAAATTTTGAAGATGAACGGCCGATCTTTGTTCAAATTGCCGATGGCATTGAAGATGCCATCTTAACTGGAGCGTTTGAGGAAAGCGGTCAGATTCCATCGATAACTGAATTGTCGGTCAGTTATAAAATCAATCCGGCCACGGCGCTTAAGGGCATCTCAATCCTGGTTGACGAAGGCATTATTTTTAAAAAGCGGGGCGTTGGTATGTTTGTCGCTCCCGGTGCGGTTTCAAAACTGCGGGACAAACGCAAAGAATTATTTTTCGATCATTATATTAAAAAACTCATCGAAGAAGCAAAAAAACTAGGTATCACTAATCAAGAAATTCTGGGAATGGTAGAAAGAGGTTACAAGGAATGAACGGAATACAAATAAATGATGTGACGAAAACATTTGGTGACACACTAGCTTTAAATCAGGTGAGCCTGACTTTTGAGCCGCACAAAATATACGGATTATTGGGTCGAAACGGCGCTGGAAAATCAACCCTGTTGAATATTATCACCAATCGACTCTTTGCCGACAGCGGCAAAATTACCATCGATGGTCTGGTAAGCGTTGAAAACGACATGACTCAGGGACTGCTCTATCTGATGTCAGAAAAAAATCTGTATCCCGAGAGTATGACCTGTAATGAAGCATTCAAGTGGACTAAACAATTTTTCAAAGATTTTGATTTGGACTATGCACTCAACTTAGCCAAGCAATTTAAACTGAATACCAAGAAAAAAATCCGATCGTTGTCGACTGGTTATACTTCTATTTTTAAAATCATCACAGCCCTTTCGGTCAACACCCCCTATGTCTTGTTTGACGAACCGGTATTGGGCCTGGATGCCAATCATCGGGAAATGTTTTACCGGTTATTGATCGAAAAGTATAGCGATAGACCATTCACCGCGATTATTTCCACCCATTTAATCGATGAAATCGCCAGTCTGCTGGAGTATATCATGATTATCAAAAACGGTGAAATTCTGGTGAACGAATCCTGTGAAAGCTTATTACGCAAAGGCTATTCCGTTACCGGCGCAATCAAGCATGTCGATACCTTTATTGCCGACAAGGAAGTCATTGGCGAAGATGTTCTGGGCGGGTTAAAAACCGCCACTATTATTGGTTCAATTAATAAGCACACGTTGCCTGACGGCATTGAGATAACCAACCTGGATTTACAGAAATTATTCATCAAATTAACAAACGAGGAGTAAAGTAATGAAATTAAATGCAATTTATAAATATCAGCTTGTGGATCACCGAAACGCAGTTTTAATCTTTTGTGGGGTCATCCTTGCCGTGATGGCGCTTGTTCCGATGCAAATCACCTTTTCATCTGACATCCTGACGACGAATCAATCCAGCCAAATCGCAGGCCTCGATATAGCTCCCGCCGTATTTCTTTTCGTTTGCGGACTTAACGCTTTTAAAGATAATTTTTTGTTTGCCCTGCAAAACGGCATCTCGCGAAAATCTTTATTTGTAAATCGGATCTGCGTTGCGGTAACATTGGCTGTGACGATGGCCTTGTTTTCACTGCTGCTATTGGCGCTCGGAAAGTTAATCGAATCGCCATTAAGTGGCATTGCGTATTCCAGCTTGTTGAGTATGATCTATCAATCCCCAGGAATCGCTTCATTCAGCGGTCTATCTGAATATCTTATCAGTTTTCTTTTTCTGACGGTTCTTTTTATTGCCGCTCAAGCCCTTGGTTATTTGATTACCGTGGCTCTCTATCGGATGAATAAAAAACAGAAAGTCAGTTATATCGTTGGTTTTTATATCGTCGTCTTTGTGGTTTTACCGATCATTGATATGTTCATCTCTGGTCAGATTTCAACCATCCTGGCGAAGTTTTTAGACATATCCATGGGCATTTCTGCCCATAACCCCTTTATTGGAATGTTCTCATTAATAATCTTCAGTATCATCGCAACTGGATTAACCTGGGTACTGATCAGAAAAACCGGGGTTAAGAATTAATCAACGAAACTAGCCGTGATGATCCTCTTTAGCTGGGACCATCACGGCTACTTTTTTCATCCTTTTCGTTCGGTTCTTATTCCTAAAAACACTCTTTCCACGCTGGCAGTTGACGCATCATATTCTCGACCGCCTTTTCGGCAACAGCTTCGTCAAGTCCCTGGGTTTTGATCGTGAAATTTATCAGACTCTGTTTCTTTTCTTCAAAAGAATGCATCGAACCATCTGCCTTTGCGCAATAGACACAGTACTCCTTACTGGTGTCGCCCATTGCAAAGTCGCTTTCTTTCTTCATTGGCATTCCGCATGCTATACATGTTTTCATCTTTTTACCTCCTTGAATCATTTAATATCGATAATTTCCTGCCATTAACAATAATCAGTCATTCCCAATCGATTGCCGAATAAATCTTCAAATTCAACCGCATTACCCGTTCCAATTTGAAACGGCTTACTTATAAAATTAACCCCATTACTGTGAAGCCGTTCATACTCATCATTGACGTTATCCACAACAAACCAGATGGTCGGTTTTGCATCCGGGAATTTATTTTTTTCCTTTAAGATAATCGCCGGTTCTTCATCACCAACATTAAATGCAGCCATGCCCTTGTCTGAAAAATCAAACTTTAATTTCAAACCTAACACATTGGAAAAATAGTTTTTTGCTTCTTCTAAATCATCGACAGGCAGAAAAAAATTATCGTAAGCTTTCATATCATTGATTCCTTTCATTTTCTAATTAATTTTATATAGTTCAAAATCAATTCATCCTTATGATCCGTTAGCACTGACCCTGCTGTAAAAAGATAGTTATTGGTAAGATAATAGTGTATCAAACCTAACCAACTGTTAAAAATTATATGCATCGGTATTTCTTTGATTGCCATTTTTTCCTTTTCACGTTCGATCACCTGATTAAGATGAAACGAAACCACTGATTGGATATTAATGAATACATACTTTGCTTCTTGGGGTAAACTGTTAATTTCGGAAATAAGCCTTTTATAAAAATCTTCATAACAGATCAGAACATTAATATGGGCCGCCAAAAAAGTCTCCAGACTTTCATCCTTTTCCGAGAGGAGATGCAAATGCTCATTAATTTCAGAACCAAAACGTTCAAGCAGACAAATAATGAGATTATCTACCGTTGGAAAATGAACAAAGATAGTACCATGAGAAACATTAGCTGCCTTGGCTATTTGATTGGTAGTGGCGCTAAACCCTTCATTTGCATACATTTGATAGGCGGCATTCAAAATAATTTTTCTGGTTGCTTCTTTTTGGATTTGACGTTTCGTTTTCATTTTACTGACTCCAAACTCACTGACTTTAAACTCATTGTAATTCTTTTTATACAAGATGTCAAGAGTTTACTTTTTTTGTACAGTTTCTTCAAAAGTTCCCGCTGATCAAGGTTAAACTAGCTACTGTTATGTTATTGTATAAGCAAGTGAAAAAACGAAATATTTTTTAGCCATAACCAAAATAAACATGATATGGGAACCGAAACGATGAGCCATTTAGAAAAGAAACTAAACCAGATCCCGCCGCATCCAGGCGTTTATAAAATGTTGGATTCCACCGGTCGAATCATTTATGTCGGAAAAAGTAAATGCCTGAAAAAAAGAGTGAAATCCTATTTCACTAAATCCCCTAAGCAGCCAAAGATCGAAAGAATGATTTTTTTCATTGATGATATCGATTATATTGTCACCGATACCCATTTAGAAGCCCGACTGCTGGAATGTCAGCTGATTAAAGAGATCCAGCCTTATTTCAATTCGCAAATGAAAAACGACCGCCGCTATTTCTATCTGAAAGTTACTAATTCAGGTCACTCCAAGGGGTTATCGATTGTCCCGGAACGAGAAGATCATAGCTTTGGACCGTTTCGGAGAAAACAGGTAATCCTATCATTGATCGATATGCTCACCCACCTCTTTCCAATTATTCAGGAGAACAACAGTTTCAATTTTCACTATCATACACTTCCCGAGCTTATGAGCCCGGAAGATTTTTTGAAAAACAGACAGACCTTGATTCGGATTTTTTCCGAAGACACCGAGTTAAACTGTTTCATCAATCAATTGCAGATCTGTATGCATAAAGAGTCGGCCCAATATCATTACGAACGAGCCACCACATACCGGGACCTGATCAATAGTCTGGCTTATATCAGCCATAATCTTCATGCTTATAAGCACCTGACAACCAGAGATATCCTTTTGAAAATACCGGTTCGGGATGGCGAAAAACTGTTTTATATTTCAAAAAGTAAAATAATCCAGAAAAAATATTTTCCAACCCTCTCGCAGACTGAGATTGAAATGTTTTTAGCTGAGGTTAGCAAAACGAAAGCTGCAGTCGGCGCCGACTGGGATGAAAAGACGGAGGTTGATTTTCAAAATATCCTATTTTCTGAAATACAAGCACTTCCAGATGACTGGATTTTAATAAAATAACAATCCTCCGACATCGCTTTTTTTTACAAATTCTTGCCTTAATTTTATCTTCTTTTGTTTGATATTTTTGTTTTACTCATTTCAAATATATTATTATTCACCAATTAACCTTAGTTGACATTATTCTGCTTCCCGGAGCCTTTCAACGATGCTCTGATTATCAGTCACCACATAGGCAATCCATGGGATCAGAACTCCCATAATAAATAGGAACGGAAGGACCGATAGTAGTGGCCAAATAATAAATTGATAGCTTAAAAACCATATCAAGCCAGAAAAAAAGTTCACAATGACAAGAGAAAATAAGCCGCCCAAAGACAGGGCTACAATTCCAGTTCCCAAGGCCAAATAAAGACCTTCATAACACAACATGTTTCGCAATTGCTTTTGAGTCATGCCAATGCTTTGAAGCATCGCAAATTCTTTTCTTCGGGTAATGATGCTGGTAACCACAGCATTGATAAAATTAAGAACACCAATCATACCAATAATCAGACTCAGTGCTCCGCCAACCATAATAACCGTCATTTTCATCTCTGAAAGTGACTCCAGCGTGGTTAGTTTCGATGTATAATTCATCATCGGTTCAACCGTATTGGTATAGTCGGCTAAAAAACGGTCCATGGTTGCTTCCTCCGCATCGGCAACGTTATACGTATAACTCATCACTGCTGGTTTGGTTACCAGGGTTTTATAAATATCAGCGGGAAGATAAAAAGAATACTCCCAGCCAGTAAGGTCAGAATTTGAATAGTATTTGATCGCTACATGTGCCAGCACGGTAAATTGTTGAGTCGTATACTCCCGATCTTCAAACGATTCTGATGTTCCTTTATAATTATGAATTTCAACCACCTCGCCGACATCATAATGGCTCGACTCGGTTTCCGGATTACTATTATCATCCAATTGGACCCCTTCAAGAATAAACTTTCCCGAGGCCAGCTTATCATAATCCAGTTCACCATCAAGAACAACCAGCCGACTCATCGGAAATTCCTCCAGTCCGTAAACCGCCGCATAATGATCACCGTACTCATTGGTATTGATAATATCGGTGCTATTATCGGTACAGGTAAACAGCTCATCCCGCCCCCCAAATAGACGACCGCCTTGTTGAAAACCCTGCTGTGTTTGCACCGCTTCAATAAAGGTCTCAGTTGTCTGATTTTCATTGCCAAAATAATCATATTGAAAATAGTCAGCATGGGCAATCAGAAAATCAGCATCATTGAATTTAGACAAAAACTTATCCATATCGATACTGGTAGATAACGTAAATACTGTATTAAGCAGAACGAGACTAAGCGATAAACTAAAAACTACTAAAAGCGTTCTTTTTTTATTGCGTCCGAGATTTGCCAGCGCCATGCGATGAATTTTTGCGCCATCTTTGGACTTTTTATTTGCAGCGATATTTTTATTGTCACTATCGGTATAATTAACAGCTTCCACTGGTGAAACCGAACCGGCAATTTTCCCGGGTTTTAAAGTACTGATACTCACAGTAATCAGTGCAAAAAGAGCTGATCCCACAAAAATCCAGGGACTGGGTGATACCGAAACTGGACTTCCGGCATAGGTTGTATTACTCATCACCATAGGAACCAGAGCTTCCCCAATAAAAAAACCGCCAATCAGACCAAAGGGAATCCCCATAACACTTAAAAGCAATGCCTGATTTCGGATCATGACTCGGATCTGTTTTTTAGTAGTACCGATGGTTTTCAATAACCCATAAAAACGGATATCGCAAATTACTGAAATCTGAAAGATATTATAAATAATCAGATAACCTGTTAAAATAATTAGCAACAAAGCTGCAATCATAGCGATCCACGTTTGGGCATCCATATTAAAATTCGTGGAAAGGTAGGACCAGTTCACATTGCTGGCCAGATAGTTCGGTTCGTTTTCATCAAAAGAATAACCACTTTCAGCAATCACTGTTGTCAGTTTGTTTTCCAAATCCAAGCTATTATCAAACATCATATATGCTTGGATCGTGCCAGTCATGGAGTAGTCTTCTTTATAAGTGTTTTGAAGTTCCTTTAGATGAGCATCCACATAAGCCCGGGAGGCAAAAATCTGTCCGACATTAAAAACAGGATCACTTTCCCACCAACCAGCCAGTACAAAATCCCGGGTTACGGTTTCACCCCGGATATTTAATGTTAAGGTGAGCGGCGCTCCTACTTCAAGCGGAACCCCCATTAGTTTAAGGGTTTTAGTATCCGTAATGATCTCGTTTTCAGCAACCGGTTTATGTCCCGAGATTGGTTCGATAAATCCCAGTTTCAGTCCAACATCATCATAATACCAGAATTCAGCACGTCGTTTAAGAAATTCCTGATTCTCGACATCATCGCAAAGAATTCGGTTATAGGCAATTTCTTTTATCAGTGGATGTTTTTTAATCGTATTGAATTCGTCATCGGTAATGTATTTTACTACCGCATGTCCATCGCCACCAGCCTGACGCATCGTCGCCTGCTGAATACTTTCCACTGTTCCCATTCCCAATGTAAACAAAGTCGTGAAAAGAATGGTGGTCAGTGCAATCGCAATAATTGCGATATAATTCCGGATCTTATTATTTTTAAAACTTTTATAGGCAAGATTACGGATCGCTTTTTTGTTGGTCACCTTAATCATTCTCGCCACGCTCCCTGACCTTGCCATCTTCGATTCGAATAATGCGATCAGCCATCTGTGCGATTTCTTCATTATGAGTAATCATCACAATGGTTTGTTTAAAGCGTTCTCCCGTCATTTTGAGCAA
Source organism: Acetobacterium sp. (assembly GCF_030652775.1). GTDB lineage: Bacteria > Bacillota > Clostridia > Eubacteriales > Eubacteriaceae > Acetobacterium. The sequence continues at coordinate 124,363 of NZ_JAUSPS010000075.1, read as the reverse complement.
ACTCAAGACATCCTGACTAGTCCGTGAATCCAAATTGCCGGTGGGTTCATCCGCCAGGATAATCGCCGGTTTTGCTGCCAGCGCACGGGCGATGGCAACCCGTTGCTGTTGTCCGCCTGAAAGCTGAGAAGGAAGATTGGCCCCTTTTGAGGTAAGCCCCAGCATATCGATGATTTCATTAATATAATCGACGTCGACGGTATTACCATCTAATTCGATCGGGAGCACTACATTTTCAAAAACGTTCAGCACCGGAACCAAATTGTAAGATTGAAAAACAAAGCCAATCTTCCGCCGTCTGAAAATCGTCAGCGGCTCTTCTTTAAAGGAAAAGATATCATTGCCTTCTACAAAAACTTTCCCCGAACTGGGGCGATCCAAACCGCCCAACATGTGTAGCAAGGTTGATTTCCCGCTGCCACTGGTTCCTACTATGGATACAAATTCTCCTTGTTTAATAGTGAGATTAACATCATCCAATGCTTTTACCAGATTATCACCGTCTCCATATTCCTTTCGCAAATTTCGCGTCTGTAAAATTGTCATTACGTTTCCTCCTAAAGTTTATGTTTCGATTTACAAACTTTATCAAAGAATTCTTACCTGGTTCTGTCTAAAATCTAACAGTTTTGAAAGATTTGCGTTAAGTGGGGAGATAAAGCGAGAAGATCGAACCTTTTGCCGGGGTTGAAGTCACCTTGATATAACCCTTTTGTTTTTGCATAATTTCCCGGGCCAGATAAAGACCGATTCCAATGCCTTCTTTTTGCTGAATGCTGGGACTGCGGTAAAAGCGTTGAAAGATTTGCGTTTTTTCGTCTGCTGCGATCCCAATCCCCTGATCTTCAACTGCGATGCAAGTAACCAGTTCATACATTTTTACATGTATCTTTATGCTGGTTTGGACTTCTGAATATTTCACCGCATTGTCCAGGATATTATAAAGCGCTTCAGATGTCCATTTTAAATCATAACACGCCTGAACAGCATCCGCATTTTCGACCGTAATATCGATCTGCTTGTATCTGGCTTTGGGTAAAATTTCTGATAATGCCTGTTCAAGTAACTGTTTGACTGGTTGTTTTTGGGGTTTAAGTTCAATGATATTGCTTTCCAATCGAGACATTTTAACTAAGGATTGAATTAAAAAATCCAGTTTTTCAGTCTGCGTACTAATCTGTTCAACAAGTTCCATATTATCTTTGTTTTCAACCTGCTCTTTAAGTAACTCCGTATATAATAAAATATTAGCCAGCGGCGTTTTGGTTTGATGGGAAATATCTGATACCATACTTTTTATATTTTCCCGCTCCTGATTCGTCTGCTCCATGGACATTTTCGAGGCACTCAAATAATGCATCCATTTTGATTCAAGCCGGGACAATTGGCTTTCATCATAATTGCTTTCCGTAAAATTACCAGCAATAGCGTCATCAATCATCTCATTTAAACGATTCAAGGTTTTTCTGGTGCCAAAAATACTCATGCCTTTGCCCCCCATGTATAACCCAGTCCATATACGGTCTGAATATATTGAGGCGCTCCAGGGTCTTTCTCTATTTTATTACGCAAGCGGCTAATAGCGACTGACAACGCATTTTCATCCACATATTCAGCAGCATTGGTCCATATTTTATCTACCAAAGTCCTGCGAGCCACCGTTCTATCTTTATTTTCTAATAATAAATGCAGGAGTTTTTGTTCCGTTTTACTCAGTACCAGTTCTCGGTCACCCACTTTAAAAAACATCTGCTCAAAATCAAGATAAAGGTCATCAATAACATAGATGTTCTTATTTTGTTTGACACTTCGACGAAAAACACTCTCGATTCGAGAACGGAGCACCATCAGACTAAACGGTTTTGTGATATAGTCATCTGCCCCCAGATTTAGCCCTCTTACTTCGTCTAACTCCATATCATTGGCTGTCAGGATGATCACTGGAACCTCCGACTCTTTTCTGATCGCTTCCAAAAATTCAAAGCCATTGCCATCAGGAAGATTAATATCGAGAATAACCATCGCCATCTTTTGGCTTAACATCAATTCTTTAGCACTAGCCAAGGTTGTTGCCTGAAAGAAGCGGTATTCGGCATCTTTTAATGCTAATACAATTCCATTATTTAACGCTGTATCATCTTCAATGATTAAAATATGTTTCATTATATAACTGCTTTCATTGTTATTTTCGTGTCATCGACACTTTTCTCTTTGTTGTTTTATAAAAACCCCGGCACATCTGCTCCGGGGTTAATTTTTTCGTCAGCTCCTGATAAAGCGTATTTAACCAAGACCCTTTAAGCAAAACCGTCACGTTATTCATTTTTTCTTGAGGAGTAATTGTAGTGTTGCTTTATTAAAACTGCCGTATTTTATTTCGTTTCTTCAATTTTTTCTGGCAACTCCAGAATCCTTTGCTGCCTGATAAACCGCGGCAGCTACAGCCTTTCCAACCCGAGGATCAAAGGCAGGTACAATAATATAATCGGCACTCCGTTCATCTTCACTAATCAAGTCGGCAATGGCTTTTGCTGCGGCAACTTTCATCGCTTCGTTGATGTCACTGGCTCGGGCATCCAGCGCCCCTCTGAAAATGCCCGGGAAAGCCAGGACATTATTAATCTGGTTGGGATAGTCTGACCGTCCTGTTCCAACAACCTTTGCGCCGGCTCGGATGGCCAGATCCGGATCAATTTCCGGATCTGGATTGGCCATTGGCAGAACAATGGCGTTTTCCGCCATTGTCTGAACCATTTCGGCCGTGACAATGCCCGGTGCCGATACACCGATAAAAATATCAGCGCCGTTGATGGCGTCAGCAAGGCTCCCTTTTTTGTGCTGCTTATTGGTCATCTCAGCTATTTCCTGATGAACCCAGTTACTGTACTCTTCGTCTTTTGAGAGGATACCCTTGCTGCTGCAGGCGATAATATCCTTGACGCCGACGTTCAACAACATCTTGATGATCGCTGATCCGGCTGCTCCGGCGCCGCTCATGGCTACCGTCACCTGCTCCCATTGTTTGCCCACGACCTTTAGGGCATTCATCAGCGCAGCCGTCACCACCACTGCCGTGCCATGTTGATCATCATGAAAAACCGGAATGTCCAGTTCTTTTTTTAAGCGTCTTTCGATTTCGGCGCATCTGGGCGAGGCAATATCTTCCAGATTAATCCCCCCAAATCCCGGTTCAATCATCTTGACCGTCTTGATGATGACCTCTACATCCTGGGATGGAATACAGATAGGAAACGCATCGACGCCAGCGAATTCTTTGAATAAAACGGCTTTTCCTTCCATTACCGGAAGGGCGGCTTCCGGACCAATATCGCCCAGCCCCAACACTGCCGACCCATCGGTGACCACGGCCACCATATTTCCCTTGCCGGTATACTTATACACATCTTCTTTGTTTTTATGGATCATTCGGCAGGGCTCTGCTACCCCCGGAGTATAAGCCATCGACAGATCATGTTTGTTTTTTACCGGAACCTTGCTGTCAATGCTCAGTTTGCCTTGCCATTCTTCATGCAATTTTAATGCTTCTTCCTGAATTCCCATTGTGTCTCCTTTATTTCAACGATTTTATTTTCTTACCTATGTTTTCCCGACAAACTTATCGCCTGGGCTTAAATTTAACATTACCTGAATTATAACATTTATCCCGCAAAACAATCCATATCGTTTTTTAATCTTTGACTTTGAATCCAACCTCTTATATAATAACTTTGTTGAGTTCATACACATATTATCCACTCTCAAGAATCTGTGTGATTGTCACATCCTCACAGAAATGAGTATCTTTTTTTGATCTCAAAATAAAATTTTGCAGGAGGCGCAAATGTCAATTTTTACATTGATTATCCCAGTTGTTGTCGTATTGTTAGTTATCTCCCTCTTAATGATGAGCTACGTCAAAGCTCCCCCAGATACGGCCTATGTCATATCTGGTATTAAACGGCGTGTCATCATCGGAAAAGCGGGAATCAAGATTCCTTTTCTTGAACGGGTTGACAAACTGGACCTCAAAATGATGTCTGTTGATGTCAAAACTGGTGAATCGGTACCAACCAATAACTTCATCGATGTGATGGTCGATGGCGCAGTAAAGATCAAGATCGGTTCATCACCAGAAGCAATTTTACTGGCTTCTGAGAACTTTTTGAACCAATCAACTGACGCCATCATTCCTCAGGTTAAAGATGTCCTCGAGGGAAACGTCCGTGAAATCATCGGTTCACTTGACCTGAAAGACATGTTAACCGACCGAAAATCCTTCTCCGAAAAGGTTCAGGAAAACGCTGTTCCGGATCTTAAACGGATGGGTCTTGAAATAATCTCCTTCAATATTCAATCGATCCGTGATCAGGCTGGCGTAATTGAGGACCTTGGTACCGAGAACAAATCGCAGATTAAAAAAGGCGCGGCCATTGCTCGTGCCAACGCCGAAAAAGAAGTCGCAATTGCTGAATCGGAAGCCGCAAAAATTGCCAATGATGCCAGAATTAAGGCAAACCTGGAAATTGCCCAGAAGAACACTGATCTGGAAATTCGCAAAGCCGAATTGAAACGACAGTCTGATCTAAGTCAGGCTCAGGCGGATGCCGCATACCAAATTGAGCAGGAAGAACAGCGAAAAACGATTGAGACAAAAACCCAGGAAGCCAACATTATTAAGCAGGTAAAAGAAATTGAATTGGCCGCTAAAGAAGTTGAAGTGCGCGAGCAACGATTAAAAGCTGAAATCAACAAAACTGCCGATGCCGAACGGTACCAACGTAACCAAAAGGCTGAAGCCGATTTGTTTGAAAAGCAAAAAGAAGCGGAGGCAAAACTATTTATTGCTGCCAAAGATGCTGAAGCCAATCGATTGGCCGCCGAAGCTGATCGTTATGCCAAAGAACAGGAAGCTGCCGCAATTGAAGCCAGAGGTTTTGCTGAAGCTGCCGCAATCAGAGCCAAAGGTCTGGCCGAAGCCGCCGGAATTGATGCCAAAGCTGAAGCGATGAAGAAATATAGTGATGCCGCCATCATGGAAATGTACTTCAATGCCCTTCCCGAAGTTGCCCGCAATGTTGCTGCGCCACTGAACAACGTCGATCGCATTACCATGTATGGCGATGGCAACTCAACCAAAATGGTCAAAGACATCGTCAATACCATGTCACAAGTGACTGAAGGAATCTCCGAAAGCACCGGTATTAATCTGCAGTCGTTGATTTCTGGATTCCTGGGCGGAAAAATAGCCACACCAGCCGATACCCCCACAACAATTGTAAGCACACCACCCACAGCCGCAAATAGTGAACCGCGTAACCGGGATTTAATAACCGAATTTACGGCTCAGCTTCAACCCGACCATTCTGAAAGCAGCACCGAAGACCCCAAAGAAGTCTGATTTTTACAACGACAATAAAATTCCCACTATTCAATAATTGACGCAGTTCAGCCTGCTTTTTCCCTTACTTGCTGAAAAAAATTCAAAAGAAAAGCACCTGCTTTCGGTGCTTTTCTTGCTTCGGGGTAAGTTTATTTTATCATTAAAATGATCCATCAATTCATATTAGGGGGTATCGCTATCATGGACACTTCAACCTTTTTCAGTAATCTGTTTGCCTTGGAAAATTCACCAGTTGCACAATTATCGCTCTTTCTCGGCGGCGCATTTTTAATGATCCTATTCGCTTTTCTGATCTATTACGTTGTTTTTCGGGTGAAACATGAACCGCCAGAAAAAATCAAACAGCTGTCTGATGCATCCCCTTACCAGGATCTAGCGATGCTTAACGCAGCTGAAAATATGAATTCATCAGCACTTCAGGATCGCAGCATCGCGGAACAGGCTCGGCTTCAAAAATTAATCGGTTTATTAAAAACTGCCAAACGGCGGGAATCACTCTATTCCCAGGAAACCATCCTCGAAGATCTGGAAGCCGTTGTTTCAAAAGTGCGGGACAAAATCAGCAGCGATCAGAACCTTCAGGTTTTTCCGCAGTATGCCAGTTATCATGCTGAAACCGCTACTCAACTACTCAACACCTATCTTGATTTAGATCGAACCCAGGATGAATCGGTGGAAAATATCAACAAGATCAGAAATGAAATCATTGCGTCCTTTCCGCCACTCCTGGAGTTTTATCAGGACTATTTAAACCGTTTATATGATGCTCAGTATTTTGATGTGGCCAGTGATGTTGAGGTGGTAAAGTCGATTTCAGGGGATAAGCAGGATTTTTTAAAAAGGTGATAACATGCGGACAAACGGCAAACGCTACTTAACCGAATTTTATAGATAACACCCGCTTAATTATGTTATAATAATTAACAATAAGCTGCAAAATAAGGAGAGAGCCATGCCCAAAAATCGTATTGAAGCTGATTTGTTTTGTGTCATCTGCGAGAAAGACACCCCTCATGAAATCGAGTATAAAAACGAACAAATCTCTCAGATTACCTGCAAAGAGTGTTCCATACAAATTCAGATTAACCAGGAGTTTGTCAATAACCATTTTAAAGAAGACTTTGTCAAACGGGTTTTATCAAAACCCACACGAATGACCGCAGAGATGGAAGCCGATTTAAGTATTTTTTTGAAATCCTTACCGTCCCGGGTGATTTCGAAACCTTATCGGGTGTACAAAGAATATAAGGAAAAATAACACTCAAACGAATTTTCAACCTTAGCTTCTTTACCTTGCTTGCCCTTAACAAAAATAGAACCAGCCTTATGTTTTATCATCATAATAAGGCCGGTTCCCTTTTACCACCTGAATCCCAGTTATTAAACGTCACTCATCAAATCGATCATTTATCATTTGCACTAACTCAGCCACTGCATTTACTTCATCTTCGCCTTCTGCCTTAATCTTTACTGTCGTTCCCTGGGTAATACCCCCCGCCATAACGCCGACAATACTTTTGGCATTAATCTCTTTGTCTGCTTTGATGACAAAAATATTCGATTTAAATTTTCCTGCGGCCTTGACAAACATCGATGCTGGCCGGGCATGAATACCTGTTTCATTCAACACTGTCACTTCTTGTATTTGCATAATTCTAATCTCCTTATCGCTATCAAATAATTAAATCTCAATTTTCAGTTTCTTCATTGATTCAAGAATATGAACCATAACCGCAACTCCCGTTTCTAGCATCAATGCTTCCTCAGCGATTTTCTTCGCATCTTGATAACGCACATTGCGAATAATTTTTTTAACCCGGGGAATTGATAAGGCGCTCATGCTGAATTCTTGTAGTCCCAATCCTAAAAGAATAACGACCGCCATGGGATCTCCTGCCATTTCTCCACACATCCCGGTAAAGAGTCCCGGCTGATCATTAGAAGCCTGAATGACTTGCTTTACCAGGCGCAATATAGCTGGATTAAAGGGATCGTAAAGATACGAAACATCCTGGTTCATTCTATCCACCGCAATGGTATATTGGCAGAGATCATTGGTTCCAATACTGAAAAAGTCAACTTCTTTGGCAATAATATCCGCCGTGATCGCCGCTGAGGGAATCTCAATCATCACCCCTACTTTTACATCTTTACGATAGGGAACCTGCAATGCATCCAACTCTGCCATACACTCCGCTAGTATTTTTTTCCCTTGTCGTACTTCATCAACATTGGATATCATCGGAAACATAATATAAGCGTTTCCGTACACACTTGCTCTTAAGATGGCTCGCAGCTGGGTCTTAAACAATTCTATTTCTTTGAAACATAGACGGATAGCCCGGAGTCCTAAAAACGGATTCATTTCATCATCTAGCGGCAGATAGGGCAATTTTTTATCGCCACCAATATCCATGGTTCGAATAATCACTGGTCCATCCGGGAATGCTTCCAGAACCGATCGATAAGCTGCCATTTGCTTATCTTCTCCCGGCATGGTGTCGCTGTTCATGTATAAAAACTCTGTTCGATAGAGGCCAATCCCAGTACCGCCGTTTTTACGAACACCCTGGACATCACCTGGTTCGCCAATGTTTCCGACCAACTCCACCTTATGACCATCCAGCGTTACGGCCTCCAGATCTTTGAGACATTCCAGTTCTTTTAAATAAGTCTGGTATCCTCTCTGATCGTCTTCCGCCGCCTTAATCTGATACCGATCCGGATTTACAATGATCCGACCACTAAGGCCATCAATAATAATCATATCACCAGTCTTCACATTTTGAACAATATCGGTCAAACCAAGAACCGCAGGAATCTCTAAACTCCGCGCCATGATCGCTGTATGCGATGTTCTGCTCCCAACATTGGTTGCAAAACCCAATACTCGCATTTTGTCCATCAGCGCCGTATCTGAAGGGGCAAGATCGTCGGCGATGATGATGACATCCTCCTGCAGCTTTGACAAATCTGCCATTACGATACCTAAACTGTTATTTCGAACCCGATTCCCCACATCTTTGACATCTGCCGCTCTGGCACTGAAATAGGGATCATTCATTTGTTCAAACATCATTACCAAACGATCTGTCACGATTTGAACTGCATAAGCCGCACTTACCTTGCGGTCACTAATTTCTTTTTCGACACTTTCCAGAAATTCAGGATCCCGAAGGATCATCCCATGGGCTTCAAAAATCGCAGCATCTTCTTCGCCCAGCTCGTCAGCAGTTTTTAATTGAATTTCTTCTAACTGTTTTTGGCTCTCATCCAAAGCCTGGTTGAATTTATCGATTTCTTGATGGCTGTCTTCGTGTCGATCAGCGCTCACTTGTACATCTGCTTTTTCATAAACAAGTGCTCTGGCAATTGAGATACCTGGCGATGCAATAATTCCTTCTTTAATAAACATGCTCAAACCTCCTTTTTCATTTCTCTTCTCATTTTCTGCCCAAATTTAAATCTTGAAAGATTTAATCAGTTGAAACGTTTTCTCCGATTAAAACACCTCCAAACTGATTTGTTCTACATCCACAGTTTGGAGGTGTACTGAATCCTGAAAATCGGTTCTTTCGTTTAAAATACTTACGATCTGATCATAACTACTTTGTTTGACCTTTTACAAAGTTTATTTTCTGGGCAGATGAATACACTTTCCCAAAGCATCAGCGCAGGCTTCCATAAAGGCTTCGCAGTAGGTGGGGTGGGGATGAACCATAGCGGCAACCTCATGGGCTGTTATTTCCATGGTCATACATAAAGCGGCTTCACTGATCATTTCTGCGGCAACGGGAGCCACGATCTGAACGCCTAAAATTTCTCCGTATTTTTTCTCAATAATCACCTTAACAAATCCATCCGTTTCTCCCGAAGCCAAGGCTCGTCCGTTGGCATTAAGGGAAAACGTTCCGACTGCAATATCATGCTCTTTTTTTGCATCTTCCTCAGTTAAGCCAACTGTGGCCGCTTCGGGCAGGGTATACAAGCAGTTGGCAACATGGCGCAAATCTACCTCTTCATTCCCGCCCATGGCATTGACTGCTGCTGTCTCCCCCATTTTAGATGCGGCATGGGCAAGCTGCATCTGCCCATTCATATCGCCGATGCAAAATACGTTGGGGATACTGGTTCGCATTTCGCAATCGACTAACACAAATGTTCCGTCCATGGCAATCTCGTTTTTCCGATCACCCAGACATTCCAGATCGGCACGACGTCCGGTTGCCACCAACACCTTATCCGCTGCGATTGTTTTTTGATCTGACGTCTTCACAACCAGAATTCCCGCTTCGCTTCGCTCAATAGATTCGACTGCAGTATTTAAAACGGTTTTAATCCCTTGGGCTTTGATGGCTTTCCTGAGATATTTATAAATATCCTTGCCCATCGGTTTCACCAACTGATCGGTAAATTCTACAATCGTTACCTCGCTGCCAAATGCTGCAAATGCCGTAGCAAACTCACAGCCAATCACGCCGCCGCCAATAATCACCAGACGATCGGGAACCTCTTCGAGATCCAGCAGCGTATCAGAGGTTAACACCCCCTGACTTTTGATTCCGGGTATATCGAGAACCCGTGGTTTTGAACCACCAGCCAGAATGATATTTTTAGCCTCGTAGCTTTGTCCATCACAAAAAACTTTTCCATCGTTAGTCAGGGTGGCCGTGCCTTTAATTACCTTCACCTGATTGCTATCAAGCAGCCCAGCCACACCGGTTGTCAGTTTTTTTACGACCTCATTTTTGTTGGCGACAACATCGACCATGTTAACACCAAGCTGACTGACATCAATCCGAATCCCCCGGGAATGGGCATATTTGATGTGTTTGATATACTCCGCTGTTTTAACGTACGTTTTGGTGGGAATACAGCCTCTGTTCAAACAGGTTCCGCCAACGGCGTCTTTTTCAAAAAGCACCACTGACCCACCCAATTGAGACGCTTTAATAGCGGCAACATATCCCCCCGGACCGCCGCCGATTACTGCTACATCAAATCCATTTTTCATTCTTCAACCTCCATCAGAGAAGAATTTCCATTGGATTTTCCAACAGATCGCGTACTTTCAGAGAAAATTTGGCCGCCACGTCCCCGTTAACTAAGCGATGGTCATAGGTGAGTGAAATCATCATTTTTTTGCGGTTTTCCACCTGGTTGTCAACCAATGCCAACTCCTCTTCAATTGCGCAAATACCGATAATCACCGCATTAGGCTGATTCACAATGGGGGTAAATGAATGAACCCCGAACATCCCCAGATTGGAAATGGAGATTGTCGAACCCTGATAATCATCAACCATCAGTCCGCCGGATTTTGCTTTTGCACTCAATGACTTAACCGTTTCTGAAATTTCTTCCAGGCTTTTTTTATCGGCATTTTTCACCACGGGCACAATCAAACCTTCTTCCAATGCTACCGCAATACCGATATTAACATCCTGATGGTGAATTATTTCTTTGTCCCCCAGACTGACCAACACTTTTTTATCGTGGAGCAGCACTTTGGCAACCGCCTTAACAATGAAATCATTGATGGTCAGCTTGTTTTCCCGGTTTTCATTAATTTGTTTTCGGAATGCCAGCAGTTTGGTCATATCCACCTTGGTGTTCTGGGTGACACAGGGAATCTCGGTGTGGGCTTTTACCATCCGTTCACCCACAACCTTCTGCATTCCCGATAGTGGCGTCGTATTAAGCACCACCGCAGTTACCCCGGGGGTTTCCTGTTCGGCTATTTTTGCCAGCACATCGCTTTTCATCACCTTGTTCTGGTGACCGGAACCCGTAACAGCGCTTAAATCAATGCCCTTGTCCTCGGCAATACGTCTTGCCAACGGTGATTTAGCAATTTCTCGTTCAACATCCCGACCCTTTATTTCCCCCGCCGGACCGGTTGGCGGCACTTCATTCAGATCGATGGCATTGGCCACTGCCATTTTTTTTGCATAGGGCGTAGCTTTCACACCGTTTGTTTCATCCGCCAGAACCGGCTTTTGTTTTTCTACCGTTTCTACCATTTCTGATGGAGCCGTTTTGGCGACGATGCCGGCCAACTGTGGCTTGTCCGGGACAGCTTCGCCTGGTTCGCCCACATAACCAATGGTGGTTACCACTGGCACCACCGCACCATCTTCAAAATAGCGGCACAAAAGTACCCCGGTCGCCGGGGCTTCTACTTCCATTGTGACCTTATCCGTTTCTATTTCGAGTAGACCTTCGCCTTCTTCAACATTCTCACCGACGTTTTTAAGCCACTGGATAATTGTGCCTTCTTGCATGTCCATCCCGGCTTTAGGCATAAATACTTCTACTGCCATTTTTTCTCCCTCCTGTTTTTCAACAACATCTTAAGCCATCATTTCTTTGACCGTTGCAATAATTTTGGCTTCATCCGGGAGAATTCCCTTTTCCAAAACCGGGCAGAATGGCACTGGCACATCTTCCGATGCCAGACGTTTAAGGGGCGCATCCAGATAGTAAAACGCCTCACTATCGGCAATTCGGGCAATGATTTCACCGGCAATACCGCCTGTCTTCACGGCTTCGTGAACCACCAGAGCGTGTCGGGTCTTGATCACCGACTTGATAATGGCTTCGGTATCCATCGGCAGTAAGGTTCGCAGATCAATGACTTCGACATCAATTCCTTCTTTTTCCAGACTTTCTGCCGCTGCCAGACACATTTGCACCATCCGGCCATAGGTGATGATGGTACAGTCCTTGCCTTCCCGTTTGATATCAGCTTCGCCAATGGGGATTGTAAATTCTTCTTCCTCAATCATACCTTTGGTCCGATACAATAGTTTTTGTTCCAAAAAGATAACCGGATTATTATCCCGAATCGCTGATTTCAGCAAGCCCTTAGCGTCTCTTGGCGTTGAAGGTACAATGACTTTTAGCCCCGGCACATGACACAGCATCGCTTCCAGGGATTGGGAATGCTGGGCTGCTGCTCCAGTTCCACCACCGGATGCAGTTCTTAACACCATTGGTACACTCACCTTGCCTCCGAACATATAACGCATCTTTGGCGCCTGGTTTACGATCATATCCCAGCAGACGGTCATAAAATCTGAAAACATAATTTCCACAATGGGACGCATCCCAGCCACTGCCGCACCAATGGCGCAGCCAACAAACCCCAGCTCTGAAATAGGTGTATCAATGATTCGGTCTTCGCCAAAGGTTTCGACTAAATCTCCCGAAACACCAAAGGCCCCCCGATATATACCAATATCTTCACCCATCATGAATACTTCTTCATCCCGGATCATTTCTTCACTGATTGCTTCTTTTATCGCATTTGCGTAGGTTATTTCTTTTTTAGGCATTTTCTGTCTCCCTCTTATAACGCATAAACATCATTATACACATCATCCAGCTCGGGATAGGGGCTATCCAGGGCAAACTGAACGGCCTTGTCGATCAACTCAGTCGTTTCGTTATCTACGGCATCCAGTTCATCAACCGTACAGGTATTTGCCTCCAGTAAGTCATTTCTCATTTTATCAATGGGATTCCGGGCTTTCCAGGCATTGATTTCGTCCTTTGTCCGATAAAGATTGCCATCACTTTTGGAATGCCCAGAAATCCGGTAGGTGTTTTCCACAATTAGCATGGGACCATTTTTTACCACATAGTCTCGAGCGCTCTTAATGCATTCATAAACGGCAAACGAATCATTTCCGTCCACTGTTTCTGCCGGCATTCCATAAGGTATTGCCCGTTTAGCAATATCGGTATCTTTCATCACCTTAGAAATATGGGTAGACATGGCATAGGTATTGTTGGTGCAGACAAAAAGAACCGGTAGATCCCAGGCCGAAGCCAGGTTCATAGCTTCATGAAAGGCGCCTTCATTGGCCGCCCCATCTCCAAAGAAAGCCACCGTGACAACATCCTGTTTTCTTCTTTTGGCTGCAAAAGCACTGCCACAAGCCAGCGGCAGGGCTGCCGCAACGATTCCATTGGCGCCCAACACGCCTTTATCCTTATCAGCAATATGCATGGATCCGCCTTTCCCCTTGCAAACCCCGGTTACCTTGCCAAATATTTCAGCCATCATCAAATTAATATCAATTCCCTTGCAAATGGCCTGACTATGGCCGCGATGGGTGGCATACATCAGATCCTGGGGTTCCAAACCTTCACAGGTTCCGGCGGCGGCACCTTCTTCCCCAATACTTAAGTGGGTTGTGCCGTGGATCATACCCAGGGAAAAATAATGCTGTACCTTTTCTTCAAATTTTCTTGAAAGATACATATCTTTTAGCAACTTCAATCCCAGTTCCTTGCTTTTATTGTTATTTTCGTTTTTCAATGGTGTTCCTCCCATATTGATCACTTATTTGGATCATCGCTTAATATCTATTTAGTAAATGGTGTTCACGTTTATATTAATTTTCACAACGATCCGTCTCATATTATTGGGTGTTTTAACTTTCTTTCCAAATTTCCAAATTTATTCCTTTTGGCGGGAAACCTTATTCATAGGATTTGATCGGCATGGTGTGTATTTTTTTAATCAAATCCTATGAAAAAGGCCAATGCCAGCTTTGTAAAAACTCATCCCCATGCTACTATTAAGAATGTTGCTATCCAAAAGCACATCGGCCAAATCAGTTCCGTCTTTTAGTCATCTTATAGATACAGTTTATCCTGGATCTTTCGCAATTGAACCATTAGCGAATCATTATCTAAGGCAACATCGGCATACGTTACGATTTCGCCTTTTTTAACCGCATTAATCATTTTCGTCTTTTTATTGACAATACCCATCGGCAGGGCTCCTTTTTCATTTGCAACTGATGCTTTTTCGAAGCTACCGTAAATTGAAAATCCACCAATGCCGTCCAGATATTCGCCTGCTACTAAATCCCGTTTGGCAACCGTGATGGTTTCAGAAACAAGACCTTTTCTTGGTGCGATGGTTGGGATCCCGTCAATCACAGCTTTTGCAACCGATAATGGTGTTTCCAGACTGCATAAATGATAGGGTCTGTATAACACATAATTGGGACCTTTTCCCATACTGAGGTAATTTAATTCGTGAATAATGTCCGGTTGTTCGGTTGAAATAATAATAAATACACCTGGCGCTACGCCATCAATATAATCAACAATCCCATAATTATTTAAAATTCCACCTTCATTTTTTAGTCTGAAAAGATCTGGTAACTCTGAAACAATGCCTTTTGCGCCATGTCCACCCATAATATCCGGCAAGTATCCAGTAGCATTGGACATCGCAGTCATTTCAACCATGGTTTTTGTTCCATCTTTAAAAGATGTCAGCATTTTCGGGCTCACCCCTTTTCGGGTCGCTTCTTCTAAAACCGAGTCCGGGGTAGCGGCCTTATCAACCTTGTTGTTTTTCCCCTTACCTATGACCCGAACATCGAATCCCAGCGCATCGGCGAAATCGTACATTTCCAGCACTGCACCTGGTTCATCCCCAGCTGATCCGGTATAAACAACTCCGGCACTTTGGGCCATTTTGTATAGCATCGGACCAATGCAAACATCAGCTTCCACATTCAACATAACAATGTGTTTCCCCGAATTAATACTATCGATGGCAACTTTAGCGCCCACTTCAGGAACGCCTGTGGCATCCACGGCACAATCAATTAAATCGGTTTTTGTAGCAATTTCAGGGTTGTCAGTGACAATATATTTACCTTTGGCCAGAAGATCATTGGCTTCTGAGATGGTATTAGCAATAACATAGTCGCCTTCTTTTAAGCCCGCATGTTGATAAGCATTAATAGCATTTTGAATATCGATGTCAACAACCACTGCCGGACGCATGCCTTTCATCGACATAATCTGTCCAACCATTCCACGGCCCATTTGTCCTGCACCAACAATACTGGTCATGATGTGTTTTCCGTTTTCTTCTAATTGCAACAACTTATAATTTAGTCCTAACATTTTTTCCTCGCTTAATTTTAATTTTTAATTTTTAATTTTCTTTGTAAATGATCTGAAATACATCGCCTATTTTAACTACCGGAATCCCCTGACCTTTTAATTCAATTTGTCCCGGGAGTTTTACCTGATCTTCTCCGGTGAAGCTGAATGAACAATGCCCCATGCTTTCTAACGTTTTATTTGCTTCGTGTCCGACGGCTGTAACTTCATAAATAACTTCTCCAAATCGAACTGAATCTCCGATTCTCACCTCCTTGTCTAATTCTTTTTTGGTATGTAAAACTGCAATTTCCGCTAAACCAGATGGGGCATTATCATCGAAAACGATCAGCAGTTTTTCTTTTAAAAACTCCTCCACCATTTCTCCAATTTGAGTTATTTCTGTTGTAAAATCCATTTTATCTCCTTGCCTTTAGATCAGCTTTCTGCTTAGCTGTACATTCCAATACTCAATACAAATCCGATCAATACAGCGGCTGGTCCTGTAATCAATCGACTAAAGAGTACTGCTGGTACACCTATTTCAACCGTTTCTGTTTCTGCTTCGCCCAAAGACAAACCAACCGGGATAAAATCACACCCAACCTGTCCATCAATGGCAAAGAGTGCCGGTAAAGCCAATGCCGGGGCAATCGCACCAGCGCCAATTTGTACCCCTACCAGTGTTCCAACCACCTGGGCAATAACTGCACCCGGTCCGAGAATTGGCGATAAGAAAGGAAGGGTACATACGATTGAAATAAGTACAAGTCCAGGTAAGCTTCCCGCAAATGGCGAGATGGTATTGGCAATAATATCTCCCAGCCCGGTGACTGTAATGATCCCAATGAGCATAGCGATAAAGGCCATAAATGGAAGCACGTTTTTGATCACCATGTCGATTGATTCTCTACCGGCCTGATAGAACTTACCAACCACACCCCCAACTGCTTTACCCAGTCTTGAGATGAAGCCGACAAAACCCTTTTGCTTTTCGGCAGCTGCTTTTGCTTCGGCTTTCACTTCCTGATAGTCTTTTTTCTTTGCGGTTTCACTATTGGGGACCTCGCCCTCAAACAGCGAGACATTGTTTTCCTTCACCCCGGATACATAATTCTCTTCATTCATATACTGGGCCAAAGGTCCCGCCTGGCCAACCGGTGTCAGGTTAATCGTTAGAATTCCCTTTTTGGGATAAACCCCACACCGTGCTGTACCACCGCAATCGACTACCACACAAGCGACCTCACTATCTGGTGCACTACTTAAAAATCCATCAAGAGCGATTCCACCGGTCAGATCGGCAATTTTTTGAGCAACCGGATGAATTCCGCCACCGGTGACCGACATGATATAAACTTTTTCCTCAGTGGGTTTGATCACAAGTGGTCCGCCCCATCCGCCCTGGCCTTTTTTGATTAGAACTGCGTTATACATTATTTCACCTCCGTATTGACTTTTTTAGATGCCATGATTGCATAAATTCTTTCAGTAACGATCCCTCTTAGCAGAATTACTAAAACACCTGCGATAAAGTAACGAACCGCTAAATCACCAAGCGGCAGACCCAATGTCGTGATCCCTGCTGCAATTCCCAGGTAAACAAAGAGTTCACCAGGATTAGCATGCGGGAATAAACCGGTTATCGGGTGACAGAATGAAACGGCTGAATCATAGAACGCCGCTTTATGTTTTTCTTCAACAAATCGTCCAAACGTGTATGCCATTGGATTTGTTAAAAAGAACATCGCCAGAACCGGTAACACTGTATAACGTAGAATAAAGTTTTTGCTGCTGAACTTGGCAGCTCGCTCCACTCGTTCTTCCCCGATAATCTTAATCAAAGAATTAACTGCTGTCATCAAGACGATTAACAAGGGTAAAATACCTGTTACCAAACCTACAAATACTTCTCCACCAGCTTGAAAGAGACCTATAAAATTAGTTGCCAATTGTGCTAAAAAATCCATTTTTTTCACCTTCTCCTTATTTTTTCAAATCATAACCAAATACTGTGACCGATACCAACAACCACGCCTTAAGAAATCCCCCCCCTTTTTCACCTCCGCAATTCCAAACACCCTCTGAAAACTACATTGCGTTGCTTTATTTTCACGAATTGTCATGATTGACACTCCCGAATGTCTACTCTCATTTTTTCTCCCACCTGCTTTGCTCCATGTCCCTAAATTATTTTTCCTCTTTCAAGAGACCTATAATTATCTGCTGAATCTAATTGATCCGACATGCACTCTTATGTTCACTCTACTCAGCCGCAATGGCGGCTAATGCTTGTTGTTCTCTTCTTTTTTCATGAAGCTTTTGTCGCTGCTCTTTTTTCATGTGTGTCTCAATGGCCTCCACCGCCTGAAGCAATGCCCCACGCTTTTGCGGCGCTACTTTTTTTGATCCATCTTTTCTGGTTTTCTGTGGTTTATTCAGTTTTTGATCTTCAAGTATTGCCAGTTTTTTTATCTCACTCAAACTTAAACCAATATAATCTTCTGCGGTTTTAAAGCGCTCAAATGACGTGATCCCTCTCATGGTTTTGCAATTATTGATTGTTCCTGAATTTCGATCATAGGACAAAATCAGAATTTGTCCGCCTCTTAAAAAACCTCTCCGATACCCTACTCCCAGTAACCCCTTACCTTTAAGGGAACCCATGGCATTTTGATAACTTTTGACCTGATAAAAAGTCATCAGCCCCTGCAAACACATTCCAATAAAAATTAATACTACAATGTAGGTCATGATTTTCCCTCCGAATCCTTTCCTTCAATCAATTTTCTGGCACAAGCGACGTCAGTAATTAAAACATTAATGTATTGACCTGCAATTGCCCCTTTAATCGCACTGACTTTCTCAATACCACAGGTTACACCAATTGAATCCTTAACTGATTTTAGTTTTTTGATGTCAATTCCGATAACCGTTTCATTCATTTCAAACTGATCCGTACGGCCTTCACTATCAAAGAAATTCATACAGATATCACCTGCCACATTCTTTTTACGCATCACTTCCATTTCGCTTTCATCATAGTACCCCGTTGCCATCGTTGTTGAATTCTTGGTTGGAACACCTAACCCGACCAGGGCAACATCCAATTTGTTGGTCAGCTTAATTATCTTTTCGATATAAGCTTCTCCAATTAATCCTTCTTTGATGGATTTTTTTGAAACCTTAGCCGGCGCATGGAGTAGTATATATTGAGCTTTAAAAGCATTTGCCAGTTCTTCCACTAAATAATTGGAATGAAGCTCCATCCCAACCTGACCAATACCACCAACCAAGGGAATAAACATAGCGTTTTTTACTACTTTAGGCTGTATATATTTAGCAATATGCCCCAATGTCGTTCCCATTGAGACGCCAATATTTTTCCCATCTTTGACTAATCGCTCCAGATACTCAGCGGCTGCTTTTCCAACTTCATCTTTTTGAGCATATAAATCCTTTTTCTCATCAACAATAATTGCTTCTTTAAGTCCATAAATTGCCTCCAGTTTTCTTTCCATTTCAAAATAGCTGTCTTCTGATAAGTCCGGAATAATTATTCTGACCATCTGAGTCGCTCGTGCTTGTTCCAGTATTTTTGCCACCGTAGGTCTTGATATCGACAACTGTTTTGCAATCGTTTGCTGTGTTACGTCGTGATTGTAGAACAGATCACATACTTTAAGCATCAATCGTTTATTATCAATTACTTTTTTCATATTAATCACCTTAAGGTTATATTTTAACTTTACAATTGTAAATATAATGTGTGCGTTTCGTTTTCATCCGGCGAACTTATTTGTTTTGCACGGTTCATTTAATTTATTGTAATTATAGCGTGTTTTTTCATTAAGTCAACACTTTATTGTCGATTTATATGGTATTTTTCATTGTTTTTTGTCTTTTTTATACATTTGTTTAAGTAATGTTTTAAACTTATTGTCAAAATACAAGTTTATTTTTTAACAATCTATTTTTACAATTGTAAATTGATATTAATTTATCAATTTACAGGCTTTTTCACTTACGCTTAAATCACATGGATTTATTTTATTTATAAACAGCGAGAATGAAAAAAAGCATACAACTCAGTCATGTCAACTGAATTATATGCTTATCTATTTATCGTTATCACTTTTGCTTCCGATGTCTTATACACAAGGTATTTAATGGAATGACTCTCGTCTGTATTATTTCTACTATTCAGTGTCTTTTCTCATAATTTGCAAATATTCTTCATAAGCAAAAACTCGATTTTTTGTCCACTCACTGTTACTCCCCCCCCATCGATAAGCTGATTGACTGTACTAGAAATAGCATTGTACACACATACATTGATACAACTAAATCAATAACGGAACCTGGACTGATATTCCCTGTAAAACTCCCACGCCTCTATTCGCTTTTGACAACATTCTAACCATCACTTGATCATACTCAATTGCCGGATGTGGCGGGAGAGACATGAGCCGAAGCGATTTGTATTCCATTGACCCTTTTAAATTGATGTGATATTCACCCGATCTATCATTCATTGCTAACACTCCTAAAATGAAATTATTTGATTATCATATCTCTTTTATTTCATTTAGCCAATTATATTGGAATAAAAAGGTCCAATTGATATTATATTTCATTTTTATCTTTTTTTAGTCCTTTACTATTAATACAAGAGAGCCAAAACAACCCGCATTGTTGATTCACGGCTATTCAGTGTAAGTTTATCAATATCTCGCAGCTGGGTCAATTTTACTTGTCAATCAACATCGCTTACTCAAAATACAAAGATAAAAAGTCCAAATTCTGCTAACAGCTAACAGGATACGACAAAATTTTTATTTTATGTATGGTCGTGTTTCAAATTATTACACCTCTAAAAAGTTCAACTTCTCAAAAGAACCCTTAGCAGAAGTTGAACTGAAGAGTTTTCATATCTTCATGTAAAAAAATGATTTATTGTAAAATCAGTGGTTTTTTCTCTGTGAACACAGCGCTTTTACAAATCCTATCCTTATTTATGAATCTAGCATATCCCACTCTGATCCTAAAACCCATCGTATTGCAGATAGCTTTCCATTTATCATACCCCACTCAAAGTCACTATATGGGCCTAGGTTTTCTTCACCATACTTTTCAACTACCTTTTTTGCTGAGTTCAAAGCCCCCTCCCAAATTTCAGGTTCAACTGCAGATTGCCCTTGTTCAATACGATATTTTAATCCAAGATGTCTATCAAACCATACCTTATCAAAAAATTCTTCCTCTGCATTTGTTATTTCATCCGCACTCCGTGGACCATCTTCAAAATTATCGTCTTCAATTATCCTATGGATTACTTTAAAATTTTCCAAATCAACAGATAATTTCTCCATAGCATTTTCTATTCTTGTCAACTTCTGATCTTTTACGGCGAATAGAGCAAGTTGCTCTTCTTTAGACATCTCAATATCCAAAAAATCCATCCTCACACCGTATTGAGCCGGCGTATTGAGTATACTAGCGATTCGTTCCAAATGATATATTTTTACATCAACTTGGGCATCTGTCTCACTTAGTTCTTTTCGCTCTGAAAGGCGTATCTCTTGATTAGTAACAAACACAAATCCACTTCCACCATTTTGTCTAACTCCATCAAAATCATGTTTGAATTTTTCTTTTGTCTCAGCAAAACTCTTCTGTCCCCTTGGAAAATAAACACCGCCAACCCAACTAGAACCATTAAAAGTAAGCAATAAATCTTTTCGTCCATCACGTCCACCCAATGGGTGTGACGGATCTATATTTTGAAATCCATCACTACTCAGTATTATTGCAGCTAATCTTTCGGCTGAAGCTTGTCCCCGATCCCATTCCAAAAGTCTATGCCAGGTTTCTTTTCCCTCGCTTCTTCGTGTCATAATACCTCCTATAATATCAACCCTTTAAAAAGTTAAAGCAGTATATCAATCATCTACTAAATTGTAAAATAATCTGTTGACCATAGATTTTCGCAAACACGTTTTACTAATTTCTTTCGTTCTTCAATATCAATTTTTTTAAATTGGTTATGTGGTTTAAACCCTAATCTTTTGATTTCAGGAACGTTTAAAAAATTCGGGTTTTTTAAATAGTAATTTTGATTGAGTGTTTGTGCATATGTATTTTCCTTTATGTAATGGTCAACTTTTGCATCATATTTATCACTACTAAAGGATTGGTTCGTACCATGTGGCAGAAGAATGAGGGCACCAATCGAATTTCGCCAACTCTGAAAATCATTTTCTTGTGAAAACTCATCTGTATGTTCTGAAAATTTATTCGCCCAAATATGTTCAATTTCAAATTGTTTCCCATTCGGATGATGATAGCAGACATAGGTATTACCTTTACCTATTAGCTCATCAAGATATCCTGATATTCGTGAAAGTAAATGTTTTACAAACTTTCTATTTTGACCATGCATTCCAAATTCATTAATTCCATCCCAATTTTCAGGTATTTTTTCAACCTCATCAGAAAGAATAATTCCTAATTTTATAAAATCATTATCTCTTATGCGCTTTATAACATTGAACATGGAATATTTAATGGATGATTGTCCAAACTTTCGATAATTGATTGCTCGTCTTACAGTAAAAGTCTCAATATAACGGGATGTAAAATCTAATTTTTTTTCAACATTATTTTGATCATCTCTGTAACAAATAGGAGCTAATAATAATGCATTTTGAAGGGATTCTGCAACGCCCCATTGTTTAATATAATTAACGTGAGGACAATTTAAAGTATATGTTTCTTGAGCTTTTAAAATATATAAATACGTTCTTACATAAAATGGAAACTGATTTTTAAAAAAATCAAAAAAATCATCAGATGTATTAAGTTTAAATAAATCTCTGTGATTGTCTTTGAACCAGTTATGAAATCTGGAACCAATCAATTCAAAATCTTGATCTTCTGAGCCAGCTTTCCCTGGTCTAATTGTTTTCGCATATTTACCTCTAAACCATGCTTGAAAAAATGCTTGATCTTCATTTTCATCATTTTCGTGAAGCTTTTGTATTTGGATTTTCCATAGTTCATTTATTTCATTTCTTTGTTTAACATCAGTAATTTTTGATAAAACATATCCTTTAAGCATTTCTGTGGGGGTTAAATTTAACCCTCGATCATTCATTGTTTCAAATATGGTATACGCATTTTCATCAGAATAAGCTGTTATCTCTACAAGAACAACATTTTCGATAAACCAGTCAATGAAAAATGGTAACGCTTCCTTAGTAAGTTCTTCTGGAAATGACGCTTCAATATTATCATATCGTTCTACCAAATTTCGGATTGTTTCATCCTCCGTATCCTTCAGAGTATATTCACCAACATCAAATAAGGCTTTTAAGCATGGTTCTCTTATTGGATCTGTCATATTAAAGGACTTTTCTCCATATTTTTCCGAATAAATAAGTTCGCTTATTGATACATTATTTCCTTTTCCATTTTGCAAATGATAAAGATATATAAGAAATAATGTAATAGATGTTATTCGTTGTTGTCCATCAATAATCGATTTTTGGCCATTATCTGGGTTAATACTAAATATTACAGGACCTAAATAATAACTTTGGTAATTTGCTACATCCGAACGCTTGTCATTCTCATTATAAGATTTCAGAAAAGTAGTAGTTAGATCTTCTACCAAAAGATTGATATGTTTTTCCTGCCATCTATATTCTCGTTGAAAATAATCGATGGTAAATTTCTGATCTTTAAGTAAAGAATTTATATTTTTGTCTTTAGCTTCAATTTTATTCTTTAAACTTTGATTCATTTTGAACTCCTTTCGAACTACTCCACTCCCAGCGCCTTAAACACCGCATCTTCCGGGCTTTGATAGAAAATCAGATTAAACTTACCCATCAGTTCCGGTGGCACCGAGACCATATCGACGGTAGCGGCAATCGGCAGCAGCACCTTTTTCGCTCCGCTATCGAGGCAGACCTGGAGTACATTAGCTAATTCTTCCACCTTCATAATGGTTCCCCCGATACTAAGATTGCCAAGAATCGCCAGGCTGCTGATCACCGGTTTTTTCATCGCCGCCGAACAGAGAGCCACCAATGCTGCCAGGGTCAACTGACTGGTGATGCCGATCCCGTTTAAATCCTGTAAATGCATAAGATAATCTTTGGTGGTCATGCTGATGGTGCCGCTGATATTGCGACTGTTGGCTTTTAAATAACGGTAGGCGGTTTCAATAGCTTCTTTGGCGTCGCGATCGGATCCAAAACCAGTCCGCTCAAATTTTCCGGAGCCGGCGACCATTTCGGTTTCCAGTTTGAAGACACCAATCATCCCGGATTTCCCCCGGCTGACGGTATACACCTGCCCTGGTTTATGCAAACCTTGGGGGATAAGTTTCCCGCCACCCTGTTCCGGTACCGGAACAAACTCTTCTCCAAAGCTTTCATTGTCAATATAGGAGAAATTCACATCATAGAATTCCATCCCGCCGATTTTCTTCAGCTGTTCCTTCACTCGGCGACGACTTTCAAGGGCCAGTCGGAGGATTTCCTCAACCCCATCCTTATCGCATTTACCATGGGGATAAACCAACTTCATCAGGCCGGAGGCCATCTTCCTTACGGCAATCACATCCCGCTGATTGAGATTATTTCCCAGTTTGAAATAAGGGTCAAACATATCCGAATAGGATGTTTTTCGAAGCTCTCGCAAAAATTCAGACAGATAATCAGTGATAAAACCATAGTCGTTAGTGAAAAATTCCGGTCGGTATTTGGGGATCTCCCAACCAGGAACATAACAGTGCATCCGATCGAAAAAAGCACTGTCACAGGCCATCGCCTCAGGGAATGGTTCGAAGAGGTGTGAGGTTTTTAAGAGCACATCGACACTCTGATTGATATTACCTACAAACACCATGGAGGCTGAGGCATTCTTTTCTTCTTTACCCCGAGAAAACGACCCGGAAGCCATATAATCCTTCATGATCTGAACGCCGTCTTTATCTTTAAAGGTAATCCCAGCCACCTCGTCAAAGGCGACACAGTCCCACATTCCCACCAGTCCCACCGTTTTGTTGGACATATTGTAAAAAAGATTCGCTACCGTGGTTTGACCGCCAGAAACGAGGATGCTGTTGGGGGAGATTTCTTTATAAACATGGGATTTACCGGTTCCCCGGGGTCCCAGTTCACAAAGATTGAAGTTGTTCTCAACCAGGGGAATCATCCGGGTTAATAGCAGCCACTTCACCCGGTCATTGAATTTGTCTGGTGCCATGCCAATCGATCGCAGCAGCACATCGATCCATTCATCCTTTGTAAATCGTTCCCGACTGCGAATGACTTCTTCTAAATCGAGGTTTGGCATCTGGATGGGGGTCAGCTTTTGAATGATAAAGGGACATCGGCTTTTGTCCCCTTCATCATAAAAGTATTCCAACTGGATAATGCACCAGATTCCGCCGCAGAGTAACCGCTCATAATCCGAGGCATACTGTTCCGGCACCGGGACATTTTTTATCCCCAAGTTGGAGAACTCCGCTTCATAGACATCATTGCGAAAATTCAGTTTTACCGAAACATTGTCAATCACTGTATAAGAGCCACGTTCCCTGAGTTTTGAGATAATCTTCTGAGCTTCATCCGGCCTGACAAAGTTATCCGCCAGGATATTCTTTACGGTCGTAATCCCCTGGGTAATGAGCTCTTCGTCGGTGGTTGAGCAATACATCCCTAACAGGTACTCCAGTACATAAATGGGGACATTGGCACCCTCTTTGATTTTTTTGGTCAGATCCTTGCGCACGATTTTCCCTTCAAAAACCTCGATTAGCTTTTCAGATAATGCATTCATTTGATACCTCTCTTTTTCCGCTGACTAACTAAAATCCAAAATTATCGGCAAAGGCAATATCGATGATAAATTCATGCCGTGCCAATTCCATATCTGATCCGACATCCTTCATGACCAGATCGTACTTTTCATCTTTTGAATATTTCTGATTTCTAAAGATAAATTTTTCTTTAAACATGCGATTATCAACGTCCTGGTCTTTTCGATCTGCGACGATGATTTCCTGGTCGGATATTTTATCGCCGGACGCGCTTTCAAAGTAAACTTCAACCTTAGCTGGCCGCAGACGATCGGTAACGGCTTCTTTTTGAAGAAAATCCAGATAGACAATCAGGTTGTTAATCTTGCGGGTCACCGAGGTTAGGACAACCTCGACATTTTCAACGTTTTGCTTTCTTTTTTCGGTCTTGACTTTTATCAGCGGAATCACTATTTCCTGAAGGCTGGCCCCACCGTGGACAAAGTTCTGCCCGCCGCCCGGGGTTTTAAAAACGTCCACACCGCGGGGAACGGTAACCAAGACATCACTATTCTGAGCGCCAGCGTAATCCAGAGGATAAGTCAGTGTTCCATTTAAGTCGGATGATTGATTGGATAGGATGAACCGCTTATTGATAAAGTCGCCGGACTGTTTCGACAAGGTAAGCTTATCACTTTCATCGAGCTTATCACGCTTATAAATAAAGCCATGATCGGCGGTGATGATGTAATTGGTAATCGATTTATCGACCGTCAGTTTTTGAATCAGATTCATGAGTTCACTGACCGTCTCATCCACTGCCGTAAATACTTCATTTTCTGTGGCCATATGATCGCCCCGGGCATCGATCTGATTATGATAGATATAGATCAGCTCCTGCCCGGTCATGAGTTTGCGGATGGACTCCCGATTCATCGCCATCACCGCCTGATAGGTGGCAACAACCGATAGCGGATGACGGGTTTTTAAGATCTTCTCCCGCTGTTCACTGGATAAACAGGGCATCCCATCGACTAGCACATCACAGGCTGAATTAATGGTCAGGGATTGATGCGGCAGCAGCGCCGCCATGCCCAGACGGGTAAAGGATGGCAGCACCGAAATCATCGGACTGATTTCCGATTTGGTGTTTGCCCGCTCATTCAGTCGTTTATCAAGTTCAATCCCAGCCTCATAACGGAGGGCGTCGGAAATAATCACCACTGTTACTTCTTTTTTTACCGCCGCTGCTACCTGTCGTTGATAAAAATGCCACTGTTTTTCGCCAGCCAATTGATGCCAACCACTGACCTTTTCCAGGGTGTCCGCCCAGGCGATCGACAACTTCAACAGATAGGCATTGGTATACAAGTTTTCAACCCAGCTTCTTAATTGATGCAATGCCTCATCGCCCGGGATCTTGTCATAGGCCGTATAAAAACTGCGGTAATAGCGGTCAATACTTTCCCATTTTGTGGCATACATCTGAATAAATTTATCAGCATTCCCAGCTTCAAGCAGCTCCTGTGAAAATGCCTGAATGCCGCCAACCAGCTGATCGGCTTTATCCAAAGCTTTGTAATACTGCTGATAGGTCTGGGAAAAGTGTTTTCGGGCACGACGGTTTCTGATCATTTCCCGGTGTTCCTCTGGCAGCGGGGCACCCCGGTTGACCAGGTCTTCGGCCATCGCCTTGATGATATGAATATCAAAGGCTGCGAAGGTGTCACACTCAAAGTATTTCTCAGTCGGAACCGAAGCCAGAAAATCATCGACTTTTAATTTCCGGCCAATTTCTCTGGCGATTTCATCATATCGATCCTGCAAGTAAATATTATTCATAAAATTAGACACAAAAATAGCCACATCGTTTTTCTTATGTGAAACAAAAGGTAGCCAGCTTTTTGGCAGTTCCCCGGTAAACGAATTGGCCGTGTGGGTAACCAAAAGCGTGGCGACCAGTTTTTTAAAAGTTTTGTTTTCCTCCACATAGCCGTAATATTTGGTACATAAGGCCCAAAAACTAGACAGCAGATCGATTTTTTCAAACTCATCCAGGTATTTATTTAGCTCCACCCCACCGCTGATAATCATTTTTTTAAGAATCTCATGCAGGCTGGGGGTTTTCACCCCTACTATCACGGCAAGAAGTCCGATTTCAATGATTTCCGGATTATATTCTTCGATCCCTAAAGCTGCCAATTTGTCAATCCGTTCATTAGATTTCCAAAACTTTCCATACTGGGAAAGCTGTTCCTTATATTTTTCAGGCACACAATATTCGTCGCAGAACAACGAAACCTTATCTGTATAATAGGGTCGGGAATAATAAGCAGTATCTGCCAAATGGTTATCCTTGTCCGCTGGCTTGGGGAAGGGCGCGTAGATCAGGTAATTGTTAGTTTGATCCTCACACTCAAGTAAAAACTTGGTGTACAGCGTGTTTTCCCCGGTTAAACGGTGGATCGTTGCATTGTCTAAGACCAGACGATCCACGTCATTGATAAACTGACCCTTATCATCGTACCAGAAAACAAGCCTTCGTCCATCGCCCAGAAATTTTTTATTTATTTGTTCTTGAATAGTTTGCAGATTCATATGTCACCCTGATTGATAAATTCCACCAATTCACCAAATAACTCATTCAAGTATTCTTTTTCTTCCCATTTGACTGTGGTTACTAAAAGTTCGTCGATAAAACTGAAAACTTTTTCTGGCGTCATAATAGCAAATACTGTCGAAAGTTTGGCTTTTAATACTAAACGATCGGTTTTGATGTATTGTGCTGCGTCGCCACGGATTTCATTGACAAAATAATCGCTTTTCTCCACTATTTTTCGGTCATAGTCATTCCCTTTCAGTGCCTCCAATAACACTGTTTCCAGTGCACCAAATCGTTCCTGGGGAATGATTAATGCAAATGTACTGATGATTCTTTTTTCACCGAAACTATTATAATAATCGCCATTACGGATTTGATTATTCTCAAAGATCATATTCGCTTCTGTAAAAAATCCGCTGAGTTCAGATAAAACTATCGCATCATTTATTTCTAAATCCCGATCACAAACAATACCAATTGCATCATAGTTCATTGTATCGGGCGATTTTTTTAGAACATTAAAAAATTCACTAATGGCTTTTTTGAAACAATTCTTACCACCAATCCCCCAAATTCCAAGATAATCGTTATTTTTTCGATACCATGAAAATAATTCATTGCCCTTGTTCTGACCAAGGGTAAGCTGATTAGTAACCTTCCCTTTGTCGACTTCAAAACCGCACACTTTATTGAGATAGTAACTTAAAAGCACCGCATCGGTTTTTCCCTCGCAGAGAATAACTTTGTTCATACCCTCACCTCAAAATCAAAAGCATCCCGATCCTGCTGCACTTCACTGCCTATTAAATTTCTCGACAGCGTTTTTCCTGTTTTCTGATCCTTTTTTAAAGTAATAACACGTATGTTGTCGACATCCGCCCCGGCACTGGTTAGAACCTTATCAACTGCTTCAATGCTGTGAGTTGTTAAAAAAAGTTGAACATTTAATTCTTTAGCTACGGTAATCATAAACCGGAATACATTTTCCATTGCGGTTGTATGGATAGCTGTTTCAAATTCATCGATGATCACAATACCGTTTTCTGCCGATACCAGAGCATTTAAAATGGTCAACGCTTTTTTCATCCCATCCCCATACATCGAAAGGGGCAGATAATCGGGCAACTCGCTTTCTACCACTGGTACAAAACGACCATCATCGTTAATATAACGCAAATCGGTAATTCCCGGTTCAAAATCCTTTAACAGGGTTAATGTCTTTTCTTTTATCTTGCGATTTTTTATGAGCTCATCAAATGCATTATCCACGACATGATCAATAACCTGGATGCTTTTCACCTTGATCACGGACTTATCTTTTGAAGATCTGATTTGTTTTGTGTAGCGATTGATTTCAATGTTCTCTTCACGTTCTTTTCCATTAAATACCGAAACCTGATCAAATTCAGGCAGGATGGTTTTTATGCTGCCAACAAAAGTTTTTACCTCTTCCTGCATTTCTATGAGGCCGTGATTCTCAATTGTTCCTGATTCCGCATTGTTTCCTGATACTTGTTTGCCTTCAATTAACACATCAACAAGTATCCCCTCGACCTTCGCCTTCAGAACTTCATCGTGTATGACTGCCGATAAGGCCATTCGATATTGATTATTTTCTTTCATATCTGATAAACCGTTAAATAAATACAAAAATAGATCAAACAGTGATAACCCAAAACTGGAGGTCGACTTGTATTTATCCCGTTGTCTGGCAACCTGCATTATATTAAACTCACTTGGATCACATAATATTTGTATGGCTTCTAAAACGCTTGTTTTGCCCGAGTTGTTGTCTCCAACAAAAATATTGATATCTCCAAGATCTTTGAGCTTCAGTTCTTTTACCCCACGAAAGCTTTCTATTTCCAGTTCTGTAATATGACGTGCCATGATTTCACCCCTTTTTTTGTTTCGTTTTATCTATAACCCAGATCAACGATACATACTTTTACGATATTTATTTTAATAATTCTTCTTACCTATCATCTTTTTTTGTTGTACAAATTCTGCATTAGCTGAAGTATTACTCTTGTAGTATTTTTATAATACGACCCCACGTTGCATTTCTCAATTTTGAGATATTTCTACATTTAAAAAGCATCAACTACTTCTGCTTTAAAAAGTTCAAACAAATCATCTAAGTGTTTTTTTATACTATCGATAAACAAACCTTCATCCTGTTTTTTTATTATTCTAAACAGTTTTTCAATATCAACTCTAACACATTGTGCGCCAACTTCTTCATTTACATAAATATTCATAAATGATTCCATAATGCGACTTAATTGTGCAATATCCTTTTGAATATTTTTTACCATCTTAGCTAAATCGCTCCTTCTAAAGATAAAATCCAATTCGTTATTTGCTGTTACTAATGATAAAAGATAAAAACTATTCCATTCTTGTACTTTTTCATTAAATCCCGTTTGCGCTATTATTTTAACAAAATCAGTTTCTTCTAAACTGTCATTACTTATATTTTTAAATATCAATAAATAAAAATCCTGATAGAGCTTTTTCGAATTTATCCAAATACTTCTAATCAATCGATTTTTTTCTACGTTATAGCCAATGATTGACATAATAAATGTAAGTAATGCACTTGTGAAAATTCCAAACAAAATACTATTATAACTATCGATATTAGATTCGATAAGAGTTTTAGTTTGCTCAAAGCAAATCGCTAAAGTACCATTATTTAATGCTATGCTTATTAGGCATGATACTATTGTAATTATTAATGCAACTGCGATGCTATATTTATATATTTTCATTTCTCACCTAAATCTTAGCCAGCAGATTAACTTTGACCGCTTTCTTCCCTTCACTGGCGACTTCGACATCCTGGAATTTGGCGTAGTTCACCTTGACCCCGTCATCCAAATCGATGGCGAGGCGGCTCAGGGCGATGTGGGCGATGGCCTGGTCATAAAGTCGGGTTTCGGCCAATTGTTTGATCAGTTTTTCCTTCTTCTTTACTGCTGCGGCTTTCTCCGCGGCCGGGGCTTCACTGCCGAGGATGACATTGCAGTGGTTAAGACTATCTTCCAGCTTGGCCTGGATTTTATGGAGATAATCGGTCCGCACCCGGCCGACTGTGTCCTGATCGTAACGGTGCATATAGATTAACGTTTTAAAGCTGTTTTCTTTGCCGCTGTCAAAGAGCCAGTAAATTGGCCGTTTCTGATAGATTTTTAGGTGGTCTTTATAAAAATCTTTGAGGAAATAATTCCGAATGACCTCCCGGGCGGTGTTACCCTTGTTCCCCAAGGCACCGGCAATAAAGTCGAGATTTTCTTCCAGGGATGCTTCCCCGTAAACCACTTTGACAAAGTTAACCAGCCGGGCTACCATGTCGTCATCAAAATATTCTGCATCGGTGATGGGAATGATATTGTCCTTGTCTGGAATGATGGTGGTGTACTTGCCTGCTTCCCACTCGCCACCGGCATAGACAAGGCCTTCTACATCCAGCGAATAACGACCCAGCATACAGCCCACCGCATAAGAAATCAGGGAACGGATATCCCGGCCCAGATCAGCCTTGCGGATGGTGACGTCCTTATCTTCCACCTCCGGGGTGAGTTCGTCTTCCAGACCATAGATTTCGATAAAGATCCGGTTGAGTTCTTCTTCGTTGGCTTTGAGTTGGGCGAATTGGTTTTCGGTGAAAGTTTCCCAATTGCTGTAAGCTAGAGCAAGCGACTGTTTGTATGGTATTTGATCAGTTTCATCTTTTGGGAAAATTTTGTCTTCATTTTCGAATGATGTATAGTAGCGATTTTCATTGTCTAATAAGGCATGGTATTTAAAATCCCATGAGACTTCAAAAGAGTCCCAGTCTAATTTGGAAATTTGAATATTTTCAGCAACTAATTCATTTACCATGTCTATTAAATCTTCATCAAAATAAATTGGCACTTTTGCAATATTTCCAACTTCAAAGTTAAGTGTCGGACTAAGAACTGCAACAATTGATTCCGTTACAAAACTATTTAATATTGCCATTATATAACTTAATATAGAAATATTTACCGAGTAAAAAAAGGGACTTGCATCACCTGGAATTACTCCATAATTTTGATACCTTACAGATAATTTCCCTGAAGTAACTTTATTCCAACTAATCACTGGAAGAAAATATTTATTTTCAGAAGGAATAATCGCTTTACTTGTTAACTTAATTTTTTGTCCATCATTTTTCCAATTCACTACATTAACAATATTACCATACCATTTTCTATAAGGGCCACCACTATTTAACGGAAACCAAGTGTATGTATTTGATTTAGAATAATTACCATAATGTGAAAAGAAATCTTTATTTTTTATTTCATACCAAAATCTAATAAATAGAGGTCCTTCTCCCGTTTGTAAACCCCTTCTTGTTACTCCATAATATGAAAGTGGTTTTTGTTCTTGAAAAACATTTTCAAGCTTCTCACTCACCCAATAAGCTATTGGCATTCCAGGGATTTTCCCAAAGCTTTCCTGCTTCATTATATGTTTTCCACGACCTTCAAAAAACCATTTCTCTTTCTGATTGATACTATCAACTGCACCCTGTTTCATAAAAAGCCTTCTATACGTAGCATTAAAAAACGGAACATTTTTTTTCGATATCACAAATGATGTTGTTCCAAAATCAGAGCCAAACACACCACGACCAAAGTGGAGCATATTTGTAAATGTATTACTTTCTACAATCGTTTTCCGTAACTTTTCATAGCTTGATAAAAACATCCAAACGGGTATATTGATCATCGCCATCATTCCATTAGATTTGCACATATCCAATGATTTCTGCATAAAAACCGTACTCATATCACTTTTACTATCAGGATAATGCTTCTTAACATAATCCCCCAGCTTCGGCCCCATCCCACTACTTCCCATATAAGGTGGATTGGTAATCACAGCATCGTATTTTTCGGCCATGATCTCCGTCTGTTTCAATATTGGAACAAAATGAAGTCTTACATCGTCCTGAATAATCCGATCCATAATGTTGTCATAAACTGCTGCTGTAATTTCGTTGACCCGTTTATTCAGCACTTCAAAATCAATTTCCGGCATTTCCAGAATGCTGCCATATTCTTTGGCATCGATAAACACATTAATCAGAGCCTGGGTATCATTAAAGAGACTTTCATTGCCATCTGCAATAAAGCTGATCAACTCCGTTTTAATCGCGTTGCTTTCCTGAATGCTACAAAGGTTTGTTTGTATTTCTCTGGTTAAAATCCGGCGATTATATTTTCGTCCCTTCATCATCACGGCAAAATAGGCCAGCTGAAAAGCCCGGTCATCGATATCGAGACCGTAAAGGTTCTTTCCAATAATCAGTCTGGCGGCATCCCGCTGGGTATAACCGCAACTTTCATAAATCTGCATCAGCACCT
Organism: Acetobacterium sp.; assembly: GCF_030652775.1. Classification (GTDB taxonomy): domain Bacteria; phylum Bacillota; class Clostridia; order Eubacteriales; family Eubacteriaceae; genus Acetobacterium. The sequence goes on along the minus strand of NZ_JAUSPS010000075.1, from coordinate 91,229 downwards.
CAAAGGCATAAACGAGGATATGACCGCTGCCCATACAGGGATCAATCACTTTAATGTCTTCCGGGCTGAGATTTCTGGTATCTTGGCGCAGCATTTCCAGCTGCATCCGTACCTCTGGGTCCTGTTCGGCTTCCTCCAGATAATATTTCCAGCCAAAATAACTGGCATTTAAATACTCGTTTGATAGTCCCGCTTCTGCCTGACAGTGCTCCAGCCACAAACGCCCCAAGCTGTTTTCCACCATATACCGGACAATCCAGTCGGGCGTGAAAAGCTGAGTGGCCGAAGGAATCCGCTCTTTGGTAATTTTGACGTTCTTTTTTAAGAGGGCAAAGGTTTCGTCTTTGGGCTCGGTGTTGTAATACTGATACATCCACCCGATAATCTCCACCGCATCCCGAAAATCTGCCTCATCGATCTTAAGCAGATCCCGAATGATGCTGTCTTCTTTAGTATAGGAAATATCCAACAGAATTTCGGTATAATCGCGGTTGGCAGTGGAGGTGTTTTCAAACAGTTTTGGCAAGATTTCTCCCAGGGCGTTGCATTGTCTGATCAAGAGCATCCGAAAAAGATTATCCAACTCATTTTTCATTTTAAGGCTCAGTATCTCATCCTTTTCGGCAGAAGTTAAAGCCAGTTCAATATTGGGAGCCAAGGTTACCAGATCTGGTTCAAACTTGTCTTTTGTTTCTGAAGACAGCACCCGCACCCGGGTGGGGAGATAGTCGTTAACTTCCATAAAGCGGATGGCGATGATCCGGTTAAACCAGGTATAGGCTACCTCTTCGATGACGGTGTGATAGCCTTTTTCTTTAATCTGACTGATCAGGTTTTCCCGTTGTTGCAGTTCTTTTCCGACCAATTTTGTTTCCGTCCCAAAATGGCTGGGAAACACAGCAAATCCGTTGCCGGTGGTAATGGCCGTGGTGATGCTGTCTTCGGTAATGCCGATTTTTCCGGCCTTGTCTTTAACCGAGGCAATCAGTTTTTTTCGCGCCGTTACGGCAAATTCTTTAATGGCGGTCTTATTCATGTGCTGGGCTCCCTTAAATGGTCAGATTGATGATGGTATCATCGCTGCGGTTCAGTTCTTTTAATAATTCGCTTTTCACGGTCTGGATAAAAGCTTCCACGTCGCTTTCCTTTTCGATGGTGACGGTAGTAGGAATTTGCATGGTTTTAAGCTTGACGATTTTTGTTTTTTTAGGCGGTGGCTCCGCTACCGTTCCGCCCCCGACCGGAGCCGGTGGGTAAACCACCACGATGGCGTTTTTGTAATCGACAATCTCATGAATAAAGCGTTCTTTCAGGGTTTCACTTTCGTAGCGGATATTTTTAACCGTCGCTATTTCGTTGGAACCTTCCAGCTTATCAATCAGTTCCCGAAAGGTTTTGATATAGCGGCTTTCAAATTTTTCCTTGACTTCCATCGGCGTTAGTTGCGCCAGCACGTCGCTTTCATCACTTAAAACAAGCGCCCGGATCGGTTCGACTTCCACGGCAATCAGGGCACTATGGCGTTTGGCATAGCGGCTTAAGGCATCCGGCAGTTTAAAAATATCATTGTAGGGGCTGGACTTTTGGGCAACCTGCCGGATTTCTGCAATGGTGTCGCGGAGTTCCTGATCGACAATATAGTTTTTGCTGTTTTCATAAATATCGAGATAGTTAAAGGCAGTTTTGAGAATCTTTTTTTGTTCGCTGTTAAAAAAGCTGATAATCGGTTCCAGATCATCCCCCAGATCCAGGAGGTCATCGCGATGGTCGTTGACGTGTTTAAAAAATATCAGGGCATTGCTCATATTTAATATGGTTTCGAGCATCGCTTTGCCACTTAAAAGAATCGTCTTACCCGGGAATCGTTGTTCAAAGCGGTATTCAATCAGCAGAGCCTCTATTTCTTTCAGCTTACTTTTTGCTCGAGATTTGAAGCTTTTGATAATGGTATCTTCTTCATCTTCAATGGCTGTCATCGCGAAGAGACCCTTCATCACTTCTTTAACCGATTTTATCTGTACCTCAGTGGGATGTTCCCGTTTTTCAATTAAGAGTTTGTCGGCAAACTCGGTTTTGGTCAGCAGCTTTAGTAGCTCTTTGGGGTCGGCTTCGACCGGGCACAGGGTTTCGCTGTTTAAAATCAGGCTGGCCTTTCCCTGTTTGAAGAGCATCGCGACTAACCAACGGACGTCCCAGTCAATAAAGCCGTAGGGGGCATCGGAAAAATGTTTGATCAGGGATTTTAAGGAAATTTTGGTGTGCCGGGACAGTAGCTCAATGGCGTTTAATAGATCCTCGAGCGCTAGGTTGTTGGCCGTCGAGGCATTGGCATCGCCCATGGCAATCTGGCCGGTTGATTTGAAAAGCTGCTCAATGTCCGCAGACTGGGGCTGGGTTTCCATATAATAGAGCTTATTGTAGCGAGCATTGACCAGCTTACTTAAGCCATCATTGATCCGGCTTTCCGGGTCTTTGTTGGGAATATTGATCTTATCGCCAGACACGTAAATATCAGCATGTTTAATCGCTTCTTCAATAAAAATCCGAATCCGCTGTTTCTTTTCAATCAGCTCATCCTGTTTGGCCCGCTTAATGCTCCCTAAGTTTTTCTTAAGATCCATTCCCTTTGTGCTCAAATATTTACTGAGTTTTAATTTCTCAATGATTTCATCCAGAAAGGTGGCATCGCCGGGGAGGTGCACCAGCACCTGGGGCTTCTGGGCCGACAGCATCCGGAGGGTTTCGGTTTTGTACTCGTAATCATGATAGGGGGTAATAATCTGAACTGCCATTTCCTCGGATTGGTTGTTCTTAAAATACCGTCCATCGACAATCTGGTTATAAGGAAAATGGTAGCGGTTATTGTAGCGGTATTTGTTTTCTTTAATGATTCCCTGAAAGATGATCGCGGCGGCTTCGTTGATGATTTCACCCATTTCCACCGCTTCATTCTGAATCGCCCGGTTAATATCCTGCTCTTCGTTGGTCAAAAACATATAAACGTCGCCGTTTTTTTGAACCAGGGTCTGGGCAATCAGGCGGCTTAGCGAGGCCTCTACTTTTTTTCTCAGGTTGATCCGGTCATCATCGACGTTTGACACCATCAGGGTGGTGATGTTTTCGGTATTGGCTTTAATCTCTTTGACGTGTTTGATCATAAAGAGAATTTTTAATAACTCCACATCCAGCGGTTCCAGCAGGGTATTTTCTTCAGCCTGCTTAATGACAATGCGGTGGGTGTGGTCAATAAACTGATCCAGGGCGTTGTAAAAGGTATAAAAGGGCACCAGCGCTCCTTCGGTCGCTTCCATCAGCGACATCGCCGATTCCTTGAAGAGGGCAATCATCGAGCGTTCGCCTTCGGCCAGATGCTTCCCGGAGGCGCTGTGATTACGGATGGCAGTTAAAACCTGTCCCAACAAATTAAATTGATAAGGGATAAAGGGGTAAACCCCGGCGAACTCGTCACGGTTTTGGTAGAGCTTCTTTTCTACTTCGCCGGAAAAGGTGATCAGATTTTTGATCACCGATTCTTTTTGGTCATAATAAAGCTGCAGGGTTACCATCCCGGCCTGATTTTTTTCCAGAATCCGCTTGCGGATAACTTCATCGACGTTGGCGCTGGACAGCGAGAGCCGGGTGTCAAAGCGTCCCTGGATTTTGGAAAAGTCATTGCCTTTGACGGTTACAACAGCATCAATATCCTGCTGACTGGTGATGATCACCCAGGCCTTACCGCCACAGGCTGTGCCCAGATCTTCGGTGACGGTCTGAAGATTGAGCATCAGTCGGGCATCATCAGCTATGTACTGGCCGATTTCATCGACCATAAAGACGACATGATGGTTACTGCCCTTTTTGTCACAATAGTGTCGGATCAAACTGGCAAACTTTTCGATCGAAAGGGTATACGTGTCGGCGGCTTTCTCACACCAGGTTCGGGCGGCTTCTTCACTCATAATCCCCTGTTTTGCTAAAACTTCCACCAGTTCGTCCTGGATAAAATAGAAGTCTTCTCGGGCATCCTCCCAGGCATTGCCGAAGGCATCTGCATAGGCGGCTTTAAAGCTTTCAAAATTTCCGTCATCAGCGAGTTTGCGTTCCAGATCGGCCAGAAAGGGCAGTGAACCGCAGAAGCCCTGCATTTCATTGAAGACCTTCATGAAGACATCGATAATGGCATCTTTTGAGGATTTGGAGTTGGATTCGCTTTTGGAATCGATATTGAAGAGGATTACGTCACTTGAGACATTTTCAGCCAGGCGAATGTTTGCCATAATTACGGAATCGTTTAACTTGCTGCCGTCGGTAAAAAACTCAATGGCTTTTTTGCCGTTGACGTCTCTGTTTTCTAACAGATAAGATAAAATTTTGAGAAAGTGGGACTTACCGGAACCAAAGAAACCGGAAATCCAGACCCCCATTTTATCAGTATGGCCAGTGATGCTATTTTTATAACTTTCGAAAAAGCTGCGGAAATGTTTTAGCAACTCTTTGGTAACAACATATTCATCCAGTTCCTGATAAATGTTGACATCATCGTCCTGGCCTACTTTAATGACACCTTTAATATCCCGATCAATCGGTTTGACAAACATCTCTGCAATACGCATCTTTTTTCCTCCAAAGTTTTTATTTAACAAGTTTTAAAGTTTTAGGCAGGTATGACGGGCAGCTTTAAATGAGTTTGAAGGCCCGGTAGTAGTTATCGTCTTTAATGGTACCAAAGAGCTGTAAATCCTGGCCGGAATAAACACCGGGGAAAAACATCACCACTGGCACGGAGTCCAGCACCTGATGAAGATTGTTGAGGACATTGTGGGATCGCACAATCGGATAGCATTTTCCCACCCCGGTAATAAAAACCACGGCATGAGCTGGGGTATGCTCAACAATATAGTTGACCAGGAGATTGGTCTTGTTGGTCAGGCGGAGCATTTTGATAATGGCCTGATAGGTATATTCCAGGCCTTTTGTTTTTTCAAACTGGAAGCACTTTTCCAGATAGCCCCGTTCTCTTAAAACGGTGATCACCAGTTGGTAGAGGTCATACTCGACAATCTTTACGCCACTGGCTGATTTGTTAATTTTCGCTTTGAGATAGGCAATGTGCTGCCTGACTTTTAGTTCATTCTGGGGGGCATAGTCAAAGATGTAGTAGCCCACTTCATTGCCCAGGCCCTTGTTTTTTAAAAAGTCATCATTGGTAATTTTCGCTTCAATTTGATCCAATCGAGTTTCAATGTTTTTCATGTTACGCCTCTCCGGTTATGGCATTCAGGTAAGCTGTGAAGCCATGATCTTCCAGCTTTATTCTCAGGTTGTAGTCAACCAGGGGAATGATGATTTGTCTTTGCTCCGCTTCATTTTGGATCACCCCTGCTTCAAGAAGATTCTTTATATATTGCTGCTTTAACTTTTTGGTGGTTTTTTCAGTCCATGCTGCCACGGTTTCGTTTTGCTGTTTCTTTTCATCAAAGAAGCTGTTGATGGCCCGGTCGGTGATGACTGTCTCACCTAAGAGAATAGCTGGCCGATAAACCTGATGAACAAACTCAAAAAAAAGCCGATCGGTCTTCATAATGCTAATCAGAATGATCAGCTTGACGGTGGCAATATCACCCGTTACGATGAATTCTAAACAGTCAACGGGCAGACTGTGGAGACGCTTGATGATGACATTGGCCATTTTACGGGCCCGGGTTTCATTTTTTACCTGATAAATATTTTCTATCTGGGCGAGAACCCGGATCGCATTAACGTCGTTTCCGGCCATCAAAAGCTGGGCTGTTTTTCGGGTTTCACTGAGCCAAAACAAGCTTGAAACCATTCCGGCGCTGTATTCCATGGTCACCCTCCAATTCGGTTTTTGTCGTGTCCTTATTGTACCACTTATGATGTTTTTTTTAAATTAGAAGTTTCTCAATCTCATTTACAACAATCGGGTAGGAGGCTGACCATTAATTGATCAGCCGACCTCCCACACCACCGTACGTACCGTTCGGTATACGGCGGTTCCAAAGTTTACACAGTTACTTGCAGATAATAATCATAAAAATTGGGGTATCCTGCCCGCTTTAGACGGTCATTCGACAGGGTTCTCAGTAGGATTGGGCTATGGGCGGTTCGCCAATAGCCTTTTCTTGTGTTTGCCCACATCCAAGCCCGTTCTTCATCCAATCCCAGTTTCTTGAGATTGGCAAAGCGAGTTTTCACTTTTTTCCAGCGTTTCCAGACAACCATCCGAATCCGGCTTCTCATCCATTCATCCAGCGGTTTCAATATAGTTTTCATATCCGCCAGCTTGAAATAATTGACCCAGCCCCGCACGATTTGCAGCAGTCTTTCTTTTCGTCGCTGAATTCCCATCCCGTTACTGCGTCCGGTAATCTGTCGGATTTTATCCTTCTGCTTCCGGATGCTCCGGGGGTGAACTCTCAACCTTCCCTGTCCCCGGTAGATATAGAATCCATATCCGAGGAATTTCACTTTTGCGACGTTGGCCACCTTTGTTTTCTCCCGGTTTATTCGAAGAAACAGTTTCTCTTCGATAAATGGTGCGATGTTTTTAAGGGTTCGTTCGGCAGCTCTCCGGCTTTTGCAGAAAATCATCAGATCATCGGCGTAGCGGACGAAACGGTGTCCACGACGTTCCAGTTCTTTATCGCATTCGTTAAGCATGATATTCCCAAGGATTGGGCTGATTGGGCCGCCCTGCGGCACACCTTCCTCACTTCGCTCGAATATGCCACCTGACATGACGCCAGCGTTTAAATATTTGTGGATCAGGGAGATAACCCGACCATCTTTGATGGTTTCAGACAGAATCTGAATGAGTCGACTGTGATTAACGGTATCAAAGTACCTTTCCAGATCCATATCGACAACGTATTTATATCCGTCGGTGATATTTTTCTGGCATTGTTTCAAGGCACCTTGAGCGCTGCGTTTGGGTCTGAATCCATAACTGTTGTCTGAGAATTGTTGCTCGAATATCGGCGTCAACACCTGCATGATCGCCTGTTGGATCAGTCGATCCAACACAGTTGGGATTCCCAATTTTCGTGTTTTCCCATTATCTTTGGGTATTTCTACCCTTCTGACGGGTTGTGGTTTATATTTACCACTTCGGATGGCTTCAATGAGTTCATTCCGGTTTTCTTTCAGGTAGGGCAGAAGTTCATCCACCTGCATCCCATCAGTTCCGCCTGCACCCTTGTTTTTCTTCACCTGCTTATAGGCCAGATTCAGATTGTCACGGGTTAAAATTTCCTCCAGCAGTCCATCCGTCTGCTTGCTTGTATTGGTGATTTCGGTTTCAGTTATCTTTGGTGATTCGCACACGTCTGCATATGTTTTCTGTTCCGCAGGTATCTTTTGCAGATCGCCTTCATTTTGAAGTTTTCTGTGGTTTATTTTATCACGGTCAGTAATCTTCATTGATCTTCACCTCCTCTGGTTCAGCCCTTCCTTCGACATCTAGATTGTCTCCGTACTATGGCTTCGGCTGACTTCTCACGATAAATCTTATTTCAACCGTATTTCATACGCTGTTTCCACACGTCCGTGAGATCTCCCCGGGTAAGAACGCAATCTTTCCTTCCATCCATCTGCCACATTTACACCATCAACTTCTGAGTAGTTTTAGGGCTTCAGTTTGTTATGCAACCTTACCCAGTTGATGATGCCTGATGTGATTTCTGTTCGTCAGACCGGAAGTTTGCCGCCGGCTTCCTTCAGATTCCCCGTCGCCGGGGACACCCTTGCCTTGAGCTATGCACTTGGCACTACCTACCCGTGCTCGGGACTTTCACCCGTTAGATTGCGCCCATGCCGGGCGCACATAAAAAACCGTGAATAAGTTAACTTATTCACGGTTTTCACTCGGATGCAGCTTGTTATATGCCATCTTTTCAGGCACTTATGGATATTACTTAACTACTCAAATTATACCTGGTAGTCATAGCTAATGGCTTCGCCGTCGTTGCCAATAAAAACGACATAAGAACCCGCCGTCACCGCGGTACCATCTGAACCGCTGGTCAGACTGTCATAAACCGGTTCAAGCGATGGGGACAGCACGACAATTCGGCCTTCGCCGGCTTTGATAAAGCCATCTGTAGGTAATTTACGACAGTCGTTCTGATCGCCGAGTGTGATTTTTCCATCGTTTTCCAACATCAGCACATCCGCAGCATTGATCAGTTTAAAGCTACCAACCTTAAGCATCGTTTTGCCCTGTTCATCAATCAGTTTGAATTCCATGGTATCGCGGGTATATTTCAGATTTGGAATCGTGGTTCGTTCATCAATCAGCTGATTAAGCAGATAGTAACCACCGCCGCCAAAAAGGATATACCCGGGGAATTCATTCATGATCCAGGTTGACCCAGCCAGAAAAATAGTATCGTCGGGTAGGGTATTAATAGTGATCCATTGTTTGTCGACAAACTGGGCGGGACTGATGCTACTGGATAGCGGCGGAATCATCGTGGCTTTAATCGAGCCATTGATACCTGTCAGCGTATGTTCCATCAGAAATTTTGTACCGAAGTCTTCTTCCAATGTCAGCCGGTTATCAGTACCGTAAAAATAACCGTCATCGTGGTAGTTGGCTTTGTCGACAAGGGTAAAGCCAGTATCAGAATTACTGTAAATATTCATTTCACCAGCAGCTTGATTAAAGTCAATTTTTAAAATATTACCGGAAAGAGTATAATAACCAGCGTAAGCGATCAGATTATCAGGTACCGGAGCCGGCTTAGCGGTTGGAACCGTTTCCGCGGTTTCGGTCGGGATTACGCCTTTTTCGGCCAGCAGGGTTTTGACAATGACATCCGTCACAGCCGTGGTATCAACCGGCCCAGAAAAAGTCAGGGCAATGGTGATGTTCTGATCGGGCAGCAGATAAAGCATCGAATGATATTCGTTGGTATCACCACTTTTATAAATTGAACGAACGCCCAGTTTCTGGTAAGCTTCATCGTTGACGCTATCCCAGCCTAAACCATATGATGATTTGGGGACACCAGATGGAACCGACTGACTGCCATATTGGGCTGTGAAAGATTCGTCAACCCATTGCTTATCGAGAATTTTTCCCGCCAGGATGGCATCCCCAAATTTACATAAATCCTGGGCATTAGAGGCAATGCCGCCCGCCCCGAGACTGTTTACATACTCAAGATCCGCAGCAGTGCCATCACTTTTATAATTCAACGCCACATTCGTATTACCCTCTTTAAAATAACAGCTGGTGTTATTCATGCCAGCCCTGGTTAAAATATTTTTGCTCAGATAATCCGAATAGCTAAGACTAGAGACCTTTTCAACCAGTGCCTGGGCTAAGGTAAAACCGTCATTACAGTAAATGCTGATGATTCCCGGATCACCTTTTAATGATGATTCGGTTAAGTTTTCTAGGAAATATCCCATATAATCTGCAACAGGTGCCGTTGTCATGGTAGCATAACTGTAAGTGCCGCCAAACTCCGAGGTGTGATTTAGCAGCATTCTCACCGTAATCTGTCGATACCGCTCATCTTTCATGGTGAATTCGGGAAGATAAGCGGTCACTGGCTGATCCAGATCTAGTTTGCCCTCCTGGCAGAGCTGGAGCACGGCCATGGTGACAAACATTTTACTGACCGAGCCAATATTGAATTGGGTATTGGTATCGACCGGAATCGCTTCCGTACGGTTGGCCAAGGCAAAACCTTCCTCGTAAACAATTTTTCCGTTGTCGCTAATGGCAACCGCAGCACTGGAGGCGCCACCTCCACTGATCACTTTCCAGATTTCTGTCCGGGTGGCGGTAATGGTTTTTTCGTAGTCCGCTGATGATTTTGATATTGACGTTTGCGATGTGGTACAGGCGGCCGTTGTCAGTATAATTGTAACAACTAGCAGACAGCAACAGATGAGGGTTAGCTTTCTCTTCATTTCTCTGTTTCCTTTCATTTTAAATGCGATACTGATACTCAAATTGGTCGCCGTCATTCCCAATAAACATCACATAGGATCCCGCAGTTACTGGCACTTCTTTGATATCTCCATATATCGTGTCGTAAGCAACCGCCAAAGATGCGTCATAAATGACCAACCGACCACCCTCTGGCAAGGTTATTCCAAAGCTGCCATCAGCATCCAGTTTCCTGACGGTATTTTTACCGGCACCCCCACTATTTATTTTTTCTCCATTCTGAAGACTTGGGATAGCTGCGACATCCAGTAACGTATAGCCCATGGCCGTCATCGTTGTTTGCCCGTTAGCTTCTTTGATAATCGGCTCAACCAGATCCCGGGCATAGGCCAGATTCATAAAGCCGGTATTTTCATCCTTCAGAGGATAAGGCGTGTAGCTGCCATCGCCGCCGTAAAAAATGTAGCCGGGAAATTCCGGAAGGCTACCAGTAACTGCTGAAAACGCATATAGATCGGTGCTACTGAGGCTCACCGGAATCCACGCCTTGCCTTCAAAACGACTGGTATTGATCGGCTGATTAGCGATAATGTCTTCTGCATATACAACTGAATAATCACCACTGCTCAGAGACTGGAGCACCAGTTTTTTCCCGAAGTTTTCTGCGAAAGACATCCGATAATCATGTTCCATATCAAAGTATCCACCGCCAATATGAGGATATGTTCCGGCCGTAACAAAGGATTTACCATCGAATTGTTTATAATCCAGGGTATTATTTTCCAGATTAAACTCAATTTTTATGGTACTGCCACTGGTTCCATAATAGCCGGCAAAACCGAGGACTTCACTGGGAATCGGTGGTGCCGATGTGTCCTTTGTGACTTCTCCTGACTCAGCTTCAATAATTCCTTTTTCTTCTAGCAGGGTCTGGGTGATCTTCTGGGCAATACCGGATACATCCGATGTTCCGGCAAAAATCAGGGCGATGGAAAGCCGCTCTTCGGGAATCACATATAGCTGGGAAGTGAATTGGAAGGTTGCCCCATTTTTACCGATTACATGAACACCCTGTTTGGCAAAGGGCGCCACATCGACCATATCCCAGCCCAGTCCATAGTTACTCATCGGTGTTCCTGAAGGTACCGTTTCTTTTGCATATTGGGGGCTGGTGTACTCAGCAAAGGCTTCGGCGGTCATGATCTTATCACTTAACAACGCATTACCAAAGCGACACAAATCTGCCGCGGTCGACGAAATCCCACCCGTTCCGATCAAATTACCGACTTCTGATGGTAGCGCCGACCCATCGTCATTACTATATTTTAAGGCAATATTTGCATTTCCTTCTGCAAACGAACAGCTGCTGTCACTCATGCCAGCTTTTGCAAAGATATTTTTGTCCAAATAGTCCGAATAACTCAGTCCGGATATTTTTTCAATCAGCACCTCGGCCAGAGTAAAGCCATCGTTACAGTAGACGCTGACCATCCCAGGATCATCCTTTAACGTGCTGTTGGCCAGATAAACCATAAAATTCTCCAGAAACTCCGGATCTTTGGCCGTTGCAAAGCCGTTAGGCATGAACGTTCCCGGCAGACCTGACGAATGATTGAGTAGCATCCGCACCGTGATATCCTGATAACGGCTGTCTTTCATGGTAAAGTCCGGTAAATAATCCACCACCTGTTTGTCCAGCTCCAGTGCCTCTTCTTCGACCAGTTGCATAATCGCTGCTGCGGTGAATACCTTGCTGACCGAACCGATATTATACTGGGTACTGGGATCCACAGCCATCGCATCCAAACGATTGGCCATCGCAAAACCCTCTTCATAAACAATTTTGCCATTATCCATAATTGCAACGGTGGCACTGGATGCCCCCCTTCCGATAACCTCCTTCCAAATTTCAGTGCGGGCCGTGGCAATGGTTTTTTCATAGCTCTGGCTCTGGGAAGAGGTTGGGGCGCATCCCGATAAGGGCATAAGAATCAACAGCAAACTGAGGATAATAACTGCTAAACGTTTTTTCAACATTTTCTTCATCCTTTCAAAAATCGCACAAATTTTTTTAGCTGTTTCTTTCTTACCCTGATTCGATGAATTTATCAATTTTTCTTATCATAAAAAGCAAGTGCAAAAGCGCAAAAAAAGGCGGCTATGATTGCCCCCAATTAGGTCTTACAACGTAGCCACCTGTGCTATTTTTATCTATTAATTTCAGTCCTACTAGATTCGCTTAAATGCTTGTTTTTAAGGGTTATTTGATGCTTCAAAAAGCCTACTCCCACTCAATCGTTGAAGGTGGCTTGCTCGTAATATCATAAACAATCCGGCTGACATGCTTCACTTCATTGACAATGCGGGTGGAGATGCTTTCTAAAACATCATAGGGGATGCGGGCCCAGTCGGAGGTCATGCCGTCAACTGAGGTAACGGCGCGCAGGCCGATGGTATAGTCGTAGGTTCGTTCATCGCCCATAACCCCGACACTGCGGTTTCCCGGCAGAACCGCAAAGTATTGCCAGATTTCTTCATCCAGGCCAGCTTTAGCAATCTCGTCTCTAAAGACAAAATCCGCTTCCTTCAGAATATCCAGTTTTTCTTTGGTGATATCGCCCATAACCCGAATAGCCAAACCTGGCCCCGGGAAGGGTTGCCGCCAGACCAGATCATGATCCAGTCCAATTTCTTCGCCGACTGCCCGAACCTCGTCTTTAAACAGGTTTCGCAGCGGTTCAATCAGTTCGAAATTGACATCATCCGGCAATCCACCAACGTTGTGATGGCTTTTGATTACGGCAGCGTTTTTGGTACCGCTTTCGATGACATCGGGATAGATGGTTCCCTGCAGCAGAAAATCGATATCATTAAGCTTGCTGGATTCTTCCTCAAAGACGCGAATAAACTCCGTGCCGATGATTTTACGTTTTTGCTCGGGATCACTGACACCTGCCAATTTACCAAGGAAACGATCTTCGCAGTTCACCCGGATAAAGTTCATGTTAAAGCGGTTTTTAAAGATCGCTTCAACCTGATCGCCTTCGTCTTTTCGCAGCAGCCCATGATCGACAAAAATACAAGTCAGCTTGTCACCAATGGCCTGGTGCACCAGGGTCGCTGCAACCGAAGAATCCACTCCGCCGCTGAGGGCGCATAACACCCGACGGTCGCCAACTTGTTCTTTAATGGCTTCAATCTGTTCCTGGGCAAAGTTATGCATTGTCCATAAACCTTCACAGCCGCAGACATTATAAATAAAATTATTTATAACTGCTTTGCCATATTGGGTATGTTCCACTTCGGGATGGAATTGCACCGCATACAGCTTGCGTTCATGACATTCCATCGCACCGGTAGGACAGGAGTCGGTGGTGGCGGTGATACAGAATCCTTCCGGGATCGTCTGGATATAGTTGGTGTGACTCATCCAGCAGGTCGAGCCGTCGGGAATATCTTTAAACAGCACCGAGTTTTGTGAAAAATTCAGCGCTTTTTTACCATACTCCCGAATATCGGCAGAATCAGTGACACCTTTTAGCTGCTCGGCCATCAGCTGAGCACCGTAGCAGATCCCTAAAATCGGAATCCCCATGCTGTAAATTTCCGGATCACATTGCGGTGCTCCCTCTTCATGAACACTGGAAGGACCGCCGGTAAAGATAATACCTTTGGGATTTTTCTTACGGATCTCATCCGGGGTAATATCATAGGGCACAACTTCAGAATACACTCTGGCTTCACGCACTCGTCGGGCAATAAGCTGATTGTATTGTGCTCCAAAATCCACAATGAGAATAATTTCATCTTGGTAATGCTTTTTTATCATAAATTCTCCTAAAATTGCGCGCTATTGTAGTTAGGTGATTCTTTGGTGATGGAAATATCATGAGGGTGACTTTCGATCAGCCCCGCACTGGTTATTTTTATAAACTGCGATTTTTCTCTTAAGTCTTTAATGGTTGCTGTTCCGCAATATCCCATCCCCGAACGGAGCCCGCCAACTAATTGGTAGACCGTATCGGCTAGTGGCCCTTTATAGGGAACCTTTCCTTCAACCCCTTCAGGAACCAGTTTTTTCTGGCCTTCCTGGAAGTAGCGGTCAGAGCTGCCATCTTTCATGGCGCCTAAAGATCCCATCCCGCGGTAGGTTTTAAAGCTTCGTCCCTGGTAGATAATGGTTTCGCCCGGGCTTTCATCGGTGCCAGCAAAGAGACTCCCGATCATCACCACATCAGCGCCAGCGCCAATAGCTTTTACCACATCACCGGAATACTTGATCCCACCATCAGCAATAACCGGAATATCGTATTCTTTGGCTACTTCGACCACGTCTAAGATAGCGGTGACTTGAGGAACCCCAATCCCGGCGACAACCCGGGTGGTACAGATGGAACCGGGTCCGATCCCAACCTTTAGGGCATCAACGCCAGCTTCGATTAAATCTTTAGCAGCGGCTCCAGTGGCAATGTTTCCGACGATGAGTTGAACATCGGGATATTTTTCTTTGATCGCTTTAACCGTTTTAACAACCCCGATGGAGTGACCATGGGCGGTATCTACAACGATAACATCGGCCTGGGCTTGTACCAGAGCATCGACCCGTTCAAAGGTATTGCTGCTGATGCCGACGGCACCACCAACAATCAGTCGACCGCGATAGTCTTTGGCGGCGTTGGGATATTTAATACTCTTTTCAATATCTTTAATGGTGATCAAACCTTTTAAATTGTTTTCTGAATCCACAATGGGAAGCTTTTCGATCTTGTATTGTTTCAAAATGGCTTCCGCTTTTTCCAGGGTGGTGCCCTCTTCCGCAGTAACCAGGTTTTCTTTTGTCATTGCGTCTTTGATTTTCTTTTTAGGGTCACTTTCAAAACGCAGATCCCGGTTGGTGATGATACCTACCAATTTGCCTTCAATGGTAATCGGAACCCCAGAAATACGATAGCGAGCCATCAGCTCCAGAGCATCCCCGATATTATGTTCTGGGGATAGAAAAAACGGATCCACGATAACCCCGTTTTCTGAACGTTTAACCTTGTCAATTTCAAAAGCCTGTTCTTCAATGGTCATATTCTTATGAATAATCCCGATACCGCCTTCTCTTGCCATGGCAATTGCCAGCCGTCCTTCGGTGACAGTATCCATGCCGGCGCTCATAATGGGAATATTCAGGGCAATTTTCTTTGTCAGACGGGTGCCGGTGTTAACGTCCCCTGGCAACACTTCTGATTTTCCAGGGATTAACAATACATCATCAAAGGTAATGCCTTCCTTTAATATCTTCTCCAACCTTGTACTCCTTTCGAATTCAACTCTCGCTTAGATACAAAAAAAGCAGACAATTGGCCATTGCTTTTCATCTGCTTCATGTAAGTTCTGTAATCTTATATTATGCTGTTTAGTCTAACACAATTTGCTTAAATGTGACAATGATTATTTTTTTGGTAACGTTATCTTTTCTTAATTTTGGCAAATTTCAAGGTTAAAACAATAAAAGTGACGGATTCTCCATATCAGCTTTAATATCCTGCAGGAATTTTGCTCCGTCCACCCCATTGGCAACCCGTTGATCCAGATTCAGGCTGATTTTCATTACCGATCGAACCACCGGTTCGCCCTGATGAATACGGATCCGCTGAACCACTTCTCCGACACTGAGGATGGCGCTGTTGGTCTGGTTAATGATGGCAGTAAATTCCCGGATTCCATACATCCCCAAGTTGGTAATGGTAAAGGTGCTGCCCTCCAGCTGATCTTGCGGCAGATGTTTGTTTTTAACCGCCTTCAAGAGATCACCCCGACCTTTGACAATTTCGACAAAGTTCATCGTCTGGGCGTTTAGAATCACCGGGACAATAAAGCCATGTTCGGATTCGACGGTTAAACCTATATTTACATAGGTATGGGCAACCACCACGTCATCTTCGCGTCTGGCGTTAATCAGCGGATGTTTCACCAGCGCCCGGGAGGTTGCCAAAAGTAGAAAATCCGTATAGGTACAGCGATATCTAGCCTGTTCTTCAATTTTTTTAGTGATCTTCTTGCGGAGATCCTTGATTTCGGTCATGTCAATTTCCGTGGTTAAGCTGATGACAGCAGTTTCCACTTTATTTTTTACCAGGTATTTTCTGATCACTTTGGGTCGAACCGACCGGGTCGGATTTTTTTCGTGATGGTTTTCTTCATAATACCCAGCAAGCTCCGATTCCTGAGGGGCTTCTGCGACGATTTCGGCAATTATCTCTTCTGGCACTGCTGGCACTTCTGGCACTTCTGGCACTTCATTGATTTCATTTACTGCTGGTTCATTAGCAGCTTGGTCGGTAGTTTCTGTTTCCTTGGCTTCAGTTTCGTTTTTGTCCTGGATCTGATTTTTTCGTGGTAGGCCTGGGGATTTTTTGCTTTTCAAGCCCAAGTCTTCCGGTTCGCTTTCATAGAGCAAATGCATCGGCGTTGGCTTAACAATGATTTCTTCCCGTAGCGGCTCCGCTTTTAAATCGACAAACGGAACAAAATCCAGTGCTGAGACTTTTGTCACCACATCGGCATCTTTAACTTCCCGATTTTCATTGTTCTCATCCACAAAGGGAACAAAATCCAGCTCTGGATTTGGCATCTTTTCGGTCTTCTGATTCATATCTTTCAGTTTTTTACGAGCTACCGTTTTTTTCTCGGGAATTTCTTCCAGTTTCACGGGAGTTGAAAAAAGATTACTGGGATTCCCAGCCAGTTTGTCCAGACTTGTGCCAATTACCACCGGTTCTTTTGATTTGTAGCCGAAGGTTCCTGGTTGAATGACCACCAGTTTTTTGACATCATCGGCTTCAATTCTTCCGTTTGGTCCGCTGCCAGTTGCCTTGTCAATTTCCACCTTAAATTCCCGGGCAATCCGTCTGGCCGCTGGGGTTGCTCTGACCTTTCCCACGCGGGGATCTGGTTCAATAACATTTTCCGGCGATTCTTCCATCATCTCATCCTTGATGATTCCCCGAACGGCTTCAGAGGGTGGTTCTTTTATCCCTTCTTTGATGGTTTCTTCCAGACTTCTTTCCAGTGCCTCAATCGCTGCCGTCAGTTTTTCTTCCAGGTTTTCTTCCAGGTTTTCTTCAAAGTTTTCATCTGCCGGATCTTCCGCTGGTTCTTTAATTTCTGCTTCTGTCGGGATCGGCTCTGTCTCAGCATTCACATCGACAGCCGCTTCGTGAAGCGCTGCCTGTTGTTTTTCGTCATCAAGAACGATGTCTTCTTTAATTGTCGCCGCCAACTCTGCCGTTGCGGCGTTTGTCAAGTTTTCTGCTGCCATATCCAATTTCTCTTTCGGTAATATTATTTCATTTTCCATCATTCTGCCAACTCCCTATTCCCGGTTAAGGAGACGATAGACTCCATGGACGAAATCGTTCCGCTGAGGCACCACTGCCGCCTCTAATTCCTGATTAAAGGGAATCGGGACATCCAGCCCGCCCAAACGGATAATCGGCGCGGTGAGATAGTCGAAGGCTTCGCTTTCGACCACCCGGGCAACGATTTCGCCGCCGACCCCGCCAGTTTTAGCCGCCTCATGAGCGACAATCAGACAGCCGGTTTTAATGACCGATTCAATGATCGGTTTCATATCCATCGGATACAGGGTCAAGGGATTGAGAATTTCCACCCGGATCCCTTCTTCATCTAAAAATTCGGCGGCTTCAATGGCTTTTGCCAGGGTAGTGCCGTAAGCAACGATGGTGACATCCTGGCCGGGACGTTCGACAATGGTTTTGCCGATTTCCAGCGTGTAATCATCGTCAAGCGGAACCAGACCGACCGCATCATAGAGCATCTTATGTTCAATAAAACAGACCGGGTTATTATCCCGGATGGCCGCTTTTATAAGTCCCTTGGCCTGAGCCGGAGTCGATGGCGACACCACCTTTAGTCCCGGCACATGGCATAACCAGGCTTCCAGACTCTGACTGTGCTGTGCCGCTGCGCCGGTGCCAGAACCGGACGGCAGCCGCAGCACCATCGGTACCTGGGACTGACCGCCAAACATGTAACGCATTTTAGCACCCTGATTAACCAGCGCATCCATCCCGAGGGTAATAAAGTCCATAAACATCATTTCACAAATCGGACGTAAGCCCGTGGTTGCCGCCCCCACCGCCGTCCCGACGATGGCACCTTCGGAAATCGGGGTATCCAGAATCCGTTCTTCACCAAACTCTTCCAGCAAGCCCTTTGACACCCCAAAGGCACCGCCGTACACGCCAATATCTTCACCTAAAAAAATGACATCCCGATCCAAACGCATTTCTTCGGTAATTCCCAGACGGATGGCATTGCGGTAGGTCATTTTTGTCATATCACTTGTTTTCATCATTTCAACCTCTCACGCATATACATCATCTAAAATTGTGTTAAGCTGCGGCTGCGGACTTTTTTTGGCAAATTCCACGGCCTGCTCAATCGAAATCATAGCTTCGTCTTCCATCTTCAGGATCTGCTTTTCAGTAAAGATCCGATTTTCCCGGAGATATTCTTTCATCTTCAACAGCGGATCTTTTTTTTGCCATTCCAGAACCTCGCGTTTATCCCGGTAAACCTGTTTATCACTTTTGGAATGGCCGCTGTAGCGATACGTTTTGGCTTCAATCAGTACCGGGCCCTTCCCAGCTCTGGCATAACGCAGCGCTTTAGTGACGGTATTGTAAACATCGAGAAAATCGTTGCCATCAATGGTGAGACCCGGGATATTATAGGCTTCGCTGCGGTCTGAGATGTTTTCGATATTGATATGATTTTCAACCGGATTCGACATCCCATACTGATTGTTTTCAATGAAAAAAACCACTGGTAGTTTCCAGACTGAGGCCAGATTCAAGGATTCATGAAAGCTCCCCTCGTTGGTAGCGCCATCCCCGGCAAAGCATAAAACAACCTTTCCGGTCTGATGGTATTTTTGGGTTAGCGCCGCGCCGCAGGATAGGTTAAAGCCCCCGCCGACGACACCATTGGCACCGAGATTTCCGTTTTCGACATCAGCAATGTGCATCGAACCGCCTTTGCCCTTGCAGTAGCCGGTATATTTCCCCAGACATTCGGCCATCATCAAATTGACATCCAGTCCAAAGCCAATCGCCTGGGCATGACCCCGGTGACTCAGCGATACCAGATCGCCCTCTTCCAGCGCCAGAGCGGCCATGACGCCTGAGGCCTCTTGACCAATGGCCAGATGAATGGTTCCATGAACCTGTCCTTTGGCTACAAGATCATCCAGTTTTTCTTCAAAATAGCGTGCCTGATTCATATTATAATACATTCTTAATAGAAGTTCTTCCGATAATTCAATCATGGTTTCCTCCACATTTTCACAATTTATTTTTAAAAAGGTGAATAACCCTTAGTATTTTGTTTCGTGCATTTCCATTATATCTTTTATTCCCCAATAAATAAAGAATGAAGCGAAAAACTGCATAAAATAACAGCTTTTTTCACTTCATTCTTTATTTCTATTAATAATTATTTAATTTTTTCTGACCTTTTTCTCACTTTTCAACAGACATTTAATAATCGACTCTGCAATAATCAAATCTTCCGGGGTCGTGATCTTAATATTAGTGTAGTGGCCGGTTACAATTTTTACCGGTACATTTTGTCGTTCTACCAGAAATGCATCATCGGTTCCCTCAATCCCCAACAAAATTGCTTGTTCATGGGCTTCTTTTAAAAGACGATATTCAAAAGTCTGAGGCGTTTGAATTTCAACTAGAAAATCTCTATTTGGAGTATGCTCAACAAATCCATCCTTACTGATCACTTTTATGGTGTTCTTAGCCGCCACGCCCACGGTTGTTGCACGATGTTCCAGGGTTTCATAAATGCTTCGAACAATGACCGACTCTTGTATAATTGGTCTGGCACCATCATGAACCATAACAAGATCCGTTTTGGGGTTAATTGCTTTAAGTCCCCGGTAAACCGATTCCTGCCTGGTATCTCCGCCTCGCACTAGTTTTATTTTTGTAAAGCGATATGGCTTCAATACTTGTGATTGGCAGATACTAAACTCGTCCTGATTGATCACCAGAACAATTTCATTAATCAGCGGACATTTTTCAAAAACATCCAGGGTATGGGCTAAGATCGGTTTTCCGTTTATCGTCAGGTACTGCTTGTTGATTGGTGCATTCATCCTTCGTCCCATCCCTGCAGCAGGAATGATCACGCTGGTTAGAGGTTTTTCCATGTTTGCCACCTTATTATTAATTATTAACACCGCGGTAAGCAGGCGATCACTGTGACCAATGGGTCTAGTCCTCCATCCCTGCCAAATAACACTTCACGGGTTTTCTAGCCTAAAGCGAATTTAATATCTGCGCTACTTTCAGATTGTCTGTTTTTAAAATAATTTCCCGCTGCTCAGGCGTCTCCAGCCGCGATTCCAGACTAATTTCCAGTTTGGGATCAAACTGATCTTCCAACACCAGCTCCGGCCATTCCAGTAGTAGGGTGCAGCCCTGATTGAGGTAATCTTCAAAGCCCATCTGATAAAGCTCATCCGGATCCTGGAGCCGGTATAAATCAAAATGAAAAATCCGGGGCGGATTGCCATATTCATTGACAATCGTATAGGTGGGACTGGTGACCTCATCATCTAACCCCTTTCCGGCCACAAAACCTTTTGAAAACAGGGTTTTGCCGGTGCCCATTTCACCTTGTAAAAAAATAATCAGGGGGAAGTCGATGGCTTCCCCCAGATATTTTCCAAAATCAAAGGTTTCCTGACTTGATTTTGTAATGATTCTTTTTTCCAGCATTTTTACTCAACCTTTTCTTTGGAACCTGTCTTTTCGTCACTGAAATCGATGATCTCTTCCTCGTTGTTGTCATCGATAATTTCATAATCCACTTCAACCACATCCTGATCCGCAATCCGCTGATTACCGGGGAGTACCACCGCTAAGAGAATATAAACAATGATGCTGAGGATACCCGGAACAAACCGGAGCACAAAGGGCAATAGGAACAGCCCTCTGAAGACCCAGGGCGAAATGTTGCAGTATTCGCCAAGACCGGCACAAACACCGGCCAGAATTGCTCTTTTTTTACTTTTCACTAATTGTTTTTTCATTATTCTTCCGTTCTTTTAAACTTACTTTTGCTGATAGTTCGCCATAAACCGTTCCAGTCGATCCATGGTTTCGATCAGATCTTCGGGATGGGGCAAAAACACAATTCTGAAATGATCCTGATTTGGCCAGTTAAAGCCGGTTCCCTGAACCATCAGGACATGTTCTTCTTTCAGGAAATCCAGGGCAAACTGGACATCGCTGGTGATATTAAACATTTCCATATCAATTTTGGGAAAGACATAAAATCCCGCTTTTGGTTTGACGCAGGACAGACCCGGAATCGCATTGATCCGTTTGCAGACAATCTCCCGCTGTTCGTACAGCCGCCCCCCCGGTTTGAGCAGATCATTCATGCTCTGGTAGCCGCCCAATGAGGTCTGGATCGCATGCTGTCCCGGAACATTGGAGCACATCCGCATGTTGGAAAGCATCTTGATGCCTTCAATATAATCCTTGGCACCTTCCTTGTTACCGGTCAGAATCATCCAACCGACCCGATAACCGGGAATCCGATGGGATTTTGACAAGCCGTTAAGGGTCACCACCAGCACATCTTCGGTGAGGGTAGCCATCGGAATATGAACTGCATCGTCATAGAGAACCCGGTCATAGATTTCATCGGCAAAAATAATCAGATTGTTTTCAACCGCCAGATCGACAATCCCCTCAAGAATCTCTCGGGGATAAAGGGCGCCGGTGGGGTTATTGGGATTAATGACCACAATCCCCTTGGTATTGGGGGTAATCTTGCTGGCGATATCCTCAAGATTGGGATTCCACTCATCTTCTTCATCACAGGTATAATAGACAGCGGTTCCTCCAGATAGGTTGACTGCCGCTGACCACAGCGGGTAATCCGGTGCCGGAACCAGAATTTCGTCGCCATCATCCAGTAGCGCCTGCATACAAAAAAGGATCAGTTCACTGACACCGTTACCGAGAAAAACATCATCTACCTTCAGATCCATCAGACCCTTGGTCTGATAATGCTGAACCACGGCCTTCCGGGCTGAGAAAATGCCCTGGGAATTACAATAGCCTTCGGCGGTTTTCATGTTATATTTAATATCCTGAATAATTTCATCCGGGGCATTTAAATTAAAGGGGGCAGTATTCCCGGTATTGAGCATAATAATGTCAATGCCGTCCCGTTCCATGCGATCCGCCTCTTCGACCACCGGTCCTCTAATATCATAACAAACGTTGTCCAACTTCTTCGACTTCTTCACAGCTTTCATCACTACACTCAACTCCTTCAATATTAAATTTTAGATAAGATTCAGGTTCCTGCAAACTACCGTACCGACCAATTGTTAATCTGTTGTTCGCTGCGGAATCGGACAGGCTATCGCCGTGTCCGCTCCGATGCGTACAACATGATGTAACAATTGTCGGTACTACTTTTTGAGTTTGTTAACAGACCCAAGATTACTCCAATGTATGGTCCTTTTTCATTTTTTCGATGATGTTGCGGTAGCCTTTGCCGTGTTTGAGGCAGCGGTTAACCCGACTGATGGTGGCCGAGCTGGCTCCGGTCAGTTTTTCGACATCAATGAAGGTTTTTCCCTGGGACAGCAAGTAGGCAATTTCAAACCGGTGTGCCATGTCTTCGATTTCTTTGATGGTACATAGGTCTTCAAGTAACAGATTACAATCCTCTTCGCTTTCAAGGGCTAAAATCGCCTGGGCCAGGACTTTTCTCTTTGTATTTGCTTCCATGGAGATTCCTCATTCATTTCTGGTCATTCATTTTTGATGATAACAGAAATTTTCTTCCTAAAAAATTTTATCCATTGACACTTAATCTTATCTTTAGTGTATAATATGTTATCATAACACATTGCTGTAAAGAAATAAATTGAAAGGTTGAACTTTATGAAATTATATAATACCCTGACCCAGAAGAAAGAAACCTTTGTCCCCATTGAAACGGGCAAGGTCCGGATGTATTCCTGCGGACCGACTGTTTACAACTATTTTCACATCGGCAACGCCCGTCCCTTCATCGTTTTTGACGTGTTGCGCCGTTTTTTGGAATATACCGGTTACGAGGTCACCTTTATCCAGAATTTTACCGACGTCGATGATAAAATCATCAACCGCAGCCATGAAGAAGGGATTTCTCCGGGCGATGTTTCGGAAAAATACATTCAGGAATACTTCACCGATGCTGATGCCCTGGGTATCAAACGCGCCTCGGTTCATCCCAAGGTCAGCGAGCATATACCAGAAATTATTGCGATGATCAAAACCCTGGAAGAAAAAGGACTGGCCTATAACGTCGCTGGCAATGTCTACTATCATGTTGATGCCTTTAAAGACTATGGCAAATTATCCAAACAGTCCATCGACGATTTAAAATCTGGCGCCCGCATTGATGTCAATGACGAAAAACACAGTCCTCTGGATTTTGCCCTGTGGAAAAAGAAAAAAGACGGGGAACCCTATTGGGAAAGTCCCTGGGGACAGGGGCGGCCAGGCTGGCACATCGAATGTTCGGCGATGTCCAAAAAACATCTCGGCGAAACCATTGATATTCATGGCGGCGGTCAGGATCTGATCTTTCCCCACCACGAAAATGAAATTGCCCAATCGGAAGGCTGCTGCGGCAAACCCTTTGCCAACTATTGGGTGCACAATGGCTACATCAATATCGACAACGAGAAAATGTCCAAGTCCAAGGGCAACTTCTTCACCGTCCGGGATATTGCCAAAACCTTTGATCTCGAAGCCGTGCGGATGTTTTTATTAATGGCCCATTACCGCAGCCCGGTTAACTTCAGTGAGCCACTGTTGCAGCAGGCTGCCACAGCACTGGAGCGCCTCTATACCGCTAAATTCCAGATGAGTTTTCTGCTGGAAAATGCCACTGCCGAAGTTGCCACCCCGGCAGAAACCGAATGGATAGATTCCCTGGTTAAATATAAAAAAGATTTTGTCGCTGCTATGGACGACGATATCAACACCGCCGATGCGATTGCCGTAATTTTTGAGCTGGTTCGGGATCTCAACTCCAATCTCGATGCCATTTCTTCCCAACCGGCGATCATTGCCGGCCAAAACATCTTTGCCGAACTCACCACCGTTTTAGGACTGGCGGTAAAAGACAAAGAAACCAATCTTGAAGAGGCTGTAGAAGACCTGATCGCCCAGCGACAAGCTGCCCGCAAAGCCAAAGATTTCAAACGGGCCGATGAGATCCGCGATGAACTGCTGGCCAAAGGCATTGTCCTGGAGGATACCCGGGAAGGTGTTAAATGGAAAAAAGCCTGACTCCAACATCCATATCAGAAAATTCAGACCGCTTAAAAACCATCCAGGCCACCATCGAAAAAAGCTATACCATCGAACAGGCCGCCGCCATGAATCCCCTGGCTCTGGCCTACATCGGCGATGGGATATTTTCGGATCTGATCCGTAAATATCTGCTGGGTTGCGGTCACCAGAATGTCAATTTCATGACCAAAACCTCGATCAGCTATGTCCGCGCCAGTGCCCAGGCCCAAATCATCCGGGAACTGCTTCCACAGCTTTCCGAAGCCGAGGAACGGATGGTTAAACGGGGTCGGAACACCGCCTCCCAGGTGCCCAAAAACGCCCACCCGTCAGACTACCGCTATGCTACCGGTTTTGAAACCCTGATTGGCTACCTCTTTCTCTGCGGGGAAACGGAGCGCATGAAAAACCTAGTTTATCAAAGCATTGATGTGATTAATAATCTAGATACAAAGTAAAAAAAAGATCTTCAAAAGCTAAATGCCTTTTGAAGATCTTTTTATTTTGATTTTTATTAATTCGAACGGCTTCAATACACTTGTTAGTTTTGCACCACTACTGGAGAGGCCTCCCAGGTATCGAAGATTCTGCGCTGATACCAGCGGAACATGAACAGCTGGTAAGCCATACAGACAACTTCGGAAATGATAAACCCGTACCAGACCCAGTCCAGACCGCCAGCTTGAGCCAGCAGATAGGTAACTGGCAAGAGCACTACCATCTGCCGGATAAAAGATGCGATCATGCTGACGTAAGCTTTTCCAATGGCTTGAAAGCTGACCCCAATCATAATCGAGACTCCGGCCAAGGGAAAGGCCAGACTAATGCTGCGCAGACAATTGATCCCAATTTCCATCATTTCCGCTGAAGGGTTAAAAGCCATCATAATCTGGGCCGGGAAAATCCAGAACAACAGCGTGCCAATGGTCATAATCGTCAGGGCCGCAGTAACCGCGACCTTCAGGGTTTCATTATACCGTTCCCGGTTTTTTGCCCCATAATTAAAACCAAAGATCGGCATGGCGCCCTGACCCAAGCCAAAGATCGGCATAAAGATGACCGACTGAATTTTAAAGTAAACCCCAAAAACTGCGACAGCCGACATCCCAAATCCGGCCAGAATCAGATTGTATCCGGTAATCATCAATGACGCCAGACCTTGCATAATCGCAGCTGGCAAGCCGACTTTGAAAATATCTTTGATTATTTTTGGATCATAATGAAACACCTGGTAGTCCAGTTTTAGATAATTTTTACTGCTTTTGAAAATTACCAGCAGCATATAGGTCATCCCAAAGATCTGACCGATCACGGTGGCGATGGCCGCACCTGCCACTCCCATTGCCGGAAAGCCCAACCACCCAAAAATCATAATTGGATCCAGAATGATGTTAGTAACTGCGCCGATAATCTGTCCCACCATCGGTTGGATCATTTCACCGCTGCCCTGCAAGGTAGAATAAGCCGCCTGGGTGATAAAACTACCAAAACAGAATACCGTAACAATCATTAAATATACCCGACCCTGGGCAATGATGTTGGCATTATCGGTAAATAGACTGATAAATGCTTCTGCTGTAAAAAACCCCAATATTCCTAACACTACCGCAATTAAAATTGCCAGGATAAAGCCATGTTCTGCCACATTGGCAGCTTCACTCTTTTTGCTCTGACCCAGTCGCCTTGATATGGCTGAATTAATCCCGATTCCCATTCCCACAAAACAGGAGATGATGACCATCTGAATCGGAAACGCCAGAGAAACAGCGGTTAATGCTTCTTCCCCGATTTGTGCTACAAAGATACTATCGACAATATTGTACATGGCCTGAATCATCATCGAAATAATTGCCGGTATTGACATTGAAAAGAGTAGCTTCGGAATTGGAACGACGCCCAATTTATTCTTTTTTTCTGTTTGTGTATCTTTCATACGGCACCTCCTTCTTTTTTTATTAAATGATCTAATGAAAAAAACCTGGATCCAAAGACAAGGTAAGCCTCACACCCAGGTTCTATTGATACTTTAATTATTTTTTCTTTTTAGAAATTTCAACTTTTACCTTGCGTTCTTTGATTATTTTTCCGTTTAATTTCTTTTCGACTTTTTTAGCCTGCTCTTCATCGATATCGACAAAGGTAAATTTGTCGTACATGTCGATGTTGCCGACAGCTGAAGATGGAATGCCGCATTCTCCGCAAATAGCACCAAGGATATCCCGCTTTTGCGCATGATCCTTTTCGCCGACACTGATGAAAAGACGTTTTGTTTTTTCTGGACCAGCTCGACGGGAACCACCGTCTCGGGATCCGCCATCCCGACGGCCGCGGCCATCTCGGCTATCGCGACCATCGCGACGTGGTGCTGAATCAGTACGTCTTGGCCGTCGTTCCATGGTGTTAAGATCTTCAGCTTCTGAAAGCGGCAATTGCGCCTGCAGTAAGACTGCTGCAATGGTTTCGGCAGTGTAACCTTTTTCGACCAGATCGTCAATAATTTTTTCATAGGTATCTAAGATTCCCTTTTCGGCACCCTTATCAGCACGAATCTTGAAGCGTTCGTGGAAATGAGCAATCTTGATATCATTGATGACGGCACTGGTTGGTATTAAATCCCGTTCAATACTTTTTTTGGTATAATCGGTGATTTTCTTCAGTCTGAACTGATCTCTGGATCGTGCCAGGGTCAGGGAGATTCCGCTTTTCCCGGCTCGTCCGGTTCGACCGATCCGATGGACATAATATTCTTCATTGTCTGGCACATCGTAGTTAAAGACGATATCCACGTCATCCACATCAATCCCCCGGGCAGCCACATCGGTGGCTACCAGGATATTCAGTTTACCACGACCGAAATCTTTTAAAACCGCCATTCGGGACATCTGACGCATGTCACCATGGATTTTATCGACTGAATAACCGAGTTTCTTAAGATCATCCGTGATTTCGTCGACATATTTTTTGGTGTTACAGAAAATAAGTGATCGTTGTGGTTTGTACACATCGAGTAAGCGGGTTAGCGCTTCAAACTTATGGTGATCGTTGATGTTAAAGTATTTTTGTTCGATGCTGGTTGCGACCATATTTTTAGGTGAAATTTCCACCAATACCGGATTTTTCTGGTAGGTTTCGGCAATCTTTAAAATCGGTTTTGGCATTGTTGCCGAGAATAACACGGTCTGAATTTCATGGGCGATTTCGTCAAGAATCAATTCAATATCTTCCCGGAATCCCATGTTTAACATTTCGTCGGCTTCATCTAAAACCACCATCGAAACGTCGCTTAATTTCAATGTTTTTCGGCGCATATGATCCATCACCCGGCCAGGCGTTCCAACGACAATATGAACCCCGGATTTAAGGTCTCTGATCTGATTTTCAATGGATGCACCACCGAAAATCGGTAATACTTTGATGCCCTTTTGATATTTAATAACTTTTTTAAATTCGTCTGAGACCTGTACTGCCAACTCTCGGGTTGGGCATAGAACTAAAACTTGTACTTTCTTTATTGAAGGGTCAAGCTTTGTAATGGCTGGAATCGCAAACGCAACAGTTTTCCCTGTTCCTGTTTGTGATTTTCCAATGAGGTCTCCTCCCATCATCAATTGTGGTATCGCTCGCTCCTGGATTTCGGTCATTTCTACAAAGCCCATTTCTTCAATGCCTTGTAGCAGTTGTTCATTAATTTCTAATTCTGTAAATTTCATTTAGTATCCTTTCTCGAATATATAACACCTAATTTTAAACCAAGTTAAAGAATAAAGCAAGTTTATTTTAATTGTTATTAAGAAATAATGCTTCTGACTCACGTTCAATCTGAATTATTTCCGGTTTGGCACCTTTATCTAAAATTTCTGGCCATCAAAGAGAACAATGGTGTATAATCTATTCATACACATATCATGTGTTTATCTTATTCGTTCATACTGAGATTATGAATAATTTTTGGAGGAAACATCATGTCTACTTTTGGAACACGATTAAAACGATTGCGAATTAATAAGGATATGACCCAGCAAGATTTTGCTGAGCATTTTGATTTAAACAAGAGCTCAATTTCCAAGTATGAGAAGGATAAAAACCTTCCCGAAAACCAATTGCTTGTTGAAATTGCCGATTATTTTGATGTATCGGTTGACTATCTGCTTTGTCGAACTGACAACTCCACATCACTCAACGATGCCAAGCTCAAATCAGAAGGATCGTTAAATTCAGCTGAACAACTCGTTAAACCATTGGAAATGAAAGATCTTCTGGGACTTTTCGGATATGCCATGACCAGTGACGAAGGCAAAAAGGAAATTCTGGATTTCATTAACTTCAAACATGAAGTTCTGATCCAACACTACTCTAAAAAAGAATAGTCATAAAAAGAAGCTGTTTTCGGACAGCTTCTTTTTTTATCAATTTTTAAATATCCTGAACGATTGGTTCCATTTTCTCTAGGCTCTTGAGCCATTGGGTGGCGTGCGCATCGGAGGGCATTCGCCAGTCGCCCCGGGGCGAAAAGGAGACTGAGCCGACCTTTGGTCCGTCGGGGAGGCAGTTGCGTTTAAACTGCTGACTGAAGAAACGGTGGTAAAAGCTTTTCAGCCATTTAAAAATCACCGCCTTTTCATAGACACCATCAAAGGCCTTGCCGGCCAGAAAATATACTTTTTCCGGTGAAAAGCCATGGCGTACCATTTGATACATAAAGAAATCGTGGAGTTCGTAAGGCCCAACGGTTTCTTCTGTTTTTTGAGCAATTTTTCCATCGGCATCCGGGGGCAGCAGTTCCGGCGAAACGGGGGTGTCCAGAACATCATAGAGAATCTTTTGAATGTCCGTTTCGGGAGAATGATCCGCCACCCATTCCACCAGATAACGGATCAGGGTTTTAGGGACACTGGCATTGACGCTATACATCGACATATGATCGCCATTGTAGGTGGCCCAGCCCAGCGCCAGTTCGGAAAGATCGCCGGTGCCGATGACAACCCCCCCCAGTTTGTTGGAAAGATCCATGAGAATCTGGGTTCGTTCCCGCGCCTGAGAATTTTCGTAAGTGACATTGTGAAGCTCGATGGGATGCCCGATATCGTTAAAGTGAGCGGTACAGGCGGCAACGATCGAAATCTCATGAAAGGTCGCACCCAGACCCTTAATCAGCGCCACAGCGTTATCATAGGTACGGTCGGTGGTGCCAAAGCCGGGCATCGTTACGGCATGAATTTTTTCCCGGGGAATATTGAAGCGGTCACAAACACTGACGCAGACCAGCAAGGCCATGGTGGAGTCCAGTCCTCCGGATATCCCCACCACCATCGGGGCATTGCCAATATGAGCAAGTCGCGTAGCCAAACCGATGGTTTGAATATTAACGATTTCTTCACACCGTTCACTGCGGCGATTTGGGTCAGCCGGCACAAAGGGTTGGGGATTTACCTCCCGGTCAAAATCATTGGTGCCCGGGGTTTCAAACTTGATCGTCCGATAGGAATGGCCATCAAGCAGATCAACCGAGTCACCAAAGCCATGCTGCATTTGCCGGTCATGGGTCAGGGATTCCACATCAATATCGGTAATCAGCAGTTCGTTCCCGAGGTTAAACTTGGGCAGTTCCTTTAATAATATCCCCCGTTCACAGATGATCGCATTGCCACCGAAAACCAGGTCACTGGTCGATTCTCCAAAACCCGCCGAGGTGTACAAATAGGCGGCATTGCAGCGTCCGGATTGGGAACGGATCAACTCTCTACGGTAATCACTTTTTCCTACCACCTCATTGCTGGCTGATGGATTAAGAATCACCGTTGCGCCAGCTAGGGCGTGAAAGCTTCCTGGTGAAATGGGAACCCACAAGTCTTCGCAGATTTCGATGCCCACCACAAACTCTTCGCGATGAACATGCTGAAAAAGCAGCTCGGTTCCAATCGGAACCGTTTGCGAGCACATAATGATTTCTGTTCGCTTCAAGGACTTAGACGAGGCAAACCAGCGCTTTTCATAAAACTCCTGATGGTTGGGAATATAGGTTTTAGGGACGATCCCCAATATTCTGCCGTCATTGACTGCGACCGCACAATTATACAAGCTCCCACTTATGGCCAGGGGCAATCCCACCACCATCAGCATCTTCTTTCCGTCCGACCATTGACACAGGCTATCCAGAGCCTTTACTGCGTTTGTCTGAAGTTCCCGCTGAAAAAACAGATCACCACAAGTATACCCGGTGATCGCCAACTCTGGAAACAATAATACCTCAACACCCTGATCCCAGGCTGAGCTTGCCAAAGCAATGATTTCACTGACGTTATATTGACAATCTGCTAATTTAAGTTTAGGAACAGCACAGGCCGTTCTAAAAAAACCATATTTATGCATTTAATTCACCTTATATCTTTTTATTTTTCTCTTGATTTTAGTGGTTGTCTTTCATTATATCGCCATTTATGACTCATGACAATCTTATTTTATTTTCCACAGCCTGTGTTCAACCACAGTTCTTTTATTAACAATTGCCCTGTTCGTTGTTTTTCCATTACATTGGCGCTATTGGGGGTTTCCCTGTTCAATTAACAAGGTTATCCACATTGTCCACAGGTAAAACCGATGTTCTCCACAGTTTTATACAATTATTATCCACAGTTTTTAAGTTATCCACAGTTTTCCTGTTGGTATATCTTGTGTATCACTCCATAAAAAAAATCAAGATCTAGGATCTCGATTTTTTTATTCACTATTCTTTTGTCGCTAAAGCAGCTTTGACAAAGCTCTGAAACAAGGGATGGGGTTTATTCGGACGGGATTTAAACTCTGGATGAGCCTGAGTGGCGACAAACCAGGGATGATCTTTAATTTCAATCATTTCAACAAGGACCCGGTCAGGTGACATTCCTGAGAAAACGAGACCCTTTTCTTCAAGTTGTGCGATAAAATCATCATTGACTTCATAACGATGTCGATGCCGTTCGCTGATATTTTTCTCGCCATAGGCTTCTCTCGCTTTAGTTCCCTCGAGCAGTTCACAGGGATAGAGACCCAAGCGCATGGTGCCGCCCATATCAATAATTTTTTTCTGTTCTTCCATCAGATTGATCACTGGGTAAGGCGTTTCGGGATCCAGCTCAATACTGTGGGCACCGACAAGGCCTGCCACGTTTCGGGCAAACTCAATAACTGCCAACTGTAGACCCAGACACAGACCTAAAAAAGGCACCTTGTTTTCTCTGGCATACTGAATGGCGTGGATCTTGCCTTCCACCCCGCGGTGGCCAAACCCTCCGGGCACAATAATACCGTCTAGATCTTTGAGCACCCGGTCGACATTTTCCTCGTTGATATCTTCAGAGTGAATCCATTTGATCGTAACCTCGGAATTATTGCCGATTCCACCATGACGTAAGGCTTCGGCAACGGAAAGATAGGCATCATGAAGTTCCACATATTTCCCGACCAGACCGATGGTTA
Organism: Acetobacterium sp.; assembly: GCF_030652775.1. Taxonomy (GTDB): domain Bacteria; phylum Bacillota; class Clostridia; order Eubacteriales; family Eubacteriaceae; genus Acetobacterium. The sequence continues at coordinate 59,456 of NZ_JAUSPS010000075.1, read as the reverse complement.
CCTTGTTTTCCAGACTTTTGGCTCGTTTAACCAGATCTTTCCATTCGCTCAGGTCTGGTTCTTTACAATCGATATGGAGTTTTTCGCAAACCAATTCGGCCAGGCCTTCTTTTTCAAGCATCAAAGGCACTTCGTATAGCTCAGAAGCATCCATATTAACGACCACGGATTTTTTATCGACATTGCAGAACAGGGATATTTTCGCCTTCAGGCCTTCTTCTACTTCTTTTTCTGAACGGAGGACAATAATATCCGGTTGAATCCCAATACTCCTAAGTTCTTTAACCGAATGCTGGGTTGGTTTTGTTTTCAGTTCGCCAGCCTTTCCCAGGTAGGGAAGCAGGGTAACATGGATGTACAAGACATTTTCAGCACCCAGATCGCCCTTGAACTGGCGAATCGCTTCCAGATAAGGAAGACTTTCGATATCCCCAACGGTTCCGCCGATTTCGGTAATGACCACATCCGGATGGCTGTAATCGGCGACCCGTAGAATTCCGTCTTTTATTTCGTCGGTAATGTGGGGAATAACCTGAACGGTTCCTCCCAGATAATCGCCCCGGCGTTCTTTTGAAATAACATTCCAATATACTTTTCCGGTGGTGACATTACTGAATTTAGACAGGTTTTCATCGGTAAATCGTTCGTAGTGACCCAGATCCAAATCGGTTTCTGCGCCGTCATCGGTCACAAAAACTTCCCCATGCTGATAAGGACTCATGGTTCCGGGATCGAAGTTCAAATAGGGATCAAATTTCTGGATCGACACCTTGAGTCCTCGGGACTTAAGTAATCGTCCTAATGAAGCACTTGTAATGCCCTTTCCTAAAGAAGATACCACACCACCAGTGACAAAAATATACTTTGTTTGCATTAATTTACAGGCTCCTTTTTCTTTTACATTTTCTTGATTATTCCAACAAAAAAATCACTGCAAAAAATGAGTTTTTTTTTTGCAGTGACGCAATTAACAATACTATTAGTTTAACAGTTTTTTTTAAAAATACAATAAGATTTTTGTTTTGAATAACAACTTTTTAATAATACCATTTTTTTCTTAAAGAATAAAGAAAAAAACACAAATAAAATGACAAAGCGATCCTAAAATGACAAAAATATGAAACAACTCGTGAAAACCGAAATTTCCCCCAAAGTTTGGTTTTTTGATGGCGTAGATGACGCCCCCGATGGTGTACATCACGCCGCCGCCTACCAGCAGCATAAAGCCCGGCAACGGCAGTGCCTGATAAAGGGGCCCTAGAACAAAAAGCGCAAACCACCCCAGAAAAATATAGAGTCCGGTTCCCAGCCAGCGGGGCATATTGATCCAGGCCACTTTAAGAATAATCCCGATCAGGGCTACTCCCCATATCGCCACCATCATCGCCACCCGCATCGTTCCAGTCAGGCATAGCAGACAAAACGGGGTATAGGTTCCGGCAATCAAGATAAAAATCATGGCGTGATCCAACTTTTTCAGATGCAGGATTTTTTCCTGCTCCCCCTGGGAGGCATGATAGGTAAAACTGGTGCCATAGAGACAGATCAGTCCCACCCCAAAGGCCAACACGGAAACTAGGGTCAATGGGGTTACATTATCTTTCGCAATAATTAAAATCAACATGGCAATGATCCCAAACACGGATAAAACCGCGCCAATTAAATGGGTTAATGCATTCATTGGTTCTCTAAACTGATTCATATTTTGTCCTTTCTGTTACTGAATAGTTCTTTTCTTTCACTATACCATACTTTTCTAAGTTGATGCAACCACGATTCTATTTTACTTTATTACGCAAAAATCCCGGAAAATCAATTACTGATTGACCGGATGTTTTGCCAATACGGTGCTTTAATCGCTTATACTTTGCGAACCGCCACACCGTCAAAATCATGATGGGTGGTAACCTGACCGGGAGGAATAATGCAAAAGCCTTCGGTCCATTCTCCGGTTACCAGTTTTTCCAGCGGTGAAATGCTCCCCTGATCGACCACTACCTCCAGACCAATCAGTTTACCGATATCATTCACCCGTGGAAGATGATCAGCCACCGGGTAGGCTCCAGTATCGATGAGCATCAAATTCTGATAATTTTTGAACATGATCTCCATAACCCGCCTGGCCCGGCTTTCGCCGTATTTTTCGAGATTGTGCTGGAACTCCTTGTCGAGGGACTTTTCGCCTCTTAACCAACCCTGGGTTAAGAAATAGGTAGAAGTCCGGACTCGGTCGAGGTTTTCCTTTTCGGAAAGAAGGATATCAATGCAATCCCCATAGCGGGGAATAATCAGAGTCGACTTTTCGCTTTTTAAACCCAAAAGCCCATTTCCGCAGTTACCATAGGCAAACAAGAGCTGATCATAGCCATCTTCGGCTTTGTTAATTTCTTCCTGGAGGGCATTTTTCAATCGTTCCGGGGAGTCATGAAGCAGATTGGACATCCAGACGGTTTCCAATTCTGCTCCAGTTCGTTGTAACGCCATTTCAACCTCATCCCGGATGGTTTCACAGGCGATTAATAATCTCTTCATTTATTTTTTACACCTTTTTTCTGTTTACTCTGCCAAGAGTATTATTTATATACTATTTTTCTGCACTATACCCAGTATAACCATGAATCCTTTGTTTTCAAGAGAAATTTCAGATAAAATTTCCCCTCGATATTTTTTTGTCGATAACCGACTTTATGTTATAATATCATCGTCAATTAATCTTAATATTAGGAGAAGAAAATGGATAAAAGTTTGTTCCGAAAAGAAATTCTGGCTCGTCGTAAAGAAATTTACTGCGCCGACACCGATGCTAAAATTATCGAACAATTCCTCGATAGTGATCTTTATAAAAATGCCGACTGGATTATGGCCTATGTGAGCTTTGGCACCGAAATCTACACCCATGATTTCATCAAACGAGCCTTAGCCGATGGCAAACACATTGTCGTTCCCATCTGTAACATCGAAGACCATACTGTTACTTTGTCAGAACTCATCAATTTTCCCGATGATCTCGAAGAAGGCCATTACGGGATCCTGGAAGTTCGGGAAGATTGCATGCGGATTGTCGACCCTAAAAAAATTGATCTGGTCATGGTTCCCGGCTGCGCTTTCTCACCATCGGGACACCGAATGGGTTTTGGCGGCGGCTATTATGACCGCTTTCTGGAAACCATCAGTGACGACTGTATCACCGTTGCGCTGATTCGGGAAGACTTTATTTTCGAGAAGATCCCCATGGAAGAACATGACAAAAGCGTTCAGTTCATGGTTACTGAAAAATGCATCAATTGTTGTCCCATCCAGGAGGCCTAATTTAAAATGAACGTTACCGAAGCCATCAGCTACATTGAAGCAACCCATAAGTTTGGCACCCGATTAGGACTAGAAAGCATGAGCCTATTGCTTGCTGCCATGGACAACCCCCAGGATAAACTCAAGTTTATCCACATTGCCGGCACCAATGGAAAAGGCTCCACCTCCACGATGATCGCCACCATCTTAACCACCGCCGGATACAACACCGGTCTATTTACTTCCCCTTTTCTGGAAGCCTTTAACGAACGCATTCAGTTAAACAACGAACCCATTGACGATGACAGTCTGGTTGCCGCCACCATTTTTGTCAAGGAACGGATTGAAGTGCTGATGGAACAGGGCGAACCCCATCCCACTGAATTTGAAATGGTTACCGCCGTCGGGCTCCAGTATTTTTATCAAAAGCAGGTCGACTTCGTGGTTCTTGAAGTTGGTTTGGGCGGACGTCTTGACGCCACCAATATTATCAAAAATCCATTGGCGGTTGCCATCATGAGCATTAGCAATGATCATACCGATTATCTGGGGAATACCCTGGCCGAAATTGCCTTTGAAAAAGCCTCTATTATCAAGGAAGGTTCGGATGTGGTGGTATATCCCCAGGAACCGGAAGCTTTAAAGGTTGTGCTTGATTTTGCGGCATCCAAAAATGCCAATGTGGTCTTAGTTAACCCGGATGATATTTCAATTTTAAGCCACACCAGCCGTAATCAGACCCTTAAATATCTGGGTGATCATCTCCATCTTGATGGATTTGAATTAAAACTGCTGGGCGATCATCAATCCTTGAACTGCCTCACTGCTCTAGAAGTCATTGCCCTGCTTAATCGCAAGGGTTATCCGGTCAACTCCGGACAGATTAAAAAAGCCTTGGCTGCCGTAGTTTTTCCCGGACGTTTTGAAATCTTCCAGGAAAATCCGGTGGTCCTGATTGACGGGGCCCACAACAGCAATGGCATTCAGGCCTTTGTTAATAATATGAAGCAATACTTTCCCAACCGTACCATCAACTTGTTTTTTGGAATGCTGGAAGATAAGGACATTGAAGAATCTTTATCCTATCTGGTGCCCATCGCCAGTACGATCCACACCCTGACCCCCAACAGTGATCGGGCCATGCCGGCGAAAAAAATGGCCGCACTGATTCACAATACTTACGGAAAAAGTGTTGACTTCTACGATACCATCGATGACGCTGTTAAAAGCATCGACCTGAGCAAAAAAGATGATGTTAATGTTTTTGTGGGCTCGCTGTACATGATCGGGGAAGCCCGAACCCTGATTCGAAAGAATTTGCTAGAAAAATAAAAACCAGGTTGAAAATTTTTACAACCACTCATTAAAAAAGTAGGGGCGATTCGATCGCCCCTACTTTTTTTCATGCGTTTTTTTATTGCGCCAACGCACTGGTCAGCAATCGGATCACCGCTTCTTTGTCCGGCGCATGAAAGAGCTCGTTCCGAATCACCGTGGCATGATGAAGACCTTTAGTATAGGCAGACAGATGCTTACGCATTTCCCGGAGCCCGGCCTCTTCGTTTTTAAGAAGCGCCAGCAAATCGATGTGCCGTATGGCAACCTGAACCCGTTCTTCCGGTGTCGGTTTTTCGAGAACCGCACCGGTCTTTAAATAATGGTTGATTTCCCGAAAAATAAAGGGATTGCCAATGGCCGCCCGGCCGACCATCAGGCCATCCACGCCGGTCGATTCGAGAGCCTTTTGGGCTGCTTCTCCGCTATTGATATCGCCGTTTAAAATAATCGGAATCCCGGCATTTTTTTTGACCTCGGCAATAATTCCCCAGTCGGCCTGACCCGAATAATAAGCTTCCCGGGTGCGTCCATGGATGGTTAATGCCGCCGCCCCGGCTTCCTCCACTCCTTCTGCAATAGCCCGGATATTGATGCTCTGATCATCCCAGCCGATTCTGGTTTTAACAATCAGCGGCTTTTTTGATGCTTGCGCCAATGCTTTGACCACCTTAAAAAACAGTGCCGGCGTTTTTAACAAGGCCGAGCCTTCACCATTCTTGGTAATCTTAGGGGCCGGACAGCCGGCATTGAAATCCAGAAAGGCGTAATCAGTGGCATTGATCGTATCGCTGACGACTTGTGCCAAAATATCCGGATCGGATCCGAATAGTTGAATCCCTGCCGGCGCTTCTTCTTCACAGGTCAGCATTAAATCGGCCGTTTTATGATCTTTATAATACAAACCCTTGCCGCTGATCATTTCTGAAAAGACCACCCCAGCCCCAAATTCTTTGGCGATCAGCCGATACGGCAGATTGGTATAGCCTGCCATCGGCCCTAAAAAAAGAGGGGTTTCAATTGAAACATCCCCAATTTTCAGTGCTTTATTTTTTTGTTTTATTTCCGCTTTTATGTTCATCATTTGTCCTATTTACCTGAAATTTTTGTCATGAATAATCTTCAACCCTTTAAGCGACAGTTGCGGATCATAAACGTTGATGGATTTTGTTTCCTGATAAAACAAACGACCATAACCGCCAGTTGCCACCACCTTCATATCTTTGAACCCGGTCTCTTTTTTGATCTGTTCGATGATATACTCCACCTGACCGATATAACCATATACTAAACCAGCCTGCATACTGGTGACAGTGTCGCGGGCCAGTATCGAGGCCGGTTTTTTGATTTCAATATTGGGCAGCTTGGCGGCATTTTTCCACAGCGCATCAATGGCAATCTGAATCCCCGGGGTGGTCACAGCGGCGGCAAAAGCTCCATCCTTGGTAACATAATCAAAGGTGGTTGCGGTTCCAAAGTCGGTCACGATCACCGGCCCGCCGTAAATGCTGTAAGCCGCCACGGCATCAACGATCCGGTCTGCCCCCACTTCGGACGGATCCGAAGTGTTAATGGGCATTCCGGTTTTGATTCCCGGCCCCACTACCATCGGTTCTACGCCAATATATTTTTTTATACCATTGGTCAGTGAGTACATAATGTTTGGCACCACCGAAGCAATGATCACACTACTGACTTCCTCCACCGATATTTCCGAGTTTCTAAAAAAGGATTTAATCAACACCCCATACTCATCTGAGGTTCGCGGTGTTTTGGTGACAAATCGCCAGGAATATGGGATTTCATCGCCGATCAGCACCGCCAGTTCTGTATTTGTATTTCCGACATCAATACCTAAAATCATGTTTCCTCCTACACCTTTTCCGTCTATTCTCATCGGCCCGATTAAAAGCTGATCGATTTTATCCCTCTAAGTTAATTACACACTTTATCCAACCATGCTTTCTCCCGGTTTTAAATCAACCTGTTTAGAAAACTGCTCGGCCGATATCTTTGCTTTTCCTGACTGCTGTACTTTTTTAATGAGCATTATCTCGTTGCCGGTTCCAACTGTGAAACCCTGGCCTTCCATTATTTCAGCCACTTCTCCAGGTTCTGAAACTAAACTGGATGGGATGATTTGCGCCTCCCAAATTTTGATAGTTTCTCCTCTAAATATCGTCTGAGCCCCAGGTGAAGGGTTTGAGCCCCGAATAAGATTATAAATCTCTTCCGCTCCATTTTTCCAATCAATAATTACATCCTCTTCTGTAATCATCGGCTGATAGGTCGCTTTGTCTGAGTTCTGGGGGATTCGGGGGGCTATACCTTTTCGAATGTATTCTACCGCTTCTGCGATCAGTTTCACTCCCAATGGATAGAGTTTATCATAGTAAAGTGAAGCCACTGTATCCGCTGGCGAAATTTCGACTTTTTCCTGCAAAATAATATCACCCGTATCGATCCCTTCGTCAACGTAATGAACCGTTATACCGGTTTCCTTTTCGCCATTGATCAATGCCCAGTTAATCGCTGAACCACCCCGATATTTAGGCAGTAATGAGGGGTGATAGTTTATCCCCCCTAAAGTGGCCAATTTAATAACGGAATAAGGCATAATATCACTGACAAAAGCCAATACAAAAAGATCCGGTTTTAAATCTTTGGCAATGGCAATCACCTGGGGATCCTTTAGCCGCTGTGGACTTTTCCCCAGAGGCTGAAATACCGGAATTTTTTTTTCTCGAGCAAAATCCTTCAGCGGATTAGGCCTTCCTCTGAAATCATCGGGAATTGTAATGACACCTACAACCTGTTCCCCCTGCTTCAGCAAAACTTCCAGGCAATCTTTTCCAAAGAGAGCCTGTCCAACCAGTACGATTTTCATTCGAAGCACCTCCATTACAAATTATTTGTTTTTGCCTTTAATTGTTCATTTCTGATTTTTCTAATACCTTCTTTAAAAATCTGCCTTTATCGACAATAAATCGTTGATGAACAGCTTCTCCTATTTTTTCCGTCTGATCCCATGCTTCAATTTCAAAATTCAGGGCTCTTTTCTCATGGGTTACCAATGTGGCACGTACATTGATTTCCATACCAACAGGAGAAGCCGCAATATGTTTTAAATCAATCCGGGTACCCACCGTTGTGTTTTCTTCCGGCAAGATGATATCTAACCCTTCAAACGCCGTATTCTCCATCCAGGCCACCAGCCGAGGTGTCGCCAGTACTTCTTCACCGCCACTGCCCAGAGCCAATGCTGTATCCTCTTTATTAATAAAAAACTTCTTTTCATAGCAGGTTCCAATTTTGAATTCTTCCATTTCATCCTCCAACTCTTTATATCTCGATTTTATCCTATTTATTTGTTTATTATCTTAAAAAAAGCCGTTATTTTAACGGCTTTTTTTAATGTTAATTATTCAATTTCTGCTTCAATCTCAATCTCGACCATTTTATCTTCTTCCGGCTGTTCTTCAAACAAAGCTTTGAATTCTTCGCCGGTTACGGTTTTATCTCTAAGTAAACGGGTTGCAATTTCTTCCAGCTTTTCCTGATGCGTTTCGAGAATTGAACACGCCCGATCATAGGCATTTTCAACAATCGTGCGGATTTCCTTATCAATAACGGCAGCAACTTCTTCACTATAGTTACGGGATCTTCCCAGATCCCGTCCCAGAAATACTTCGCCGCTGTCGGGATGTCCAAAGGTCATCGGTCCCAGATGCTCGCTCATTCCCCACTCAGTTACCATGCTTCTGGCAATATGGGTGGCTCGTTCAATGTCATTACTGGCACCAGTACAGATATCATCCAGGGCAATTTTCTCCGCTGCCCGTCCGCCCAGCAGACCACAGATGTTTTCCAGCAATTTATTTTTACTCAGATGCTGACGATCATCATCTGGCAGCGACAGGGTATAACCGGCGGCCATTCCCCGGGGAATAATCGAAATCTCATGAACCGAATCACAGTTAGGCAGGAGATGCATGACAATCGCATGTCCTGCTTCGTGATAGGCAGTGATATGTAAATCGTCTTGATTGACAACCTTGCTTTTCTTTTCCGGTCCGGCAATAACCCGTTTTATGGCTTCTTCCAGTTCCATCATGGTGATCATTTTGCCGTTGTGTCTGGCTGTCAATAGTGCCGCTTCGTTCATCAGGTTTTCCAGATCAGCTCCAGTGAATCCTGGTGTTCCTTTGGCAATGGTACCCAGATCTACTTCTGGAGCCAACGGTTTGTCTTTTTTATGGACATTAAGAATTTCTTCCCGTCCTTTTACATCGGGTACGCCAACCGTTACCTGGCGGTCAAAACGTCCTGGTCTTAGTAAAGCGGGATCCAGAATATCCGGACGGTTGGTTGCCGCGATAATGATAATACCTTCGTTGACACCGAAACCATCCATTTCAACCAGCAGCTGATTCAGGGTTTGTTCCCGTTCATCATGGCCACCGCCAAGGCCAGCGCCACGATGACGACCAACCGCATCAATTTCATCAATAAAAATGATACAGGGGGCGTTTTTCTTGGCATTTTCGAAAAGGTCTCGAACTCGGGAAGCTCCGACCCCAACAAACATTTCAACGAAATCCGAACCACTGATGGTAAAAAACGGCACTGCCGCTTCACCAGCCACCGCTCTGGCCAGGAGGGTTTTCCCGGTTCCCGGAGGGCCGACTAATAAAATCCCTTTTGGTATCCGGGCACCCAGTTTGCGGTAACGATCCGGTGCCTTTAAGAAGTCAACAACCTCTTCAAGCTCTTCTTTTTCCTCATCCGCACCAGCCACGTTTTTAAACGTCACCTTGGTTTCTCCCTCAACGTGAAGTTTTGCCCGACTCTTTCCAAAGGACATCACTTTACCACCGCCGCCACCAGCCTGTTGGCTGAAGACCAGGAAAAACACCACCATTAAGACAATCAATACAACCGACGGAATTAAGGATATCCACCAGGAATCCTGGGGCTTGGTAATCGAGACCTTTACACCATTTTCTAAAATATACGGCGCTATTTGTTGATCTATTACATATTGTGGCACCACCGATTCAAATGCTTCCCCGCTTCGTAAGACACCTTTGACATTTGAATTGTTTATTTCAATCTCAGCGACCTGATTGTTATTCAATTCGGTGAGCAACTCGCTATAAACAATGGTTTTAACCTCTTCCTTCATGGGGTTTAAAAAGGTTACCGCGACAATAATGATTAATAGAATTACTAAATAAAACCCAATCATCTTAAGGTATTTATTCAAAAAACATCACTCCTCTCAAGTTCCAATTTTTCTTATCACTGCTATGCTTATTCATATACTTCCCGTTTTAAAATCCCGATAAAGGGGAGATTTCGATACTTTTGCGCATAATCCAAGCCGTACCCAACTACGAATTCGTTAGGTATTTCAAAGCCGATATAATCGGCAATAACCCGCTGTTCCCGACGCTCCGGTTTATCCAGTAGCGAACAGACCTTCACATCTTCTGCTCCCAGGTTTTCGAAACGGTTCAGTAAATATTTCAGCGTGTTTCCGGTATCGACAATATCTTCAATCAGCAAAATACTCCGGCCTTTTACATCCATCGATAAATCATCCTTCAGCTCAACAACTCCAGAACTGCGGGCTTCAACACCATAGCTGGATGCCTTTAAAAAATCAATCTCCACCGGGATTGGAATCTTTCTAATCAGATCGGCCATAAAAACTGACGATCCTTTTAAAATACCAATCAATATGGGATACTTCCCCCGGTAGTCTGCGGTAATCTTTTCTCCAAGTTCTGAGACACGTTTTTCCAATGCCTTTTCATCAACCAAAATTTCCTGAATATCGGCTATCACACTTTTCTCCTAACATAAGGTATGTTACCCTAATTATATTTTTTGTATCATCATCGGCCAGGTATTGTTGGTTGATGGCATAACCCAAAATCCACAACACCTCAGCCTCCGTCACCAGTAGCGGAATTTCATCCCTTTGATTGCGGTCGATTTTCTTATCGATGTAATACTTTTTAATGGATTTCTTACCCGCCAGACCGGTGGGATAAAAATAATCTCCGGATTGTCGGCTACGCAAAACCAATATACCCTTTATTTTATCATAATCAAAATATTTTTCACTATGATTTTCCATTTCTTTAGAAAAAAAAGACCTTTTTTTTCTAAATTCATCCTGGCTAACAAACTTTGTCTCCAATATCAGACGTTCTTTAGAAAAAAGATAGGTTTTATTGGGAAGAATTTGCTTGGGTAGTATTATGGAACCCATAACTTTTTGTTTTTCTGCCACTATAACCCGGTCATAACGGCGCATTATTAGGATATCATGAGGGAAGTGGATTTCCCATATCGTTTTATCGCTCTTTAGTAAACTATAAAAAGCAGTGATATGATTGTACTCAATTTCCTTTAAACTACCCTTAAATTTAAAAATAGACCGGCGTAAAATTTCTTTCTGAACGACCGGTTCTTCTCTTAACCACAAATCACGGTCAATGACTACGCTATTCTCTTTTTTAGCCAAAATGCGATCTTCAATCTGATCCACATATTTCTCAAAAAATGCTTCGTATTCATTGGCAATTTTGGTAAATTCATTAAAATGGACTTCTGCCCTGGGGTTGATCTCTAAAATCATCGGCATAATATCCAGACGAATTTTATTACGGGTATAGTCTCTTTGAAAGTTGGTGGCATCGGTACGAAACGCCAGCTTGTGAATTTCACAATAATTGAGGATTTCTTTTTTCTGGAGACAGAGGAAGGGCCGGATATATAGATTGTCGCGACTCGATTTAATGCCGGAGACACCCTTAACCCCAGTCCCCCGAATCAGCCGCATCAGCATCGTTTCAGCCTGATCGTTGATATGATGACCCATGGCAATCCGATTGTACCCATGATCTTCAGCAATGGCCCTAAAAAAGCCATACCGCTCTTTTCGCCCCGCCTCTTCAACGGAAATCTTTTCCGTTTGGGAGATCTCCTGGATATTCCGCTGCCTTGAGAAAAAGGAAATGTTCCGTTCCTGACAGAAGTTTTGCACAAACGCTTCGTCCCCATCGGCTGCCGCCCCCCGCAGGCCATGGTGCAGATGAGCCACGCCGATGGCAATATGAAACTGATCAGCAAATTTGTCCAAAAAATACAATAAAGCCAGCGAATCTGCTCCACCGGATACGCCGATGAGAACATGATCGCCAGCCTCTAAAATTCTCTGTTCTTCAATATATTGAATTACTTTTTTCTCCATGGTTTCACCACTTCAATAAAATTCTCTATTCTAACTCTTTTAATTAAACTCTATAAATAAAAAATGGTGGTCGCAACAGGGCTCGAACCTGTGACCCCCTGCTTGTAAGGCAGGTGCTCTCCCAGCTGAGCTATGCGACCACGAAAAATTAATACTGGTGTCGTTATGATTTATACAAATTTTATGGTGACCCCTAGGGGACTTGAACCCCTGTTACCGCCGTGAAAGGGCGGTGTCTTAACCGCTTGACCAAGGGGCCACAGATTGTATAATTTTTTTATGGTAGCGGCGAACGGAGTCGAACCGCTGACACTACGGGTATGAACCGTATGCTCTAGCCAACTGAGCTACGCCGCCATGAAAAAGGATTTGTATAATTGGTTGCGGGAGCAGGATTTGAACCTACGACCTCCGGGTTATGAGCCCGACGAGCTACCAAGCTGCTCCATCCCGCGATGTAATTAATTGAGCAAGTTTAAAAAGTGGTGCCGAGGACCGGAATCGAACCGGTACGGTCGTTAGGACCGCAGGATTTTAAGTCCTGTGCGTCTGCCAGTTCCGCCACCCCGGCACTTTTTCGTCCGTCCCCTTGCTCAAGGGACAAGTGTTATTATACGCCCATTCAAACCTAATGTCAAGCTTTTTAGAAAAAAAAGATTTTATTTATTTTTTCATGACAAAACGGCGGTATGCTGCGCCTTCAAGGTTATCATAATCACAGACTGTAAAAATAGTTTCACCGGTAATTTTAAATATATTTAAAAGCAAAAACGCCCCCGCCAGAATAATGTCAGCCCGCTTTGCTTCCAGCCCCACCATATTTTGCCGTTCTTTGATGGTTTTACTGGCCAAACTGTCAATCATGTGTTCCAGCTCATCTTTAGTAATGGTACTCTCATGAACCATCTCACTGCAATAAGTCTTCAGTTCCTGTTTGATGGTCGAAAGACTGGTGGCGGTTCCGCCTATGCCAATGAGTTTATAAGGTTTGGTCGGCAAAAAGCCCCTGGTTCTTTTTTCAAACTCGGTATATATTTTTTCATTCATCCGTTCCAATTCCTGAAAAGTTGGTGGATCGGAAAAAATAAACTCTTCGGTGCAGCGAACACAGCCCAGATTGATGCTCATCATTCTTTTTATTTCGTTGTCTTCGCCATAGATCAATTCGGTGCTACCGCCGCCGATATCAAAGATCAGGATTTTTTCTTCAAAGCACTGGGATACGCCCACAAAACCAAGTTCCGCTTCGGCTTCGCCGGAAATAACCTCAATTTCAAAACCCAACTTTTCTTTAACGGCGTCAAGATAGGCCGCCGTATTATTAGCATCCCGCATAGCACTGGTGCCAAATAAATAAAATTCTTCCACCCCATAATCTGCCGCAATGTTTTTATACTCTTCCATGGCTTCCATATTTCGTTTTTCCGCGTCAGGATGAAGTTTTCCCGTCTGATTCACGCCCTGACCCATTCGGGTATAACGAACGGATTTGTTAACCCGAACTAATTTCCCCTGGTCATTTCTAAAGATCAGCATCCGGGTGGAATTGGTGCCAATATCAATCACGGCCAGATGGTGTTTTTTTTCTTTTTCTATTATCACCGTTTGATCAAGTTCAGTACCATCTAAATTATTGTCACATTTATTGTTCAACTGTTTGCCCATCACTTTCTGCAGCATTTTCCTGGGTTTCCACAATGATTATGGTTTCATCTGGATAATATAAACCAAGATATTTACGTGCAAAATTTTCCACATAATTCTTGCTGCCCATTTGTTTAACCTGTTCGTCTAATTGATTGCTTCTTATTTTTTCATTTTCGATTTCTTGCGCAATCTGAACCGTCTGCTGATCCAGTTCGTAGATTTTTATAGCATTGGCCAGATAGATGTAGGCGGTAAACAGTACCGTCACTATGATTGCCAAGGCAATGATCATTCGACGCCTGATTAGGCTTTTCGTTTTTTCATTCATCTTCTTTTCTTCATTTCCGGTGGAGCAGTTTTATAATTCCCGGTACATGTCTGCTGCTTTATCCTTGGGAGCATGTTCCAGACATTCAAGAACCTCCACCTTTTGTTCTCCGTCACCATAGCGGATGGTAATAATATCCCCGGGCTTCACCTGGTCGCCCGGTTTAGCAACCTGGTCATTAATGGAAACACGACCCCCATCACAGGCGTCTTTTCCCACGGTCCGACGTTTAATAATTCTGGCATTCTTTAAAAATTTATCAATTCTCATGGTTTCCTCATTATTCTAAATCAGAAAGCTTAAAACAAAACCCTTAATAAAACAAAAAGCCAGAGCATTGCCCCGGCTTCTGTAACTTTAATTACTTATTTACTTCATCCTTAAAGCCTTTGCCTGCTTTAAAGCCTGGGGCTTTAGAGGCTGCTATTTCGATGGGCTCTTTTGTTCGTGGGTTAAGACCTGTACGTGCTGCACGTTCTCTAACCTCAAAGGTTCCAAAACCTACCAATGACACCTTGTCTCCATTTTTCAAGGTATCTACCACAGTGTCTAAAAAAGCACCTAATGCTTTTTCTGAATCTTTTTTTGATAAACCCGACTTTTCTGCCATTTGGGCAATTAATTCTGATTTGTTCATTTTTTCCTCCATCTGATAGTTTCCAGTATTCTATTGTAATATTATAAGCGTGTTCGCCTGCAAATTACAAGTTTTTTTTGCTTTTTTCCGTTTTTTCCACTCTTAAAGCCCTTTTGACCGATTCCAAGCCTGGTCTAACTGCTCAAAAGTATAGTCATTCAAAGATTTTTTCTCTTGACTGGCAACTTTTTCCATTTTTTCAAACCGACCAATGAATTTTTCCGTCGCCTTCCTTAACACCATCTCCGGCTGAAGTTTGAGCAACCGAGACACATTGACCACCGAAAAAAGCAAATCACCCAGCTCTTCTTCAATCTTTTCGGGATTATTTTCCTGCAGTGCTGCCCTTAATTCAAGCGTTTCCTCGTCGACTTTTTCCAGTGCGGCCGTTGGCTCTTTCCAGTCAAAGCCGACTTTAGCGGCCTTTTTCTGAACCTTATAAGCCTCCATTAAAGCGGGCAGTGATTTGGGTATTTTTTTCATCTCAGAAGCCAGTCCGGGGCTTTCCAGTACTGCTCCCGATTCACCCTTTTCCAGCCGTTTGATGGCATCCCAGTTGGTTTCAACCTGATCCGGATTAAAGCTGACCTTGTCAAGAAAAACATGGGGATGGCGTCTGATCATTTTTTCATTGATCCCGCCAATCACCTGGTTGATGTTGAAGCGGCCAGCCTCACTGGCAATTTCAGCGTGAAAGACAATCTGAAATAAAACATCGCCCAGTTCTTCAGCGAGATTATCCCAATCCTGATTATCGATGGCCTCTAAAACCTCATAACTTTCTTCCAGTAGATAATTTCTCAGACTTTCGTGGGTCTGACTCCGGTCCCAGGAACAGCCCTCACTTCCGCGCAGTGTTTTCATCAGCTCAATGATGCCCTGAAAGCCCTGATAAGCTTCATCTTCGGCCGGAATATAAAGGCTGGTCAGATGATTGATAGCCGCCACCCGATCCAACTCATAAAGACAGATTTCCAGTGATTTTTCGGTCTCCGGAATTCCTGAATTGATCAGCAGAACGACCCTCTTTTCGGGATCATAAATGTCCATTAGTTGCAGTTTGAGTTCCGAAGCCATATGCTGATCATAAACCTGGGTTATCAAAGCCCCGATCCGGGGATCGGGAGGATTCTTGACGCAATCAAAGGCGTCCATGATTTTAAGTCCATGAATGGGGTCTTCTTCCAGACTGTTCAGGGTCACATCGACAAAGCTCACGCCCGGATAAATCCGATAGTTGATGCCTGCCGCTTTTGCGGCAACGATCAGTTTCTCAACTGTTTTTTCGCCAAATAAAGGGTTACCGGGAACCGCATAGACCAACTTCCCAGTTGTTTTGGCGGTTTCGATGAGCGTTGTGACGATTTGATCGTAAACCGCCTCAAAGGACTCTTCCTGCTCATAATAACGGTCAAAACTCTGATAACTGATAGCTTCGTTCTCAATAAAATCCATCACGGGATGGATCTTGGTTCTAAAAAAATTGGGACTCGTATCTTTTAATAATGCTAATGTTTCCAGGGTGATCTGGCCCGGGCTGCCCGGTCCCAAACCAACAATATCGATATGGTGCATGTTTTTATTTCCTTTCTGAATCGATTACTGATGTCGGATCCGTCGTTTCTTACGACCGGGTACAAGTCGTTCAAGCCGGCGAAAAAAGCTTAGTAAGGTTCGGCTTCCCGGCAATACCCTTATTTCGTCTGCCGTTATTCCTTTGATTAATACCAGCACAAAGGAGTAAATGAAGATGCCGATGACGACCGCCATGATAATCCCGACAAATCCGCCCAGCAGGGCAGCGATCCCCTTGTAAGCAAAAAATACGGCAATCCCCATCACCACGGCCGCAACCAACGGTTTCAGGGCGGTGTGGACAAAATCCACCTTGATATGGGTGTAGCGCTTAACCGAAGCGTAATTGGCCACCGTCAGATAGATAAAGGTAATCATACTACTGATGACAATCCCCTGAATATTGAAAAAGGGAATCGACAAAAATATCCACCCGGTGACAAAACGGATAATGATGGCCACGCCCAGATTGATCAGCGGAATGCGAAACCGGTCAATCGATTGGAGGATGCTTTGAAAGGTGTTCGAAAGCATCATAAAAATCGTCGCATAGGAAAAGGTGCATAAAATAAATCCGCCGTAGGGCGATCCCGGAAAGAGCAGATCAAAGATGCCATAAGACAGCACCGACAAACCGATACAGGACGGAAAAGCCACCAGCAAAATGACCCGAATGGCCAACACAATTTTTTGATTCATCGCTTTCCGGTCGCGCATCGCAAATGATTCGGAAATCGCCGGGATCATCGCCACTGCCAGATTGCCGCTAATAATCAACGGAATGGTGATTAATATCTCGGCATTGGTAAAATCACCAAACATCATCGTCGCGGTTATTTCATCGATCCCTGCCACCCCCAACCGGGAAACGTAGATAAACGAGTCAACGGTCGAAAACATCGCCACCAGGGCTGATGTCAAGGTGACCGGAATGGAAATAATCACCAGTCGTTTCAGCAGTGCCCGGTTGGAGATCTGCCGTTTTTTAGTCCTTGCTCTCAGCAAACGTTTATTTTTGGTCGCAAAGCTACGATATAGATAAGCCAATAAAATGGCGGCCACCAGACCGCCAGCAGTAGCGCCAAAAACCGCCCCGCCGACGCCCAGGCCGATGCCAAATTGACCAACAAAAGCCCAACATAAAATGACGCCCAGAAAAACCCGGACAAGCTGTTCCAGAATCTGCGAAACTGCGGTCGGTGTCATGATCTGAAAACCCTGAAAAAAGCCCCGAAAGGCTGATACAAAGGAAATAAACAAGGGCGCCAGAGCAATCGCCACCAGCGCCGGATAGCTCTCCGCCGTCCAGTTTGCCGTTTCAATGATCCATTCCGCCCCGAAAAACAGGAACAGACTGGATAGCGCACCCAGAACCGCCAGGATGATGATCGATAGTTTGAACACCCGATGGGCGGTGGCATATTCATTTTTAGCGATGTTTTCGGACACCATTTTTGAGATCGCCACCGGAAAGCCGACGGTAGAAACCATCAGCAGCAGGTTGTAGATGCTGGTGACATTGCCATAGATCCCATTTCCATAGCTGCCTACCATCTGGTATAGGGGAATCTTAAAAAAGAGGCCCAACAACCGCGATAAGATCCCCGCTGCCACCAGAATACTGGCACCCTTTAAGTAATTTGATGTTCGCTCAGACATAGATAAACCTCTTTTATGCATTTACGCAAATCCCTGACGGTGCTTTGCAGATTGTTTTTTATTATATCCCATCAACTATTCATATACAACCAAAAAGCACTGAAACTCAGTGCTTTTTGTGGTGCTGTTTAAATTGTACAGAGATTTTATTTAGATTTTGTTTTCGTAAACTTTAACATTTAATTCGGTTTTTAACTCTTCCAGATAAGCTGCTGCTGGAGTGACGATATCGTTGATTTTTACTTTGAATTTGTTCATCAGCTTGGTTTTGAGCTTGTCAAATTCGGCCGTGACTTTTTCGCTTTTTAAGGTTTCAGTAATTTCTTCTTTTTTATCTTCCAGGCTTGGTGTTTCACCGGTCTTTTTATCATAAACATAGATAACATGGTAGCCGTAGTCGGTTTTAACCGGCTCACTGACGGTATTCACATCCATCTTAAAGGCGGCGTCCGAAAACTCAGTAACCATGGTTGACTTGGTGAAAGCACCCAGATCGGCAGCTTCCTGAATCCCGTCGGTGGTCTGGTATTTTGCCATAATCGCATCAAATTCGGCGACTGTTTTGGCATTCTTGGCTTCAGCATAAACCTGATCGGCCAAGGCTTGCTCGGTGGCTAAAATATGTTTGGCCGAAACGGTGCTGGTATCGTAGGATGCTTTGTTTTCATCGTAATATTTTTTGATCTCGCCATCGGTAACTTTTATCGTGGTTTCCAAATCGGCCTGAACCGCTTTAGAAATGGCCGAGGCGGTGGCATCTTGTTTCATGAATTCTTTAAATTGGGCAATGGTTAAGAATTTGGCATCTAAAAACTGTTGCAATGCCTCATCACCGGGCAGCAGATAATTGACAAATGCTTCCTGGGTGGTCACATAGCTGTCGATATTTGTCTGATCAGTAGTTAGTTTCTTTTCTTCGGCATATTGAGCCAGGGCTTTTTGTTCCGCAATCGTATTGAAGATCGTTTCATTGGTGGTTTTCATCGTTGCTTCATCAGTTCCCAGCGCCTGTTGGGTTTGGTAATAGGTCAATAGCTCCTCATTGGCCAGACGATAATTATAGACATCTTTTTTAACCTCGTCTTTACCAACCGTTCCGACAACCGTGCTTAATTCTTTACTGGGATCAGCTTTCAAGGTATTGTTATAATTCGTTTCCATGGTGTTGGCATAGCTGTAATCCAGTAGGAATTTATTTAAAAATGCCTCAAATGATGCCGAGTCAGTGTTATATGTTTCTAAAACTGCTGCATATTTTTCTTCTCCCAGGGTTGTTTTCAGTGATTCCAACATGCTGGTGGCATTGGCGGCAATCCCTGTTTCATCGACCGTAACCCCATCTTTTTTTGCTTTGGCGGTGAGGGTTTCAACCCGAACCAAATCATCCAGAATATCTTTTTTTAGCTGTGTCAGCTCCTTATCTGTTGGAAAGGTCATGCCGCTGGCATCAAAATACATCTGATAATATGCCATATAATTGTTGAAACTCTCTTTTAACAAAGGGTTTCCATCAATGACTGCGATTTCCACCTTCTTATCCTGTTCAGGATTTACCTTAACCAAACTACAACCTCCGGCAAAAATACTGACACAGATAACACTTGTCAGCATCAAAGCCAGAATACGAGATTTCTTCATTTCCGTCGTTCTCCTCTTCTTTATTAATTTCATATAAATTAAGACCTTGCCTAGTTTAACATACGACAACTGGACTTTACCTTAATTCTTCGACGAAACCAATCGCCCCAGAAATTCACCTAAGGCTTTCAGGTAAGCCTGATCCTGATCGTGTTTTAAAACGATCCGCCAGCGGATCTGATCCCCTTTTCCGGCATTAAACTTGATATTATGAGAATTAAACAGTTCCTTCATCAGTTCCGGATCGGGAATCGGAATTTCCCTGGTATTATCAAAGGTGAACAAAACACTGTTTCCCCGTTCCCGAATTTCCGTCATTCTCAGGGATCTACCCAGGTGTTTGATCATCGCCAAAGCCATCAGATTGTAAACCCCATCAGGGATTTCCCCAAAGCGATCCAACAGCTCATCCTCCAGCTCGTCATAATCCAACCGGGATTTAACATAGGACAGCTTTTTGTAGATGTCGTATTTCAGCTCTTCATCCGAAATATAGTTTTCGGGGATATAACTGCTGACATTGAGGTTGATCATCAGCTCGCTGGCCGAGAAATCCATTTCTTTGCCCAGCCGTTCATGGATGGCTTCATCCAGAATCCGGCAATAGAGTTCATAACCGATGGTGGCCAGATTGCCGGACTGAGCTGCACCCAGAATATTTCCGGCGCCTCTGATTTCCAGATCCCGGAGGGCAATTTTAAAGCCCGAACCAAAAGCAGTAAAGTCTTTGATGGCCTTTAAGCGCTTCTGGGAGATTTCCGAGAGCACCTTGGGTCGATGGGTCACATAGGTGTAGCCTTGAACATCGGAGCGCCCCACCCGTCCCCGGAGCTGATATAATTGCGACAGACCCATATAATCACCATTGTCGATGATCAGGGTATTGGCATTTTTAATATCCAGTCCCGACTCGATAATGGTGGTGGTCACCAGTACATCATACTCCCGTTCTAAAAAATCGACCATGATGTCTTCCAGTTCTTGACCAGTCATCCGGCCGTGCGCCACGACAATCCGGGCTTCGGGAACCAGCTTTTGAATTTTTCGGGACACTTCAAAAATATCGTGGATCCGGTTGTGGACAAAATAGACCTGCCCCTGTCTAGACAATTCCCGCAAAATGGCATCTTTGACGATGGCTTCATTATATTCCATAACATAGGTCAGCACCGGTCGCCGGCCGGCCGGCGGCTCGTCGATGACACTCATATCCCTGACCCCGATCATCGACATGTGCAGGGTTCGGGGAATCGGGGTGGCACTGAGGGTTAACACATCGACATTTTCTTTGAGCTGCTTGATCCGTTCCTTGTGACCCACTCCAAACCGTTGTTCCTCATCTACCACCAGCAGACCGAGATCTTTGAAGATGACATCTTTTGATAAGATCCGATGGGTGCCGATGATCAAATCCACCTGGCCGGCAGCCAGTTTTTTCAAGGTCTTATCCTGATCGGTTTTCGACCGGAACCGGCTAAGCAGACCAATGCTGACCGGGTATTTGTTGAACCGATCCAAGGCCGTTTGATAATGCTGTTGGGCTAAAATAGTGGTGGGCACCAGAAAGGCCACCTGTTTCCCCTCCATGATCGCTTTAAAAATGGCCCGCAAGGCGACCTCGGTTTTGCCATACCCGACATCGCCGCAGAGCAGCCGATCCATCGGTCGGGTCGATTCCATGTCTTCTTTAATCTCGTCCACAGCCTGGAGCTGATCATTGGTTTCCTCATGGGGAAACGAATCCTCAAACTCCTGCTGCCAGCTGGAATCCAGACCAAAACTGTAGCCCTTTAAATTCTGTCGTTTGGCATAAAGAGCAATCAGCTCGTCGGCCATTTCTGCAACTGCGGCTCTGACCCGAGATTTCGACTTGCTCCAGTCATTGGTACCTAATTGGTTGATTTTCGGCTTTTTCTCGCCAGTTCCCACATAAACCTGGATGGCATCCATCTGATCCACCGGACAGTAGAACTTGGCATCGTTGGCATATTCGATGACCAGTAAATCTTTGATGGTCTCATCGATTTTTAATTGTTCAATGCCCCGGTAGACCCCGATGCCATGGGTATCATGAACCACAAAGTCGCCCTGATTCAATTGGGTGAAGGAATCGATCTTTCGGCCTTTTTGACGGCGGCGTTTTTTCCGCTGGGTGGAGGCTTTGATAATTTCACTTTGATTGATGCAAATGAGCTTTTCTGCGGTCAATTCAAAGCCGCCACTGATTTCACCGGTAACCAATTGAACCCCCGATAACGGCTCATTGGTAAAGCGGTGAATATCGGCATCGGCTAAAACGCTTTTCAGCTTTTCCAGCCCTGCTTCATCGCTGGCTCGCAAATGGATGATGGCGTCTTGTTCCAACTGCTTTTGGACAAATTTAATAAATAGCGGGATCTGGCCTAAAAAAGAATCATTTTCCTTCACCCCTAAATCCAGGGCGATCCCTTTCTTCCCCCGGGATGTGAATAAGTGGAGTCTTAACTGGGCTTGGCGCTCCAGCGCTTTTTCAATTTTGGCAAATGAATAGAATTTGTTTTTTTCTTCTGGAAACATCAGCTGTTCATCCATCAGGGTCTGAAAATCACTATGTAGTTTATTGATAAAAACAGCCTGAGCTTCTTTGATCCGGGGCGGTTCATCCCAGATAACCAGAGCATCTCCCAGATAATCCGTGAGCATTCCTTCGGACTTGACAAAAGCAAACAGAGTCTCATCATGGCTCCCCAGGTCTTCGCTGATCCGTTCAATCAGCGCCTGATAACCCGGAATATCGCCATAATTTCTGACGATTTGTTTGAGCGCCTTGACCCGTTCGGCGCAATCCAAAATAATTTCCCGCCCGGGAAGAATGATCACCTGCTCCACCGAATCGGTTGACAGTTGGGTTTGGGGATCAAAGGTGCGCAGTGATTCAATGGTATCACCAAAAAATTCAATCCGGTAAGCTTCCTGACCAGTGGTGGAAAAAACATCGATGATGCCGCCACGATGAGCAAACTGCCCTCTCGCCTCGACCTGAGAAACTGGTTCATACCCCAGTTCAAAAAGACGGTTGGTCAGGATAATCGGATCCCAGCTGTCTTCCACCGCCAGCGAAAAACCAAGGCCCTGAAATTTTTCTTTGGGCATTTGTTTCTTTAAGAGGGTTTCCGCTCCCATTACCACCACAAAGCGCTGATTTGACAACAGTTTTTCAAATACAACCAACCGCTGGTGATTGATTTCCTGGCTATGTACATCAGCAAAATAATCATGGATTGGCTCGGCCGGGAGGTAAATCACCTGATCCCCGAGGCTTTTCTCCAAATTCTCGGCCGTTTTCTGAGCCTGATAATCGCTTGCCGTGACATAAAGAATCCGGTTTTTCTGCTGCCTGAAGATCAGCCCGGTGAGCACTTCTTTAAAGCTGTTATTGACATTAGAGAGATTGATAATCTCTCCCGGGGACAGGTTATGGAGTATTGTTTGGATCGATTCGACCTTCAAAAGGTTTTGATAAAGTAATTCCATGATCTCTTCTTTCATTTTTTAAACACGGATAGCCCGGGTTTTAAACCCGGGCACCTGTTTGTATTCTTTTTCGCACATCTCTAGTCGTGATCTTTTATAGACTGCTACTCTGATTTTTCCGGTTCATTTGATTCTGCGGTCTTTTTTTCATCAGGTTTTTTTTCTGTATTTTTCTTTTCGTCAGCTTTTTTTCTGACATTAATCCGGTTCATTGCCAGATCAACGCCGTCTTTGACAAAAATATCCACCCCTTTTACCGCTTCCATCACGGCATTTTCGATAGCAGGAAATTCGCTTTTGGGAAAACGCCCGAGAACATAGTGAACCAATTCAGAACCCAGCCGGGGGCGGCCAACGCCGATTCGGATGCGGGAAAATTCGGGATTTCCCAAATGCTGAATAATCGAGCGCATCCCATTATGGGTTCCGGCGCTACCCCGCTGGCGAATGCGCACATCCCCGGTGGCCAGGTCGATATCATCATAGATCACCAGCAGGTTTTCCAACGGGATATCATAAAAATTCATCAGCCCGGCGACGCACAGTCCGCTGTTGTTCATATAGGTAGTCGGCTTGGCCAACATAATTTTTTGTCCACCTTCACGATAGACGCCGGTTACACCGTTTTGTTCTTTCTTGGTGATCGTGATTCCTTTTTTATCGCTGAGATAATCAAGGGTTTCAAAGCCGATATTATGCCGGGTACCATCGTATTCTTTGCCAATGTTTCCCAATCCCACAATCAGATGCATCGGCTATCCTAGACGTATCTTCCTACAAAAAGCTTACTCAGTGATCGACCAAAATGGACATAGTCAATGGCTCGGCCAAAAAGAGTTCCGGTGGAAAGAATTTTTATTTTGTCGATTTGTTTTTCCTTGGGAATACACAGGGTATTCAGGGTCACCAGTTCTTCAATGGCGGAATCCTGAATTCGCTGGATAGCCGGACCGGAAAACACGCCATGACTACAGGCTCCAAAAACAGAATTGGCGCCAAGATCAATGAGGGCATTGGCACCGGAGGTAATCGTTCCGGCGGTATCAATCATATCATCGATCATAATACAGTTTTTCCCTTTAACATCCCCAATAACATTCATAACCGCAGTTTCATTGGGGCGGGGACGTTCCTTATCAATGATCGCAAAAGGACAATTCAGGTTTCTGGCCAGCTTTCTGGAACGCTTGACACTACCCACATCCGGGGAAACCACCACCATGTTTTCCAGTTTCTTGTCGCGGTAGTATTCTGTGATCAGGGCTCCGCCTGATAAGTGATCCAGCGGAATATCAAAGAAACCCTGAATCTGGTTGGAGTGAAGATCCATCGTGATGACCCGGTCAGCACCGGCGGTGGTTAACAAATTTGCCACCAGTTTAGCCGTAATCGGATCTCGGGATTTGGCCTTACGATCCTGTCTGGCATACCCATAATAAGGGATCACGGCATTAATTCGGCCGGCCGAAGCACGTTTCATGGAATCGATGAGAATCAGTAATTCCATTAAATTTTCATTCACCGGGGTGCCGGTCGACTGGATCACAAAAACATCTGCGCCACGAACCGATTCAAAGACGTTCACGCCGATTTCCCCGTCACTAAAGGAGACCACCTCAGCGTTACACAGCTGGACTTCTAAATATTCGGCAATTTCCTGTGCCAATGCGATATTCGAGTTCCCAGCAATAATCTTAATTCCACTATACTTTCCATCCATGCGTTTAATACCTCTTCTTAATCTTCTCTATTTTCTATTTTTTTGTTAATGATGTGATGTGTTATTTTTTTAAATAGCCGACCTTATTGACCTGTCTGGCTCTGGCAATTGCCAGACTGTCTTCCGGGACATCATCAGTGATGGTCGAGCCGGCGGCAATGTAGGCACCTTCCTTAACCGTTACCGGGGCAATCAGATTGGTATTACACCCGACAAAGGCATTTTTTTCGACAATCGTCCGGTATTTTTTCTTACCATCGTAATTCACAAAAACCGTGCCGCAGCCGAGGTTGACATTTTCGCCAACGTCACCATCGCCAATATAGGTCAGGTGCGAAGCTTTGGCGCCATCACCCATGGTGGAGTTCTTAACTTCGACAAAGTCGCCAACTTTGCAATGTTTACCAATCTGGCTGCCCGGGCGGATATAAGCGTATGGACCGACGTTGGTGTAATCGTCGACGCTGCTCTCCAGAATTGTAGAACTCTGGATAGTAACATTATTCCCAATTTTGGTGTCAACTAACCGACTATTTGCCCCAATGACACAATCTTTTCCAATTGCGGTTGCGCCTTCCAGAATTACCCCGGGATAAAGGATCGTATCCTGGCCAACCGCAACCCTGGCGCCAACATAGGTCGTGGCCGGATCGATGATGGTCACGCCGGCATCCATCATTTTATGGTTAATCCGTTTTCGCATTACCGCTTCCGCTTCGGCCAGCTGAACCCGGGAATTGATGGCCTGAATGTCTTCCGGATCCGGAGTCACATAGGTGCCGGCGGTTTTCCCCATTTTCCTTAAGATCTCGATGACATCGGTGAGATAATACTCACCCTGGACATTATCTGTTTTTAATTCCGCCAGCGCCAGAATAAGAGCCTGAGCATCAAAACAATACATCCCGGAATTAATCTCTTTGATCTGTTTTTCAGCCGCAGCGGCATCTTTTTCTTCGACAATTTTAAGCAGTTCGCCACTTCTGTTTTTAATCATCCGGCCATAGCCGGTGGGCTCTTCAAATTCGGCCGTTAAAACCGTTGCGGCATAACCGCCGGTTTCATGAGCCATAATCAGGCCGGTCAATGTTTCTGGGCGGATCAGTGGGGCATCGCCGACCAGTACAATCAGATTTCCCTGGAGTGCTTCAAAAAAGGGCAATGCCTGCAGGACTGCATGTCCGGTACCCAGCTGTTCTGGTTGAAAATAGGTCGCGATCTGTGGCGACAGGCTTTCTTTGACCTGTTCGGCCTGAAACCCGACAATAACTCCAATCTCCGAAATTCCCGATGCCTCACTAACCGCAATCACATAATTCAGAATATTCTCCCCGCACACCTGATGGAGTACCTTGGGTTTCTGGGACCGCATCCGGGACCCTTCTCCGGCCGCCAATATGATGGTTTTTGAATGATTCATTTTCATCTCCGCAACTTTAATAATTATTAACAACAAAAAAAGGGAAGCGCTCCCCCTTTTTCTTTTAACTTTTTAATTTTTTATTCTTCTTCGTAATCTACTTCTAGTTCAACTGCTGCTTCTTCTTCATTGGTTACTTGGTTATCCTCTTCTATGGCCTTTTCGTAAGCGCGCAGGACACTCTCCTGCATTTCACGACGGGTACCCATGTTAATGGGATGTGCAATATCCTTGAATTCGCCATCTGGCGTTTTTCGACTGGGCATCGCAATAAAAAATCCGCTTTGACCCTCAATTACCTTAATATCATGAACAACAAATTGATCATCAAAAGTAACTGAGACAATGGCTCTCATTTTTCCCTCTGGATACGTTTTCCGTACTCTTACGTCTGTTATTTCCATCTCGTAAGCCTCCCCTTTGAAATAAAGTCACATGTCTAATTCTAGGTATATACTAACACAAATTCAACTATATTAAAACAAAAACCTTAAATTTTTTCCATTCTTATCATTTTCAAAAAGGGTTTAAAAAAAACATAAAATTTCTTTCATTTACGGATCTGTTTTAATCCTTCACATTGTGTCTTTAGACGCTATCCTTATTTCAGTTTTCAGCTTTCAGAATGCAGGGAAACCTGCAACCCGGCTTCCAGGTTTTCATCATCCATCCAAATCAGCGGGGTAAACTGTTCAACCAGTTTTTCCACTGGGGATCGGGTGACAAAAATAACACAGATTCCCATCACCTCGGCACCAACCTCTTCCATCAGATTAGTCATTCCTTTGGCAGTTCCGCCGCCCTTCATAAAATCATCGATCACCAGTACTTTTTTGTTTTTTAGATCAATCCGGCGACTCAGGTACATCGTCTTAATTTTATTGGATGACCCGGAAATATAATTGACACTGGTGGTTGCCCCCTCGGTTACCCGGTTGGAACGACGGATCAATCCCATCGGCACATTTAAATAGTGAGCTGTTTCCATGGCGGCAGGAATTCCCTTGGTTTCGGTGGTGACGACATAATCAATCCCCATTTCGCCATATTTTGAAGCAATAATCCGGCCAATATTTTTAGAATATCGGGGATTCGAGAGGATGTCACTGTAATAGACAAAACCGCCCTGAATTTTTCGAGCTGGCGATTGGAGCTGGTCGGCAATTTCTTTGAGGATACTTACCTCTTCTGCCCTGGTGACCTGGGGATGATAGACCACCCCCCCGGATGCCCCGGAATAGGTTTCGACATAGCCGGTACCGGTCAGTTCAATGGCATTTTTAACAATCGCCACATCTTCACAAACACTTGATTTTCCAGCTTCTAGTAAATCGGTAAAATAATTATAGCTGAACACCTCGTTGGGATGGTCTGACAATATTTTCGTGATGACACTTATTCTTTCATTCTTTTTCATTTTCCACCTATGAAGGATTCGATTAAAATCCGAACATTATTCTCAATATCTATAATATTATTCATATTTCAGTGAAAGTGCAAGTTTTTTTTAATCTTTACTCCGTGGAAACACCTGTGTTATAATTCGGTTTAAAGTGTTTTTCCCGATTTTGAATGGTATTTTGATTATTTCATGCATATTCTTAACCAACCAATAAGCACTTTCAGATGAATCATTAAGAAATAATTAAGATTTTATTACCGATAAAGGAGCTAATTATTTGAAAGCACAACTAGAAAAAAAATTCAACCGACCGATTAATAAATTATTCTTCATTGGAATTGGCGGCAGCAGCATGAGTGGCCTGGCTACGATGTCTTTGTCTCAAGGTTTTTCCATTGAAGGTTCTGATATGATTGCTTCATCCTACACCGAAAAACTGGAGTGTCTGGGCATCAAGGTCCATATCGGACACGACTATAAAAACATTCCCGCCGATGCGGATTGTGTTGTTTATTCTGCTGCCATCCATGACGATAACCCGGATATGGTTAAAGCCACCGATTTGAATCTTCCCAAAATCGAACGTTCGAGTTTTCTGGGTCTTTTTTCCCACATCTTCGATAAAACCATTGCCGTTTCCGGAACCCATGGCAAAACGACAACCTCCTCCATGGTTGCCTGTCTGCTCCAGCATGCTGAACTGCGGCCCAGCCTGAGCATTGGTGGCAAGCTTGATGAATTCGGTGGTAATGCCGTTATTGACGGAAAAGAGTTCTTTGTCGTGGAGGCCTGTGAATACGTCGACAGTTTTCTGACAACTTCCCACTCCATCGGTATCATCACTAATATCGAAGAAGATCATTTGGATTATTTTAAAGGTGGATTAAAGCAGATCAAGGAATCTTTTACTAAATTCGGTAAAATCCTGCCAGCCGATGGACTGATGATTGCCTATGGGGACTCCCCGGATGTTCTGGATGTCGTCACTGATTTAGCCTGCCCGGTGACTACCTATGGCTTAAATAAAAACAACGACTGGTATCCCGCCAATATTGTTTATGATAAGGTTGGCAAACCTCGTTTTGATGTCTATAAAAAAGGCGAATTTTATGGCCATTATCAACTCATTATTCCTGGTCAGCATAATGTCCTTAATGCCCTTTCGGCCATTATCTGTGGCGACTTCCTCAGTATCCCGGTGGAAACCTCGATCACTGGCATGGCAAAATTCAGCGGCGCCAAACGCCGTTTCGAATTCCGCGGCGAAGTTAACGACATCAACGTTTATGAAGATTATGCTCATCATCCCACCGAATTAAAGGTGGTCGTGGATGCCTGTCTCAATTATGAGCATCATAAACTCTGGGTTGTTTTTCAACCGCATACCTATTCCCGAACCTTCTTTTTCTTTGATGATTTTGTGGACGCTTTTGCCAAAGCCGACTACGTCATTCTTAATGACATTTATTCTGACCGGGAAGGCAATGACTGGAATATTTATTCCGAAGATCTGCAAAAAGCCATCGAAGCAAAATATGGCATCCCCACGGTTACTATTTCGGCCTTTGCAGATATTGTTAATCATCTGACTGACCACCTATGTCCGAACGATCTGGTGCTTGTGGCCGGTTCCCAAACCATCAATCACGTCGCCTTTGATCTGGTGGACAAGTTAACAGAGATTCATAAATCTTGACATTTTTTCCCAACAGGAGTATTCTAAAGATAGAAATAATTTTACTTTAGGAGGCTTATATGGAACAATATAACAATAAGGCCATTGCTTCCCTTGTGTTGGGAATCGTATCCTTGGTTTGCATCTTTTTGGGCTATTTTACCATTATTGGTATTGTTTGCGCTATTGTCGGTTTAATTTTTGCCATCCAGATTCGCAAAGCTGGCGAGCTGGAAGGGTTTAAACCAAACGGAATGGCAACTGCCGGTTTAGTCCTCAATATCATTGGTCTCAGCTTGTGTGCCCTGGCGTTCATCGCCTGTGTGGCTTGTGTGGGTATCATCGGTACCGCCGGACTTTATTCCTAAGCGACGCTATTTTAAAAAGGACGATCATTCGTCCTTTTTTTATATCAAAAATCAAAGGAGCAGACCATGTATCCAGTTATTCAATTTTTTAATTATTCCATCCCGACCTTCGGCGTTTTATTTTTACTGGGAACCGGAGCGGCTTTTTTATTGGGGGTTCAAGCCGCCAGAAAATATGGCATTTCCACCATGGACGCCATGTTTTTCGGTCTCTTTGGAATCATCGGCGGCATCATTGGTGCTAAACTGCTATATATTATTGTCGATTTGCCCAATCTGATCGCCAGCCCCGAAACCGCCCTGATTCGCCTGGCCACCGGTGGTGCGGTTTTCTATGGCGGCCTGATCGGCGGGATTTTGGGGGGATATTTTTACACCCATATTTATCACCTTGATACAATCCGATTTTTCGACATCGCAGTCCCTTGCTTAGCCCTGGCCCAGGCCTTTGGCCGGATTGGTTGTTTTTTCAATGGCTGCTGCTACGGGATTCCCTATGAGGGACCCGGCGCTGTTCATTATCCAGTTGGCGCCTATCCGCCCACAGGGATCGGTCTGTTTCCAGCGCAATTATCTGAATCGGCCTTTCTTTTTGTACTCACCCTACTTCTGATGGCCGTATTGTGGAAAAGCCAAACCGCTGGTTTTACCACTGGGTTCTACTTAATCGCCTCGGGACTCTTTCGCTTTATCAATGAATTTTTTCGTGCGGATCCCCGCGGCACGATCGGATTTCTCTCCACATCCCAATTCATCAGCCTGCTGATCATTGCTTTGGGGATCCTGTTTATGCTGAAAATCCCCCAGTTGCTTTATGAAAAAAACTTGAAACATTAGTTATTTGATTCACTTTAGGGTATAATTAGAGTATTAGATTTTTTAGGAGGTTATGTTATGAACATGTATGATGATTATCTGGGAGATATTTCTTCCCAGCCTGACAGTTTTATGGCGATTATGCCGGTGATTATGTCAGTTCTTGGTATTATTTTAGTAATTAGTCTTATTATCGGCCTGGTTTGCTATGTTTTTAATTCCCTTGGTCTTTACACCATGGCAAAAAACCGAAATATTGATAATCCCTGGCTGGCCTGGATTCCCCTGGCCAGTAATTATTTGATGGGTGAACTGATCAATGATGATGTTTCCATCAGCACCTGGCATATTCCCTATGCCAAGCTTTTTCTGCCCCTGATCGGTCTGGCCATATCGATTGTTATGATGATTCTTAGCTTTATTCCCTATCTGGGCGCCTTTGTTGGAATTTTGTTATCTCTGGCACTGAGCTTCTATTATTACACCGCCCAATTCTGGCTCTACAGTATTTATGACAAAGATCACCGGGTGCTGTATCTGGTGCTCAGCATTATTTTCCCTTTCCTGGGACCGATTTTTGTCTTTATTATCCGCAATCGCGATGCCTACGATGAACGCCATCCCGAAGGAGTCATTGCTGAGGCCTACGATTCCAAATCAATCCTGGCGCTATCACTGGGGATCTTCTCAATTGTCAGCTTTATCACCTTGATCGGCAGCGGTCTGTTCACCGGAGCGGTGGGTCTTATTTTTGCGATGATTGCCATGAAGGAACGAAAACTTCAGGGTCTGCCCACTGGCATGGCCATGGCTGGTCTGATTTGTTCCATCATTGGGATGGCCTTTACAGTGCTGATGATCTTTGCCTGCGTAGCCTGCGTCGGATTAGGTGGCATGGGAATGCTGGGTGGTCTGATGAACGGCATGTACTATTAATTTGTTTCGAACGATTCTTTAACACCATTTCTTAAAAACAGAGAGGTGAACATTAAATGTCGCAGCAACAGTACGGCCTGGTTCTCAGTGGCGGCGGTGCCAAAGGCGCCTTTGAAATGGGCGTATGGAAGGCTCTCCGAGAGTGTAATTACTCTCTGGGAGCCGTTATCGGAACCTCCGTTGGGGCGTTGAACGCCGCCATGATTGCCCAGGATGATTATGAAATTGCCATGGAGTTCTGGTCCAATCTCACCATTAACCAGGTTCTAGATTTAAATAAAAAAATGACCAACACCTATGTCGATCAATGGTCAAAAGAAAGTTTTGATGTTTTCAGAAATGGCTTTTTAACATCACTTTTTTTTGATGGTTTAGATATTTCGCCGCTGCGCCACAATCTGACCCAGTTGGTCTCTGAAGACAGCATCCGTAATTCGTCCATTCGGTTCGGACTGGTTACCGTTGATATCACCAGCTTGAAACCATGTCAGCTGATGATTGAAGATATTCCCGAAGGCCAGCTGATTGACTATTTACTGGCCAGTGCCGCCTTACCCATTTTTCAGAAACAGGAAATTGATGGTAAAACCTATATCGATGGGGGATTTTTTGATAATGTTCCGATTAATTTTATGCTGGAACAGCATTTCAATCAGATAATTTCTGTCGAATTCCCGGCTCCCGGGATGCGAAAATGGGTGCGGGATAAAAATGCTGAAATCATTACGGTCAATAATTCCGAATATCTTGGCGGGATCATGAATTTCGATTCCCAACAAATCGAACAGAATATTCAATTGGGTTATCTGGATGCCCTAAAGGTATTTGGAGTCCTGGATGGCAAGCATTTTTATCTGGACACCCAGAAAAGCAATGCCTATTTCAGGAAATTTATCAATACCTTGGGGATGCCGCTATCAAATCAGAAACAGCTGCAAAAAATGCTAGCGCTACTCAACTTGCCGACCGATGCCAGTCAAAGCGATATTTTAAGGGCGCTGGAAAATCTGTTGAAGAAAACATCTTTTAAAAACCAGCCCCTTGGTCTTGCGATGCTGGAAATTACCGGAAAAAATATGGGTGTGTCCCGATTGGAACACTATCCCGTTGATTTTTTCATTCAGGCCATTCTAAGAGAGCTAAATCGGCTTTTGGATGAAAACCTCACCCTATTGGACAATCCTAAAATCATCGGAACCTTTTTAACCCCATCCAACAGCAGCTTTTTGCGGTACAATTTCATCACCTTTTATATCGTATTTTTAAGTATCCGGGGCGATCTCAGTCCTGAGCGGATGTCAACCTTTTTAAGCAAATTTTCGCCAGACATTGCCCTCTCGATGATTACTGTTTTTTATATTCATGAAATAATCAACCACTAAAAAAAGAGCTTACGCTCTTTTTTTGATGCTATTAAAGTCCACAGCACTTTTTGTATTTTTTGCCGGAGCCACATGGACATGGATCGTTTCGGCCTACCTTCACTTCATTGACCACGGTTTTTGATCGCTTGTAATCTTTTTCCAGCTCAATCCGCTCGTCTTCTGAGAAAAAATTATCCCATTCTTCGAGGGTATAAAGCCATTCCGCTGGAACTGCCAGCATATTTTTATAAAGCTTGGCAAAATCGATTTCCAGCTTGATTTCTGATTCCAGTTCAATGGTCTCAAGATCAATGGGTGCCATCAGACTATCGCTGATGCCATCCAGAAAACCCATAAATTGGGGCGGAACCATATTGCTTTCTTTAACCAGATCTTCTACCTTACCGGAAATGGTGGTGATTTTTTCACCGAGAATCTTCTGGTACAGAACTTTTTCTTCATCACAGTATTTTTCCCAGAATTCATTTTGCTCTTCTTGGGTGCTGCAATTCTCTTCTATGTAGTTTTTCCATGCATCGTATAAACTCATTCAATTTCTCCTCATAGTAATCTAGTCTTATTATATCCCAAAACCACCGGGAGTTAAACCATTTTCTTACCAACCCCTTAAATTACTTCACCAGTTCAATGGTAATCGGATTAACAAAAGGCGGTTCGCTCATCCCGACCTGGTTTTTTATGCTCAGTTTAATTGTCTGACCTTTCTCTGGTACAAAATCCAGACTGTCAAAACCCTGCATGTTAACCCGAGCCTGATTAAAATTCTCATCATCGAGCACCGTTACCAGTAACTCAGTATCACTTACTTCGTCGATGGTTGCAGTAAAGCTGACACTATCGGCCATTTCATCGGTTTTCGGCTTGGCACTACTGTTACAGCCAACAAACAAGCCCATTACCAACATCACCGCAACTGCCAAACTAATTCCTTTTTTCATTTTCTCCTCCTTAAATATTTTTTCTTTATTGATGTAGCTTTTTATATTTAACAGCACCAGGCTGGTTTTACTTAAGAATGATTGAATTTAAGTTAAAGCTCTTGTTGATTATAATCGCATTCCAGTTTACAATGATTGTATGATAAAAACATGCTGAAAGGAATATTAAATTGAAAAATAACGAACCAGACCAGTCCAAAATAGAAAGCAGCCAGAATCGACCTGATGAGCAATTGGTCTCGGTCTTAACAAAATATTTGAGTTTTGCTTTAGTTGGTGCGGTTATCTTAAATGTCATCCTGAATCTTTTGCTGTTACCTGTTTTAGGCACCAACCCATTTTTAAGTATCCTGTTCACAATTATACCCAATTTACTGGTTTTTATTATCATGTCCTATTTAATTCGCAAGAAATTAAGCTATCTTAAAGCGCTGCAAAAAGGATCTGAACGAGTCGCTGCAGATAATTTCGAATCTTATATTCCACTACAGGGCAATAACGAACTTACTGATATTGCCAATAACGTGAATCTGATTCATGATTTATATGAGGCCAAAAACAAGGCCGAATCCCTTGCCAAGATGGAAAACCATCATATTATCACCTCTGTTTCCAATGAAATTCATGCCCCCTTATCAGGAATCATCGGCTATCTGGAACGGATACAAAACCCCGATGAAAGTGATCTTTCCAAAA
Organism: Acetobacterium sp.; assembly: GCF_030652775.1. Lineage (GTDB taxonomy): Bacteria > Bacillota > Clostridia > Eubacteriales > Eubacteriaceae > Acetobacterium. The sequence continues at coordinate 25,216 of NZ_JAUSPS010000075.1, read as the reverse complement.
AGGAAGCTTACTTGCAGATCGCACTGAAAAAAGCTTATCAGGTCATCGGCTTTATTGACGATCTTTTTGAGCACGCCTTTACTGATAACGGCAAAGGCTACTACCAGTTCAAAGTCTACAACGGAAAACCCCTGATTCATCAACTGCTGAATTCTTCCACCCAGACTTTGAAAGAAGCCGGCTATGATGTTGTAGAGGAAAACTGCATCGAACGGGATTTCTCCCTGTGGGTTGATCTCGAACAGCTGCAACGAATTTTTGACTATCTGACGGCCAACATTATTAAGTACGCCGACCCCGACAAGCCCATCGATTTTGGCCTAATCCTCAACAAAAACGAACTCTGTATTATTCTGCGAAATAAAACGATTAATAATCCCGATGCCGCTGGCAAAAAGGTCGTTGATTCCGAGAGTTCCAGCCTGGACTCCTGTCGCAAAATAATCACCCGCCATCAGGGACGGATCGACTATTATCAACTGAACCAGCTGTTCAAGGTTGAATTGACTCTACCCATTCATCAGTAGTTACTTTAATATTCAAGGCTCCAATCCGGGGTCTTTTTTTATTGTCAAAAAGTCTTAAGAATTTGAGTAACCTGATCTTCATAAATAAAGCTTATACTTAAACCATCCAAGCGGTCATATCGATTCATCCATTAAAGATGATGCACCTGATTAAGAACAAGTAAAATTAAATAAAGTGCTTGACAATCATCCTAATTAGTATTATTGTATTAATTACTTAATACAATAATACGAGTTGCGACAGCAAGTAACTAGTTTTTTTAATCTAAAACCAAAGCGAAACTAAAGGAGAAGTTATGAAAAAAAAAGGAATTATTTTATGTGTTGTGATTGGGGTAGCCCTATTGGTTGGCGGGGGTGCCTATGTTTATGCCAATTCCCAGCCCGCCCCAGCGATTGCTGTTAAAACAGCCCCACTTGCAAAGGCAACCCTGCAAAACACAATTTCGGCCACTGGTGTGATTGAAAGCTATAACAAGGTCAAAATCAGCGATACCAGCAATGAAAAAATTGAAAAGATCTATGTTTCGGTTGGTGAATGGGTGGCTAAAGACGATTGGCTATGCCAGCTCTACAACAAAGAAGAAGACAGCTATCACTATGTTAAAGCCACTACTAACGGAACCATCACTGCGATGAACGCCGTTAAAGGGAACCCCGCCAATGGTGAGCTTTTTACCATCGAGGATACCAACGACCTTAAAGTCCGGGGCAAGGTTAAAGAAGCTGATTTGAATCATATCCATGAAAATATGCCGGTACTGGTAAAATCGGATGCCACCGGAGATAAGGTATTTCCAGGGAACCTGACTAAAATCGCCCCGACGGCGATCAAAAGCGAAGCTGCTACTACTACAAGTGCAGCTGTCACTAAGGCCGAATTTGAGGTTGAGATTGATCTCCCCCCCGATACCACCGGTTTAAAAATCGGGATGACCACCCGCTTAAATATTGTCAGTGAAGAACGTGCCGAAGTTTTCTGTGTTCCCTTTGAGGCACTGGTTGTCGACAGTTCCGGTCAATCCTGCATTTATATTGCCAAAGAAAATCCCGTCGAACAGGGCTCCTACACGGTCGAATCGATTCCGGTAACCACGGGTCTGGAAACCGATTCGCTGATTGAAATTGCCGGCGATCAGCTCAGTGATGGGCTGGCCATTATTTCTCAACCGCAAGCTGTCCAACCGGGAATGGCAGTTTCTATGGAAGCTGGGGTATAAATGATGCGAAATAAAATTATCGAAATGCGGGGGATCGTCAAATCCTATTATCTGGGAACCCCCAACGAACTGGAAATTCTCCACGGTATTGATCTGGACGTTTACGAAGGCGAGTTCTTATCGATTGTCGGTGCTTCCGGTTCCGGCAAATCCACCCTGATGAATATCCTTGGCGCCTTGGATCGTCCGACCAAGGGTCACTACTACCTGGATCATCTGCCGATGGAAAACGTCCGCGACGATGGTTTATCGCAAATCCGCAACAAGAAAATCGGGTTCGTCTTCCAAACCTTTAATCTGATTCCCCGTTCCACCGCCTTAAAAAACGTGGCTTTACCGATGCTTTACGGCGGGGTGCCCCGCAGCGAACGGTCACGACGAGCCGCTGAATTGCTTCAATTAGTAGAAATGAGTGGTCGTTCCCATCATCGACCCAATGAATTATCTGGTGGACAAAAACAGCGGGTGGCCATTGCCCGAGCGATGGCCAATGATCCGGCCATCATTCTGGCCGATGAACCCACTGGCGCCCTAGACACCCATACCGGCCGCCTGGTTATGGACATCTTTCACCGCCTCCATCAGGAACAGGGAAAAACCATTATTTTGATTACACATAATGCCGAACTGGCCGAAGAAACAGAACGAACCATCCGACTACGGGATGGTTCGATTGTCGACAACCGCATGAATGGCAATTATCAGTTGGAGGGATGCTATGAATCTGTTTGAAAATGTCCGGCTGGCCCTGGAGGGCTTGCGGGCCAACAAGATGCGAGCCCTGTTAACGATGCTGGGAATCATCATCGGGATTGCCTCGGTGATGGCCATCTCCACCCTCGGTTCCGCCATGACCGGCTCGGTCACTAAAACCATGGATAAAATCGGCGGGAAAAACATTATGGTTTCGCTGTCACCGAAAAATTATGATACCCAATCCACCCTTCAGGAAGAAGATCTGATTACCCAGGATGAACTTGATGCTTTTAGAAGTACCTATGCGGATCAGATCAAGGCCATCAGCTTTTCCACCGGGATGGGCTCGGGTCAGCTTAACAGCGGATTCATTCATAAAGATGTCAGCATCACCGGCGCTAGCCCCGATTATGGTCTGGTCAATAATATCAACCTGGTTCAGGGTCGCTTTATCGGTGACCGCGATATGGATGGAACCCGAAATGTTATCATCATCGATACCACCCTGAGAAACAATCTGGTCGGCGTCGACGGTGATGTCATCGGTAAAGAAATCCAGGTCGATACCAAGTCCACCAATGAGACCTACACCGTGATCGGTGTCTACGAAAAACTGGTGATCGATAATCCCTTATTCTATATGGGTGATGATACCCGGATCGAATGCTTTATTCCCATCACCACCGCCAAATCACTGAATCCGGATACGACCAATCTGAATGGCTATGAAAACTTTACCATCATGGCCACTTCCAATACCGACTCGGCCGCCTTCGCACTAACCACCAAGGAATATTTTGTTAAGGGGTTGGGGGCATTATCGGACTTCACCATTCAGGCGGAAAGTCTCGAAGCTATGGCCAGTGAAGCGACCGGTATGCTCGCCACCTTATCTCTGGGGATCTCGGTTATTGCCGGTATTTCGCTGTTAGTCGGCGGCATTGGCGTCATGAATATCATGCTGGTGTCGGTCACCGAGCGAACCAAGGAAATCGGTATCCGCAAGGCTTTAGGCGCTCGTAATTCGGCCATCCGCAGCCAGTTTATCATTGAGGCCATCATTATCTGCCTGATCGGCGGAATCATCGGCGTCGGACTTGGCTCAGCTCTGGGAATAATGGGCAGCACGCTGATGAAATTCCCCACCAATCCGCCATTTTTACCAATGATCATTGCCCTTTGCTTCTCCATGGCCATCGGCGTCTTCTTTGGCTTTTATCCGGCCAATAAGGCCGCCAAGCTGGATCCAATCGATGCGCTGCGGTATGAGTAGACGCACTGCTTCACCCGCATTAAATATTTTAGGAGAATTATATTTGAAACTTCAAAAGCTTCATCCAAAGCTCATTTTAGAGCGACGGATGAAGCTTTTATACGTTAAGGAGCCTGGCTACTAAAGCAATAGTGTCTGGCGTCTCTTATGATTTCCAATCGATGGCATCCTGCAAACCGGCTTCAGCGGCTTTGTTTATCCAGCACCGACCTTCTTCCTGATTCGGCTGTGTGCCGATGCCGCCAAACAACAGTCGACCTGCACCAAACATCCCGCACTTGTCACCCAGCTCCGCGGACTTGCGATACCAGGCAAACGCCTGTTTTTCATCCTTTTCCACACCATACCCGTTTTCATAGGCGTCGCCGATATTGTGCATGGCGGTGGTATGGCCTTGGGCCGCAGCTTGGGTAAACAGCTTAAATGCCGTTTTGTAATTTTGCTTGACACCGCGCCCATGGTGGTAGTAAAAACCCAGTTTAAGCTGGGCATCACTGTGACTCTGCCGGGCTGCTTTTCGAAACCAGCGAGCCGCCTTTTTAAAATCAGGCGTGACATCATAACCATAAATATAGCCCAGCATATACTGGCTGTGGCACGAGCCTTTTTGAGCCGCCTTTTGATAGAACTGCAGCGCTTTTTGCCTGTTTTGTAGGGTACCATAGCCCCAGTAATAGCAGTAAGCTGCCCATTCCCAGCCGAGGCCGTTATCCGCCTGCGTTGCCTGAATAAAATACTGAAAAGCCTTTTCCTGATCCGGTGGCATCGTGCCCACGCCGTGTAAATGCATAGTTCCCAGTCGTATAAGTGCATCAGTCTGTCCCAATTTTGCCGATTTTTCAAAATAGCTGACCGCTTTCTCATAATTGAATAATGTCTCATCATAGCCGTAAATCATGCCCATCATGTAATAACTGTTATAAAGACCCCGCTCAGCGGCTTTTTCATAGCAATCCAAGGATTCTCGCCTGTTTTGCAGAGCCCCTTTGCCCTCATACAAACAGTAACCCAACAATTCCCACCCGCTGGGGACATCTTTCTCGACGGCCTGGACAAAATATGTGAAAGCCTTTTCCTGATTCGGCAACATTTCGCCTGCGCCGTCAAAGTACAAATTCCCGAGCTCAACCAGCGCCTCATCATCCCCCGCAGAAGCTGCCAGCTCCAGGCTTTTTACGGCTAAGTCCGGGTCTATCTCTGTTTCTTCTGACTTATACAATGCGATGCCCAAACCAGTAATTAATTTCGCATCGCCCATTTTGGCAGCCAGCGATAAATAATGAAGTGCTTTATCAGCATCTTTGGGCATACTTTTTCCCTTGATCAAGCATTCAGCCAGCGTGATCTGTGCGCTACCAATCCCCTTGTCGGCAAGCTCGGTGAGAATTGACCGGCCTTTTTCGATGTTCTGCGGGGTGGCATTACCGTCTAGATATCTTAGTGCGACACTGATAAGTGGTGCGTATTCGCCATACTCGACCGCCTTTTGCGCCCAGACTTCGTTGCGATCAATACCATATCCACTTGTCTGTGCGAGCTCAAAAACAGCAGCCCGAAATCCTTTTTGCGCTGCCTTTTCGATCCAGTTGATGGCTTTCTCACGATCGATCGCCACACCAAGACCGGCCGTATGCAGGCATCCCAGCAGATATTCTGCATATCCTTTTTGCGCCGGCATCCTGAACTCGTCTTCATCGCAGCATTCTTCAGTATGAGGAAATTTCACCGGCATCCATCCCGGCCAATATTCCGCATCAGCATCTTCTTTTTGTACGGCCAGTGTAAGCAAACGGTAGGCCTCGCCATAATCTGCAGCGACATCGTCGCCATCAATATACAGTGAGGCGGCGGCAGTTTGGGCGGGTGCGTAGCCATGATCCGCAGCACGAAGGTACCATAAAAGCGCCTTTTCTTCGTCCCAATCGACACCAAGCGCATGTTCATAAAGAACCCCAAACAGATATTCCGCCTGCGGGTTGGTGCTCCTGACGGCAACCTCAAGCTCCTGTCGCGCATCTTCGTATTGGTATTCTAAAAGACTGTCTTTTGCAAGCTCAAGATAAGCTTCACTTTCAATCGTGAGTTCGATTTCGCCAGACGGCAGATGATTTGAATTTTTCATTGTTCGGTTCCTTTGGTATTCTGATGAAATAAAATTAGTTCTTTGTATCGACCAAACCCCTCGTTTCTCGGTAAATTCCTGTACTAATCAAAAAAATTAACATAACGGTCTTAGCCTCGTCTAAATACTTTTCATGATTTCATAGAGTTTTCGGGTGGTATTCACATTTCGCACCGTCATTTTTTTATAAAGATCCATGCCGACAATTTTGGTCAAACTGCTACGGGTGACATTTTTTCTATCGACCGACCAGATAATTGCACCAGTGGCTGGTAAGGCGGTATCAATACCAGGTTTGACGGTCAACTTTTCCATAACTGTAACTTCGTCCAATCCACTTTCCAAAAACAACACATCACATTTCATGGTATCATCATTTTTCCAGTCCTCAGGTAAGGTTTCAATCAAGCTTTCAAAATCATTCAGACTGCGAATTAACACCGGAATGTCCAGATCATACTCCAGAGAAATTTCCTGACGCAATTTCTTTTCCAACACATCTTTGGTCTGATGGCTATCGACAAAAACCACATTGCCGGAATTAATATAAGTCACCACCGACTCCAGACCTAACCGGAGAAAGGTTTCCTTCAAATGTTTCATTCCGATTTTGTTTTTTCCGCCCACATTGATACCTCGTAATAAGGCAACATACACCATAATAGCACCTCCTATTCAAATTGAGAGACGGTCTACTGGATGCTCAGTTCCCCATCGGTCAGCCGATAATATACAAATGCCTGCTTGCGTTGCCCGTGTCATAGAGATTTTTTCCCATTCTCTGCTCTTTAATCTTATCCTCGTACAGATCAGAATTCCCTTCGTTTTTGAAAGCATCTTCACGCTTTTCCAGGGCGCACAGTGACTTTTCATACAATATTCGTTCATTTTTACTGTAATCAATCATTTCATAGGGAACCTTGAGCTTCTTCAAAATGTCGGCAACTTTTGTGAAATTGCCCTGTAATATACGTTTTCCCAACGCATGATCATCAAACAGATATTGTGAATAGAACAAATAAATCCGATTGTTTTTAACGCCGCACAAAGACCGCATCAACCCCTCCGGGTCGCGGCTGAAATAAATGCTGTCAACGGATAAGGTAACAGTCGGTTGTAGTTGGAAATTAATGAAGTCGTCAATATCACCTTGTAGATATTGCGAGTTTTCATTTTCAATTTCGACGGCATCGCTGTCCAGCTGATCAATACCAATGCCGAAACAGCGGCATTTTTTCACCAGCGCATTCAATATGCTGCCTGAACCACAACCCAGATCCAAAACTGTATCGTCTTCAGATAACATTATCGAATCAAAAACGAAGTCAAGCTGCTCTTCATCCATCATATTAAAAAGATACATGCGATAGCCATATACTTCTTCGCAATAGTCCAGATATGTTTTACTTTTTGTCAGACGCTTGATCTTATTGTCAAATTCCTGGTTGATGTTGTTATCCAAATAAATCCCCCCTTATTAGTTAAATGAAGCTTGCTGCCGGCTACTCGGAATCTCGAGTAACAGCATGGCAGCGTTGCTGAGTTTTCCAGCCCACACCAGTTTTAGCTTTGTCTAAATACTTTTCATGATTTCATAGAGTTTTCGGGTGGTATTCACATTTCTCACTGTCATTTTTTTATAAAGATCAGTACCTACAATTTTGGTCAAACTGCTACGGGTGACATTTTTTCTCGCAACCGACCAGATAATTGCACCGGTGGCTTGTAAGGCGGTATCAATACCGGGTTTGATGGTCAACTTTTCCATAAATGCAGCTTCGTCCAATCCGTTTTCCAAAAACATCACATCACATTTCATGGTATCATCATTTTTCCAGTCGGCCAGTAAGGTTTCCATCAAGCTTTCAAAATCACTCAGACTGCGAATTAACACCGGAATGTCCAGATTATACTCCTGATAAATTTCCTGACGCAGTTTCTTTTCCAGGACAGCTTTGGTCTGGTGACCTACAAAAACCACATTGCCGGAATTAATATAAGTCACCACCGATTCCAGATCTAAATGGCGAAAGGTTTCCTTCAAAAGTTTCATGCTGATTTTGTTTTTTCCGCCCACATTGATACCTCGTAATAAGGCAACATACACCATAATAGCACCTTCCTATTCAAATTAGAGAGATGGTCACTGGGTAGCTCAGTTCCGCATCGGTCTAGCTGATAATTACAGATACCTGTTTGCGTTGTCTCTGTATTCTTTTTCCGGTTGGCTTATAAAGGTTGGATTTGAATAGGGTAGAAACTGGCCTCACTGAACTTCTCATTGGTTGACAGCGCATCAAAGGATAGTCGCTGACTTTTTAACGTCAATTCATGAATATATGAGGGTGCGACGACAATTTCATTGCCAATTCGTACAAATGCAGTTCCTTGTCCCCTCATTGACATAGTAGTAAGGGGTCAGATAGTTGGTTGTGTAATCTGGTCCGAATAAATATCGGCTGACAATCAAGTAATCTCTTTAAAAGCCTCAAGTCTGAAGGTTGTTTAAAACGAAACCAAAGTTAAGTGGTACCTCGCACCGGTGCCTCTTCGATACCCTTAATGGTTCCGTGACACCGATTACCAACGTTTAACTTTTTACAAAACTTTTTATTATGTCAACCATTTCTATATCAACCCGATATTGTTTTGCAAGGTCACTACTTTCCTTGTCGCTGTCAATAAGGGTTTGAATAATCTTCATTACTTTCCCGACAGTAACGCTATTTTTAAAATGGGAATTGCCGAGTAGAGCTGTAACGTCATCACTCTCCAAAACAAACTGCCGCTTCGCTTTTTGCGAAGTAAACATTTCTTGCGTGGGTTCTTGCTCGGGCATTTTTGTCTGTTGCTGAATAGCTACTTGTTGTTCATTTTTGAGTTTCGACCGGTCTTCCGAATCAGATAAAGTAGCCTGATGAGTTTTCTTAGTCCCCACACTAGATTGGTTAGTCTGTTGCGGCATATCGTTAGGCTTAAAGTCCTTTGTGTACATGGTCTGCCCAAGCATAGTCTGCCACTTTTCGATTATAACGATACCGTACTTGCCGTTTGGTACGCTTTTTGACTCTACAAATCGCACCTTACCTATGGGTGTAGCTCTCCAACGATTGTCTTGAGCTTTCGCTTCTGCGACCTCCTCTTTTGTAGCTTCTTTTTTATTGTCTGCCAAAAGCAGTTCTGTTATTTGGACAAGACAATCATAATCTTGTACTACCTTCCATTCATCTGGAATCCAATTCGTGCCACTTAGCATCCCTAGTAGACCTCCGGTAATAGAAGCAATAGTATCCGTATCTGCACCAAACGAAAACGCAGGAACTTTGATACCGAGAGATGGGTTATTAGCATATTTTGAAGCTAAATAGATTGCAGCTAAAGCCGCAACGTCCCCGGCACCATTTGCCTTTCCAAAACACTCTAAATCGGACAATACTTTTGTATCATCAAGAATTAAACCCTTTTTTAGCGAAACACTTATAAGCTCGAGTTGTCTCACCATATGGGCGCATGTTTTTTCCCATTCTGTTAAAAAGTCATATTCACGGTGTTTTTGAGCAATGCTAAGCCACTCTCCTAAAACATCAGTATTAAGGTTCGCGCCCCAGTCATTCTGTCCATCAATTACTGCTGTAACAAGTTCTCCATATTCTAATACCGTCTCTTTCCTTAAAAGATAATCCAGTGCATAAGCATAACAAGTTGCACCCAGAAATGCACGCGGGTGACCGTGAGTTATAAGCGTATCCTTAACGACGTTTGTCATTAGTGCCGTGGTATTGATCGTTTTCGCTGCCGCAATAACGTGTGGTAAAATCCGCATTGTAGCACCGTTACCGCCCGCATTAAAGTAGTCTCGTGTATTTTTGGTTTGCCACAACAATACTCCCTCTTTACAAGACTTGGCAGCCTTCCGTAAAGCACCACCACCACCACGCTCGTAATTTAACCAAAAGGGTAGTTCTTTTTCGGCTAGAAACTTCTCCCAGTCGCCTGCGATAATGCTTCGTGCTACAGACAGCGTCATCTGTGTATCATCGCTGTACTCGCCTGGTAGAATCTTCTCATCATGCCATCGCGGATAGTTTGAACTACGTGTCCACTCAACAAAATGATCAACGATCTTTGGTTTTTTCGACCTGTTCTTCGAGCGTGGCTCATTGGGCCAGCCCAAAGCATCACCAATGGCAGTGGCCAACATTGCTCCTTTACATTTTTCTATTTCGGTTGGTATCACCGTAGTCATAGCTAAGTCCTCCTCTTACCAGTCGCACAGGGTCTCCTCTGGACGACGATCATTCTTAATCATTTTGCTCCAATTCGGAGATAACACATCTGGTGCGATGTAAAGTGGTATACGCTCCATACTGGAAATTTTGAGCATCGCATAAACACGTTTTGCTACCTCCTCGTTTCCAATAGCAATACCGTTGATAAAATCTCGGGGAATGTTATCCTTTATCAATATTTCCGCTTGCCCGTCTGTTGGGCAACAAGAGAGCATCTTCGGCGACCTTGGATAATCAAAAGTGGAAACAGAAGTTGCGAAGATAGATTCTATATTATCAATGTCATTATTTATATAAGCGCCATATGATTTGCTAGCATTGCAGGGGCAAAATTTTGCCTCTTTATAATTTAGTATGTTTAATTCAACATACAGAACTACCCAATCTTTAAAAATCTTGTCGTGATTATTCTGTATAGCCTTTTTTAAGAACCATGAGTTCGGATATTGCACAGAGCAGCACACATAATCCAATTCTCCATCATACCGAGCCGTGTCAGTTACGTTTTTTGTATCTTGGCGTATTGAACTGCTCGCCATAACGCCATCTATCGAAGTAATGATGTGCGTTAGGCTCTGAAACTTCGTAAAGTGGCAAAAGCGCGTAACGCCGCGAGCCGACAAGACGTCATAAGCATTCATACCACATCCTCCTCATAATAGAAATCATAGCTATCTGAATCCTCTGGGAACAATGGCGACAATGTTTGGCTGTAAGTCATATAAAGCCCATACTTTGAACGGGTCGCGGCAACATAAAGAAGTTTTATCTCGTCGGCATATACATCCTCTTCTGAAACTGCACTTGATACTGTATCTGGGTCAGGAAGTTTATCCTCCGCCAGATATGGAATAAATACATTGTCGAATTCAAGTCCCTTTGCGGCATGATAGGTTGTGAGGTATACCTCCTTCAAATGGGAAAAACCAGGAGTTTTACTATTAATCTCAATTGCATCACAACCCTTATTTTTTAGAGCAGGTAACAAAGCATGAATGTCAGCCCTATTTCTGCAGACAATTACAGTAGATGATGTCTTCCCTGTAGCTATTGCCCGTTCAACGATCCAAGCCATTTCACACTGCTTGCTTGAGAACTTCACCAGTATAGGCTTTGGTCCTTCAGCAATCTGAGCAGTTGATTCGACCATATCTCCATCTTGCCGCCAGTATTCACTTTCGGTTATAGCTTTAGCAAACGATGTGACGGACGTAGGATTACGATAATTCATATTAAACCGCCATATCTTGTTTGCATCCACACCTGAATCACGCCAAGACAAACGGCTACCATAAATCTGCTGTGCTACATCGCCAAAGAACGTAAACGAGCCACCGTCGGCTACGGCCTCAACCAATGACTTGATCATCATCGGCGAGAAGTCTTGCCCCTCGTCAATAATGATATGGGTGTATCTACGTTCGCCATCATCATCTTGCAACTCATTGAAAACATATAATGCCAAGTCATCCCAGTCATATTTCCGTCCAACGGCTTTGCGCAGTTCCATGTATTTTTCGTATACTGCAAAAATCCATTTACGGTTTTCACGCTTAATATTAGCGGAGGCGCGACCAATACGCTCAGCTTCAGTGTATTCGGTAAGGCTAGCAAACCCGAATTTTTGTATAAAGGTAATCTCATCGACAAAGAACTCCTTGGGACGTCTGAAAGTTGATTCGGCTGGGTATTGTATTTTTAAGGCTGCCACAGCTTGCTCTATGTAGTGAGCTTTTTCGTCGGGACCAAGGATTCCATTCCAGTCCGGCATCTTTCCACGGCATTTCAAATAGCCACGTGCGAATTTGTGGTAACTTTCAACCACAAGATTTTTCAATTGTAATCTACTGATCCTACGCATATATTCTACCAACGCACCATTAAATGTGACAAGTAGCACTTTGCCGCCGTTCGGTATACTCGCAAGGTGGTGAGCACGCAGCAGCGCAATGGTAGTTTTTCCGCTACCGGCAGTTCCTAAAACAACGATATGTCCACTGGCGGGAAGAGCCATGACCTCTTCCTGTTTTCCTGTTAGTTTAATTCCAAACATCATTATCCTCCTTAGTTAATCTATTTTATGTAAACAAGAGTCTGCCCATTAAACGTAACCTAGACTTCTCTCCACTTAGTCAGCGAAAAGAACCGCTCTTAAGGTTTTTATAGAAGTGGATAACTTTGTCGAGTATAACATTTTAAAGAACGCCGACTTATCTTCGCAACTAGAAAGTTCGACCATATTTTCCTGTTATCTAGTTAAATATTCCCCAAATATTCGACATGTAATATTTAACAACCACTCCCCTGAAGCACACCTTTCTTCCATTTTCTGGATCTACTCGACAATTCCCTTTTTTACACACCTCCTTGCCTTTCACAGATATAAGTTACCTGTTTCATTACTGATAAATAACTTAAAGTCCTGCGTATTATTGCCTTAAACGCTAAAACCTGTCAGATATTGTTTTGAAACAGATCAGCAGAAGCATTTTTATATCAATATACTAGGATGCAATGCGGTTGATTTTTCCCGTGTTTCGAACGTTTACAGATCCTTTAACCATATTTCGTAGAAAAATCTTATCGCATCGTATTGGTTACCTCAACTTCGTTATTTAACTTATTTGAAAAAAATCAAAGTCCATCATCTGGTTGACCACCGTTTCGCCAAAGAGCCCCAGTTTGATGATGCAAGAATTACTCACGTTATGAAGGTAATCTTCGGTGAAGCTGCTATCATCGTCAGTTCTAGGATAAAGTCGTAAAAAAACGCATAGTTTGATTTCATAATACATCTCCTCACTGTTTCTAGAGTCGCTTCGAATGGCTTTATTGTATCACTAAAAGGAAATAAAAGATAGAAAAAAACGTCCAACTAACAAGTCAGACGTTTAAAAATCGTTAATCAAAAGAACCACTCTGCACTCAACCATACGAACACTCTAAGCCCAGTAAACAACAGGTATAAATCAATTTACCGGACTGCGTCTAATAAATATCAATTGTTCACATTCTGCTTAAGCCTTCAGTAAATTTTCATCGCCCAAATAAGTTGGAAGTTTGAACAACATCATCAATGAAAATTTTATTTCACTATCTGCTAGCGATACTACCATAATTTTTTCGATTTTTTTGATGCGATATTTCATGGAATTGCGATGAATTCGAAAATACTGGGCAGTCTTTGTCACATTACCGTCATTTTAAAGATGAATAAACAGCTCGTGACAGTAATTTTTTTTGCTAATCATAGCCCATTAAATCGGTTAATGCCGCATTGCATAAGTCCTTTAATCGGGTTTGATCGCCCTGGCGGGTTCCGCGGTCAGCTTCCCCTGAAGGACTGGTGACACCGGCCTTTGAACACAGGAATACTGTTCCATAACATCCGGATCCGGGGGACGATCTATATGTGGTGCATGCTTCGAAAAATCCTGTTTATAGGCGACAAGAACACCATGCTGAATTTCCCTTGCCTCATTTGATTTACAAAATATACAACAATAAATGGGGTGTTCCATACATTTTATACAACGATGTAGCGCAGTCTCTGCACACTGTGAATTCCCTCTTCAATATCATTTCTTTTTTCGTTTCATACAGCGAATCCGCACCTTCATCTCTGGATTTACCTGCCTCGATTCGGTGATTTTCTGCAAGGCTTTATTGTAGGTAAAATCGTCCAGATCATTGGCTTTAAGGTAAATCATCGTCATTACCGGAAAAGCCGTGAAGCAGCTGGTAATCGCCCAGGCAACGGCCATTTTCACATAATAGTTGTCACAGTCAATGGCATTAAAATTCCGAAACATCGGCTCCAGATAACGGTCTTCCACATAATAGGTAATAAACATCACCACCCCAAAACGAATCTCGTAAACTTCATTGGATTGGAGGTATGGCTGTAAAAACAGCCATACCTCCTCTTTATGTTGTTTGGTGAATTTCAGTCCGGTACAAAAACTGTCGCAGATTGACCAATTGTCAATCTTGGGGAGATAGGCTTTGATCAGCGCCAGTCGTTCGGCTAGTTCCACTTCTGCATAACCAATCACCATTCCCTGTAGCAGCGTTTCCTCAAAGCTGTCATCCCGGGCTGTTTCCAGATAGGACCGCCAGTCCGCTTTGGCAATTCGTTTACCGATCTTCCTAAGCGCTGGCAAGCGCACCCCTAAGATCGTATCGGTTCCCGGTGTCAAACTACTAGAAAACTTTCGATATTTTTCATCGGCCAAAGCCAACAGCTCATTTTTTATATCTTTTTGATTCATCGTCTATTCCCCCTATTATTTCCGACAAACTAAAAGCCCATATCTTCAGCAATTATCATTGCCGCCGAAAATGGGCTTTTGCTGTCATTTATTTTAATTTCATCGGTAAACCCGCCACCAATAGATAGGCTTCGTCGGCTCGACCGGCCACCAGCTGATTCATCCGCCCGGCGATGTCCCGGAAGTAGCTGCCCAGCTTGTAGGCCGGCACCAGACCCAGGCCCACCTCATTGGAAACAACAATCAGGGTTTTATCCTGACAGACGTCCAGCAGTTTTTCCACTTCAATCTTAATGGCCGCTTCGATTTCGCCCACCTTTTCCATATCGCAGCTGTCATAATCGACCGGAAAATCCAGCATATTATTGGTAGTCATCACCGTCAGACAATCAAAAAGAACGATCTCAGCTTTTTGAAATATGGGGTTTTCTGTCATTGTCTGAAAATCCTTATACTGTTCAATCGTTCCCCAATGATCCGGCCGCTGCGCCTGATGTTTGGCGATACGATCCTTCATGCCATCGTCAAAAGCGATCGCTGTGGCAATATAAGCGACTGGCTTGCCCGATTCCCGGGCTAAATTTTCGGCATAGGTACTCTTGCCGCTGCGGGCACCGCCGGTGACAAATATTAACTGTCCCATTACTCATTCCTCCAGTTTTTAAGAAAAGTCAAAAGCTTGGTATTATCGGCTTCTTTTTTAATGGCAATCCTGAAATACGAATCATCCAGACCGATAAAATCTTCGCAGGTTCTAATGGACATGCCATCTTTTTCTAAGCCCCTTTGCAGCTCTGCTACGGTTCCCGTTAATAGCTGGCAGAGATGAAAATCGGTGCCACTTGGATAAACCTTCAGGCTTTCAATTTCACTTAGCACTTTAAAAACCCGCTGCCGTTCGCTCTGAATATAGGTTTTAGTCTGTCTAGCATAATCTTTTTCATCATATACACCCGTAGCCGCAATCAGCCCCAGGGTATTAATAGTCCAGGGCTCTTTAAAGTTTTCCATTTTTTTGACAATTGGAACAGCCCCGACCCCGTAGCCAATTCGCAGACCCGGTAGGGCATAGAACTTCGTCAGGGATTTCAAAATAAAGACCGCTTGTCTTGCTTCTTTAACCAACGATAGACTACCGCTTTCGTCAGAAAAATCCATGAAGGATTCATCCAGAAACCAGTTGATTTCCGGAGCCGAATGCTCTAACATTTCTCTGATAAAACCCTTGGAATAAACCCGACCGGTGGGGTTATTGGGGTTGCATAAAAATACCGCCTGAGGCTTTTCATTTTTGATGGCCGCCGCTAATGCCTCCGGGTTAATGGTAAAATCATCTGCCGCTGTTAATACATGATGGACTACATCCCAGCCGTATAGCTTCAATGCCCGTTCATATTCATTAAAGGTCGGCTGAATAATCATTGCCTTCCCCGGCCCCATGCTGCGGGCAAAAAGATAGATCAGCTCAATGGCACCATTACCAAGAATGATATTTTCCGGCCGCACCGCCAGATCATTGGCAATTTTCCCAATCGCTGAAACGCCAGTGATCTCCGGATATTTCACCAATTCATCAATGCCGGTGATCAGCTTTTTCCGGATTCCCGCGGGTATTCCTAAGGGATTAATGTTGACGCTGAAATCCAGCATTTCTTTGTTTTCGCCCTGATATCCGCCATGTTTATTCATGTTGACACTCCAATTATTTTATTTAAACTCAATGATTTAAACTCAATGATTTCCCATTTTTTTAAAAAGAATAAATAATCACTGCCATTAAGGTCGCAAAAACCATTAAAGCAACCTCGCTGCCATACATAATGGTAATGGTTTCGCGAATATCCAATATTTCCAACGGGGTTTTAGCGTCCCCAATGGTGGGTTTTTCCAGGATTTCACCAAAATACTGGTTGGTTCCGCCCAGCTGTATCCCCAATAACCCAGCCACTACCGATTCTGGATGGGCCGAGTTGGGACTCTTGTGATTGTGACGATCCCGCTTAAAAATGCGACAACCATCATTAAAGGTATATCCCAAAAGCATCCCAGCCACCAGCATAAAGATGCTGCCGAGCCGGGCCGGAATCAAATTGACCAGATCGTCAAATTTTGCCGAAGCATAGCCAAAGTCCTTATAAGGCTCCTGGACATATCCGACCATCGAATCCAAGGTATTTGTCGCCTTGTAGAGCATTACCAGCATCACCGGATTCAGCCAGGGCATCGGCATCAGTACGCCCAGCAGCATATAAAAAATCGGTGCCAGAACCCCATCAATGGTATTTTCTGCAGTGGTCTCAACCGTTGCCCGGATAATTTCTTTTTCTTTGAGTTCCGAGGTATCCCGGCCAACCAGATAACCGACCTGAACCCGCGAAACTTCGATATCGCCACCCATTAAGGCACTCATCACTTTGCGTACTTCAATGGCCAGGGTTTTTGCTGCCAGGGCGGTGACAATCAGATAAAGGTTAAAGATGATGTACAGATAAATGTTGATGCTGTACAACAGCCATTGCAGAGCAAAGACAATGGCTCCGGTCAGACCCAGAACTAAAAATAACAGCAAAAATCCTTTGGCCTTGCGATGCTTGCCCTGATTTAGTTTTTTATTTAAAAAGCCGATGGTTTTCCCCATGGCGATGATCGGATGGGGCAGCCAGGGAGGATCCCCGATCAGCCAATCGAGCAACACGCCGATAAGTATCAGTAAAAACCAAAAGCCTCCCCCTAAACCCAGGGGAAGTCCTTCAATTAAATTCAATTTTCTATTTCTCCAATGATTTCCATTATTTTTTTCATATCCAGATTCGCTTCCACGGTCTCTGCCAGCAGATCATATTGTTCTTCTTTAAAGGCCTTAAAATCAAAGGCGCTGGGACCGGCTTCGAGATTCTTTTTGACCCGCAGAGCTTCAATGATTTTTTCCCGTAATCCATCGTTATCAAAGATCCCATGGAGGTAGGTTCCCATGACGGTGCCATCTTCGGCAATCACGCCATCGACGGTACCATCTTCGAGAATCGCAAAAGGTTTGGCCTGATCCAAGGCTTCGCTGGTGCCCATGTGAATTTCGTAGCCTTCCACTTCCATGTCAGCCAGCTCCATTCCCATGAAGTTCCCTTGAACCTTGCCAGAAGCCCGAACCGTGCGCTTTTCTTCTTCAATGGTGGTGACAATGTTTAAGAGACCCAGTCCTTCAATACTGCCCCGGGTTGATTCCACCTGGAAGGGATCGCGAATTTCTTTACCAAGCAGTTGATAACCGCCACAAATTCCGACAATTGGTACCCCACAATCATGGATCCGACGAATTTCATCGCCTATCTTGCTGTTAATGACATGGCAGGTATCGTCAATGGTATTTTTGCTGCCGGGGATCACCAGTAGATCCGGGTTGGCCAGCTGCAGATCGCGCTGGTTACGATAGTATTCTACCTTCACATCGGGATGCATTTCAAAGGCGGTACAGTCGGTGAAGTTGGAAAGGTGCGGTAAATAAACCACCCCAATCGTGATCAGGCCTTCGGAATTATTATCAAACCGTTCGCTGACACTGTCTTCATCATCAATAACAAAGCGTTTGTAGGGAATAACACCCAGGCAAGGCACCTTGACCAGTTCTTCGATCATTTTGATGCCGGGCTTCAACAGCTCCACATCGCCACGGAATTTATTGATAATAAAGCCTTTGATCCGCGCTCGTTCTTCCGGTTGCAACAACATAATTGTACCATAAATCGATGCAAAAACACCACCCTTGTCTATGTCGCCGATCAGCACCACCGGAGTATCCACCAATTCTGCCAGTCCCATGTTGACAATGTCGTTATCCCGCAGGTTGATTTCGGCCGGGCTACCGGCACCTTCGATGACAATCACATCTCTGCCCTCAGCCAGCGCATCATAGGCCGAAACCACGATCTCCACCAGCTTGGGTTTATGGGCATGATAATCCATGGCATCCATATTGAATTCGGCTTTTCCCATCAGGATGACCTGGCAGCCGACATCGGAATTTGGTTTAAGCAACACCGGGTTCATTTCAACCTGCGGCTCCATCCGGGCGCACTCGGCCTGAACCACCTGGGCGCGGCCCATTTCTTTGCCGTCTTTGGTGATAAACGAATTAAGCGCCATATTCTGGGATTTATAGGGTGCCACATGATAACCGTGGTTATCGAGTATCCGGCACATGGCAGCAGTGATCAGACTTTTTCCAACTGACGACCCGGTACCCATAAACATAATATTTTTTGCCATGTTTTCTCCTTTTTTCTTAACTTTCTGTAGTGATTACTAAAGTGCCGTGTGCTTTACAACCGGTTTCGCACGAAACAATTTTTACACTGTACGGCGGACAGGCTATCGCCTGTTCGCCTACACGTTACAAAATTGTTTTCGTGAAGGTAATGAGCCAATCACAAGCTTGCTTGTAGTTGGCGACTGCCCGCGAACAAGAAGAAATTCGCATAGCGATTTCTTCTTGTTGTGGAAACCGATCGTAAAACAATCATTGTTCGATTGTTCAATGTTTCAAAATTGCAGAAAATTAAAAACAACTCTAGCTGTTTTTAAGTCAAAATTCTAGTGGTTTTTCAATGCGCAAGCGACGGCGTCTTCGACAGTGGCGACAGACTGGGGATAGGCGATGGGGGGGCGACGGATAAATAAAATTTTAGCATCGACCAGCCGAGCGGCTTCGACCTTTTCACGGATGCCGCCAATGTCGCCGCTGTCCTTGGTGACGACGAAGCCGATGTTGTATTCTTTCATGGTGGCGACATTCATTTCCACTGAGAAAGGACCCTGGAGAGCCAGGATATGACGCGGCTTATAGCCCAAGTTTTCGCATTTTTTTAGCACCCCTGCCGTCGGCAGAACCCGGATATAGGTGCGATCTTTGGGCAGTCCTTCAAAGGCTTCCAATTGTCGACTGCCGGTGGTCAGGAGAATATTGCGATCACTTTTTCCCATCACACCAGCCAGATAATCCCGGGCTTCTTCATAGCTGTTATAAGCGACACTATCCGTCCCTTCGTCGATATTCGAGGGTCTTTCCAGCCGAATATAATCGATATTCATGGCATCGCAGGCCCAAATAGCGTTTTCAGAAATTTCCCGGGCATAGGGATGGGTGGCATCAATACAGAGATTGATATTATAAATGGTGATTGTTTCCCGCAACGTACTGGCATCCAATTGTCCTGAAATCTTTGTCAACAGAGGGTTTTCCGAGATCTGATCGGCAGCAATATTGGTCAGCGACGAATAACAGACTTCTTTCCCTTCTTCAAGCAGACGATCAGTTAATAATCGGCTATCAAGGGTTCCTCCCAATACCAGAATCAAAGCTGATAACCTCTCGGAGTAATCATTTTTAGCTGATCCCGGGTCACATAGGTTTTGGAATTGCCGATGATAACCATCGAAAACATATCAATATCTGCTTCATTCATTTTTTTCAGGGTCGTAATAACATAAGATTCGTCTTTACGTTTGGCATTACGAACAATGCCCACCGGGGTTTCCGGAGCTTTGTATTCTAACAGAATTTTCTGGGCACTTTCAATATTGTGGGGACGGCCTTTGCTTTTAGGGTTATATAGGGTGATAATAAAATCGCCTTCGCCAGCACAGTGAAGACGTTTTTCAATGACGGCCCAGTCGGTGAGTAGGTCGCTGAGGCTGATGACGGCATAGTCATGCATCAGCGGTGCGCCCAGGGTTGATGCCGCGGCATTAGCGGCCGAAATACCAGGAATAATTTCGACTTCGACATCGCTGTTTTTGGCTTCAACGATTTCCAGCATGATTCCAGCCATCCCGAAAACACCGGCATCACCGCTGCTAACCAGACAGATTTTTTTGCCTTGTTCAGCTAGCTCTAAGGCTTTTTCACAGCGGTCAATTTCCCGCCGCATCCCGGAAGATAGAACTTCCTTGTCGCCAATTAAATCGGCAATAATATCGATGTAGGTTTTGTAGCCGACAATAATATCAGCATCTTCCAGGCTGGCTTTGGCCGCCTCGGTCATATGTTCATACAGTCCGGGACCAATCCCGGTGACATAAATTTTGCTCATTTTTTCTCCTTTTTTTTACAAGGTTTTTGTTATTTCAATACTACATCAGTTTTGTTATCCGCTTGTGCGAAACAGACAACAAAGCAATTATCTTTCGTGTTTATCGTTATATTTCTGTTAATTTTCGTCCAGCCAAACCGACAGGGTAATCCCGCCCAGTTTCTGTTTTTCCAGCAGACATTTTCCGAAGCCGGAGGCGACAAAGCCGCAGGGTTCAGAAACGGCATAGAGGCCAGTTGTTTTAAAAACGAAATCCGATGCTTCAAAACGACTTTGAACCATTTGCACCATTTCATTGGGAATGATGACTTTTTTTGCGGCAAAGAAGGTACAGGCTTCAATGATTCCCGGTTCATCGGCTTTTAAGCCGATGGTAGCCAGGGCTTTAATACCTTTGACATTGAGATTCAGGGACGCTAAAGCCTCCTGAATAGCCTGAATAATCCGATCTCCCGGGGTATCCCGGCGACAGCCCACTCCCAGCACCAGTTTTCGGGGAACCAGCTTTACGCTAGGAATTGGCAGTGCTGTTTTTTTGGTATCCAGCGTTGTCATGATGACGCCCAGATATTTATTTAGATTATTTAGATCCGTTAAATCGTCCACCGTTTCGATGTTCTTGGGCAGAATAACCGCATCCAAGTCGCAGTTCTCCTGATTAACTAAGGCAATCGGATCGCCGTTTAAAATCAGCGCCGTCACGTCTTTAGCATTAGTAAAATTATCAATGGTGCAATTAATTTTCTGGGCCAGCACATCGACGGCCATGGTTCCTTTAACATCGGTGCCAGTGGTGATCACGGCCTGGGCATCCAGTCGTTTGGCGACCAGCCGGGCGGCATCGTTGGCGCCGCCCAGATGGCCGGACAACAGACTGATCACAAACTCGCCATTGGTATCCATCACCAAAATTCCCGGATCTGAAGATTTATGTTCCAGATGGGGGGCAATCGCCCGGACGACAATGCCAGTTGCCATAATGCAGCAGATGATCTGGTACGCCCCGATGATGCTGCCCATAAAGGTCGTAATATCGGTGGCGATGATTTTTGTGGTTTCGTTGGCGTATTTGTCTTTGGTGTAGATGTGGCATTCCCGGTCATCCAGATGTTCTGCCAACCGGTTTGCCAAAACCATGCCATCCTGGGACAGGGTGACAATGGCCCATTTTTCTGTTTTCACGGTTTTATTCCACCCCTTGACGGTATTCATGGGTAAAGCTGGGGTCATAAAGCTTAGATAAGCTGTATTCATCACCGAGGAAATCACCAACTAATATTTGGGCAGTTTTGGTGATATTTTCGTCTTTTACTTTTTGAGCAATGGTTTCCAGCGTTCCCATGACAATTTTCTGATCTTCCCAGGTTGCCCGTTGGATAATCGCAATCGGCGTCGTTGGGGCATAATGTTTCATTAATCGCTTAACGACATCATCAATCATTTGCACCGACAAGAAGATACACATGGATGCCTGATGGGATGCCAGATCTTCCAGCTTTTCTTTTTCAGGAACGGGAGTTCGACCTTCCAAACGGGTTAAAATAACCGTTTGGGATACATCTGGCAGGGTAAATTCTTTTTTAAGGGCTGCCGCTGATGCGACAAAGGAGCTGACTCCAGGGATCACATCAAAGGGGATTCCCAATTCATCCAGTCGGTCCATCTGTTCGCGGATCGCGCCATAAATGGATGGGTCACCGGTATGAACCCGGGCAATTTTTTTGCCTTCTGCAGTTCCCCGTTTAATCACGGCGATGACATCATCCAAGGTCATCGATGCGGAATTAAAAATTTCGGCATCCGCTTTGTGACCGGCAATAATAGCTTTGTTGACTAAAGAACCGGCATAAATAATAATATCTGCTTCGTTGACAATTCGTTGACCCTTAACGGTAATCAGCTCTGGATCTCCAGGGCCTGCACCCACCATATACACTGTATTCATCAATAATTTCTCCTAAACTTTATTTCTAATTTTAGCACTTGTATTCCATTCCTACATTTCTGTAACGGGTTGTGCTTTCTTCAAATGATCTAAAAACATGTTCTGAATGCCGGTATATTCACCCAGGCCTTCGAGGATACATTCGACTTTAAAACGTTCATCTTCAAGAACCGTTTTCCAGGAGTCTTCTTCATCACTAGCCATATCATTAATAGCATGATCTCCAGCCACCAGCATAAAGGGCGCCAGATAAATCTTTTTGTATTTTTTTTCCTGTAACAACGGCACAATGTTTTCCAGCTCCGGAAAACCTTCAACGGTTCCCACATAAACGTCCTCATAACCCTTCATTTTAAACATATAATCCAGGCAGGGATAGGTGGAATTGGCGTGATGATCACTGCCATGGCCCATATAAACCAGGGCTTCACCTTTTTTTAGCTTAGGCATTTGTTTCATCACGATGTCCACGGTTTCTTCGTAATCTTCAACCGTGGTTAACAGTGGCCGACCCAGGGTCAAGGATGCAAAGTCTTTTTCAAAGGCCTTGAGTTCTTTTAACGTAATGTCGTACTCATAGCCGTTGATGATATGGGTGGTCTGACACTGTACATGGGTATAACCAGCTTCTTTAAGTTTTTTCAAGACTTCCTGGGGAACATCGATTTCTTCATTATCTCGTTTTTTCAACTTATTAATGATCATCCGGGATGTAAAGGCTCGATAAAAATCATGGTCCGGAAATGCTTTCTGCAAATGCTTTTCGGTAGCCGCGATGGTTTTTTTTCGGGTCTCAGGGTAAGATGTACCAAAACTGATGACCAGTAACGCTTTCTTTTCCATTAAATGGTTCTCCTATTTTTATTATGATAACAGTGATAAACTTCTCATTGTAGGTTGACCTCGAACTACCGTACCGACCAATTGTTAATCTGTTGTTCGCTGCGGGATCGGACAGGCTACGCCGTGTCCGCCCCGATGCGTACAACATGATGTAACAATTGTCGGTACTAGCATATCTGTTGGTCTCTAGTCTTTGAACTTCACTGTTTATTTATTATAAACTTAATAATGCCTGGTAGTGATCGGCGATGGTTTTTTCGATGTCCGCTTTGGTGTGGGCGGAGGAGAGGAAAATACCTTCGAATTGGGCTGGCGGCATCAGGTTGCCGGCATCCAGCATGGATTTGAAATATTTGGTATAGGCTTTGGTGTCGGCAGTCATGACGGCGGCGTAACCATCGATGGGCACATCGGTAAAGAAGCAACAGGTCATGCCTTTGAAACGGACCATCTGGGCTTTGACCCCGGTTTTTTCGATGTTAGCCTTAAAGCCAGCTTCTAACAACTTGGCATTTTCTTCCATCTCGGTATAAACTTCGGGATGATCCCGCAGATAGGTCAGAGTGTTTAATCCCATTTTCATGGCGATGGGATTCCCTGACAGGGTACCGGCCTGATAAACGCCGCCTAAGGGTGCCACGGTTGCCATAATATCCCGACGTCCGCCATAGGCGCCGACGGGCATGCCACCACCGATGATCTTCCCTAAGGTAGTCATGTCTGGCTTAATATCCAGGACTTCCTGGGCGCCGCCGTAAGCTAAGCGGAATCCGGTGATGACTTCATCAAAAATCAGTACCGTTCCTTCAGCTTCAGTGATCGCCCGCAGTTCTTTCATAAAATCCAGATCGGGTGCCACAACGCCCATGTTACCGGCTACCGGTTCGACGATGACGGCGGCAATTTCGCCGGGGTTTTCGGCAAAGAGGGCTTTGACGCTGGCAATATCATTATAAGTTGCTACTAAGGTATCCTTAGCCGTTCCCGGGGTCACCCCGGAGCTGGTGGGTACCCCAAAGGTCAGGGTGCCGGATCCGGATTTAACCAGCAGGCCATCGGCATGGCCGTGGTAACAGCCTTCAAATTTGATGATCTTATCCCGTCCGGTATAGCCTCTGGCGACCCGCAACGCACTCATCGTGGCTTCGGTTCCGGAACTCACCATCCGCACCATTTCCATGGAGGGATAGGCTTCGGTAATCAGCTTGGCAACGTCGACCTCAATAGCGGTTGGGGCTCCAAAGCTGGTTCCTTTTTGCAGGGCTTCCTGAATCCCTTCAAAATAAACCGGTGAGGCATGACCTAAAATCAGTGGCCCCCAGGAACAGATATAGTCGGTATATTCGTTGCCATCAACATCATAAATCTTAGCGCCTTTGCCATGGTCAATAAAGACCGGTGGCATGTCCACTGATTTGAACGCCCGCACCGGACTGTTGACACCGCCAGGTATGTACTTTTCAGCTTCAATAAATAATTTTTCTGATTTTTCTCGATTCATAATCTCTCCAATTTATAATGATCATATTTTTCATCTGAATTCCTGATTTTTATCAGGAATAATTCAGCCCAAAATTACGTTGGTTTTTACACCAGCCACACGCTCGCACTTAGTGACTTTACCAAATTTTAAAAAATTTGGCTAAAAACGTCACTGATAATCCTTCAGCATTGCTTGCAGTTCTTTGGCAAAATAAGTGATGATGATGTCTGCTCCGGCTCGTTTGATGCTGATCAGGCTTTCAAAAATAGCCCGACGATCCATCAAATCGGCATCGACGGCATTTTTAATCATGGCGTATTCGCCGCTGACCTGATAGGCGGCCATTGGCAAGTAGGAAAGTTCCTTGCCCTTGGCAATAATGTCCAGATAAGGCATGGCGGGTTTGACCATCACAATATCGGCGCCTTCTTCAATATCCAGGACCATTTCCTTTAAGGCTT
>NZ_JAUSPS010000074.1 GCF_030652775.1 Acetobacterium sp. | reverse complement strand
GCAGCAGCGCCTGTGCATTGAATAAAATTTTGTCCGACTATGGCTCTTGAGATACTGACCATTAAAACCAATTGTAGATAACACACTCTGCTTAAATAAGACGCCTCAGTTAAATTTTTTTAACTGAGGCGTCTTATTCTATGATCAGGGTATCAACCAAATCCGTTTAATTCAATAGTCGCTATTAATCATAAATATTCTTACTGAAATAGCGGTCGCCGCGATCCGGGAAAATGGTGACAATATTTCCACTCTCAATTTTTTCAGCCAGTTTGAGTGCTCCGTATAAGGCTGCTCCGGAAGAAGTCCCCGCAATGATCCCTTCTTTGCTGGCTAATAATTTGGCCAGTTTAAAAGCATTTTCATCATCCACCTTAATCACCTCATCCACCAGTTTCATATCCATTGTCCCGGCAATAAAATCATTCCCAATGCCTTCAATATCATAACACCCGGATGCTCCACCTCCCATAATTGAACCTTCTGGGTCGGCTAAAATACCTTTTATGTTGGGGTTTCGCTCTTTTAAATAACGCAGAACCCCACTATAAGTTCCACCGCTGCCAGCGCCTGCTACCACATAATCGATTTTTCCATCTAAATCAGCATAAATTTCCGGGCCGGTCGTTTGATAATGAACAGCTGGGTTTGAGGGATTATCAAACTGCTGCAGTGAGATGGAATTGGGAATGGTTTTTAGTAACTCCTGGGCTTTCGCCGTTGCCCCCAGCATCCCCAATTCTCTAGGGGTATTGACAATTTCTCCGCCATAGGCCCGCATCAGGGTTTGTTTTTCAATGGAGAATTTTGTCGGCACCACAAAGATAACCCGGTATCCCCGGTTAATCGCGGCCAGCGCCACACCGAGACCGGTATTTCCGGCCGTCCCTTCGATAATCGTCCCGCCCGGTTTCAATAAACCTGATTTTTCAGCATCTTCTATCATTGAAATGCCAATGCGATCTTTGACACTACCGCCGGGATTCCAGAGTTCCAGCTTGGCGAAAATGTTCACCTGATCTTTGACCTGAAACTGATTGAGTTTAATCATCGGCGTATTGCCAATCAATTCTCTGATATCATTATAATAAGCCATCTTATGCCTCTAAACTCTTTTCAAACGCTTGTTCTAAATCCGCTAAGATATCATTTTTATCTTCAATCCCCACCGAAATGCGGATCAGATTTTCAACGATTCCGACCTTTTGTCGTATT
Source organism: Acetobacterium sp. (assembly GCF_030652775.1). Classification (GTDB taxonomy): domain Bacteria; phylum Bacillota; class Clostridia; order Eubacteriales; family Eubacteriaceae; genus Acetobacterium. The sequence goes on along the minus strand of NZ_JAUSPS010000074.1, from coordinate 78,938 downwards.
TCATAGGGGATCGACGCATGAGTCATACTGGATGGATGACAAATCAGTGACTCTACCCCACCCAAACTTTCTGCCAGAGTAATCAGCTCCAGGGATTCCACAAATTTATTAAGATCATATTGTTCATCCAGCTCGAAAGAGAACATCCCCCCGGGACCGTCTGCCTGACGTCTATTGATCTCGTAGCCCTGACTGTCCGGCAAGCCGGGATAATAAATCGCTTTGACCCCGGGATTACTTTTAAGTGCCTCGGTAATAAATGTTGTATTTTCAATGTGACGATCCATTCGAACCCCCAGCGTTTTAATCCCCCGGATTAACAGGAATGAATCAAAGGGCTGTAATACGCCGCCGGTGGCGTTCTGAATAAACCAGAGTCGTTCTGCCAGCTCCTTGCTGTTGACAACCGCCAAACCGGCAATCAGATCGCTATGTCCGCCCAGGTATTTTGTGGCACTGTGAACGACAATATCAACTCCCAGTGAAATGGGTCTTTGGAGGTATGGCGTCATAAAGGTATTGTCAACAATACTTAAAACCCCATGTTTTCTGGCAATCTCTGCCACCGCCTTAATATCGGTAATGGTCAGAATCGGATTGGCCGGGCTTTCGATAAAAATAGCCTTCACATCTTCTGTCAGACTGTCCTCCAGAAGCTTGAGATCTGACGTTTCAACAATTTCATAGGTTAGGCCAAAGTTATTGAAGACCTTGTCAAGCACCCGAAAGGTACCGCCATAGACATTGCTGGAGATGATTACCTTGTCCCCGGTTTTAAAAAGACTGAGAACCGCAGTGGTCGCTGCCATACCAGAAGCAAAGGCAAACCCGGCGATCCCGCCTTCCAATTCGTTAATCAATGCTTCCAGGGCTTCCCGGGTCGGATTGCCAGATCGGGAATACTCATAGCCCCGGTCTTTACCCAGGCCATCCTGTTTATAAGTGGAGGTCTGAAAAATGGGAACATTCACTGCTCCGGTTTTTTCATCCCCATCAATACCACCGTGAATCAACTGTGAATTTAAATTGCTGTACTTACTCATGCTATACTCCTTTAAAATCTATATTATTTCATTAACATCAAAATGATGTGCCGTGTGAATCATCGTCTGGACATTTGCCAATTTTGTTTTGGGAGCAATATCACAACCCGGTATTAAAATGAAACCAGGTGTACCACCCGCCCTGATGCAGGCCAGCGATTCGGCCTCAATTTCAGCGGTCGTCCCTTCCAGTAAAACGCTGATGGGATCTAATTGACCGCCGAAAGCGACCTTACCCGAGAGCGTTTCTCGGGCAGTATTCAAATCAACCTTGTAGTCCATTGAAAAGAGATTTGTCTCCGATTCTGTAATTGAATCCAGAATCTTGGTTGTGTTTCCGCAAATGTGTAACGATTTAGTTTTAATCCGATCGGCAATTGACCGGTTGGCAGATTTAATGTGTGGAAAGGACAACTCTTTAAACAGCTTGGCTGAAATGACATCCCCTGATGAAAGGGGCTCTGCCTGATTGACCATTTCGACTCCGGCATCTATGAACAAATTCCAATATTTTAAAAGGAGTCTCTCCGTAAATTCCATGATATGATTAAGTCCGGGCTTGTCCCGAATCGCTATTTTCATCATGTTATCCATTCCCAATAGCTGCCCTGCCATCGTGAATGCGCCCCATTGACTGACTGCAACAAGATACTCTGAGCCGATTCGTTTTGTCACAAGACTTGCGGTTTTTAAAAGATTGGCGATCTCACGAGAGTTTTCCAGGTCGTCAACTCTCAGCCGATCGACATCCTCTGGTCGTGTGATCAGCGGTTCATCCACGGTTGAGGCCTCACCCAACAGATTAAAGGTACATTTCCCACCAATCGCTTTTACAACGACATTGCTGCAATCCGCACCGACCCAGACGACATCTGAATCCACTTTTCTGTTATCACCTATGATGATTTCGGCAATCTTTTCCGGGGCATCTTCCAGGACATTCTGAAGGGTTAATCCATTGCGATAATCAGTCCAAACCCCGCTTGAAAGAATCATAACCGGAAATCTGGGGGTTTTTTTAAGTGCAATTCCCGAAAGTATTATTTCTTTATTTGTCAAGAACTCAACTCCTTTAAATTAATACTTAAATTTAATATCTTATCAGCCCGAAAAGAAAACATCTGCTGCTTCTTGCCGCTAACAGCAGATGTCTTTCTAAGTATCCAGATTATTTTAAGGGGACCGTTACTATAGTGCTTTTTCCAGGGCTTGTTCGATATCGTAAATCAAATCATCAACATCCTCAACCCCAATTGATAAACGAATCACATCCGGAGCAAATCCAACCGCCGCCTGTTCTTCAGGACTTAACTGCTGGTGAGTAGTGGATGCCGGATGAATAACAAGGGATTTCGCATCGGCAACATTCGCCAATAGTGAGAAAATTTCCAGGCTGTCAATGAACTTTTTGGCCTGATCAATCGTACCATCAATGGAAAATGTAAAGATGGAACCGGCTCCCAATGGCAGATATTTTTGACCCAGCTCGTAATACTTATTGGACTTGAGTCCAGGATAATTTACTTTTTTGACCTTGGGATGATTTTCAAGGAATCCCACAATTTTTTTGGTGTTATCAACGTGCTTTTGCACTCTTAAGGATAAAGACTCCAGCCCCTGCAAAAACAGGAAGGAATTAAATGGCGATAATGAGGCTCCGGTATCTCTTAACAATTGGGCACGAATCTTTACCGCATAGGCAATCGGTCCTAAATCAGAAAATGTTATACCATTGTAGCTTTTGTCCGGTGTGGTGAAATCCGGGAATTTTCCGCTGGTCCAGTCAAAGTTACCACCATCAACAATAATTCCACCGATGGATGTTCCGTGACCGCCGATGAACTTGGTCGCAGAATGCACAACCACGTTAGCACCATGTTCCAGTGGTTTGAATAAATATGGGGTTGCAAAGGTATTATCAACGATTAAAGGAATTTTATTTTCAGCCGCGATTTTACCGACTGCATCAAAATCAATGACGTTAATGCCGGGATTTCCGAGGGTTTCAATAAACAATGCTTTGGTTTTATCAGTGATGGCTTTTCTGAAATTTTCCGGATCATCAGGATCGACAAAGATTGTATTGATGCCAAACTTAGGCAGTGTTTCAGCAAAAAGATGATAGGTTCCACCATAAAGGGTACTGGCCGAGACAATTTCATCTCCTGCCCAGGCTACGTTTTGAATGGTGTAGGTAATGGCTGCTGCACCGGATGCTGTGGCCAGACCCGCTGATCCACCTTCTAAAGCAGCTACCCGCTGCTCAGATGCATCAGTCGTTGGGTTAGTCAAACGACTGTAGATATTACCAGCGTCCGTTAATGCAAAGCGACCTTCTGCCTGAGCAGTGTCTTTAAATACATATGAAGTTGACTGATAAATAGGAACAGCTCTTGCTCCGGTTACTGGGTCTGGGGTCTGTCCTGCATGGACCTGTAAAGTATCGAATCCTAATTTTCTTTCGCTCACGTTTGTCAACCTCTCTTTTCTTTCTAAAATTTTTTTTACTTTGATTTGTTAAATTTTTTAGTAATTTTTTTCATTATTTTTGAATATTCTTTTAAGAAAACTTTCATTTTACATACTCAATGATGATCTCATTTTTCATTATATCCAATTGCTACTTAGGGTGTTGACAAATGCAATATCTCATTATGCCTAACAATAGTACTGATATTCCGTTCTACTACAACACATGCAAAAGTGTATCTCATCTGAAATGTATAATCGATTTTTCAACATATTCTTAACCTCCCAAAACAACATTGCATATATTTCCTATATGTTTTATATAATTAATATAATACCTGATCATTATTTATTTGTCAATATCTTTTTATGCATTTTTTGTTCTTATATAAAAAGCACAAAACAAGCAGTTCTCTGCTTTGAATTCAGGCCGATACAGCAACCATCACTCTAACCGGTCTGCAAAGTAGATCTCCAGCTGTGAGTGAATCTTGCCCCGTCCCTACAGCTCTGGGACCATTTCAAAATTATCGTTATACCGTCCGATTTCGCTATGCCGTTTTCTTATGCTTGTCGAAAGACAGGCAGTCAACAAAAATCCGATCAAAATTTTCGCCATTAGACAATTCAATGACATCAATCTCGTTGACCAGGCTTTCCATCTCATCGCGATATTTCTGATTGAGTAAAAAAGCCAGTCCTCCGGATTTTGAAGTATTGCCAACAAAGTCAATTTTGCCTTCGAATTCTTTTGGTAGCAGTCCAATATTTATCAGGCTCTTGGCCCGCAGATGAAAGCCGAAAGAACCAGCAATTTGAATCTCGTCAACATCCTCGGGCCGTAGTTCTTTGGCATCCATTAAAAACTCAATGCCTGCCCGTACCGCTCCCTTTGCCAACTGTACCTGCCGGATATCTTTTTGCGAGAGGTAAACCCCACTGGCAACCTCAAAGGCTATCTTCCCATCGATTTTCACCAGTCTGTTTCTGAGGTTCTGTTTCAAATCAACGTTGTCCGGAGCTGCCAGTCTACCCCGTTTGTCGATAACCTTATGGACCACCAGTTCCCCCACAATGTCCAACAGACCGCTACCACAGATCCCAATGGCTTCGCCATCTTCAATGGTCCGGATTTCAATCTCGCCGTGATCGTCAATTTCAAAATACTCAATTGCGCCTTTTTCGGCCCGCATTCCATAAGAAATATTCATTCCCTCAAATGCTGGTCCGGCGGCGGTGGAAGTCGCAGTTAATGCGCCATGATCAGACAAGACCATTTCACCATTGGTGCCAATATCGACAAATAAAGTAACCTGTTGTTTATCCTGAAGACGGGTTGCCAAAACACCGGAGGTGATATCCGGTCCCACAAAGGAAGAAATAATTGGCGGCAGATAAATTGAGCCCAGTGTGGAAATATCCAGGAGGTGTTCTTTGTAACTTAAGCTACTTCCCCCAGTGATAGCTGGAGTATAGGGGTATTTACCCAGTGAATAAGGATTCACGTTAGCAGCCAGATGAATCATACAGGTATTCCCACTGAAAATCACTTCATAAATATGCTTTTGTAAAACACCAGTATGGCTGGCTGCTTTTTCAATCAGCTTGTTCAATTCCTTAATAATCATTGAGTACATCGAATCCAGCCCTTTTTCATCAGAGGCAAATTTAATCCGCGATAAAACATCCTGGGCATGCAGGCTTTGGGGGTTTAGTGCTGAGACGGAGTGCTGTTCTTCACCGGTGTTAATATTGACTAGTGTTGCCACCAACGTGGTGGTTCCGATATCAACGACTACGCCATAATTCTGGGCTGCTGTATCCCCTTCTTCCTCACCTAAAATCTGGCCGCCGGCAGTTACAATAGTCTTGCCATTGCCGGTATATTCTTTTTTAATAAAACTATTGACGTCAATATCAAAGCTCTGACCATGGTTTAATATTTGTAGTGTTTTGTTACGGTTTTTAGCAACGGCCTTAACATCGACATGACCAGTCAACTTAGTCTGACATGAAAGCACAAATCCCTGTTCTTTTTCCTCTTCTGGTAGTTGGTGTTTTCCGTATTCTTCCACATTTTTCAGACTCGCTGCGGAAATTTTGACCTTGCATTTTCCGCAAACACCTTCTGAATTACAGGGTGATTCAATAACAATCCCCAACTCTTGGGCGGCTGCTAAAATCGTCGTGCCTTTTCCCACCAAAATAGCTTTGTTTTCGCCGATAAAATTTACTTTTACCATAATCGTTACGCCCCCTTTACCCGATTCGTCATTGCCGTAATGTTTACCAGTGGTGTGGAGGTACTGAGTCCACAAGCTGGCGCAATAATATCAATGCCATCCAATTTAAGTTTTTCGGTTTGTTTCGAAACTTTATCGGCTTCACCAAATTCCAGCAGATAGGTACTTAGGTTACCCATAGTGGTCAATTCGGGATAGTCTTCTTTTAGTTTTCGCAAGCTAATCGAAGAATCGGTACTGATCGCATCGGACTTAATTGCCGGTACAAATTTTCTAACCGCATTCATTTTTCCGCAAATATGAACAATCACCGGGGTATTGGTTTCATGAATGGAAGCGATGATTTTGTTGAGATAACGGACTGCGTATTCATCAAACATTGCGGGTCCCAAAATTTCTCCGGTGGCAGTGGGATCCGCAATGGTAATCACGCTGGCGCCGCTATCGACCATCAGTTTAGCCAATTCAATAATATGATTGGTGGCATAATCAACCACCCGATGAGCCTCGGCAGGATTCTTTCTGAGTTCTTTTAAAAATGGGATCGGGTCAACCAGTGATGCAGCAGTACTAAGCGGGCCGGTGATACTGCCAAATACCGGAACGTCCGGATATTTTTTAGATAAACTATATGTTGCTTCAATAATCGCATTGACCCGCTTATTTTTTGCCATCGCGCCTAAGTCCTGATAAATGACTTCTTTAACCGACGGAAACACTTCTTTTTGTATTTTTGGTTCACAGGCCAGGGTACCATAATTTATTTCACTGCCCAACACCTCTGCTTCGACGGTCATGCAAAAGGGAATACCGAAGTTTTCAAAACCGGTGTTTTCCTGAACGTCGTTGGCAATTTCTGCCATTAATTGACTATCGTGATGGCCATCCGGTAAGGTGTGCCCAGTTTTATTCATCACATCAACGATGGCTGAATTCATCATCCCTCCGGGACAGATAACCGGTGCCCGATCAACGGATTCTTTATTTAAGGAACGGAGGATCCGTTCCTTTGGTGTTAAATCATTCATCTAAAATACCTCATTTCTTTTTATTTGCAGGCTTCTATAATCTCTTGAAGTATCACGTTCTTCTAGCATTTTTCAAAAAATACGCTTCTCTAATATCCTGCCTTGGGAGCAGCATTATGAAGTTGTCTTCATCCCAGGGACCGGTTATAATTTTTTCAATAAAGCCGATTTCACCTTTAACTGTCTGATATTCGGCTTCAAACAGCTTTGCAATTTCTCGGGACTGCTCAATTACCTCATCCTTGGGTTCTGCCGATGTTTCAATAAACAAAACTTTTTTATAGCCATCATACATTTTTTCCAGCATCCGCTTGGCTTTTTTTTCGCCCAAACGGTCATAAATACGGCGGTAGTCTGCGAGAATGCTCTTTTCGGTAATCATCCAGCCATTGCTGAGATAGAAGGTTCCAATTTCGCTCTTAAAGTCGCAGGCTCTGCAGGTATCTGAGCACATAAAGATCGAAATACAATCATGCACTCTGGGAATAATCAGTTCACTGGTTTTTGAAATCAAACCATTAGCTGCCCCACCACACAAACCAAAAGCCAGAATGATTTTCTGATAATTCTGGGAAGCATCAATAATCCGTTGGAGTTCAATCTTCAGTTTTTGCGGGTATAAATGAAAATCCATCGAGACAAATTCAAAATCCCGCTCTGGAATTGGCATCAGCTTCTCAATTTCTGCCTGCATAACCTCACAGGCAATCACTTTGATACGCATATCAGAAAACGGTGTCCAAAATGGCCTGATTCAGATCATGGCCAATTACAGTAATACGCCCGATTTCATCAGGTTCAGATGCTCTGATTTCCAGGGCATTGGGAACAAAATCAAACTCCACCCAATTGACTGGATCAATCTGAACCTTGCCCTTTGATCGAACGACTTTTCCAAAAACCGCCTCATCCTTCAAACTTTCAAAGATACTTTTTAACTTAATTACCGGAAATATCTTTGGCGTTTCGATACCCCAGCTTGTAAATATATCATGATTATGATCGTCATCATCGTGGTCGTGATCATCAAACTCCAGATCAAACACACTTAAATCCTCGTCCCGGGGAATTTGTTGTCCATCCGCTTCGGAAAGGCCGAGCAGCTCAATGCCACTCAAGTCATCCCAGGGCGTGGTCACAATTGATGCCGTTTCATTGATTTCCCGTATTTTCGAAACAACCTTGCCTAACTCCTCATCATCGACGTTCTGGGTTCGACTTAAGAGAATGGTGCTGGCGTTTATGATCTGGTCACCATAAAACTCACTGAACAGCTCGGTGAATTCCTCATACATGGTCACATCGACGGCGGCAATCACCAGATTGAGATGAATGTCATTATCTTCCTCAAGTTTCTTGACAATCTTGACGATTTCGGACAGTTTACCGACCCCCGATGGTTCAATGATGATTCTTTCTGTTTCTTTCGATTTAATGATTTCTCGCAAAGTGTTGGTAAAATCAATCACGGTAGAACAGCAGATACACCCGGCCTTGATTTCCTTTATTTCAATGTTGTATTTTTTTAGAAATGCCCCATCGATTGGAATTTCGCCAAACTCATTTTCAATCAGCGTTATTTTTTTTGAATACACCTTTTCATCGATCAGCTTCTTTATTAATGTGGTTTTACCGGCACCAAAAAAACCAGAAAAAATATCAATTTGTATTGTCATGTGATCACTTTCCTATCTGTTAATCATTCAATTTATAATTTATAAACTCAATGACAACAATCTTTATTAAATTGTTGTCATTGATCACTTAAACTTAATTCACTTGAGCTTAATTCACTTCTAATTTATTCGTTTGGAAATTACTATATCGACCAGCGTCCATATCGTCTAGAGGCTTCTACCATTGCTGCAGCATTTAATAAATTGCCATTGGGCGGAAACTCACAACCAGAAGAAAGAATAAAGCCGGCTTTGTGTTTATTAAACAAATCCAGTTGTCTTTTAACATCTTCAAGCACCTCATCGGCAGTAAATACAAGACCGGTTTCGGCGGGATCGGAATATCCGATGGTGATAATCTTATCACCCCAGGTTTTCGCATGTTCTTCCCAATCTTTGGCACCATGGGCCGGATAGGCAACCGAGATTGCGACCGGATCAGACCACTTAATAACTTCTTCAAAGTAAACACCACCACCGCAATTATGAATGGCTACTGCTGAACCGGCTGCCCGAATCGCATCGGCAAGACGTTTTAAATATGGTCCCTCAAATTTCTCCCAGGTTGTGTTTCTCAAAACAGTTCCTGATGAATACAGGGGATCGATAACAATGGAATGGGCTCCCGCTGCAATCTGAGCAACAGCGTACTCTATAAGAACTTCGGTGATAACATCAACTGCCCCCAAAACTTCTTCCGGGTGCTTGATCAGGTCCACAAACAGCTCTTTGTGACCTCTAATCTGCGACAAAACCCCCAGTGGGCCATAGACAAATCCGAAGATGGCGACTTCATTCCCTTTTGCTTCTGATAAACCTCTGACCGTATCGACAACCTGCTTCATACGCTTGGTCTCTCTCGGGTTAATTTTTTTGATCTTATCATATTCACCAGCTGTTTTTATATACTGGTTATTAAAATCAGGATAAGCGGTACTGAACTTAGGAAAAATAAGTTCCTGGCCAAAGTCAGCCGCTTCAACAGAAAGGTCGACCAGCAGCAAAAAGGCATCCTGACCGATTAGTTCCTGCGCTGCCAGGAGACTTTGGGTCGCAATTTCGGCATCCTGAGACCATTTATCATAGTGCGATCCGGATACCCGATACGAAGCACCGCAGACCAGGGGAATCGCCGGGATCCGGTCGACTTCTTTTCGTTGCAGGGTTAAAACAACGCGTTCCAGGGATGTTAATTCTTCATTTCTTTGTATCAATGACATCGATGATTTCCTCCAATTTAATCGTCTTTGCGTATTTTTGTGAATTTCTTCTTAGAGCTCATTTCCATATGCGGCAACAATGTTGTTCGCCAATTTTACCGCTTCGGCAGCATTTTCCGCATAGCCATCGGCACCAATCTTGTCGGCATAGGATTGAGAAACCGGACCGCCTCCGATTAAGACCTTATAGTCTGCTCTTATTTTTTCTTCGACTAAAATTTCAACGACTTCGTTCATCCCTTCCATCGTCGTTGTCATGAGTGTTGAAATGAAAATAAATTCAGCCTTTTCTTCTTTGGCTCTTTCCACAAAAGTAGCTGGAGAAACATCACGTCCCAGATCCACAATATCATAGCCTCCGGTTTCTAACATGATCTTCACCAGGTTTTTCCCGATATCGTGGGTATCCCCTTCAATTACGCCAATGACGGCTTTTCGTTTGGTTTCGTGTGAGTTAATCTTAATATGGGGTTTTAGGATATTTAGACCCGAATACATGGCGTCCGAGCACATTAATAATTCGGGTACAAAGTATTCTTCTTCATCAAATAATTTTCCTGCCTGATTCATCCCAACGGTCAGTCCATTGACGATAGCTTCATAGGCATCAATTCCTTCAGTGATCACCTGATTACTGAGTTCAATGGTTAAATCCTCATCCATGTCTACAATTGACGCTGCCAGTTTGTCGAATAATTCCTGTTTGTTTAAAGACATTTAATAATTTCCTCCTTGATTAACATACATATCCTATATGTTTGGTAGGATTATTATATTAGATGCTTTTTCATTTGTCAATATAATTTTGTTCTAATCTGATATGATTACTTATTTATATAAAAAGACATGATTTGAAGCTGATGCTTCAAATCATGTCTTGATAAAATTGTCCAGATAATTAATTCAAGTACCTGATTTTCTTCAATTTACAAAATAACAAACCAAATCGAGTTAAATAAAATACTCACAATTACCTTTTTCGTGATAACGTCTCACCAGCTCTGCCAGGGTAATATTATCCACCACCAGATCAATAGCGTCTTTGATTTCCTGCCAGACATCTGCGGTAACATGGCGATCTGCTTGTTCATATACGCCCGCTTCATCACTCAAAATAACTGGTGACAACTCACCTTCTAACAACCGTACAATCATCCCCACGGTATACTCTTCCGGGGGACTAGCCAGCTGATAACCGCCCTGGGACCCACGTACGCTGCGAACAAAACCAGCTCGTGAAATCTGGGTAATGATCTGTTCCAAATATTTTTCTGAAATCTCCTGGCGCTCAGCAATCCGCTTAATGGGAATGTATTCCCCGGTGTTGTTAATCGCCAGGTCCAGCATTAAACGCAAGGCATACCTGCCCTTGGTGGAAATTTTCATTACTGAAACAAGCCTGTCGACAGATAACGTTCCCCGGTATCTGGCAATAAAACCACAATCGCTTTGCCTTTATTTTCAGGTCTTTTTGCCAATTCGGTAGCTGCATAGATTGCCGCCCCGGAAGAAATTCCCACCAGCAATCCTTCGCGCCGGCCAACTTCCTTGGATGTCAGGAAAGCATTTTCATTGCTGACCTTAATGATTTCATCATAGATCTCAGTATTGAGTACCTTCGGAACAAACCCGGCACCAATTCCCTGAATTTTATGTGGACCAGGATTTCCGCCTGACAAAACGGGTGAAGCCTCCGGCTCGACTGCGATAATTTTTACCCCGGGTTTCTTTTCTTTTAAAAATTCGCCCACCCCGGTAATGGTTCCGCCAGTTCCGATTCCAGAGATAAAGATGTCCACTTCACCATCGGTGTCATTCCAGATTTCTACCGCTGTGGTTGTCCGATGAATCTCGGGATTAGCCGGATTTTCGAATTGTTGTGGTACAAAGGCATTCGGTGTGCTTTCCGCCAATTCCTGAGCCTTGGCAATGGCACCCTTCATTCCCAGTGCGCCGGGGGTTAAAACCAGTTCTGCCCCTAAAGCCGAAACCAGGTTACGGCGCTCAACACTCATGGTTTCGGGCATCGTTAAGATTAAGCGATACCCTTTTGCAGCGGCAACAAAGGCCAGGCCAACGCCGGTATTCCCACTGGTTGGTTCAATAATCACCGAATCTTGATTGATCAGACCAGCTTTTTCTGCCGCATCAATCATGGCAAAACCGATTCGATCTTTAACGGAAGATAGGGGGTTAAAATACTCAAGTTTTGCAATTACTTTCGCTTCCAGGTTTAGGTTTTTTTCATAGTTTACCAGTTCCAGAAGGGGCGTATTTCCAATTAAGTCGGTCAGATTTTTTGCAATTTTTGACATCATGATACCTCATTTCTTATAATAATTCATATTATTTCTATATGAATTATTATATTGTCCATTCTTTTGTTTGTCAATCCTTTTTTTCTTTTTTCAACGCATTTACTACTTTACATAATACCCGAAGCAATCCTTAAAATTCAAAATCTTCGTTTATTTGCAAGTAATTCTATAGTATAATTAGGATATTAGCCTGGCGACTTCGAAATGATCTCCTGGGTATTTTTATGAACCGTTGCAGTCATAACCAACACTATTTCGGTTTAGAACGGAGTTTGTACGTGATATATTTGGATTATGCCGCCGATACCCCGGTGAATGCCGAGGTTCTGGATCTTTTTTGTCGCATCAGCCAGGACGCTTTCGGCAATGCCAATGGAACACATCTTTTGGGTAAAAAGGCAAAACGGCTTATTGAAAAAGCTACCATTAATATAAAGAATCAGTTAAACTGTTTAAACATGGCGGTCATCTATACCTCTGGTGCTACCGAGGCCAACAACCTGGCCATTAAGGGTGTGGCCAAAAATTATCGTGAAAATGGTCGGCACCTCATCTCTACTTGTCTGGAGCATGCTTCTGTCAGCGGTAGCCTCAAGCAGCTTCAATCGATAGGCTATGAGATTGATCTGGTGTCCATCAAAAAAGACGGTACCGTCGACCTTGATCATCTTAAAGAATTAATCCGGGCGGATACAATTCTGGTGTCGATCAACTATGTGGATAGCGAATTGGGAGTCTGTCAGCCGATCGAATCAATTTCGTCGCTCATTGCCGCTTATCCCAATTGCTTTTTTCATGTGGATGCCACCCAAGCTGTCGGAAAGATTCCAATTAATTTAGAGCAAATCGATCTGGTGACCTTTTCGCCCCACAAATTTTTCGGACTGAACGGCATGGGCGTGTTGCTAAAAAGTGACAGCCTGATCCTTGAACCACAGATCCATGGCGGCACCAGCACCAGTTATTATCGCAGCGGCACGCCTTTTACCGCTGGCGCCGGGGCAACTGCTCTGGCTCTTGAGCTATGTAATGATGAATTGGCAGAACGTCTGGCCCAGGTCGCCTTGAAAAGCGACTGGCTGAAAAGGCAGTTATCTGCTTATCCGCTGGTTACTTTCAACTGTACTGAGTATTCCATTCCCCACATTCTTAATCTCAGTGTGAAAGGCGTCAGGGCCCAAGCCTTTCAAGCCGCACTGAGTGATCAGGAAGTCTGCGTTTCGACCAAATCAGCCTGTTCCACCGATAACACCCCCTCCCGTTCGGTACTCACGGTCACCGGAAGCCGGGAGCTGGCCAGAACTTCCTGGCGGATCAGTCTCAGTCATTTAACCACTGACAGCGAATTGCAGGAGTTTATGGAAATATTTGATTATTGTTATAAAAGTTTAACTAAAAAGTAGGAGTTATCATGGAACGTTATGAAGAAATAGAAAAAAGTTTAAAAAAGAAGTATCGCAGCAGTATCTGGTGCCGTTTTACCAGTGGCATCAATGAATATCAGCTGGTCAAGGAAGGGGATAAAATTGCGGTGTGCATCTCTGGAGGAAAAGACTCCATGCTGATGGCAAAGCTATTCCAGGAACTGAAGAAACATAATAAATTCGAATTTGAACTGGTTTTTCTGGTAATGGATCCCGGCTATAACCCGATCAACCGGGAAATGATCAAAAATAATCTGAAGTTATTGAATATTGAAGCCACTGTTTTCGAGTCTCAGATTTTTGATTCGGTAGCCGATATTGAAAAATCACCCTGCTATCTCTGTGCCCGGATGCGTCGCGGCCATCTCTATCATCACGCCAAAGAATTGGGCTGCAACAAAATCGCCCTGGGGCATCATTATGACGATGTCATCGAGACCATCCTGATGGGGATGCTTTACGGCGGACAGATTCAGACCATGATGCCCAAGCTAAAAAGCAGCAATTTTGAGAATATGGAATTAATCCGGCCGATGTATCTGATCCGGGAAGAGGCCATCATCAGCTGGAAATTACATAATGACCTGCAATTTATTCAATGTGCCTGCCGCTTTACCGAAAATTGTATGATTTCAGACAATGAAGGCGGAGCCTCCAAGCGCCAGGAAATGAAAACCCTGCTGAAAAAATTCCGTCAAACCAGCCCTTATATCGAAAGCAATATTTTTAAAAGCGTGGAGAACGTCAATCTCAATACCATTATTTCATATAAGCAAGATGGGGTTAAACATCATTTTCTTGATCGCTTTAACGACTAAATGAGCCGTCAGAACATTTTTTTATTAAAAAAGCAAAGAAGGTATTCAATGAAAATCATTGACCACCTTCTTTGCTTTAATTTTTACGGATATACTTCAATCAGCACATCCATAATCCCGCCGCAAACCATGCCTTCATCTTCAGCTACTGATCCGGTCATATCGACTTTCATCGTGTGATATCCACTTCCGGTCTGGAGCAGATCCCGGGCAACCAAACTGACCTCCGCTTCACTGCAGCCGCCGCCAATACTTCCCCGGCTACGTCCGTCAGCCCATATGATCATCTTAGCACCAGGGCCTCTGGGCACCGATCCTTTTTTGGACACCACGGTAACAATCGCCCGTTTTTCGGTGTCATCGTTGGCGAGATTTTCCAGCACCTCATAATCAAAATCAGATTGATTGGTCTGCCTTTTTTTCGGTGCTTCCGTAGCTGACTGACTCAGCCTTTTTTTGCTGATGATCTCAGCCATAATTGATATCGCAATTTCTTCCGGGGTAACTGCGCCTATTCTTAAACCAATGGGCGAATATACCTGGTTAAGCTTGCCTTCATCAAGTCCCTCCCCAACCAGCAGTTCCATCAAATTTTTGACCCGCCGTTTTGAACCAATCATTCCCAAATACTCTGGTTCTGACTCTAATACCTGTCGCAGGCATACGGCGTCATGGCGATGACCCCGGGTGACAATCACGACATAATCGGAAGCGTTAACCTGGAGACGATCAAAACAGGTTTCAAAACTTTCGCAGAGCACCTGGCTCGCTTCCGGAAATCTGCCTTCATTAGCAAAAGAAGGGCGATCATCCACAACGGTTACCTTAAAACCAATATCCGCACCATATTTTGCCAAAGGTTTGGCAATATGTCCCCCACCAAGAATAATCAGCCGGCCTTCTGAGTAGAAAGGCTCGCAGAGAACTGTTTCTTTATTTGCTGTGGTGATCAACTCTGGCAAACCTTTGATCAGGATATTTTCGATGGCTTCTTGCAACTGTGTATCGACAGATTCCAGCTCATCCTTACTGATGAGACTCTTTTCAATAACTATTTTACCCGCTTCATTAACGGTTTTAAACCGCGTCAGCATCACAACCTGATTTTTCTGTTTCAGGTCTTCGATTAATTTGTCGTATTGATTTTCCATTCTTATGTCCCTCCTGTTCTTATCCAATAACCACAAACCCTTGATAGGTTGTGGAATTCACACCTGAATTTCGTATTTATTAATTTTACTGTATAAGGTATTCCTCTGAATTCCCAGCGCACAGGCAGCTTGACTGATGTTTCCTTTGTATAGTTTTAAAACCCGTTTGATGTGTTCTTTTTCCACATGGGTCATATCCAACACAGCCGGATCCAACTCTTCCAGTCTTTCTTCAGTCAATATTAACGCTGATTTTTCGATACTATTGATGTCTTCAAGCTGACTTTCCTCAGCATTCTTAATGAAATATTTTGAGGGAAAAGATTCGGTATTGATGATCAGTTCCACCACATTTTCAAGTTCCCGCACATTTCCCGGCCAACTGTAGTCTTCTAGAATCCGCATTGATTCGTCAAAAATCTGATATTCCTTCTTCTCATATTTAGCCGACAGATTCTTCATAAAATAGCGGTACAATAAGGGAATATCGCTTTTTCTTTCTCGCAGCGGTGGCAAATATAAAGGTAGCACATTCAGGCGGTAGAACAAGTCTTTTCTGAACCGTCCCAGCTCCACTTCTTTTTTCAGGTCTTTGTTGGTCGCTGCAATGATTCTTACATCGATAGCAATCGACCGTTGACTTCCGATTCTTGTGATGACGTTCTCCTGCAAAACTCTCAGCAATCGTGTCTGCATATCAAGGGGCATTTCACCAATTTCATCCAGCATAATGGTACCATTATTGGCCTGCTCAAATTTTCCGATGTTGCCGCCTTTTTTAGCGCCGGTATAGGCACCCTCCTCATAACCAAAAAGCTCGGATTCAATTAACTGATTAGGAATGGCGCCGCAATTAAGTGCCACAAAAGGTTCATCCATCCGTTTGCTATGGTTGTGGATCGCCTGGGCAAAAACTTCTTTGCCACAGCCGCTTTCCCCCAGAATTAGAACGGTTGAACGATTGTTGGAGATCTTTTTGGCGTACTCAATGGTACTGACAAAATGCTTGTCTGCCCCCATTATTTTATCAAAGGTGTAGTAAGGCTGATCGGACTTGACAATTTTTTTCGACTGATCTTCTTTCAGAACAAAAACAATCTCGATGCTGTCATCCTGGGGATTATATATCGGGCTGGCGGTCATTTGACAATGAAAATGATTTCTCAGGGCTTTAATGTTGATGATCCGGTTCACGTGCTTTTCGGAATGGATCGCTTCCTTGATATTTTCCCATTCTTCAATAATTTCCGAGACGTTGGCAGCTGACAATTGTTTGTATTTATTACCGAATAAGTCCATCGCTCGCTGATTATATATTTTGATCCGACCATCCAGATCGGAAGTGAGAATGGCCACTGGCATTGAATTGAAAATGGTTTTAATATGTTTATTAGTCATATTCTGAAGCCGATTATATTCTTTTACGCGCAGCATTTCTTCAATCGCGTTGGACGCCGCAATCACCATTCCCAGGGTATGGGGATGAACAGAATCAGAATAGCCGGTCAAATCCAGGGCGCCAATCAGGTTTCCATTAGGATCTTTAATCGGTGCTCCCGAGCAGGTCCAGCGATGATAAGCCTTGATAAAATGATCCTTTCCCGACAATTGCACCGGTTCTTCAGATTTTATTACCAGCGACATCGCATTGGTTCCAATGCACTCTTCGTTCATGTAGGCGCCAGCTACCATTTTCAATTCAAAGGCTTCCGTCAGTATTTTCTCATCGCCGATGGCATTAAGAATACAGCCGTCTTTATCCGTTAATAACACAAAGAAATTATTTCCCCGAACAATGCTCATCAGATGTTCCATATATGGTGATGCCGTTAGAATCAGATCTCTGTTTTCTGAAAATTTAGTCTGGAGTTCTGAATGATCGATCATTTTTTTACTGAAAACCTGATCTTCTGAAATATCATATTCGGCACAGCGATCCTTTGATTGTTTGATAAGGTTTTGATAGATATTTTTATTCATAGTTAATTGTCTCTTTTCATTGATTTTTGCAAATCCACTTTTCGCTATCCTGATCATAGTATAAGTCAAAGATTCCGGCATAAGGGATCGTCCATTTAAATACTTCTTTGATTGATAATCCAAATAGCTCCGCCAAAATGACACGGATAACCCCGGCGTGAGCCAGAATCAAGATGGACTTTGAGCGGTTTTTTTTAACAATTTCTGCAAACGCCGGAATGACCCGTTGTTTTAAATCAACAAAACTCTCCCCGGCCGGCGGTATAAAAACATCGATCTCCCGGCCTCTCTGCTCATAGACACCAGGGTAGCTATTTTTGATTTCAGAAAAAGTCTTCCCATCCCATTCACCCATATCGATTTCTTTTAAAGCCTCGACCGTTAGCCTTGGAATCGGACGATCTCCTAAAAGAATGTCCAGGGTATTAACGCAGCGGCTAAGGGGACTGGTATAGGCTTGATCCAGGGGGATTATTTCAAAACTTGTCCGGAGTTTTTCCGCCTGGTTAATCCCTTCTTGTGATAAAGGAAGATCCAGTTGGCCAATATAGGCTTTATCCTTTTGCCATTCTATTTTACCATGCCGGACTAAATATATCTGCATTCCCATTACTACACCTTTCTGAATCTGATTAACTAATGCTCAAAAGAATCGCCTATTATTTGATCTGCTTTCAATCAACTTTGCTGCGATTGAATGCAACGTTATTTTGCCCGATAATTCTTTTTATTTTCTGCAAAATGACTTCGGCATTATGATATCGCTTTGCTATTTTTTCTGTCACTTCCGGGTTGTCTTTATACAAAGCCAGCGTCTGAATTTTTCTTATTTCCAGATCCATCAGCTGATCATTTTTGACAAGTTTATCGGCCAGATAGAGAATTTCATTTTCAGTGATGGCTTTGTCCGGTTCTATAACGATATCGATATGGTCAGCAATAATATCGCCCACATTCTGATAACCCATTTCTCTCAACAGTTCCCCGCCTTTGTGGGCATGGTTTTTTTCGGATTTAGCAATATCATGGAGCAGGGCAGCCGCCCGAAGGGCTGAGCGGTCAAGATTTAATCCTTTTTCTCGTAATTGTTCAGCCAAACCCATCGCCGTCTGTTTAACTTTCTCGCAGTGCCTGCGAATGTTTTCCGGCAGCTTAAATTTATCCCAAATGGCATAACATTCACATAAATTGGGAGCCGTCAGGGTGTTGTATGTTAGTAGTGCTTCGTAATCTGCTCGGGTATCCATATCCATTAGAATGGCTTCATCAGTGAGCGGGAAGTTAACGGCATCCTCTTCATATAAGGCCAGCAATCGTTTCAGACCACCGTTGTTTTTATTTTCCAGAATCGGGTTCTGGTATTTTTTGTGAATCAGCGGCGGGTGTCCTCGTCTATCTAAAAAGCTGGGATAAATAATGCCTTTGCTAATTTCGTTTGATGCTGCCATCAGATATTTGACGGTTTCCGGCTTCACCAGGGGAATATCCACCGGATGAATAAAAAAAGCATCGACCGCTTCGTCTAATTGGGTGATTCCTTTTAAGATCGAGGTATACATCCCTTCGTCAAACTTTTCATTGATCACCAACTTAAGCGGTTGGTTCTTAAAATAAGGACTTATTTCATCAGCCCGATGTCCCAGCACGAGAATGATCTGATCCACGCCCGCCTGTTGATAGGTAGAAACCACGCACTCCACAGCGGTTTGATTTCCAAATTTCAGCAACGGTTTAAACCCATCCATCCGCGAGGAATAGCCAGCGGCAATAATTATAACAGCAATCTTATTCTTTTTCAATTTGGTTGCCGCCTGACTTGAATCATTTCAGCCACAATACTCACCGCAATTTCCTCTGGCGTATCGGCAAAAATATTGAGACCGATTGGACTGTGCACCCGCTCCAGATCACTAAAGCCAAAGCCTTCATCCAAAAGACCCTGGTAGACATGATTGCGTTTATTTTTGCTACCTATCATCCCAATGTATTTGGCCTCTGTTTGCAGCATCTGAGCGAGAACATCCTTGTCATCGGAGTGCCCTCTGGTAACAATAACCACGAAGGAGTATTGATTGATTTTAACGTAATCTTCAATGTTTTCAAAGGCCGGAATAACAATCACTTCTTCCACCGTATTAAACCGTTGGGCATTTGCAAATTCCTCCCGGTCATCCACCACGGTTACATAAAACCCGACGACCTTACACAATTCGGCCAGAACCTTGCCAATGTGACCGCCACCAATAATGCAGACATTTTCATTATTAAAAAATGTTTCGACATAAAATCCTTCGTTTTCCAGAAAGGCTTCCTGATGTTTTAATTGATAGAAATTTTCTCTGATATCTTTAACCAGGCTACGGACTTCATCACTTTCCGATCCAAAAAAACCAGTTTCGGTACAGACCCATTTTTCCAGACTGCCATTTTCTTCGCTTGTCTGAGGTATTTTTGTAATGGTTACAAAGTCGGTTTTATTTTCAATCAATTGGATAATTTCATTATAAAAAACCTGATTCTGAGGATCCCACCAGTCGATGTACTCCAGTAGAATTTTCAAATCGCCACCGCACACCATTCGCTGGGAGGCTTCATCCTTGCTGTTAAGCATAAACTCCTCAATATGAAAATATTTGTCCTTATGAACCTTGGCTGCCGCTCGTATCACCATCGCTTCAACCAAACCGCCACCGATGGTTCCGTCAACCGTCAGATCCTGCTTGACGATCATTTTTGTACCTTCACTACGGGGAGCTGATCCGGATTTTTCCAGGATTGTTGCCATAACAAAATTTTCTCTTTGTTTCTGAGTTTCTTTTATTATTTTAAACAAATCATTCATCTTCTTTCTCCCTTCGCAGATCCACTATTTTTCGCTTAACCATGCTGTTAACCAATTGATCCGGCTTTTGCAGCTGATTTTTTTCAACTTCAACCTGAATGGATAATTCACAGTTCTCGTCAAAATATTTCAAAACCCTCGTTTTAATCTGCTGTTCTTTTTGGACTGACTGCTCTTCATGATAGAAAGATACGTCAATCCTCAATAAGCGCTTATCTTTAACGGTTACCTGATAATCCACCAGGTCTTCAACAGTCAGTAGTATTTCCTCCAGCTCTTTCAGATCAACGCAAACTCCGTCATCTAATTTAATGCGGTTATTCATCCGACCTTCAACCTTTTTCATTGTTCGCAAAAAAGTTCCGCATTGACAGGTTGCTTGCGAAAATGCGCCGATATCACCGGTTCGGTAGCGAATCAGCGGCATTGCCTCGCGATTAAAGCTGGTAAACACGATCTCACCATAGACTCCATCTGCCACTGGTTTCCCGGAATCCGGATCAATTATTTCAAAATACAAATCGCCCTCCCGGAGATGATAGCCATTCAGTGCCTGACATTCCACTCCACCGCCGTATCCCATCTCGGTCATCCCATAATGGTTAAATACCTGACAGCCAAACTTCTGGTCGAGCTCTGTAACCATGGCCTGTGGGACATAATCCGTACTGAGTAAAACTTTTTCGATTTGTTTGAATCCCGCCTGTTTGATGCGACTGAGATACAAAACCTGAATCGGAATGCCAACAATACAATTAATCTTATTTTCTATCATGGTCTTTTCGACCGCATCCAGATCGTTAAGGAGTCCGTAAACAACACAAGCCGTTTTGGTTCGGTCAAGGGCTTTTTTTAGCAGGTTTCCAATTGTACCATAGGCTTGTCCCGGCAACAACACCATCACCCGATCGGTGTTGTCAATTAATGACCGCATCCCATAGTCGAAAAAATCCACTGTTTTTTGCAGATCCTGATCGGTAAAAAAAATCCGTTTTTTATTGCCACTCGTACCCGATGTGTTCAAGGTAACAATCCGATCAATCCTGGATTGAGGGACACATAAAAACGCAAAGGGTTGATTTTTTATATCATCGGCAGTGGTAAAGGGGAGATGATTAAAATCATCCCATGATTTGATCAGCTCTGGGTCGATGCCAGCCAACTGTTTTTGATAAAACTCACTGTTTTTTTTTGCATAGCTAAGGGTTTCAACAATTTTTTTGAGTTGATAGGTCATTAGCTCATTTTGATTTGCCGGTGAGATCCCGGTTCTTTTGATGATCCATTCTTCCATTGGTGTCTTTTTCATAGTATCCTCACTGCTTGCGATAAAGTGAATGACCGTTTTTGTCGGTCAGGTTATACATACAAAACGGGATCAACTGACCCTTGGGATTGACAACATGGATACAGCAATCTTTAACCCGGTTCAGATCAAGATTCCAGACATCCTGAAAGGCCATCGCCGAAAGACTGAAGGAATAGCGGTTGATCCGCTCCAGAATCTCATCCCATTCGTCTTTCTCTGTATTTTCATGACTTATGTTGCAGTTTTTTTCCGTTGTCAATTCATTGCTACGCCATTTGCGGGAGACATGGGCTTTGGTTTTGTTTGCGCCTTCTTCTGCTTGTTCATTTCCGCAGCAATTGGCGGGATTATTCACTGATATCAATTCATTATTTTCCTTAAGGATGTAATTCCCATGAAAGGAACACCGGGCATTTTCACATCCCGGCGGCGAAAAACTTTTCTTTCTGATTCGCCCTGCGGTCTGATCTTCAATTCTGTCCATGATATCCCCTAACGTCAACCGCTTTTCTTCCACCGGTAAATTGGGAATCCGTCCAAAATAACTGGCTGGCTGGATATGAACCCCTTTGACGGTGGGAACCCAATCCAATCCAAAATTGATAATGTTACCAAGATCGTCATCATTGACTTCGCTTACCAGGGTTGGCACTAGTACCACCCCGATATTATATTTTCGACAGTTTTCCAGCGCCTTTATTTTTGTTGCCAGTAATGGCTTCCCTCTCAGCTTTTCAAAAATCCCATCATTGGTTCCATCAAATTGCAAAAAAACCGAGTTAAGTCCCGCCGCTTTTAATCGTTTGACAAAAGCTTCGTCCTCACCCAAACGGATGCCATTGGTATTGATTTGAATAAAGGAAAAACCGATCTGATGTCCCAATTCAATGATTTGCGGCAGATCATCCCTCAAGGTTGGTTCCCCACCGGATAACTGAATATTACAATTACCAGAAGTTTCCATAACACTGGTATACATCGACGCAATGGTGTCGATGGTCAGATCTGGCACACTGCTTCCATTTGCATCCGCAAAGCAAAAGGAACAACTGAGATTGCAGCGCTGGGTTACTTCAATAAGAGCCGTACAGGTATGCTGGCGATGATCAGCACAGAGCCCACAATCATAGGGACAGCCTTTATCGACCTGGGTATTCGGTTTTTCGATGGTAGCCGGGATTTTATTTCGCACCCATTTTTCCATCGGCATACTGCCCCGCCACAGCAACGCTTTAAAACGACCATGCTCGGGGCAAGATTTTTCCATATAGGTTTCCTTATTTTTAGACCAAATGATGGCATTTATTTTTTTTAGACAGACGGGGCAAAGGCTTTTAGTCGTTGCAATGATTTGCTTCATTTTTCTTCCTACTGCTCCCTGTTTCCAAATGTATAACCGTTTTCCTGGAGTATCTCGACCACCTTCTCAAAGCTTTCCAGCAGGGTATCGCCGCATTTCACTGGATAAGGCTGGTTGTTTTCGTCGGTAAATCGGTAAACGCCAATAAGATCCATACATTCGGTGCTCTCAAAGCGTTCTTCAAACCAATCCATGTATTCTTTAATCATACTCCCAAAATTATCCTTAGTATATTCCCGAGCTTTTCCTTTTCCGGCATATAAACCAATGACTCCAATGCCGCCAGTCAAAACGCCGCAGGTCTTCTGATTGCCCCCAATCCCGTTACATAGTCCATTCATTACTCGGATGAGGTCTTGATTCTCAATTTCTTCCATATCCAACGCCAGCTTAAGCATAATTTGACTGCAACAATAGCCTTCGGTTCCCAGTCGAAAAAGTTCAAATTTCAGTTCGTCCATATCTTATTCCGCCTTTCTTGCGATCATCATATAGTAGCCCGGTTTGCACATTTTAAGTGTCTCCTGAAATCCGGTTGCACAAGCACCGCCAGTTTTTTGCCAGAATGCATTCATCGAGCCAAATTCAAAGATCGTTTTGACCAGCAGTTGTTTGAGCAACTCACTGTGGTCTTCAAGTAATATAATCTCAAAACCTGCACTTTCGACATCAATCTGCACCTGTTTTAAATCGTATAAACCGCGCATACAACTCTCAAACTCATGGGTTTTCATCGCTTCAAGCGATTCAGGATTTCGAGCATAGACATCGGTGATAAAAAAAGTCCCGTTATTTTTCATCACCCGATAAACCTCTTTCAGGGCAGCAGTCATATCTGTCATTAGCGAAAGCGTGCACTCGGACAACACCCCCTGAAATAAATCATCCTGAAAGGGAATCGCTTCACCGCTGCCAATCAGAAAGCTTTTATCGGGATTGTTTTTTCGGGCCATGGCAAGCAGCTTATGGGAGGGATCAATCCCTACCGCATTCAGCCCATGGGTCTGGTCCA
This sequence comes from Acetobacterium sp., assembly GCF_030652775.1. Taxonomy (GTDB): domain Bacteria; phylum Bacillota; class Clostridia; order Eubacteriales; family Eubacteriaceae; genus Acetobacterium. Next base: position 55,045 of record NZ_JAUSPS010000074.1, on the reverse strand, counting down.
GGTAGCGGACCGTGGCTCCCTGTCCGCATCCCAGATCCAGCAATAAATCGGCTGATGTCCAGTGACAACATGCGACACCCTTGTCGGTTAAATCAAATCCCCCCGGCCGCAGGGTTTCACCCAGAAGCTCGGTCATCTGAGGACTTTCGTAGGCACAATTTCCAGACAATTATTTGTCCTCCAGTCCTTCTTCTACTTCCTTCATCTTCCCCAGAGCCAGCGCTTCGTCAATAAATACCTGATTACAGGTCGGACACTTCATCAGATCCACTTCGAAATTCCCTTCCATATAGCGAACCTTCACCTTGGCTAATTCCAGTTCTCGCTGGCATTTATCACAGAGCCACTTTGTTTGGTCATTACTTTCGTGTTTCATTTCGTTCCTCCACTATTTCCATCCTCTTCCAATATTTCCATGCGGTGGCTGTAGACGCTTTTAATCAGGAAAGACTCCTCTTCTTTTTCATATTTAACCCAAAAGGTAACATTATCCCGCCTTAGTTTGGCAAGATACTCGCCGGTGTCTGGGTTGCAGAAACGTTCGTTTTTTGCTTCGGCATTCTTGAGCACCGCCTGGATATCTTCCATCAAGATATAGCGATCCTCAATGTTCTTTTTTACATCTTCGGGGATAATCAGGGTAAAGTTATCTTCCATCACGCCTTCCAGGGGTTCCTCTCGCCAGATTTCTTTTAATAGGATTTGTTTAACACGACTTCTATTCTGATGGCGTTCCGACAAAGTTGGCATTTTGCGGGTGGCCGATTCGCCCTCGTCCTTAGGATAAATCAAATCCAGCAAATGGTAGGTTCGTTTGCCGCCGGAGACGAAAAGATCCTTACACATGGCACAGTAAACCAGCAGATCATTCTCACTTTCACCGATGCGTTCGGAAACAAACGCATTGGACTGTTCCCGATTGGCGTAATAAACCAGTCCGCCATATCCGCAGCATTTTGTTTTTTCTTTCGTGTATTCCAGTTCTTCAATTCCGTAACCCAGTTTAGCTACGATTTTTCGAACGCTCTCATGAAGATCACTGTTTTCCCGGGTACCGCAGGCATCGTGAATGCTTAAGGTCTGTGGGATTTTAATGTGATCTTTGTTCGGCAAGCCCTCTCGGACATAAATATCCCAGAGCGACTCAACTTTAATTTCTGGCAAATATTTCTCAAAAATACGAATGCAGCTGGAACAGGCCAAAATAAAGGTTGGCTGTTCCATTTCTGTCCAGACTTTTTTAATCGCTTCAATGTTTTCGTTCATCAAGCCCTGTTGTCCAGCCCAATCAGCCGGCGCTCCACAGCAGCCCAGATAAATCCCGACATCGCCTTTGACATGACCGACCAGGTACTCGTAGATGCTTTTGATATCGTCCGGATAGGATGCCGGCAACTGACAGCCGGGGTAGAAAAGATATTCCGTTTTGCCAGTACCCTTGTATAGTCCTTTGACATAATCCGAAAAGGAAATCAGCGGATAGTAAAACAGATCTTTGGATTCCTCTTTGCTGGGTTGTTTCCGCACCAATGAAAAACGAGAGCTGTTGGAAAAGGCCATGTCTTTTAAGGCAAAGTCATGGGCTGATACTGGCATCTTTCCCCGCTGCACCATACTTTCCCGGGTTTCATGAATGACGTCGTTCATGCTGATGTCGAGAAAGCACTCTTCCTTGCAGAGACCGCATTCAGCGCAGGAATTAATCATTTTATTGGCATAATGCGTTCCTAAAATAATCCGTTCACTGTGGTTGATTTGCCGAATATAGGCATCCGGAGACATTTCAAATTTACGAAGATGGACACAACCTTCAATGCATTTGCGGCACTGACATTTAACACAGCGTTGTGCTTCTTCGATGGCTTCTTCCCGACTATAAATTGCCGCTGTTTTTTCGATGGGAAGAAGTGGCTTTTTACTAGTGATATCAAATTGAAGCGGTGTTTCAAATACACCTTCCCGGTCGCGAGAATCGGTAAGGGATACCTTTGACAGATAACGCTCAATGGAAATAGCCGCCCGTCGCCCGGAGCTGGCTGACAAAATCACCGAATCACTTTTGTTAAGTAACTGGCCGCCGACAAATAGCGTCGAATCGCCCACCTGAAAGGTAACGGGATTCGCTTCGATTGGTTCTTCCCAGGCAGCTGTTCCCAGATAAACCGCATCATATTCGGTAAGCAGTTCCGCCAGTCTTTTTTGATCTACGGTTGCATCAAAATGGATGGTTATTTTTTTATCGGCAATCGCCTTCATTTCTTGCTGTAATAATTCCTCAGTCATGGACTCACCAACAAAATCCCATAGTCGCCCGCCCAATCGATTGGTTTTTTCAAAGATTGTGACACTATAACCTTTTTTATCCAGATCAATAGCAGTGGTTAAACCACTTAGTCCGCCGCCGATAATCGCAACCTTCCCTTTATTTTTAGGAAGTGGCCAGACTTTTTTCGGTTTATAGGCACCATATTCCAGCACTGCTTTCTCCAGATCGGATATCCGGATGGAGCCGCCAGCCTTGCTTCTTTCACAGGGTGCTTCGCAGGGATGATCGCAGATCCGACCGATAATATTATGAAAAGGCATTTTCTTTTCCATCAGCTTATAAGCATTCTGAAAATTCCCTTTTTCTATTTCTGATAAAAAGTCGATGATTTCCAGATGAACTGGACACTGGGCTGTACAGGTTGGGGGTTCCTTATGAATACAGCGATCCCCGGTTTCCAATAATTTATCTAAATTCATAGTTGGTCTCCTAACTCTTTTTATTTTTCAGTCCATTGCAGTAACTAAACATCGTCACCTTGACTCGTTCTGATGTCTGTTTCTATATACAATTTATTATTAATGAGTATGAAACTGATCGCAAATCATGTGATCCTTTCGTTAATACTAAGCGAGTAATCTCATCCAATTGTATCATAGAAACAAACACCAAAGTCCAGTGTACGCCAACACTACCGGTTAATGTAAAATAGGAATTGAAAGCTTAGAAGCTTTCAATTCCTTTGGTAATGAGACTTGGTTTGCTTATTTTAAGGCTTCTAAACCTTCAAGTACTTTTTCTGGATACGCTGGTAAATGCTTAATGCGAACGCCACAGGCGTTGAAAATCGCATTTATAATCGATGCGTGTGGTGCTGACAATGGCATTTCGCCGGCGCCAGAAGCTCCAAATGGTCCTAATGGACGCGGTGTTTCCTGATGAATCAAGACAATCTCATCGGGAACATCTTTAATTTGAGGAATACCGCAACCGGTCAGAGTTGTATGTTTTTTCAGATCTTCGAAATCTTCGCTTAAGGCTAAACCAATCCCCTGGGTCAAACCACCCCATAACTGTCCTTCAAGAACCAGTTTATTGGTGATAACGCCGCAGTCCGATACAAGGGTCAGTTTATCTACATTAGTTTTTCCGGTGGTTGTGTCAACCGCAACTTCGGATAAAAGAACACCGTACATGTAGGTTGGGAATGGGTTCCCCTGACTTGTATCTACACCAGGAGCTGTACAAGGAGCTGTCCAGATGCCTGCGTATCTTAATGGCAGCCCTTCAGCAACCATTTCATCATAGGTTCTGTAGGTTCCATCGGCCTTTTTCATGGCTGCAATTAAATTTTCACAACCGACTTTAATGGCATTCCCTGTTAATACATTATTTCGGCTACCACCTGAAGGTCCACTGTTAGGTGTGAATTTCATATCATTCATAACCAATTTAATTTGTTCTGGTTTGATTCCCAATGGTTTTAAGCTTTCGTGAGCAAAGGTCAATGTGCCCATATCAGCGCCCTGACCATGATCTTCCCAAGAGTTTCCGACGGTAACACCTTTGGGGGATAATTCAACCCAAACTTCTGATGAGTCTGGACCGTCAAGCCCACAACTATAAATGTTCAGTGAGATACCCACGCCATATTTAGTTGTACCGCCTTCTTTATTCTTAGCTTCAGCCTTTGCTTTGGCCGCCTGATAGATTGGTCTCATGGTGTCAAGTTCCTGGGGTAAGGCAATAACATCTGGCGGACATCCGTTTGGTGTTAAGTCGCCTTCACGGTAAACATTTTTATACCGCAGTTCCAATGGATCTTCGCCCATTTGGTCTGCCAGCATGTCAATCAATACTTCTGATGAGAACAGACTCTGTGGTGAGCCGTAGCCTCTGAATGCTGAACCCCAGGCATGGTTGGTGGCAACGGTTCGGCCTTCACCACGGATATTGGGAATATTGTAGCCGGCACCGATAAATTGTGATCCACGAGTGGTTACCAGATCACCGAATTCGCAGTATGGACCATGATCAACTGACCAGTCTGATTCCATCGCTTTGATGATTCCATTTTCATCTGCCCCGAATTTTACATTCATAAAGAATGGTGAACGTTTTCCGGTGTAGGTGATTTGTTGGAACATATTGAATTCGAGATAAACAGGTCTTTTTGAAACCATAGCAGCTACACCTAATAAACCTTCGATGGTTGGGCTGAATTTATAACCGAATGTTCCACCGGTAGGATTTTGTGCAATGAAATACTTAGTAGGATCCACCCCAATGGCTTCAGCGGTCATTAACTGATGGAAATGAAGGGCAATACTCTTGGAATGAACCATCAGGTTATCTTCTTCATCGAAGTAAGCAAATCCGACGTCTGGCTCTAATGGTAAATGTGGTTGACGGCCAACATAGAAGTCATCTTCAATGATATTAGGCAGAGTTTCCATTAATGGAGCAGGATCATCACCTTTAACGATATTTGTCTGGAAATAAATATTTGGCGTTCCCGGGTGAATTTCAATAGCATCATCAGCCATCGCTGCCGGTGCACTCATGTAAGGAAGCAGCTCTTCGATTTCAACAACAACTTTTGCCGCTGCTGCTTCTGCCTGTTCAGGTGTATCCGCCAATACCATGGCTAAAGCATCCCCAAATTGGAAGATTTTTTTGTCATTTAATATTGGTCTTTCCAGGCCATCACCTAAGTTCGTTGGGAAGGCCAAACCATTAATGCGGTTGGTTCCAGGGACATCTTTCCACGTGATAACTTTAAATACGCCTTCCATTTTTTCAGCTTCAGCAGTATCAATGGAAATAATATTCGCATGAGAAACCTGAGCCTGAACCAGTTTAATATGCAAGGTGTTTTCAGGCATTTTCAAGCCTAAATCGGCACCAAAATCCCAAGTTCCGGTAACTTTTGCCAGAGCGGATGGTCGAACATATTTTGATCCAATCAGGGAATCGCCTTCTTTTAGCTGGAACCACAGATCTTCTTTTTTGACTTCGCCGCGCATTAGTTTGGCCGCATCCATAACCGCATCAACGATGGGAATATAGCCGGTACAACGACAAAGGTTACGATGTTTCTGGAACCAGGCGCGTACTTCTTCTCGGGTTGGACTGGCATTTTCTTCTAACAATGCTTTAGCCGAAACGATAAAACCTGGTGAGCAGAAACCACACTGAGCTGCCCCATTAACCATCCATGCCAATTGTAAAGGATGGAGGTTATCGTGTGTTCCGACGCCTTCTATGGTGAGAATTTCAGATTCATCAGCAACCCGTTTCATTTTGGTGACACATGATCGGACAACCTTACCATTTAAAATAACTGAACAGGCTCCACATTCCGCTTTACCGCACCCTACCTTCGTTCCAGTTAACCCCTGTTGTTTTCTGATTACATTTGCCAGGGTTGTATCCGGATCAACAATTACCGTCCTTTGAATCCCGTTAATGAACAATGTCTTTTTTTCCACGTGAAATCCTCCTTAAAATATTAAAAACTAATTACTCTATATGGATGCAAAAATCAACCTTTTCCAAATCCGCAATTGGGATAATGACATTCCGGACAGGTGGAGCATAGTCCTCCGTGTCCCAGTTTGGATATGTCTTTGGGGGTTAATCTTTCGCCGACCATCAACTTTGGTACCACTAAATCAAATACGGTTCGGTGGCTGTACATAATGCAACCGGGTAATCCCAGCACCGGAATATCATCCCGATATGAAAGTAAAAACATGGCACCAGGCAAAGTGGGTGCTCCATAGGAGACAAACTTGGCTCCTGTTTTCCCAATCCCTTCCGGTGTTACATCATCCGGATCGACAGACATTCCGCCGGTTACGGTGACAATGTCTGCCCCTTCTTCTATTAAACCGAGGATGCACTTAGCAATCATGTCCGAGTCATCCCGAGAAAAAACCTGTTTAAATACTTCAGAACCAAGTTCTGCAAATTTCTCTCTAATCACATCTCCAAACTTGTCTTCGATCCGGCCATAAAAAATTTCATTGCCAGTCGTTACAACCCCAACTTTGAATTTTCTCAACGGCAGTACTTCGACAATTGGTTTACTTCTTGCGCACAATTCTTCCATCTTAATCAGTTTTTCATTTTCAATGGAAAGCGGGATGATCCGGGTAGCGCCGACGAGGGTTCCCTTTGTTACCATGGTATCGGTATGAAGGGTGGCCATCATCATTTCGCCCAATTCGTTGATCTCCTGAAGAACCGGCACATTTATTTTAAGCAGTCCTGATTGAGTCGCAGTCATTGTCACTTTTCCTTCGGATGTACCAACGTATTCAACTCCGGTTCCCGAGGCTGCCTGTCCCAATCTGAGCGCTGCGTCGTCTTCATGGATTGTTCCATCATTAAATTCAATAATGGCGATGTGTTCTTTTCCCATGTTCAATAATCGGGGAATGTCTTCTTCCTGCACAATATGCCCCTTCTTAAATGCTGCTCCTTTAAACTCCCCAGGGATGATCTGGGTCATATCATGTGCCAGGAACATACCCACTGATTCACGAACAGGTACTACCTTCATATTGTTTCCTCCATTAGCTTGATCTGTATCATTTTCACTGCGTTACTAATGATGGTTGTAGTATATAGCAATAAACGTGCCAAATAAAAAAAAGCCCATTTTCAGGGCTTTCCATAAAAAGCATTGTTAATGATTGCTTTTTATTTGAACATTAATTGTTTTTTGACCGTTCGTATATCGAACATATGCTTTTTATTTGAGCAGTTACTTTGTTGTATCAGATCAGATAACCGTTATCAACACCGCACAAAATGCATCCGTGGGCATCTTTTTTTAATTATTGATTAATAATAATACATGGAACTCATAACGGAAGCTATAATTGCGCCCATTACAATGCTGATCAGAATCCCCACGCCGATGGCAATTGCCATCATCACCAGGTAAGCCCGAGCAAAATTCTTTTTATTGGGACCCGTTTCGCTACCGAAACCCCAGATAAAGAGCATTACAATACCGGCAATAGGGATACACATGATTAAAAACATAATCAGATACTGACCCATCGTAATCAGATCTACTCCCCCAGTTACTTGAGCTGGTGGTTGAGGCGAACTCGGCCTAACTGGTTGGGGCTGTTGAACACGGTTCACGGTTTGCGGCGGTGCCACTGTTTTCAACTGTTTAGCCCCGCAATGTGTACAAAATACTGAATCATCGGGAATTTGTTTGCCACAGTTTTCACAAAACATTGTCTTTCCTCCTTAGATTTTATTTTCTGTATTTTCGTCTTTCATTTGATCAGTTTCTGTTTTCCTGCTTTTGATCTTTCTATCTTTATTTTTCTTTCTGATCTTTATAAATATAAAGAACCCCAAGCCAGCTATCGCGGCAAATGGTATCAGCCTGAAAACCAAAACAACCAGAAATGCAATGATATAGAGTAAAAGATTTATTGAGGTTACAAAACCTTCGCCAATTTTCGCAAATATTTCTGAAAATGGTGAATCGACCGCAGTTGATGATAATCTCTTTTCATACACGGACACGTAAATCGTTGAGTAGGCCATTTCAGTATCCCAGTTTTTAGTGGTGGTCGTCAGGCTGTCAATTTCTGTTCGAACCCGGTTCAACTCACTTTCGATGGCCAGCATGTCGGTAATATTGGTCGCCTGTTTTAAGTATTCCAACAACCGTCCCTCTTCAATTTTCAGATTGTTAAGCTGCGCCTGAACATCCTCATACTGTTGCGAAATATTGGTACTGCTGACATTGGCACTGATAGGACTGCCCCATGTCTGGATCTGCGTCATTGCTTCTGAAAATTTCGCTGATGGCACCCGAATGGTAAGATAACCGGAATTGGCCTGAACACCCGCCTGTTCCGATGCATAATTTGATCCCGAATCCTGAACAAATCCACCTAGTTCCACAGCATAACTGCTGATTTTTTCAAAGGTATTCTGATAATCTTCGGTATTCAGGCTAATATTTCCTGAATAAATAATTTTGGATGCATCAAAGGGAACACCTGCATTTGCCGTAGCCTCGGGTAACGGCACAGCATTTGCTGTCTCACCAGTTGCCTGATCAGTAACCATGGATTCATCAGCAGCCGTTTTACTGCTTTCCTGAGTCGCTCTGCTAAAACAGCCCCCTGCCACAATCATAACCAGACAGCATAAAATAACAGCCATACCGTAAAGCCAACCTTTTTTGTGTTTGAAAAGCACGGGCTTTTCTCGCCTCAAATCCGCTGATGCATCTTTTGCAAATCCTGGGTTTTGATTCGGTTTTTCCTGATCCATGAATCCACCTCCTAAATAAATTCCTCAAGCTGATGACTTTTACTTTGTCTTTTAACTTTTTACCCTTATTTCTGATAAAAATGCACAATACTATTTTTTTATCATTTCCAGCCAATCCACCTGCTTTTTAATTTGTTAATTAATCTCCAAATTATCATAGGGGCTTTTTGCCTGATCCCCAATCCCCTTTTCCCTTCGGTCTTTGTCAATTTTGCGGTTCATGAGTGTTGCCATAAACCAATAAGCCAGTCCAGGAATTTTTAACTGGGCCTGATAATATAGGGAAGGAGGTGAACTTTCTTGCTTTGCCACATTTTTCAAAAATTGTTCAAACCCGCTCGCAGCTTTTTTTCCATTCAAGAGCTTATCCAAAGGTTGGCCATTTAGCATTGCCCCCATGCCGATCACAAATCCCCCTTTGTAGCTGAGCTCATTCTCTCCAGCAAATAATTCCAGCATTTTCAGACCTGATTCATGGGTATGAACATAGGGCATACCGCCCTGTATGATGCCATAAAGATCTTGTCCATGGAGAATGTCCCGGTTTTTTTCAAGCTCTTCCAATAAATAAAACGTATCTGCCGGATAGGTATCAATGTAGCTGGGACCAACCATAATGATTGATTCAGCTTCATTGATCGCTGTCAATAACGGGCTTAGGTCTTTCAAATTTGGATATAAATGCAGGATTTCCACCAGATAATCCCGGGTGGATAAAAATTCCCTGCAACGATTGGCCAGCATCATGCTTGTCCCAGTTTTTCGGGGGCTTAAATTTAAAATAACTGCTTTTTTCATTGACTTAAATCCTCCGTTACCGATTCAAGGCAAGCGCTGATGTTGCTGTCATCAACCAGATGCACGCTGCCCTTGATGTTCATAATCTTGATATTTTCCGCAACCAGATTTTTAAAAGCATCCTTTTCATCATTCTTCCATTGATCCTTCACCCCGATCGCCACAAAGGTGTGGACCCGACCAATTTTCCCTTTGACCAATTCCCCTTTTTTACAATAATAATGCCGATCTCCGATAATGGCACATTTATCAAAAACACGTTTCGTTTTAAATGAATAGCTTCCCCATTTAACCGGGGTAACCATGACCAGCACATCGGTTCTCATCAGTTTTGGCAAAATAATATCAGCATCATCCCGATGGATACACTGTCCATAGGTTTTATCGGTACAACCGCCGCAACTATAACAAGGATCTACGTTCAAGTCTGCCAAGGAAATAAGATCAGTATCTATTTTCCGCTCCCGTAATTTTGCATCAAGTCTTTCGCCGACTTCTTGTCTGGTGTGATCTGATAATATGGTAATCATTATCGCCCTCTTTCCTCCATTTTTGGCACACAGGGTGCCAAAAACGAACACTTCTTCAAAAGGTAATATATTACATATTTTTCATATTGTCAACCGAAATTGATGTCATCCTTCAATAAATCAACGAATTTGTTTGAAATCTTTATACATAGATTAAATTCATAAAATTAATCTTTTTTATAATTTTTAAGATTTAAATCTTGACTGAAATGTGATAGGATATAAGCAGATCTAATCGATAAAACTCAAGGAGCGTATAATGTACGAAAAAGGTATCCAGACAAGAAACCATCTTTATGAAATTTCGAAAAAGTGCTTTTATGAACATGGTTATGAAAATACCAAGATAAAAGATATAGTCATGCGAGCAGATACACCCATCGGTCTTTTTACCTATTATTTCAAAACAAAAGATAATATTGTCCACGAAATATATTCGGATTATTATCAGCAAATTGGCAACTGTCTGAATGCACTATCAATCGATGGATTTGAAAATCCCATCCTTCGCCATGCGGCATTGAGTTATATTTACTTTGATTTGATTCTCAACAATGAAAGTAATCGCCGCTTTTACTATGAAATTCTCAAAAAAGCATCTAACTATCGAATTGCCGGTGATTTCATCCGCAACACCTACCTTGGTTATATTCAAGAATACAATCTGGTCGTTAGCGAAAGAGAATTCGATAACTTCCTTTTCATCGATTTTGGGGGACGACGCGAGTATTTTCTAAACTATTTTGAAAAGCCCCTTAATGATTCTATTGATGAATTGGTCTTTTTGCTCAACGGTATTCTTCCCCGATTACTTGGCATTGACCAGCATTCTGTCACTACCCTTCTTTTTAAAGGTATTCAAATCGCCAAAACCATTGACTGCAATCAAATTAAGTTTCTTTAGGAATTATTGTTTCCATCGAAAAAGGAGGTTTCAACCCAGATTAAAAACCGGGTGAAACCTCCTTTTTAAATTAAAACATTTCTTTTGTCATTTTATCAATCTCTTCATCCGTTGCTTCATAAACACCGGGGAATGAACTGACATTCAACCCCTGGCTGGCACCAGGTATGAAATATAGTTTTCCGCATCGTCGGCACGCCGTTTCTACTTTTTCAGCAATGTTTTCCTGAGTCCAGCCCGGGAAATCAATAACGCCGCTGTCAATATCACCCATGAATGTAATTTTTCCGCCGTATTGTTTGATGAGCTCAGGTACATGATTGGTGGTCATAACCCCCTGCCAGATGTCAATCCCCATTTCAATCATCGATGGAACCAGGTTAGCTGCATAGCTGTCACTATGATGAATGACCAGTTCTACGCCGTTATCTTTATAATATCCGTAAATTTTCTTGTAAGCCGGTTCAAAGAATTCTTTAAACATGGCCGGAGAAATGAATGAATTAATCTGGCTACCCCAGTCATCATGATGGAAAAGTGCATCCGGGTGTAAATGATCAATAAACTCTTTTGCCAATTTGAGTTCAAAATCGACAATATAATCAATGAGCTCATGCATCGCTTCTGGCTCTTCGTAGAATGCCATCAGTGCTTCTTCCATACTCAGCAGATAATGAACCTGTTCAAAGATACCTGGTGCCACAAAAACGGTCACATATTGATCCTTTCGGTCAACTGCCTCAGCTTCAGCGATGGCAACCGCCCATTTTTCGGCTGGTTGTTCAACAGAAGGCGCTTTTACATAGTCCTGCCATTTCGTAATATCTTTAATCACAATGTGTTCTTCGTCATGTACGGGGAAAGCACCTAATTGTCCTTCAGGCCAGCGGATGGTGACACCCCATTCATTTACAATTTCTCCACCTACTGGTGGCTTGATTCGTGTGATCGGAGTTTTCATCATCATCGCAAAGGCTTCATATTGTTTTACAAAGCGATCTGGGTTTCCACCCTTCATGACCTCCACAAGATTTTGTCTTTTTGTCAGCATTTTAATTTCTCCTCCTAATCTTACTATTTTCCATATACCTTTGTTTATTTCATTTGACCAAAAATTCCTTCACGATAAGCGACAATATATTCCATACAGTAGTCGTCTTCACCTAACAAAGCTTCAGTGGCAAAGATGATACCCATTAAATCGCCGTTGGTTGGGTCTAAGATAGCACTGTCCAGACCGGCATTCATGGCCAGAACGGTAAATCCCATGTTGACCATTTTTCGGGCTGGCAGGTTGAAGGAAATATTGCTGACGGCACCGGTGACATGGATAGTCGGATATTGTTCTTTAATGCTGCGGATCACTTCGATGACCATGGCAATCCCATCTTCGGAAGTACAGAGCATTTCAACCAATGGATCAATGTGCATTCTTGATGGATCAATGCCATATTCTTTGACCTTGGTCATTAAATCGGCAAACACATCCAGACGGTCTTTAGCTGTTTTAGGAATTCCTTTATCACTGTTTAACAGCGCTACGCATTCCCATTTGGTATCGGCAATGGCTTTAAAGGCGGCGTCAATCTTATCGCCTTCTAGCGACACGGAGTTAAACAAACCAGGTTTGTTACAGTATTTCATCGATTCGATACAGGTATAAACATTGGGGCTGTCCACCGCAATGGGGGTTTCGGTGACTTCCTGAACCAGATCAATCAACCATTTCATGGTTTCCAGTTCAATGTCGTCATCGACTGAAGCACAGACATCAATGTAATCAACGCCGGCTTCGGTTTGAATCTTGGCCAGATTTTTGATAAAATCGCCATCTTTGGCGGCGATTGCTTTCGCTGTGGAAGGAATCGCACCATTAATTTTTTCTCCGATAATAATCATCTTTATCAATCTCCTTAAATATATAATCTTAAGTAATTGCGAAGTGCTGCGAGCCTGACAATCAGCATCTCGATTACCTTATTTAAATCTGAGCAGCAACTCATTCAACAGAACTCTGAGGATTTGTGACGAAAACGTAAGCAATATTGTAATTTATCTTCTATTTTCAATTTAATTGTACTCGTATTCATTAAGTCTGTCAACCGTTTTTAGTATATTTTCAATATTATACTATTTTTCGCTTATTGTAATCGTTGTTTTTATGCTATTTACTTTGTTATTACACCGTTTTTTATTTTTTCAACACTTAATTTTATATTTAAGTACAACTCTTTATACTATAATATACTTTTATTTTATAATTTTATCCTAAGAAACATCGATTTTCCGTTGCACTTTCATCAGCACTAACATTCTGATATAATGAATTCACCGAAAAAACGCATACCAAATTTTTAACCTCAATTTTGAACCCTTTATTTTGAAACAATGAATAGGAGATGCACGATGAATGAAAAACTGTGTCAGAGCTGCGGAAAACCCATGGGTCAAACTGATGAACTCTATGGAACTGAAAAAAACGGTGCCAAAAGCAGAGACTATTGTGACGATTGTTATAAGAATGGTGAATTCACAACTAAAATCACCAAAGAACGCATGATCGAAGTCAGTATTCCCTATCTCTTAAAAGAAAAACCGGGAATTGACGAATATGAAGCAAGGAAAGAGATGGAGACCTTTTTCCCCACTTTAAAACGGTGGAAAAACACTTAAAATCCGCTAACTAAAACCAGCCGATCTGAAAGTATAAAGGGTATTATTTTTCGTTTCTCATACATTCATGTTTCGCAAATAAATCATTGTATTCCTTATTAAAATTATGCATAATAGTAGTAATATAACAGCAAAGATTTTATTCATTAAAACACCAGATCAAACATATGCATTTTAAAAATAAAAGGAAAACCATGATTTTTGTGCAAAGGAGGGCGGGAATAATGACAAATATTTTTTATCATGAAATCATCAAAAATCTCCATGTAGGCTATGCTTATCATCGAATTATTTGTGATTCCCATGGTGTTCCTGTGGATTATGAATATCTCGAGGTCAATCAAGCCTTTGAAACAGCAACCGGTCTGATCGGCGCGGAAATCATCGGAAAAAAATTTACAGAAATTTTTCCTGGAATTGGGGGTTCTGGATTTGACTGGATCAATTTCTATGGTGAAATTGCCCTTAATAATACAACTGGTGAACTTGAACAATATTCGCAATTTCTAAACCGCTGGTATCGGGTACAAGTCTATTCTCCTGAAACCAATTATTTTATTACCCTATTTCATGATATAACCAGGGAAAAACAGGATCTGTCTGAGAAAAATCTGCTACTTACGACTCTCCATGATATTGTCTTTGAAGTCAGTTCCGATTATCATTTCACCAATGTTATCGTGCATGATGAAGCTACCCTTTTTATTCCAAAAGATATTATCATCGGAAGTCATATTGCCGATGTTTTTTCGAAAGATATAGCTGACGAAATGCTTTTAGTTTATAAAACCGCTTATGCAACCGGAGAAAAGCAGGATTTTGAGTATAAGTCTCCGCTACCTGCCGATGAACGATGGTTTTTGGCCGAGATTTTTTATCTCAAGGATAACGAATCACCTAGATTTGTGATCAGTATCCACGATATCAGCCAACGCAAACGCATGGAGAAGTCCCTTTTTATCGAAAAAGAGCGCTTACGAACCACCTTGTTATCGATTGGTGACGGTGTCATTTCGACCGATGCCCGGGGCTGTATCACCCTCATTAACAAGGTCGCCGAAAATCTGACCGAATGGTGCCAGCAGGAGGCTTACGGTTTACCGCTGGATCAGGTTCTCCGTCTGGTTGATGAATATACTGGGGAAAGCTGCGAAAATCCGGCTAGTCGGGTACTGGAGACTGGCGCAATCACTGAACTGAACAATCACACCATTCTGCTTTCCAAAAACGGCCAAGCGATCCCTGTTGAAGACAGCGCTGCCCCGATCAGAGATCCTGATGGTCATATTACCGGGGTTGTGATTGTCTTCCGGGATTTTACAGATAAGAAGGAAAAGCAGGAACAAATTGAATACCTGAGCTTCCACGATCACCTCACTGGTCTATACAACCGCCGCTATTTCGATGAGGAACTGAAACGGTTGAACACCCCAAGAAACCTGCCCTTATCCCTGCTTATTTTTGACGTCAACGGATTAAAACTGACCAATGATGCCTTCGGACACATGGCCGGGGATCGATTGTTAAAAAAGGTTGCCCAGACCATGCAGGAGCTCAGCCGGAGCGATGATATTATCGCCCGCATCGGCGGTGATGAATTTGTGATTCTGCTCCCCCAAACTGAGATCCAGGAGGCCAAGGAATTGGCAAAACGGATTAATACCGCTCTAAACCACGAACATTTAGAAGCAGGTCAGGTCTCTATTTCCAGTGGCTGGGGTGTAAAAACCACTGCCGATGAGGAAATTGCTGAGGTGTTCAAGGCTGCCGAGAATAAGATGTATCAGTACAAAATTTCTGAACGCAACAGCACCCGAAACGAGGCGATCCAGTTTATTATGAAGACCCTCTACGAAAAGCTTCCCCGCGAGCAGGAACACTCCGAACGGGTGAGTAGGATCAGCGGCCTGATCGGTGCTGCGATGGGAATGACCAAGGAAGAAATCAATGAGCTAAAGACTGCTGGTGCCCTGCATGAT
The DNA here is from genome assembly GCF_030652775.1 of Acetobacterium sp. Taxonomy (GTDB): domain Bacteria; phylum Bacillota; class Clostridia; order Eubacteriales; family Eubacteriaceae; genus Acetobacterium. The sequence goes on along the minus strand of NZ_JAUSPS010000074.1, from coordinate 39,580 downwards.
ATCGGAAAAATAGCCATTGGTAACGAGATTCTGGATAAGGCGGACGAACTCAGTGATTTTGAATGGCTGGAAATCCGACGACACCCGGAAATCAGTTACAGCATCTTAAGTTCCCTCAATGATTACGCCCCGCTGGCTAATATCATTCTTGTCCATCACGAACGGTATGACGGCAAAGGTTATCCCAAAGGCTTAGTGGGAGAAGAAATCCCCTTAGCAGCCCGAATCATCGCCGTTGCCGACGCCTATGACGCCATGACCTATGGTCGCCCTTACAAAGAACCCTTGACTGCGGAAACAGCTATTGAGGAAATAAATGCTGGTAAATACACCCAATTTGATCCAGAAATCGCCGATATTTTTTTTCGGATTATGTCAGAAAATAATAATGAACTCTAAAAAACCGCACATCTGAAAAGATGTGCGGTTTATTTTTACATGTACTATTCCAACGAATTACGTTTCAAGTCATCTATGAGTTTTTCGTGCCAGTTTAAAACCATCTCGTAGTAGGTTCTGCCAAACTGAAGACTGGCGTATTCAAAGGGATCCATCCCATCACAGGTAGTCCTTTCAATTTCTGACAGCTTTTCCATGGCGTCCTGCACCGTTCCTCTGAAAAGCTCGATATTAAGGATCGCATCATTTTTCTTTAAATGCTTATAAAAAAACAGTTTAGCCAGAAATTCTAGATTGAAAGGGGAAAATGTGCAGGGCGTTTGCAGCCATTCGATAAAATGTTCCCGACCCTTGGGCGTAATGGTATACATTTTTTTGAACCGGTTACCTTCAACAATTTCTGCAAAAGTAATCAGCCCCACCTTTTCCAGTCGTTTCAGCATCGGATAGATACTACCAAAACTGGCATCAATAAAATTAGAGGTTCGCATTACCATCATTTGCTTGATATCATAGCCGGTCATATCCCGGTTCAATAAAAAACCAAGGATTGCAAATTCTAACATGACTTCCTGCTCTCAGTTCTGTTTTTCTTTCCCAATTCAATCCACCTGATCATGCCTTAGGAGCATCATCTCTTTCCTTTTAAGTTATTTTATATCCATTTTAACCGGACTTAAACCTTTTTAATGATGCTTCATCTAATATTATCAGCATTCGAGAAGATTGATTGTCTTAAGTGTACTCGAAAAAGTATCGATTCGCAATGCAATTGTATATGTTTTTCAATAAGTCAATAGAATTCTTTGCCAAAACCTTATAAAAAAATACTAAAGACGCATTCAACGTCTTTAGTATTGCTTAAATCTTAACAACAACCACTGCCACAAGAACAACCACCACCATTTGAAGATGATTTTTGTGTTTTAAGAACCATCTTGAGAATATCTTCTCTTGTCATTCCTGTCCATTCGGCAAAACTTGCATTAGATGGATAAGAACCCTTTTGTCTAATCTCACCGTCCACAACGGTGATTGGCAGGGCTTCTGTTCCTTCGTTGGCAATGGTATCATTGACTTCTTTATTTGTAACAAATGCCATCGGATCGCTGGAAAGATTGTACCGGATGATTTTTCGGCCTTCTCCCGCCAGTTCATTTAAAAAAGTTGACACTCTTAAAAGTTCCTGATCAACCCCTGGTCCGCAAACACCAGTGGAACAGCACATTGCTGGCTCATAAATTTCTACTTTACTCATATCTTATTCTCCATTTCGTTTTTTCTAAATTTTTTAGATCTAAGTTATTATGAACAGCCCTTCATATATCTGTCCATTCATATGTTAAGCCATTTCTGCTAGCTTGTCAAGTTTCTGCGTTATCTATCAATCGATGCCAATAAACATCATAGTTCTTTCTTTGCTATTTTAAAGAAATAACTTGCTTTATTATGATTAATTTGTAATAATGCAAGTAACAGCCAACTGCTGAAATTTCCAAGGAGGTACTTGTTATGTTATTAGAAGAAAATGATCTTAAAAAAACCGAACATTCATCTGGTGAGCGCTTAGAAAATTCATCAAAAGGTGAATTCAACATTATAAAAAACTATCTTACCCGTTCCTTTATTAAAAAATACACCAGTTTTGATGATTTCGAATTATTCCTGAATTCCGGCGGTTTTTCAGCTGCTACAGAGGACGAATTCCAAGCCATACCCGAAGCTGAGCTTGATTCCCTGGTTATGAAAAACAGTAAATATAAAACCTGGTCTGAGATGGTTTCTTCCGCTGGCGATTATTTTTTTGTCACCCAGATGAAAGCGATTAAGTTTAAATAGCAAGATTTTAAAATGCCTGCCATTTCTGGCAGGCATTTTTCTTTCACCAACCATCTTTTCTCTTCTTAATAAAATGACTTTTCAGTAAAACCATTTCATTCTCACTCAATGATTTTTATTAACAACAACCCGATGCCTGAGCAGAATCCTCAACAACCAACTTGCCGTCATCATCGGTTTTTAATGTAACCGTACTTGTTTTGAGCACTGCTTCGCCTTCCATCAGCACATTAATGCCATTTACAATTACCGGTTGATCATCCGCTTTTTTATTAGTAAATGTAAAGTAGAGGGAGGTTCCACAACAACCCTGTTGCAGGGATGCCTGAAGTGCATCTTGACCGTTTTCTTTCAACATTTCTTCTAATACCACTTTTGCTTCATCTGTAATAATCATTTTGTTTCTCCTCATCGTTTTTATTTTTTAATTAATTACCTGGTTCTTCTTAATCTGCCGAAACAGACTTGTTTATTTTTTCCAGGGAATAACCACATAGTTTCCCTTAGTATCTTCAGCGATTCGTTTAATCCATTTTTCTTCATTATTGGCTCTTGCCCGTAAGAACGAATCCTTGGTATCGGTAGCTAATAGGCTGGCGTTCATTACCCACCATTTATTCATAATGCCAGCACGTTTTAAATCTGCTTCTAAACGGAGTGCTTCAAATACCGGTGTTGCTTCTGGCAACGCTACAATGACAACTTCAGTTTCCGCCTGATTTTGCAAACGCGGCAAGAGATTAACGACTGAATCGGGAATATCCGCATTGGATCTTTCCATTTCTTTGTGATAGCTCTCAGTTGAGTTAAGCAACAGCAAGGTATGACCAGTTGGTGCGGTATCGATCACAACCACCCCATCTTCGGCTTTTTCAACCTGTTCGGCAAAGGCTCTAAATACGGCAATTTCCTGGGTGCAGGGGGATTCCAAATCTTCAATAATATAATCTATGTCATCTTGACTCATGTTGGCTGCTTTCGCTTTCCCGATGACTTCATCCCGATATTTTTGCAGTTCTTCGGCTTCATCAATATTACTGACGATGATGTTTTCACCACCCATGGTTGATGCACTCAGATGACCAGCTGGATCGGTGGTGGTCAGGTAAACCTTCTTGCCCATCTTTGATAAGCCCAGTGCAATAGCTGCTGCAATGGTGGTTTTACCAACGCCACCTTTACCCATGGTGAAAATTACTTTTTTATTTGAATCATACATATCTTTAACCAGTTTTTCCAACCCTGGCAAGTCACTGATTTCCTTAACTTTTTCCACTTCAATCACATCATCTTCAATAAATAAGCGGCGAATATTGTCTACCCCAGCAACGTTGTAGGCGCGCAGTGGCAGGGTATAAATGTCCAGAGTCTTTAAGCTGTTGGGAATTTTTTTGACAGCATCTTTTTGTTTGTTATAGAAAGCTGTGGCAATTTCATCTGTTTCATCAAAATTCTCCAGAGCCCCGTTGATAATCAGAATTTGATTTTCAACACCAATTTCCTTTAATTCCTTAGATGCTCTGGCTGCTTCTGCCAGTGGCGATGGTTCTGGTCGTGAAACTAGAATCAACGTTGTCTTATCGCCATCAGATAGGGTTTGTACGGCTTTTTCATACATTTTCTTTTGTTCGGTCAGACCAGATAACTGCCCCAAACAGGAAGCCCCATGGGTACTGTCATCAATAAAGCTGTCCCAGGCTGAAGGTAATTGCAGCATTCTCAGAGTATGGCCGGTGGGGGCAGTATCAAAGATGATATAATCATATTCTTTGTTCATTTTTTCATCGGTGATAAATCGAGAAAATTCGTTAAATGCGGCAATCTCAACGGTACAGGATCCCGCCAGTTGTTCTTCCATACTAGCAATCGCCACGTCCGGTAATTTTCCTCGATAAGGTCCGACCACAGATTCCTTATATTCTTCTGCGGCCTCGATGGGATCCAGGTTGGCTACCATTAAATTAGGCACGTTTTTAATGGGGACGCCTTGTCCGGTTAATGCTGTTTCAAATACATCCTGTAAATTTGAAGCCGGATCCGTGCTGACAAGGAATACTTTCTTCCCCTGATCGGCAAGGCTCACTGCCGTTGCACAGGCGGTGGAAGTTTTACCAACGCCGCCTTTGCCGGTATAAAATAAATATTTAGTTAAATTAATAGTATCGGGTGTGAAATTTCTGTACATGACAATCCTTCTTTCTTATATGACCACAAATTCATATGTCTTTATGTTCATATGATATCTCATTCATGCGACTTTGTCAAGTGTTTTTTATTCTTTACTTAATTTGCCGTTTAAAATCGTAAAGAAGCTTTATTAATTGACATCCCATGAATATCATGAAGGGCTTCCATGATGGCTTCGGACAACGTTGGGTGCGGATGGATCACATCACCAAGCTCTTCTGCCGTTAACCCAAGGTGGACTGCCATAGTTAACTCTGCCAAAAGATCAGTCGCCTCAGGCCCAATAATCGAAGCGCCGATGATGACATCTTGTTCATCCACAATAATTTTAACCTGTCCCTGAATTTTCCCGATGATTTGGGCTTTTCCCAGCGATCTAAAATCAAAACTGCCAGTTTTATAAACAATTCCCTTTTGCTGGGCGTCTTTTTCGGTTAATCCGACCGCCGCAACCTGGGGATCTGTATACACGCATCTGGGGATCGCTTTATGAATGCCGGTTTTATTTTTCCCCAACATATTTTCGGCGGCGATAATGCCTTCCTTAGAGGCGACATGGGCTAAATAAGGGGTATTAATAAGATCCCCTACGGCATAAATCCCTTTTACACTGGTTTGCAGTGTCTCATCGACTTCAATCTGGCCTTTGAGATCAACTTTAATTCCTAATTCTTCCAGATTTAGACCTTTAGAATAGCTGGATCGCCCAATCGAAAGTAGCATCATTTCTGCTTCCAAAATTGCGCCATTTTTTAATGTTACCACCACTCCGGAGTTCTCAACCTTCACGTCAGTAACACCATTGGCGGTCAAAACTTTTATTTTTTCCCGTTTAAATTGTCGTAATAATTGTTTTGCAACACTCTCGTCTTCGGAACTCAAAATTTGATCAGCCATTTCTACAATCGTTATTTTTGTTCCCAGATGACTGAAAAACTGCCCCAGTTCGCACCCGATGACGCCACCCCCAACAACAATCATCGATTTAGGCGGCGTTTTTAACGCCAATGCCTCGGTACTGGTAATCACTTTCTCGCCATCATAATGAAACATTTCTGGACAGACGGGGACTGAACCGGTCGCCAATAATATTTTATCACTCACCAGTGTTTCAACCCCGCCATCATTACACTTCACTTCGACCGTTTTTGAATCAATTAGTTTGCCGATCCCGCGAATCAGATTGATGCCGTTTGATTCGAAAAGAAATTCGATTCCCTTAACTAAACCAGCAACCAGCTTATCTTTTCGTTCAATAATTTGCTTTAGATCAACGGTCGTATGATCATTGAAAACGCCAAACTTTTCGGCTTCCAATGAGGTTGTCAAAACATCTGCCGAAGCTAGCAAAGCCTTGGTCGGAATACAACCGATATTAAGGCAGGTTCCGCCGACCTCTTTTTTCTCAACAACCGTCACTTCTGCACCTAGTTTAGCTGCCATAATAGCGGCTTCATAACCGCCCGGGCCAGCACCAATAATTGTAATTTTCATTACTTCTCCTTTTTAGTTATCAGATAGTTTTATATTCACGCAATTCAAATAACCATATGTTCATATGATGTTTTGTTCATACGATATCGTTTTCGCACCAATTTGTCAACCGTAATTTTTTTACCCTTTTTCCAATCCGATTCATATCATCAGAAATTTTATCAACCCAAATTCTACCTGTTAATTTTATTGACGAATTTAGAAATAGCGTCTATGATAAAGGAAACAACTAAGCATATTATTATTTGATTATAGAAGGAGTGTATTATGGATATTTATTTAGATAATGCCGCAACCACCTTTCCCAAACCATTAGCAGTTCCGGAAGCAATTTATGATTATATTGTCAATAATGGCGGGACTTCCGGTCGCGGCTCCTATGAAAAAGCCATTTTGGCTGATGGGCTTGTCTATCAGACCAGAAAAAGCCTGGCAAAGCTCTTTAACCATAATGATCCAAAAACAGTGGTGTTCACTTCATCAGTTACTGAATCTTTAAATCTGGCTCTCCAGGGGATCTTAAAACCCGGTGATCATGTGGTCACCAGCTCCCTGGAACATAACGCCGTCTGGCGATGCCTAAAAACTCTGGAGCGCGATCATGGGATTAATATTTCGGTGGTACCAGCCACAGCGCAAGGCGAAACAGATATCCAAGATGTGGAAGCGGCTATCACTCCATATACAAAAATCATCGTTTTTACCCATGCCTCCAATGTGTTGGGGACCATCCAACCGATTGGTGAGATCGGCGCCTTAGCGCGAGAAAAGAACATTCTTTTTCTAGTGGACGCTGCTCAGACTGCTGGGGTTATTCCGATTGATGTTCAGGCACAGAACATTGATCTTTTGGCCTTTACGGGACATAAAAGCCTGTTAGGTCCGATGGGTACTGGCGGTTTGATCGTAAATTGCGATGCTGAAATTCATCCCCTCATTTCCGGCGGTACCGGCGGTGATTCAGCCTATGAATACCAGCCGGACTATTATCCCAATCATCTGGAGGCCGGTACCATGAACGTCAGCGGAATTATCGGCCTGGGCGCAGCTCTGGCATTTCTGGAAGCTGAAGGCCTGGAAACAATCCGACATAAAGAGGATACCCTGATGGACTATGCCCTAAACGCATTAAGTCAGGTCCCCGGCATTGAAATTTACGGCCCCCAGGATTCTTCCAAAAGTGTTGGTGTCATTCCATTTAATATTGAAGGTCACGTCCCGGAAGAAATCGCTTTTTATCTGGATCAGGAGTGCCAGGTGATGATCCGTTCCGGGTTGCATTGTGCACCCAGTGCTCATCGTCTGATTGGCACCGTTACCCGAGGAACTTGTCGCATCGGCATCGGTTATTTTAATGAGCAAGCTCATATTGATGCCCTGGTTAATGGATTAAAATCTTATTTAAAGGAGAATAACTAATGTACCTCTCAACCATCAGTCTTATTTACATCAAACCCTGTACCACCGGTGGTGGTCGGATTAAATTTCGTGCTAAGCTCAGCAACCCGGTTCCTGAAGTGATGCCTTATCTCAATACCGTGATTAAAACCGGACTTTATATCCCCTCAGCGCAAACCTTCACCTATAAGATCGGCAGTCATATTATCAATATCCACGAACGAAATCTGACCTGCACGCAGCTAACCAATGAAGCTCAGTGTTATGAAATGATTGATCATATCTATAATCTGATTAATGAGACCTGGGAAAATAAAGAGTCTATCATCCCCAACGAAGAAACCCGGGAACGCCCCAGTGCGATTCAGCTTTATAAATTGTTGCCCAAGAAAATTGGCTGTAAGGTCTGCGGTCAGGGTTCCTGCATGGGCTTTGCTTCTAAATTGATTTTAGGCACCTGTCGCTTGAACCAGTGTACCCTCATGAAAGAAGAAGAATATGCCCCCAATTATTTAAGCCTGGAAGCTCATCTCCAGCTTCTTGGTTATGAAACCGACTGAGTCCAGTCCTTAAAACCGAATCCCCTACAACACAAAAGCCAGATCTTCGCTGTCGATGATCTGGCTTTTTTATTATTAGTTTTTCGCAAATTTATTTTTTTGCAATAATCTCATCAAAAATCTGACAGGTTTTATCCGCTGTTTGCTTCACATATTCCATATGTTCATCAGTAAGATTCCGGGTAGACAAGGGTTTTTCAAGGGCTTTGGCTGCGCCAATGATCTCGGCCACATCCACACTGCCGGCTACTGCGTTACTGTATTTTTCAATCGCCCGTTTAGCGCAGCATTTTGAACACCCATCTACAGCAATAGTGGGGTATTTTTCGGCAAATTCCCGTTCACCGCCGTCACCGGCAATAAATAAGGGCAAACATAAGGTTGATACCATCCCGGGTTTCAGTTCTTCCATCATTTTTCGTACCGCTAGCCGGGAAATTGTCCCACCCAGACACTCTTCGCCGCTGCAAGAAATAACACCAATTTTATTCCCTAACATCCTAGTTCACCTCTGCCTTTATTTCTTTGACGTCTTCGACCAAAATTTCGGCCAGTTCTTCGGCATATTTCCAGCCATCGTCTGTGAGAGCGGTTCCGCTGCCATGTTCCTCGCCACGATGGGCTTTCATGAAATCTGGTACCTTATGGCTTTTTACGACGATCCCACCGGTTTCTTCGACACTCTTCTTGGCACAATATTTGGCACAGCCATCCATAGTGATGCAGGTTTCGCCTTTAATCTTTCCCACCACTTCGTCATCGCCAGTGACCACGTGAGCTAAACAGAGCGTTTCTGTGTCATTGGGACACTTCTCCGAGGTAACCATCAACACCGACTCCCGGGCCAATAGGCCAAATACTTTTCCAATCCCGCTGCAGGGTATTACTTTAATCTTAGACATCGATTTCTGCTACCTTTCGTTGTAAAAATTCAAAATAAGCCGGGCAATCGTGAAGCAGATCCTGATCTTCTTCAAAATCACTGAGGCTTACTTCCACCAGCCAGCCCTTTTCATAGGGACTTTCGTTGACCTGTTCCGGGGCATCGTTTAAACCGGTATTGACAGCAACCACGGTCCCAGCGACCGGTGAAATAATTTCAAATACCGCTTTGCTGGATTCGATGCTGCCTAAATCGTCAAATTGTTCAAATTCATCGCCAATTTCCGGCGGATCCACATAGAGAATATCAGACAAATTCTGTTGTACATAATCACTGACACCCACTCGAGCCATGTTTCCTGACACCGTCACCCAACAGTCATTTTCGTTGAAAAAATAATTGGCCTTTGGCACCTTGAAAATAAATTTGCCATGGGAAAAGGTATTATATTCTATCGATTCCGGTTCAATAAATTCCGATTCGGCCTGTTCTGCGGCGGAACTGTTTATTTTTTCCAGCACTGCGCGAACCACTGCCTGGGTATCCTGATCATCCCGGATTTCGACCCCCAGCTTGATATCCAGAGCCTTGGCAACCTCGCTGACATTAACTTTTTCTTTGATAGCAAGCTCTAAATCCCCGGCCAATTTACTGGCACAGCGGGTATTGCAGCCATCAATGACGGTTAAAGTACCGGCTGCCAGAGCTTTTTCGTAGCGGCTTTTGTTCTGATTTATTAAAACCGGACAGATAAGCTCGACTTCTTCCGACTGCGCCAACTCCAGAGCCACCCGCCTTGACAGATCGCCGGCACATTTATCCAAGCCATTACAAGGTAATACACAAATAGACTCACTCATCGGTTGCGGCCTCTTTTTCTGCCTTGCGGATGGCTTTAATCATCTTGGTCGTTTCTGGTTTATCCGGAAAGGTAATTGCATCGGGTCCACAGGTTTTACTGCAGGCGCGGCAAAAAACAACACAGTTATTAGGGTTTTTGACTTTTAGTTTTGGTTTGGCGTTTTCATCTACTTCAAAAACCTGATGGGGGCAAAATTCCACACAGTCCATACAATCGTTGCATTTTGTAAAATCAATTCGAGGAGACCAATCAATCCGATCCCGTTCCACACCCATAAAAGTTGATTCGCTCATGACTATACCTCATATCCCATTTCTTCGAGTTTCTTTTCCACCACTTCAAAGGCTTTTTCGTTGGTCATGTCGCGGATGTCGAGCATCACAGCATCTTCTTCGATACTAAGTCCGGCTTCTTTAAAGGCCTCTTTAAACATCTTACGCTGCATATTTGGCGCACAGGCTCCAATGATCACTTTTCGATGGGCTTTTAAAAAATCGGCTAAAAAACGATCCCCATCTTCCTCGCATAGCTGCGGGTGGATAAAGGCGTACTCAACCGGCAACTCGACCCGCACCTGATTGATAAAATCCCAAATGTCCATGGCCTGAAATCCCGGGCATTTTCCGGTACAGACACACATAATAAAACCTGGTAATTCTTGACTCATATCTTCTACCTCCTATATAATATAATTATTTCCTTATGGTTAAAATCATTATACGCCTCTCGTTTATGGGTGTCAAGAGCAAAAGATAAAGATTGCTTTTTTATAAGCAGTTGCTTATAATGTTATTGATTTAATCAATTTTTTCGTGTTTAATTACACTACCAAATAGAAAAGAGGTCACTCATGAATTCTGAAGATGTATCCGTAAAAATTTTCAAAGCACTGGGGCATCCGATCCGTTTACAAATAGTAAAATCACTCCTGACAGAATCACGTTGTGTGTGTGATCTCAACCTTTCTTTTGATTTCAGCCAGGCAAATCTCTCTCAGCATTTAAAAATTCTCCGTGAAGCGGGAATATTGGAAAGCAAAAAAATCGGTGTTGAAATGCATTATCACGTTAAACTAAAAGGCATCTCAAGACTATTAAGCGCCATGGACCAAACCGTGGCAGAGTATTTTGAGACACTTGATTTTTAATAGAACTTAAGAAAGCAGGTAACTATTATGAAACTTAAGATTTATCCCTGTCCCGGGCATTGCAATGTCAGTATGATGACAAAAACCGTTGCCCAATATTTTGGAATCATTGATGAGGAAAATATCACCATCCTTCCCCATGTCAGCATGAACATTCTTGCAGAGGTTGAAGCGGCCGGTGACAGTGAGAAATATATTTCACTGAATGGCTGCCCCTCGACCTGTGCCTCGATGGCTTATGAAGACATGGGCTACGAACTCTATGATGAAATTGTGATGACCCCGGATTATGATATCAAACACAATGAAAAATATACCAATCTGGAAGATATTGATGAAGAAATAGAACACGTCCAGAAAGCCCTTGATAAAATTATTGCAAGTTACTAGGGAAATACGGTTATGCATGTTTTGCAGTAATTATTGATCGTTAACTAAAGCGCAATCGGGAAAACCCCCGACAGGTATATATTGCAAATATACCTGTCGGGGGTTTTGCATAGTACGAAAAATTTAAATCAAATTATAAAATTTAACACAACTTATCTCGTTCGTATTTTTTGATTATGATATGCTTATAGCCAAATCTTTGTTATAAGGAGTCAGAAATATGATTAAAGTTCTTTTTGTTTGTGTCCATAATTCTGCCAGAAGTCAGATGGCTGAGGCTTTTTTAAACGATTTGGGGAAAGACTATTTCATTGCTGAAAGTGCCGGTCTGGAGCCAGGCACCATCAATCCCTTAATTGTCAAGGTGATGGCTGAAGTCGGTTATGATCTCAGTCAAAACGATACCAATTCGGTATTTGATTATTATAAAGAGGGGCGTTTGTATTCCTATATTATTAAGGTTTGTGATCTGGAAAATGGCCAGCGTTGTCCAGTTTTTCCACTGGCCAGGAATGTGCTTGACTGGAACTTTGAAGATCCGGCTGCTTTTACCGGTACCGAGGAAGAAAAGCTTGAAAAAGCCCGCCATCTCCGCTACAAAATCCGGGAAAACGTCATAGATCTGATTAATACCTACAAAGATTCTATTTAGATTTTATAAAACAGGAGAAAATAATGAACAAACCCAAAGTTGCCTTTGTCTGTGTCCATAATTCCTGCCGCAGCCAGATGGCCGAAGCGATTGGAAAAAAATTTGCCAGTGATGTATTCGAAAGCTATTCAGCCGGAACGGAGACCAAACCGCAAATTAATCAGGATGCCGTCCGTTTGATCAAAGAACGGTACGACATTGATATGGAAGCTACCCAGCATTCCAAATTGCTGACTGATCTTCCGCCTATTGATATTGTCATCAAAATGGGATGCAATGTGGTCTGCCCCTACCTGCCCGGCCGTCATGTTGAAGACTGGGGACTGGAAGATCCATCCGGAAAAAGCGATGAAGAATTTATGGCAATCATTGACCAGATTGAGGTTAATGTAAAAAAATTAGCCGATAACATCCAAAATAATATCCTTCTTCTTACTTCTTAAAAGACAAAGCCGGGAAATTTAAAATTTCCCGGCTTTGTCATGATCGATAAAACACCATCATCTTTGAGCAGATTTTCAAACAAGCTGAAATAATCCAGGGGATCATCAAGATGTTCCACCACTTCAGTGGCTGTCAGCAGATCATATTTCTTCCCAAGATATATGATCTGGCGAATAAAAGCGATCATAAATATCCATGCTCAGGTTAATTAGGACTGTAAATATTTCTTGAGTTCTTTAACCGAAGGTATCTTTCCAGAAAATTTGACCTGTTCATCCACCACCAATGCCGGTGTTGACATAATCCCATAAGCCATAATTTCCTCCATGCTCTCTACTTTTTCAATAGTTGCTTCAATTCCCAGCTCTTTTAAGGCTTCTCTCGTGTTCGTTTCCAGTTTTTTACAATTTTTACAACCTGGTCCCAGTACTTTAATAATCATATCATTTCTCCTTTAAACTGTTTTAGTATTCCCGATTAGCGGGAATCAATAACATCGATGCTGATGAATGCCTGGCCACCTGATGGCTGACACTCCCTAAAAAAACTTCATTTAAGAAGCCCCGCCCTTGCGAGCCCATAACTACCATCGAAATATTGTGTTCCTGAACTGCTTTGATGATCTCTCCTGCGGGCGATCCGATTGGCAGTTGCACATCGACTTCTACCTCTCCCATTGACTGCAGCTCAACTTTCATCGCCTGTAATCTGGTGTTATCCAAACGGATAAAATCTACGAGACTTTCTTTAAGATAGGGATCTACAACCGCCTTATCGATGACATGAATCAGCGTAACCTTTTTCACCCCATCCGTTACCATTTTTTTGACAACCGCAAATGTTTTTTTAGCATTTTCAGAAAAATCAGTGGGGAATAGAATATGTTCAATCAAATTGCAGGATTTTATCAGTTTTAAGCGTGCCTCCGGTTCATTGACGATCCGGATCAACATCACCGGCTTCTGGGCATGGAGGATCACTTCGTGGGCAGTGCCACCAAAGAAAACATCCCCCACCATCGAGTGTTCCGGAGCCCCGACGACCATCATGGAATAATTCTCTTCTACAGCAATACGATTAATTTCGTTTTTAATATACCCGGTCGCCACACGGGTGTTGACCGTATACCCCATTTTTCCCAGTAGTTCTTTCTGCTCATTGAGATTTTCTTCAACAACAGCCTTATAAAACGATGAAATCTTTGAATCCAAGTCATAAGGACTCAAACATTGTACTAGCAGGCACTCTTTTACCCCCAACCCTTTCACTCTTTCCAAACAATAAAGCATATTAAAAGCCGCTGGCGACATCTCTGATGCGATAACGATTCGACTAAACATGAGCTTCCTCCTTTGTAAATTTACAAAACATTACTTTTTTATTACCCGATCCATCGAAATAATAACCATGTATCCCATAATAAAGAAAGACTTGTACTAAAAACCTAGATAAAACATATAAAATGCCAGTAAAAGAATTATCCCACCCATCACGATTTTCAAAATGGTGCTGGCCTTTCCATATTGATCACTGGCCGAAATTTTTTGGACAAAACCGATGGATGTTCCCGCTGCTAAAACCAAAATGCTGTGCCCAAGCGAATAAAGCAGCAACAGCAGGATGCCCCAGATCAGATTGCCTTCGTTGGCAACCATCGCCAACAATACAATCAGCACCGGCGTCGCACAGGGGGATGAAAAGAGACCGCCCAGAATACCGGCCAGAAATGCCCCGATATAACCCCGTTTAGTACTTTTACTCAAAGCGTTTGTTGCCGGAATAAAATTAAATATTTCCCAGGTTTGCAGGGCCATCAGCACCATCAGAACACCCAGTAGAATGTACCACCAGGTTCCGATTCCCTGCATCAATTGACCCAACAGCGATGCCAGAACACCCAAAGTCGTGAAGGTTACGGCCATACCAAGGGAAAACACCAGTGAAAGTCTAAAGGCTTTTTTTGTCTCTCTTTGGGCAGTTCCCCCCACATAACCAATCACCAGTGGTATACTGGATAACGAACAGGGTGTAAACGCAGTGAGGACGCCCGCAATCAAGGCAAACAGCGGCGCCATCCAGATATTGCCAGCGATCATTTCTGAAAGTGCAGTTAACCCCTGATTAATCACAGCTTCCACTACTGAACCCCCATGGCCTTAAATATTTTTAGAAAGTCTTCTTTATTTAGCCCGCCTTCATGGGTTGTAAAGACCAGTTCATTGGTATCTTTTGTGACATACTGATTCAACGAAAACGCAGTGAGATTTTCGGGATTAAAAGGCTTACCATCAGCGCCAATGAATATTTGCGTTGGAATCAGACTAATCGGAAACCCTTGCGCCAGCTCCTGGTATTTCCTGATATCCACAAACTTGATAATTACTTTTCCCTGATATTCTTCATTCATAGCTTCTAGAACTGGTGCCATCTGTTTGCAGGGCACACAGGAATCTGCTCCAAAATCAATAACAATCGGCAACCCATAGGATTTAAGTTGATCAAGATCCAGCTCATCCGTTACCTGGAGTGCAAAATCCGGATTGTTACTACTCATCCGTGTACCTTGTTCAGTTTCAGAACCTTGCGTGTTTTTTAATAACCACACCCCACCAATCACACATACAATTATAATGGGTATCAGTATTTTTAATAATCTATTTTTACCATCTTTCAACCACGTTTCCCCCTATTATTATGAATTAAATCTTTTGCTTATTTAAACAGCTGCTTATCACAGCATTTATCGACCTCCGCTTGTAGTGTCACATGATAGATACCTTCTTTTTCTTTAAGTAAATGCTCAATTTTATCAGTAACTAGACAAACCTCAGATAATGGCATATCTTCCATTTCGATATGGGCTTCAAAGTAAACGGTCTTCTCATCAGACATCCAGGTATGGACATGATGAATATTTTTAACTTTTTCTATTTTTTCAATTTCTGTTTTAATGGATTCGTAATCCAAAGGTGCCGATGACTGCATCAAAATGTTGACCGTTTTTTTAATAATCTGCCAGGTTTCCCGAATAATATAGATCGAAATCAGAGCTGTGATCAACGGATCAATCCAAATAATGCCCCATAACTGTATCACAACGCCCCCAATTAGTACGCCAATCGATGAAACCGTGTCACTGATTAAGTGTAAATAACTTGATTTGATATTTAAATTATTGTGCGAATCTTTTTCCAATAAAAACACTGAAATAAAATTAGCGATCAGTCCCACAAGGGCAACAATAATCATCATTAACCCATTGATGGTCTCTGGTGACTGCCATCGTTTGATGGCTTCGATAATCAATAAAACGGATAAAGCCAGCAATACGGTCGAATTCACTAAGGCCGCCAGTATTTCGGCGCGCTTATATCCATAGGTTCGCTTTTCATCGCGCGGTTTTTGAGCGAAGCGATTGGCAAAATATGAAAGGGCAATGGCAATCGTATCACTTAAGTTATGTAATGCATCAGACAGTAATGCTAAACTCCCAGAAAGAATACCGCCGATGATTTCAGTCACGGTAATAATCGCATTTAATATCGTCACCCAAAATATTTTTTTCCCGGATAGATTGGAATGATCATGCGTATGCACATGCTTTTCGTGATCATAGTCATGATTATCTTCCATATATGTCTCACGTCTCTTTCATTAATTTTTTAGCGTTGTATTTTTTCATATCAGCACTCGCTTAGCTGCCTATTCTTTAGTTTTCTTCAAAAGAGCCTTGTCGCTTTTGTACTTCAACCTGTGAAATAAATAAGGCTGCAACCATGCTGACTAAAAACAGAATGACTGCGGAACTGATATAGATTGTTGCTAAACTTCCTGTTTCTATGACCATTGCATTAATACTGGTACCAACCGCACCACCAACAAACATGTTAAATGATGCCAGCGACATCGCTGTTCCCCGTCGTTTAGGAAGCTTCTCCTGAACTGTCGTAATCAGTGTCGACTGGAGAAAAATAAATGCTATCCCAAAGCCAAACAAAGCCAGCGACAATAGCCATGCATTCGTGAAAAAAGCCATACTTAATAAAGAAATACCACCAATGACACCTGCCGAAACAAGAAATCCGTTTTTTAATTTTTTCCGCAAAGCAGGGGCAATGCGGCCGCCAACAACTGTACCCACACCAAACAGTGAGAGAATAAGACCAACGACTAGCAGATTATACCCCGTTACAGTTTGAATCAGTTTACCGGAATAGGTAAAACTACCAAACACACTAAATCCCACAAAGAAAATTGTTATAACCAGTCTCATAAAACGAAAATTCGACAGCGGTTCCTTATAGGCTTCAAAAATATTAAGCTGTTCAACCACTGGTTGATCACGCTCTAACGTTTTTAGCATAATCATGGCAATGATGAATTCCGCAATCCCGTACGCCAGATAAACAAGACGCCAGGAACCAAAATACGCCAGTGCCCCGCCAATAATGGTTGCTGTCGCTCCGCCCAGAAACATCAGCCCCATTACTTTGGCAATTGCCTTTTGACGGTTTTGATCATCAAAACTCTGACCCACCAGCGCCAAGGTTACCGGAAAAATCCCAGCTCCGAAAGCGCCATTCATGGCTCGAAAGAAAATCAGCGATGGCAGATTGAAGGAAAAGGCTCCCAAGACACTGAAAATCGCCGTTCCGATTGCCGCAATATTGATAATTTTCACCTTACCGAAGCGATCCGAAAGAGGGCCGAATAACAAAGTAAAGACCCCAAAAGCAAGCATATAGGCGGTTACCGACATTGCTGCCACGCTAACTGTTAAGTTAAGATCCGCAGCAATATTGATAATCAATGGGGCAGCAGCATAATTATCCCCATTTGCCAAAAAGGCCATTAAACCAAGTATGGCAATCATTTTATTTTTATTTTTCATTTTTTCCTTCTTTCAAATATGTCAATTTTCTTACAAAAGCAGATAACTAAAGGCATTAAAACCGAAGCCGATAATCAAAATCCCAGTCGTTACGATTCCCATAAAAATAACCAGCAGCTTTGTCTTGACCACTTTTTTTAGCATGATCAATGATGGTAAGGACAATGCTGTAACTGCCATCATAAATGCTAAGACAGTGCCGAGACCAGCACCTTTAGAAACCAATGCTTCAGCGATGGGAAGGGTTCCAAATATATCCGCATACATCGGGACTCCGACTAATGTTGCAATTAGCACCGAGTACCACTTATCTTGTCCAAGCACCGCTGAGATAATTTCTTCAGGTATCCAATTATGAATAACGGCGCCGATTCCAACCCCAATCAAGATGTATAGCCACACTTTTTGGACAATCTCGAGAACCTGATCTTTGGCAAAACTGATACGATCGCTAATGGTCAAG
Source organism: Acetobacterium sp. (assembly GCF_030652775.1). Lineage (GTDB taxonomy): Bacteria > Bacillota > Clostridia > Eubacteriales > Eubacteriaceae > Acetobacterium. The sequence continues at coordinate 21,971 of NZ_JAUSPS010000074.1, read as the reverse complement.
GATTCCTGATCCATTTCAATCATCTTATTGCTGTAAACAAAGGGTTCCACGTAGTCTTCAAGCTTTGCTTTGCCGATGATGGTTCCGCCAAGCACTGCCAGTATCAAACCGACAACGACATAGGCAATGGCAATTTGCCAGTTAAAGATGCTAGCCAATAGAATAACCGAAGCCAGATCAACCAGGGGTGATGAAATCAGAAATGAAAAGGTTACGCCGATGGGCAACCCAGCACTGGTAAATCCAATAAAAAGAGGGATCGATGAACAGGAGCAAAACGGTGTGATGGTTCCCAGCAAAGCCCCTAATATGTTAGCCGAAATACCTTTGAAATTACCCAGTATTTTTCGGGTTCGTTCCGGCGGAAAAAAGCTTTGAATATAAGAAATCAGAAAAATCAGAACGGACAAGAGAATAAAAATTTTAATGACATCATATATAAAAAACTGTAAGCTCCCCCCCAGTTTACTCTGCGTATCCAACCCGAATACATTTTCTACCAGTTGAGCGACTAAATAATTAAGCCACTCCATTTTCAGTAATTGATTATTTAACCATTCAAATACAAACATGATATTGTCTCCTAACTTATTTATTAATTTTATAACTGAATCGAAGGATGCTGACAGCATTGATCCAACCATCATAGATTGCCATCGTTTCTGTTTTGATCTATAACTAGCTGCTGGTATAATATAATTATATGCTTACATAAGCATATAATTATATTATACCAGCCATGCATTCTTGTCAAGCTATTTGTGAAGATCCGCCAACCGGATGCATCAAAAATCCACAGTGGAATAAAAAAGCAGCTATCCCAGAGATTACCCTGATATAGCTGCTAATAAACAGTATTTTTTTATTGTCACGATGCCTTAAAATCATAAACCGGGATATTATTCAGAAAATGATACAATACCCGGTTGTCCAGTTGGCTCCGTCCCTGATGACTCAGATAGTCAATGGCTTCCAGAGCGGTTTTCCCTTTTTTATAAATCCGATTGGTGGTCATGGCATCATAGACATCGGCGACCGCAATGATTTTTGGTAAAAGTCCGACATAATCGTCGGTCGCACACAGCGGATAGCCTTTGGCATCGACCCGCTCATGATGAAACAGAACTGCCCGTTTGACCTCAAGATTGAATGCACTGAATTCGCTGAGCAGCGAATAGCCGTAAAGGGGATGAAGTTGGATGATTTCATATTCCTGTTGGGATAAGGTACCCGGTTTATTTAAGATCGCTGCCGGAATATAAATCTTACCGATATCATGGAGAAATCCTGCCTGGGTAGCATTGATGATATCCTGTTCTGCCAAACCCATCCACATGGCGATGAACATTGAATAAAAAGCGGTATTGACACTATGAGCAAAGGTGTATTCGTCCATTTTTTTGATCTGATCCAGGGCTCTAAGAATGATCGGATTACCTTCAATGCTTTCATACATGTGAGCCAGAAACTGGGTCACATGGGTGTAGGTATACTCTTCCTGAAACAACACATTACTCAGGTTATTTTTCAGTTCCACCAACATCTTGCGGTTGAGCTGTTCGGTCATTTTTTCGTTAAGATCACACAGATAATGAGACAGCGAATATCCCGTTTTTTTTCGTTTACTATCGTGATGCATTGTTTGACCAGCAGGCTGTTCAAACCGTGTATAATTATTAATGTGATCTTCTAAAATTCCCATTATTTCACCCCATTTTTTTTGTTTTTACTGATCGACTTTGATCACACCCAGTTTATTCATGACTTCAACCAGTTTATCAGTATCAACTGGTTTAGCGGCATATGCCTCACAACCCAGATCGAAGGCGGTATTGACAAACTCGGTATCGGCCAAAGCGGTGATAATAATGATCTTCACCTTGTTTTCGGCCAGGATTCCCCGTTGCACTTCAAAATCCCGGATTGCTTTAAGCACCTTGACCCCATCGACCTTTGGCATCATAATATCCAGGCAGATCAGATCATAGGGATCTTCTTCTTTAATGGCAATAAGATAGGCATCCAAAGCCTCCATCCCATCCACCACAATATCACATTCTCCATATTGGGCTAAAAATTTCCCTAAAAAACGTCGGCTTACCATGTCATCTTCCACAATTAATATTTTCATTTTATTCCTAACCTTTCCTTTTTCTAAATTTGTTTTATCTGGCCAATTATTTTGTTGAGCGTCTTTAATCCAAATTATACTGTTTTCTTGTAGACGGAGTAAATATGATTAATCTGATTGACCTTTTCGGCTGCTGCTTCAAAATTTCCCCGTCTAATATCCAATTCGATTTTAAAGGCAACCACTTTTAAATCTTCAATGTCCAGAGCAATTGCGATTTTCTTGATCTGATTGGCCAGTTTTTCAAAATCTTCCAGTTTTCCAACCACCACTTGATCGTTTAATTCGTTAATCAGCGCAGCCAGTTGCTCTTCCTTTTCCTCATCATAGATCCTTCCGATCAGATCATCGGATGTGTTCTTTTCCTTAATAATGATTTCTCCGTTGACGTCAATATGCATTTCAAAATCTCCGGACTTTCTTGCCTCTTTTTTACGACTGATGCATTTTTCAATTTCTTCTAACAGCTTTTCCACTTTGATCGGTTTAGAGATGTATCCATCCATTCCCTGGGACAAGAATTTTTCCCGGTCTCCGTGGAGAGCATAAGCTGTAATAGCCAGCACCGGGATATCTTGATTAACTTCACGGATCCGCCTGGTGGCTTCAATCCCATCCATTTCTGGCATTTGAATATCCATCAGAATGATGTCGTAGATATTTTTCCGCACCATCTCCACTGCCTCATAACCATTACCAGCAATATCCACTCGATAGCCGCATTCGTTGAGCATTCGGGAAATAACCAGTTGATTGACCTTGTCGTCTTCAGTCAACAGAATTCTATATTGCTGACTGATCTTAAAATAGTCAGGATACTTTTCCGGTTGGCTATCTTCAGCAAAACCCAGGTCAAAGGTGAGTTGAAAATAAAAGCGGCTGCCATGTCCTTCGATACTTTCCACCCATATTTTTCCGCCCATCAGTTCTACTAATTGTCTGGTTATGGCAAGTCCCAAACCGGTGCCGCCGAAGCGCCGGGTGAAGGAACCATCCACTTGGCTGAAGCTTTCAAAAATCCGTTTCCGATTTTCTTCAGCAATGCCGATCCCAGTATCTTCAACAACAAAAAGCAGGTCAACCTGTTTATCCGTTGCCGCCAGGCTTTTAACCTTGACCCAAACCTCGCCAGTATCGGTAAACTTGATGGCGTTGCTAATCAGGTTGTTAAGGATCTGCTGAATCCGATGGAAGTCCCCCATGACATATTGGGGCACGATGGCTGAAAAAGCGTAGTTAAGTTCGATTCCTTTGCCGGCCGCCACCGGGGACTGGGCTTTGATCGTGTGCTCCACCAACGCTTTAATATCACAATTTTTCTTTTTAATCTCCATTTTTCCGGCTTCCATTTTTGAAAAATCGAGGATGTCATTGATCACATTAAGCAGGGCATTGACACAGGTTTTGATGATTTTGATATTCTCTTGCTGTTCCTGATTCAAACTAGACAAACGCATTAGATTGACCATACCCACAATACCATTTAACGGGGTTCTGATTTCATGACTCATATTGGCTAGAAATTCGCTTTTGGCCTGATTGGCCGTTTCCGCTTCTTCCTTGGCCTGTTTCAGGGCTTGCTCCACTGCCAAGCGTTCGCTAATATCCCGGACAATGTTAATCACTATCTTTTTTTCGTTTAAATAGCAATGACTACAGACCACCTCAACCGGTAGGATTGACCCATCTTTTCGCTTCGCCTTGGTCTGTAACGTTATATAATCTTTTTCACGTAGCTCATTACAATGCCGTTCCATATCAGCTGGAGACTGAATGATTTTAAAAATCGGATCTTCAAACTCGAAAAATTCCTCATAAGAGTAATGAAACATATCCCCAGCGGTCTGATTAACCTCAATGAGCCGGCCATTATTACCATCCTCTTTTATTTCCTGGACAAAAATAGCATCCGTTGAATTATGAAAGACCTGACGAAACTTTTCTTCGCTGTCGATGAGGGCATTTTCAGAATTTTTCCGTTCGGAGATATCCCGGACGATGCAGATAATGACCGGTTTTTCATTGATTTTTGTCGTTTTAGCACTGACTTCAACGGGAATCAGTCTGCCATCTTTCCGTTTATGAATGGTTTCAAAAAAGACCCCATCCTTATCCCCAGTTTTCATTTCTTCAATGGCCACTGATTTTCCGCCCTCGATCAAATCAAAAACTGAAAGTTTCAGCAATTCTCTGCGTTTGTATCCGTAAAGCTCGACGGCTGCATTATTGGCATCGATTATTTTACCGCTGATTTCCACAAAAACAATGGTGTCCCGAACCTTTTCGGCCAGCATTTTATAGCGGATCAATCCTTCTTCCAGGCTTTTGCGATCAGTAATATCAATCCCCATGCCGATATAACCGCCGTAACTTCCATCCACCTCGAAGGATGGACTATAGATCCCTTCAATCCACCGATAATTGCCGCTGTCATGACGAATTCGATACTGAATACTAAAAGATCTTTTACTGCGAAAGGCCTTATTTTTCATTTCCAGATATAATTTCCGATCCTCGGGATGAATCAGATCCAGCCATTTTGTCCCCAGATAGTCTTCGTTATGCTTGCCGGTGAACAGCGACCAGCTGCGATTAAAGTAAACCACATTTCCTTCCAGATCGGTTTTCCAGATCAGGGTGGGGAAGTTTTCAAACATCCGGTAATAATAATCCCGGGACTGTTCCAGGGACAGCTCTCGGTTTTTTCGCTCGGTGATATCCACAAAAGTCACCACCGCATTTCTTTGATGTTCTCGAAGCAGGGGCGCAATGCTGACTCTGAACCAATAGTCATTTTCCTCATCATCCACAAGAATACTTTTTTGGAATTCTATTTTAATCAGTTCATCTTCTGATTCCAGAACTTTTGAAAAGGCATTTCGCAGCTCACAGCTCGCACAGGACGGATCAAAACCGCAGCCCAGTTTATTTAAACGGCTACTTTTACACTGAACCGCATCGCCAAACTGTTTTCCAATAAAGTCTGCTCTTTTTCGGTTGAAATAGTTCAACAAGGGATCATTGACTTTTGTGACTTTGGCATTTTCATCCAACACCACCACACCAACTGAAATAGCATTAAACTCCTGAATAAAATTTTCTTCCGTATCCACTCGCTCCTCCTTTGACATTTTAAGTCTCCCTTTTCTATGTTTTATCTGATAATTATCAGGATTGTGACGGGTTAACCGTCAGATAATCATATTCTGATGCCAGATATTAATATCGCCGCTGGCTACCTCCAACTCAATGGTACGGCTGACTTTCGCACCGGTTTCGGCATACTGAATGTCCAGATTCATGTCTTTGAGAATCTGTTGGGTGATTTCCAGGTTATGCTGGCCGACATTGAAGGTATCATTATGACGCATGGATTCGGCTCCGCCAAAAATGCGGATCACCAGTTCATTTTTCAAACACCCATATTTACTGGAAAACTGATCAATAAAATAGGGCAATCCGGTGGTGGCATAGTAACAATGGCGGTCGATCGCATCTTCTCTCCGGGCCGGTCGGGGCAGCGCAATATGAATGATCCCCCCGACTTTCCGGATCGGTGAATAAGCTGTGATCCCCAGACATGAGCCTAAGGCAAAGGTCTTTATAATATCATTACAATTGTTGGAAATGGCCATTTCGCCGATCCCGATTATTTTTATCATCGTTTCACCTATTCCTTTAATGCTGAGAGAATGCAATGATGAATGTTTTCCAAAGCAGACTGAACCAACACCGCCCCCATATTATAGGCAACCTTGTTCATCCCATAGACCACCGAGGATGCCTCATCCTGACCAATCGTGTGCCCGCCGTGGCGCCGGATATCAAGCAGACCTTTGGCGCCGTCATTACCCATTCCTGTCAGTAATACCCCAATCGCCCGAGCGCCAGCTTCGCGAGCCACTGAATCAAAAAGCATATCCACCGAAGGACAATGCCCATTGACTTTTTCCCCGGGAAACACTTCCACCCGGTACTTATGGCCAATCCGTTTAATCCGCATGTGCTGATCTCCGGGAGCAATATATACCCTTCCCGTTTCCAGATAATCCCCGGATTGGGCTTCTTTACAACGTAAGGAGGTCTGGCTATCCAGTCGTTCGGCAAACATTTTTGAAAACACTGGTGGAATATGCTGAACAATCAGGATTCCCGGGCAATCCGCCCGCAGATTTTTAAGGATATGATAAATTGCTTCGGTACCGCCGGTTGACGCTCCAATAGCAATAAGCCTGTCCGGCGACTGCCCATTGACTGATAATTGCGATATTTGATTGTTATCAATTCTTTGCGTTGCCAGATTTTTTTCCGGAAAGAAGATCCCGCTCTTGACGGCCAGACGGATCTTCAGAGTCAGCTCAATGAGAAAATCTTCAACGGTTTTTGTTGACCTGGGATTAGGTTTCTCGACAAAATCGTGGGCGCCGGCCTTTCTGGCCGCCGCTCCGATCTGGGTATCGCTGATCATCACCACCGGCAGCGGATATTGGGGCAACAGCCGCTTAATAAATTCGATGCCACTCATTTTTGGTATTTCCTGACTACAGACAATCAGATCAAGATCGTATCTGAGAATTTTATCCCGAGCCTCAAAGGCATCACCGGCGGTGGCAACGACCTGGATCTGTGGGTCAGCGGACAGTTTGCGAGCCAGCATTTCCCGGAACGACTTGCTGTCATCCACGACGAGAACGCTGATCTGATTTTTCTTTCGCATTTTTTCTCATCCTTTCTGCCCGCTTGAGAAATCATTAGTACCCACCAGCGATCAACTAGTGGGTACAACCTGTTAAAATCAATTATTTGACTAGCTTGAGGGCTTAAATTTCAAGTTCTTTTTGCCTGATTAAATTACTTTATACCCATTTTTCCGACTTTTCTTTAATATTTTCCAAATTCATTATCGGACAACGCAATGCGGGTGGGTTTTGAAACCGGGTTATTGGCCGGTTCTCTCCGGACTCCTCGGCTTTCGAGTGCTGTTTCTTCGGTGCTCCGGTAGGCAAAACGGCTGGATTTTTTCAAACTAAACCGGGCGGCCTGTTCTCTTAACAGTTCTGCCTGACTGGATAATTCTTCACTGGCAGAGGCACTTTCTTCCGAGGTAGCTGAGTTCATTTGAACAACTTCGGAAACCTGCATGATACCCTGGTTGATCTGAGAAATGCCAATGGCTTGTTCGTTGGAAGCCGAGGCAATATTTCCGACAATACCGGAGACTTTAGCCACATCATCAACAATCTTATTAAGGGCTACTGCGGTGGTGGTGGCAATTTTAGTGCCATCGTCCACCTTTTTAATGGATCCTTCGATCATTCGGGTGGTTTCTTTAGCAGCGTCGGCTGATCGGGCCGCCAGATTTCTGACTTCTTCGGCAACGACTGCAAATCCTTTACCATGCTGCCTGGCCCGGGCGGCTTCCACAGCAGCGTTCAAGGCCAAAATATTGGTCTGGAAGGCAATCTCGTCAATGACCTTAATGATTTTAGAAATATTAGCTGAAGATTCGTTGATTTCTTCCATCGATTCCAGCATCCGTTTCATTTCGTTATTTCCCTTAATGGCGTTTTCTCTGGTGCTTTCCGCCAATTCATTGGCCTCATTGGCATTATCGGCATTAAGGCGAGTCTGGGCAGAAATTTCTTCAATCGAGGCGGTCAATTGTTCAATCGAGGCGGCCTGTTCGGTAGCTCCCTGAGACAGACTCATACTGGAATCAGCAATCTGTTTGGAACCATCGGCTACCTGTTCAGCAGCGGAATCAATATTGGTCATAATTTCATTGATATGGTCGGTCATCTTTATAAAAGCCTGACCCAGTTCGCCGACTTCATCGCGGCTGTCGATTGTCACGTTCACATCCAGATTGCCATTGGCAATTTCCTCGGCTGAGTCAACCATTCGTCGTAAGGGTTTGCTGATCATATTGGCAACCATCAATCCCAATCCTACTGCCAATCCAATTCCCACGACGATAAAGATGATCATCATGGTACTCTGAGTTTTGAAATCAGCAGTATTCTGTGTTAAAACACCTTCAGCCTGGGTGGTATTGTAGGCGATTAAAGCTTCCAAATCCGCATCAACAGTCTGTCTCGCCTGGGTGACCTTATCAAGTCCGGCCTGAGCTTCATCATATTTTTGCGCTTTTACCAACTCTAAATTGGCATTGCGCAATTCCCGGTAAGAAACGAGACTTTCAGTCAGGTTAGTATACATGGTTCTATTTTCGTCGTCCCGGATCGTTGCTTCATACTCTTTTAACAGCGCATTATCGCTTTCTACCGCCGCACTAATAGCATCCAGTCGAGTTTGTAGCGTTCCCGGATTACGTTCATAAACTGCCAACAGCTGGTTGGCCCGGATATCCTCAATGGCAGCATGAATGCTGGCCAATTTCTGGGAAGGGACCAGATTATTATAATACATGCTTTCCGACTGGGTATTAATGGTATTCATAGTATAGATGCCAAACACCCCGACAACTCCGGTAACAACTGCCAGCAAGATAAAACAGGTGACCAGCTTTTGCTTTATTTTAAGGTTCTTGAAAAATTGCATTTTGTGTTTCCTCCATCAAATTTTTTATTTGTTCCTTATATACAAATCAGGCTTCCTGACTGGGGTTTTCCATTTCATCGTCTTCAAGCAATTTCTGGCAGTCCAGAATCAGCTTAACCGCTGTTCCAACTTTCCCGATCCCTCTTACAAATTGCTGGCTGTCAGTTTCATCCAGATCCGGATGGGGAACAATTTCTTCCTCGGGAATGGCCACTACCTCGGCCACCCCATCGACGATCAACCCAACCGTTATATCAGCAATCTCAACGACGATCACACAGGTACGCTCATCGTAGTCGCGACTGGGTTTCCCAAAGCGAAGCCGCACATCCACCACCGGAATGATCTGTCCCCGTAAACTCATAATCCCTTTGACATATTCTGGCAGCTCCGGTACTTCCGTTATTTTCTGAATCCCGATTATTTCGGTGACATAAATGATTTCAAGACCATAGGCTTCGTTATCCAGATTAAAGGTTAAATACTTCCCCTCTTCGGTTTCATCATCCTCTTCCAGCTCCAGTTCATCAAATTCATCAAACTCTTCCGCCATCGTATCGCCTCCTCTATTTCGTGATTACTAGTTTTTGAATCTTTTCTGAGTAATTAGGCCATTGACATCCAGAATCAGGCTGATATTGCCATCCCCCAGCAAGGTACAACCGGCCAACCCCTCGATTTTTTTCATCCGCCTAATATACTTGGGCAGGGTTTTAACCACTACCTGCTGCTCTCCCAATAATTCATCGGCAAAAAGACAAGTGCTTTTGGTTTCTCCCTCCAGCATAATCAAAATGCCATCCTCAATCTGAGTTGCTCCGGTTTTAACCTGGTAATGTTCTTTGAGCCGCATAATCGGGTAGCACTGGCCCCGAATCATGATCATTTCATTTTCATCGGTATCCCGGAAGACTTCCTGGGCTTTAGGAATAAAGGATTCTTTAATGGACATAATCGGCAGGGTATAACAGCTTTCGCCAACCCGAATATTCATCCCTTCAATGATTGCCAGGGTCAGGGGAATTTTCAGGGTAATCGTGGTGCCCTGGCCTTCCACACTTTCGACCAGAATATTGCCGCCTACCGCTTCAATATTTTTGGCTACCACGTCCATGCCAACGCCCCGGCCGGAAAACTCAGTCACCGCTTCCTTGGTTGAAAAGCCGGGCAAGAAAATCAGGTTGAACACTTCGGTATCAGTCATATGGGTCGCTTCATCCCCGACCAGGCCGTTTTCCAGCGCTTTTTTCAGGATTCCATCACGACTCAAACCCTTGCCGTCATCCCGGATGATGATCAAAACCTCACCACCGGCGTTTTTGGCCTCCAGGGTAATCGTTCCAGTCTGGGGTTTTCCCTGACGGATCCGGGTATCAGCCATTTCAATCCCATGATCGGCCGAGTTTCTGACAATATGCATCAGCGGATCACCAATCTGCTCAATAATGTTCTTATCAACTTCGGTTTCTTCACCGAGAATTTTCAGGTTCATTTCCTTACCCAGCTTTTTACTGATGTCCCGGACAATCCGGTTCATCTTAAAAAAGGTCGGCCCCAGAGGAACCATCCGGATGGACATGACCATATCCTGGAGTTCGTTGGTAATTTTTTTCAGCTGTCGGGCAGATTTACTGAAATTTTCCAGCACCAGTCCCTTGAGATCCGGGTTTTGGGTGACCATCGCTTCTGAAATGACCATCTCGCCGACCAGATTCATCAGTTTATCGAGCTTTTCAACGCTAACTGAAATCATGCTCTGGCTATGATTTCCATTAGCTACCGGCGATTCTTTGACTGGGCTCATTTCGCAGGCCGGGTTTTTAAGCTGAGGAACCATGATGGCTTCATCAGATATGACGATATTCAGTCCTTCCCGAATTTCCTGAAGTTCGTTTATTTCAGTGAGCTCAATCTGATCGATAAATGCCATGGTACGGAAAAAAGCTTCCAGTTTTTCTTGGGATTCCGCAGTTTTAATCTGCAGCATAAAACCATCACGCTTAATGATCTCGACACAATCCGGATCATTGATGACATCCTCTGGCGTACACTTAAACGAATCGGTAATCTCCTTTAAGTTATGAACCACGGTGAATGCCCGGATGTTTTCCATCCCGCAATCTTCTTCAAATTGAAGAAGTGCCTGATAGGTTTTTACTTCGCTGATTTTTGCCGCTTTGTTGGAACTGATATAATATTTTTCGGTAACCGGCTCATTATTAACCGCCTGGGAATCGGTCAGATTATTATTCTCTTTGAGAATCTTCAGGTGCGCTTTGATCTTATCAATCAGGGTTTCCGGGTTGCCATCGGCTTCCGCGCCATTTTTTATTTTATCCAGTTCCGATTTCATAAAGTCAATGCCTTCGAAGACCAGATCCGAAAGAGTTGAAACATCGATGAACTGCGGCTTTTCTTCCCGAATAAAGTAGAACATATCTTCGGTCGTATGAGCCACCACCGACATGTTATTGATCAGCATCATCGCCGCCGAACTTTTGATAGTATGCATGATCCTGAATATTTCATTGATAGTTTCACTGGGATAGCTACCCAAGGCTTCGGTCTTAATCACCGACTGTTCCATTTGTTCCAATTGCTGGGAAGTTTCAAAAATAAAAACTTCCTGCATCGGATCGTTCATATATTGCTCTGCCAATGGCGTTCCTCCTTATTTCATTTTTCGATAAAACCGCTTAACAGCATTTCAACCATTTCGGCGCTTTTTTCTTTGATCGAAAAACTGTACCTCGCCATTCGCCACTTCAGACAGATTTCCTTGCTGCCGCCGGTGAGAATATTTTCCAGCACCGCCGGATCCAGATTCGAGAGGATGATTTTCTGATCAATGGCTTCTTTAATGGTTTTTATAATAAAATCAGCTCGTTTATAAATGATTGAACTGACTTTTTCCGACAATTCCGCATCGCACATCAGGCTGTCATAAGCTTGAACCACCACCGTTATTTCCGGATAGTTCTGATAATATTCGGCATAGGCGTTATAAAAGTAGCGAATCGCTTCTAGCGGCGAAAATTTCTTTTGTCGGCAGGTTTCAATGATGGCGTCGTCATACTGAGAAAAATGATCCACCACTGCCAGCATAATATCAGTTTTAGTTTTAAAATGCCGGAATAGGGTTCCTTCTGAAACGCCTTCCTGATTGGCAATCATTTTGGTGGATAGATTTTGAAGCCCCACGGCATTCATTGTTTGGATGGTTGAGACGATGATGCTTTCATGCCTTTTAATCAATGATTTTTGCATGACGTTCCTCCTACCGGAGTGATTACTTACTCCTATTTTAAAAATTATACCCTTTTCTATTCAATTGTCAACTTTTATGTGACTTTTTAAGATTTTTTTATGACGGTTTACAGAACTTTTACAAAGCACCGCTCTCCAGGCTGTGCCGATCCCCCGATCTTTAAATGATTTATCACTACTACACCAATTTTTTTATACTTTTGACAAAACCATGTTATAATTATTTCTGTCAAATAACACTACAGGAGGATCGGATGATTCGAATTCCCAATCTCAAACTCGAAATCCAGAAGGCTAAAAATAGTGATGCTGAAAAAGAGGCCTTAAAAAACGCCATTCTGGCCAAACTAAAAATCAACCCCAAGGACTTACTCACCTTTTCTATCTTTAAAAAGTCCGTTGACGCCCGCAAGAAAAATGCCATCGTCTACATCTATACGGTCGATGCCAGCCTGAAAAATGAGGCCGCTATTCTGAAAAAAGTCAGCAAATCCGGCATTGTCGCCAGTCCGGATTTATCCTATCAACCGGTTACGGCAGGAGATATACCACTGAATCTCAGGCCGGCGATCATCGGCATGGGTCCCGCCGGTCTTTTTGCCGGTCTGATATTGGCCAGAAATGGTTACGCCCCGATTATTCTGGAACGGGGTGATGAGGTGGATATCCGCTCCGTTAAAATCGACACCTTCTGGCAAACTGGCGAGCTGGATACCGAAAGCAATGTGCAATTCGGGGAAGGCGGTGCCGGGACCTTTTCTGACGGCAAGCTGACCACCCTGATCAATGACCCCCGCTGCCGGAGTATTCTGGAAGCTTTTATTGCCGCCGGAGCTCCTGCGGAAATCCTCTATCTGAGCAAACCTCATATCGGAACCGATCTGCTCCGGGAAACGGTGAAGACACTCCGAAAGGAAATTATTGAAAGTGGTGGTGAGGTACGCTTCCGATCCCGGGTCACTGATTTCTTAATTCAGGACGGCCAGCTCACCGGATTGATTATCAATGAACAGGAAACCCTGGACTGCCAGGTAGCCCTGCTGGGAATCGGTCACAGTGCCCGGGATACCTTTGCGACGCTTTATGATCGCGGCGTCACCATGACTCCGAAAGCCTTTTCGATAGGCGTCCGGATTGAACATCCTCAGCACCTCATTGATGGCTCTCAATACGGGTCAGCCGCTGGCACTGCCGGACTGGGAGCCGCCGATTATAAACTCTCCTACCATTCCCCCAACGGCCGCTCTGCCTACACCTTCTGTATGTGTCCCGGGGGCTATGTGGTGGCCGCAGCCTCTGAAGCAAACGGGGTCGTTACCAACGGCATGAGCGAGCACCGCCGGGATGGTGAAAATGCCAATGCCGCTCTGCTGGTCGGGGTACAGCCCGAAGATTTCGCTGATGACCATCCCCTGGCTGGGGTCGCCTTTCAAAGAAAATGGGAAGGCCTAGCCTTTTCCCTGGGTGGCCGAAACTACCATGCGCCAGCGCAACTGGTGGGCGATTTTCTGGCGGATCGACCCAGTACTCACTGGGGTCGGGTCAAACCAACCTATACCCCGGGTCTTAACTTTGCCCAGTTAAAAGACTGCCTGCCGGATTATGTGGTCACCACCATGAAGGAAGCGCTGCTCCACTTTGATAAAAAGATCACCGGCTTTGCCATGGATGACAGCATTATGACCGGAGTTGAAACCCGGAGTTCCTCGCCGGTTCGGATCAACCGCAATGACGACCATGTTGCCAATATTTCCGGACTCTACCCGATGGGTGAGGGCGCCGGTTATGCCGGGGGAATTATGTCTTCCGCAGTGGACGGAGTTAAAACCGCCGAGAAAATCATCGAGCGCTACGCCCGCTTTAGTTCTGAAAATTAAGCCGTCGAACCATAAATCGTATTTATTTTGCTCTGATTTCCTCTCTATTTAGATTTAATGCTACAAAAAGAGCTCCTGAAAATTTTTCTTCAGGAGCTCTTTTACATATATTACTTTTTTTGCTGATCTGCTAACCAGATTCAAACTGCCCTTAAATCGCTTTGATAATTTCGGCGATTAAACTGGCAATCTCTGCTTCTCTTTTTTTATTCTTCCAGCTGACAATAAATGATTTTTCGACTGTCCCACCTTTTAACGCAACCGCTGAATTGATCTGTCGGTTTGCTTTGATTCCGCCGGTAAATTTGGAGGCCAGCTGCTTGGTCACAAAACTGAAGACCCTTTTACCCTCAAGGGATGCAACTTGTTCAAGATATTCTTTCATCACCCCAGCCAATGAGAAAGCCCATACTGGGCTGGCAAAGATTACCACATCATAAGGGGATACATCCGGCTTGTTGGCAAATACAATCGGGGACTTAACTCCGGGATCATCATTTTCTGGAACGATCCGCTGGATTTCCGCATCCAAACCCTTTTCCACCAGGGCAACCCTCAGCCTGTCGGCGACTGAAAATGTATTGTTGGTTTTAGAAAAGACAATAATACCAATCTTCATTTCACGCTCTCCATTTTCTTTAGAATATGACCATGTTTAGAATACAAATAAAACCATTCATTTTTAGTCATTAATTATTCTCTTGTTGACACTAAGGTACCTCATTTTGTTATTTTTTTCAAGTCTTTTCTTTAACTCCAGCAAATGAATTTTTATTTATTGGTCATTCATCCATAAAAACCACTTCAAAAATAATCGCCTGAAACCATTCTCGGGTTTCAGGCGATTGTCTTGGTTGCACTAATGATTTTTCATATTATGTCACTGATTAAAATAAATATCCCCATTGGCATTCACCGAGAAAATCTCGAAATCGGTATAGAGGGAACTGCCAAAAATATCGTCGATCTGGAAAGAATAGTAGTAGTCTCCCACGGCCAACGGTTCTTCATAGATCACCGGGTCATTGTCAAAGGTATAAGCCTCACCTTCGTAAATGCCCTCCTCATCCGTTTTCATACTATAGGAATAATACATCGGAGTAATCAGATCGCCCTTTTTTAGCTTGGTAATCTCTTTGGCAGACTGACCAGTAACCTCATCAATGCCATCCCAGGCGCCGATAATGGTGATGGTGTAGTTACCGTCGCTGGCAAAATCAATTTTAATGCGCAAATTGGTTTCCACCCCATTGAGCATCACTGGCGAGGTATAGATATTGTAGTTGTCACCCTGCTCAACAATATAGGTAGCCAGGGGCTGTCCATCGGGCAATGAAACCCAATAGCCGCTGAAATTATCTTCAAACTTTCCGGTATTCCAGTCGGCGGTGATGTTATCATCCAGTCCCAGTTCAATTAGAGTTTCGCCATCGCCGGCATCCATAAACACATCACAGTAAACTGCATCGACGTAGTCCAGGGTGTCAGCTGAAATCATGAAGCCGTACATGCCCTCAGCATTGATGGCTGGCGCTGATGAAAATGAAACCGCCGTTTCCGCTTCACTGAAATTGTACACTTCAGCGGGTTCCTGATCCAGTTCCGACCAGTAATCAGACCCCGCTGCTTCGTCATAGCTGCCGCTCCAGTAAAGCGATTTTTCACCAAACCAGTCCGCATCGCTGTAGCTTCCAAAATCGCCGTTGGTACCACTACCATAAGCCATCTTGTCGACAAACGACATGTAATAAGGACTGACACAGATATCCTTGAAAATTGACAGTTCCTCGGAGCCCTGAATGGCTAAGGGATAGTAGATCGCCAACCCATGTGAATCGGCCTTATCACTGCCATTTTTCATATAGACAACACAGTCCTGCAGGGCGGCCAGAGCTTTATCCGTACCAACCACATTCCCGGTCATGTTTTTCAACACCGAGCCCAGATCGACCATATTGGTATAGCCTTCGGACTTGCTGTTACCGCCATAGTTTTCCGCCGACGTGATTCCCTTGACCATATTGGACAAAACATCGGTTTTAGTGGTGGCGCTGTACATTTCCCGGGCGACATCATTAAAGGCATAGACCAATTCGTCAATTTGGGACAGGTCAATGCAAGAAAGCGTCGCTTCATTCTGACTATCGATAGCAACACAAGCTGCGTAGAAGGAATCGACCACGACCTTGCCCAGTTCGGCTCCGCTGGCGGCCGGATTGCTGCCGATAAAGTTACCCATGGCGGTGTAATCCCAGCCATAACCGGGTTCCAGTTCTTCCGATGCAACCATATAGCGGGCGTGAGGCGCCAGCATATTTCCGGTTTCCACGGTTCCCATCAGGCAGGCATCAAAGCCAATAAATTCAAAGGCATCCGTCATATTGGAATAAACCGAAGTCAGAGCATTTTCAATTTCCAGCAAGGACAGACTGTCGCTTTCGTTTTGCTCATCAAAACAGACGCCAGTAATGCTGCCGCCGCCGTGATTCCAGAAAACCAGTCCCATTTTTTCGGCGGGATAGGCGGATACCCCCCAGTCCAGAAATTCAGCCAGGGTTTCAGCGCTGCCCATATTGGCAACCGCTGCTTCTTCGATCTGTTCCATGTTCTGATTTTTAATCACAAAGCGCTGCGTCAACGAATCATCCACCAGATCATTATCCCAGGCATTGGCGCCGCCAGTCTGAACCACAAATTTTATCTTGTCGGACTGGGTTGCATCAATCATTTCCTGGAGGTCCATGGTAGCCAGGCCGCCGTCACTTTCCAGATCTGAACCGCACATATATACAAAAATGGTCCAGGTACCAGATGCGCCCATTTTTTTTGTTTCGGTGCGGGTCAGCCGCTGAATTTCCAGATCACCGCCAGAACTCACCTTCATCTCGGTACTCCGCGCCAGGGATGTATCGAGGCCGCTGTTTTTATGGCTACTGGTTCCCCCACCTTCATCTGAGCAAGCTGTCAAAGACAGCACCATGGCAAAGATGATCAAAAATGCCGTCAATCTTTTTTTCATTTCAAACCTCCCGGGTCAATGATTTACTATCGCTTTTATGTCTTTACCATCGGCGGGCAAATGGCAATATTTCGTAGTTGCCGCAAACGCTTTATCCGCAATGAATTTTTACATAATACTGCTTTATATTATACGCCTCTCGGGTCGATTAGCAAAGAAATTTCGCGCTTAAAATCACTTTTTTGCGGCCCTTTCACTCAAAAAAAACGCAGACCCACAATAAAGTGGTCTGCGTTTTTAATCGTTATTTTAGCGTGATCAGGATAATCCGATGATTTCACCGTCTTCGGTGATATCCATACCATTGGCAGCAGGGACTTTGGGAAGACCCGGCATGGTCATAATAGCGCCGGTGATCACCACCACAAATCCGGCTCCCGCTGACAGACGCACTTCTTTAACATGGATATTGAAATCCTGGGGGGCGCCCAGTAAGGTCTGATCATCAGAGAAGGAGTATTGGGTTTTGGCCATACAAACCGGCAGATGATCAAATCCCAGTGCGACAATCTCATCCAGTTGTTTTTTAGCATCCGGCTCATATTCCACCCCATCAGCCCGGTAAATTTCGGTGGCAATGGTTTCGATTTTCTTTTCAAGTGGAAGTTCCAACGGGTAAAGCGGTTGATATTGCGATTCACCCATATCACAAAGCTTGACCACTTCGCGAGCCAGTTCTTCGCCGCCTTTTCCACCCTGAGAAAACACATCGGAAAGGATTACCTTAACATTTTTATTTTCACAGGCCTTTTTAACGGCAGCAAATTCTGCTTCCGTATCGGTCGGGAATTTATTCAGGGCTACCACCACTGGCACCTTAAATTTTTGCAGGTTTTCCAGATGCTGGATCAAATTGGCACTGCCCAATTCCACGGCGGCGACGTTTTCAGTTGACAGCTCGGTTTTAACCACCCCACCATTCATTTTCAAAGCCCGGACGGTGGCCACAATGACCACGGCATTAGGTTTCAGCTCGGCATAACGACATTTGATATCAAAGAATTTTTCCGCTCCCAGATCAGCACCAAAACCGGCTTCGGTGACCACATAGTCGGCCAGCTTCAAGGCTGTTCTGGTAGCCAGTACCGAGTTACAGCCGTGGGCTATATTGGCAAAGGGACCACCATGAATAAAGGCTGGGGTATTTTCGAGGGTCTGGACCAGATTCGGTTTGATGGCATCTTTTAGCAGCAGCGCCATTGCGCCGGAGGCTTCCAGATCAGCGGCTGTCACCGCTTTGCCTTCGGTATTGTAAGCGATGATCATCCGACCCAAGCGCTCTTTGAGATCGGTGAGGCTGGAGGCCAGACAGAGAATCGCCATAATTTCTGATGCCACG
Source organism: Acetobacterium sp. (assembly GCF_030652775.1). GTDB lineage: Bacteria > Bacillota > Clostridia > Eubacteriales > Eubacteriaceae > Acetobacterium. The sequence goes on along the minus strand of NZ_JAUSPS010000074.1, from coordinate 3,777 downwards.
GTGATATCGTAACCGGTTTCCCGTTGCACCCCATTGGCCCGGCTGCCCTGACCAACGGTGATCATGCGCAGAGCCCGGTCATTCATGTCCACAACCCGTCGCCAGACAATCCGATCCATATCGATGTTTAACAGATTTCCCTGGTGGAGGTGATTATCCAGCAGCGCCGCCAGCAAACTATGAGCCGCGGTGATGGCGTGGAAATCGCCGGTAAAGTGCAGATTGATATCATCCATCGGGACGACCTGAGCGTAGCCGCCGCCGGCGGCGCCACCCTTGACGCCAAAGCATGGTCCCAATGAGGGTTCTCTTAAGGTGGTAATGGTTTTTTTGCCGATATAATTAAGCGCCATGGATAGACCCACGTTGGTGGTGGTTTTGCCTTCGCCGGCCGGGGTTGGGTTAATGGCAGTTACCAGAATCAGCTTACCGTCTGGTTTGTCCTGGTTGTCTTTCAATACCGATAAGGACACCTTGGCTTTATGATTGCCATAAAGTTCCAGCTCATCTCCGGTAATCCCCAATTTTTCGGCCACCTGTGCAATCGGTTGCATTTTAGCTTCCTGTGCGATCTGTACATCTGTTTTCATCTTGTCTTTCTCCTTTTCAAAATAATTTCGTTATTCTCTGAGTCTCTTTTTCAAATCTGAACCAACACGCTGCGGTTAATTATTTGCAAGCACCCTGTGCACATGTATATACAGATTTTCCATAGGTTAACATCTTTTATACTTCTTGTCAATATTTTTCTATGTTGGGACAATTTATTATCTTTACTTGTTTGTTATTTCTCAAACAAAGTTTTTAACGTGAAATATCTTGTTATTATTTTAACATCATCTGGCTTTTCGTTCCGAATTCTGTACCATTTTTTACACTTTGTTCATTTTTACAATTTTTACCGCCGTTTTGTGTAAACGTATAAAAAAGATGCCCTGAACAGTGTCATTGTTCAGGGCATTCTAAGATTGATTCGTAAAACAGGTTATTTTTTCATTCTCTCATCGTCACTTTTTTAACCAGAGCATTAGTAAATGCTAATGTAATTTTTTTGAGGGTCGCTTTTTTTTCTGGCAAATCATCAAATCTGGCCGCTTTTTCTTAAGAAATTTTTTCGATGGCAACTGCACAGGCTTTGTACTCCGGCGTTTTGGTAACCGTGTCGCTGGATCTCGTGGTCAGCCAGTTGGCATTGTTTTCAAAGAAATGGATGGCCATCCATACCAGTCCTTCGGGAATCCGGTCGGAAACCTGGGCTTTTACAAAAACGGACCCACGTCGGGATCTGACAATAATCATTTCGCCATGGGCAATACCGAGACGTTTGGCATCCGCTTCGGAAATATCTGCATATTCTTCCGGCAGCAACTCATTGAGACCTTTGGCTCTACCGGTTTGAGTTCGGGTATGATAATGATAGAGCCGTCGGCCGGTGCTTAAGGTGAATGGGTATTCGGCATCTGGCACTTCAGCAGGGGGCGTCCAGTCAAGCGCCATCAAATGGCCTTTACCCCGGGTAAAGTTACCGTCCAAATGGAGAATCGGGGTTCCCGGATCAACTGAGCAGTTGCATGGCCACTGCATCCCGTCGCCCTGAATCCGATCGTAGGTAATCCCGGTAAAAAATGGTGCCAACGGGGCAATCTCGTTATCCCACAATTCCCGTCCGCTGTTGGCTTCCCAATTCTGTCCGAAACGTTTGGCAATTTCTTTAAAGATCCACCAGTCCGGTTTTGCCTGCCCCGGTGCATCTTTTACTTTTCTGACCAAACTGATGCGTCTTTCACAATTGGTATAGGTGCCCTCATCCTCACCCCAGGCTGCCCCCGGCAGAACGACATCAGCATATTTGGTCGTTTCGTTAAGGAAAATCTCGTTAACCACCACAAATTCAGCCGCTTCCAGACATTCGATAACATGGGCAATATCCGGCTCCGTGGCGACAATATTTTCACCAAAAATGTATAATCCTTTAACCGCTTTGGTCTTTAATCCACTGATCATATCCGGGATCATCAATCCCAGTTTATCCGGCAGACCATCGACCTTCCAGGCCTGCTCAAATTTCGCCTTGGCGGCAGGGTCGGTGACACTCTGGTAGCCATGATAAACATTGGGCAGCGCGCCCATATCACAGGCCCCCTGAACGTTATTTTGGCCACGCAGCGGATTGACGCCGGCGTTTTCTTTACCGATATTGCCAAGCAGCATCTGTAGATTGGCAACTGACATAACATTGTTGGTGCCGCAGGTATGCTCGGTAATTCCCAGGGTATACATGGCCATTCCCGGTTTATTGGCCGCCAGCATTCTGGCAATTGCAATGATTTGTTCCTCCGATACCCCGCTGATTTCTGAAACACGTTTGGGCGGATACTCTAAAACCTTTGCTTTCAGCGCTTCAAAATTATCGCATTTGTCAGCGACAAAATCTTTGTCATAGAGATCTTCGGTAATCAATACGTTCATCAGACCGTTGAGGAACGCCACATCCGAACCCACCTTAATCTGGGCAAACTCGTCGGCACGATCAGCCAGATGGGTTTTTCGCGGATCGACCACAATCAGTTTAGCGCCGTTCTTTTTGCCATTTTTGACAAAGGTGGCCGCCACCGGATGGGCTTCTGACATATTAGAGCCAATGACAAAGAGGCAGTTAGTATTGGCCATTTCAGCAATCGAATTGGTCATTCCCCCGGTTCCAAACGAGGTGATCAAACCGGCGACGGTTGGCGCATGACAGACCCGGGCGCAGTGATCGATGTTGGCCGACTTGAAGGCTGCCCGGAACAGTTTCTGCATCTGGTAGGAATCTTCGTTAGAGCTGCGGGCACAGCTGATTCCGCCAACGGCATCCGGACCGCCCTGCTCGAGAATCGCTTTGAATTTTGCGGCCACCAGATCCAGGGCCTCATCCCAGGACGCTTCTCGAAAAACGCCGTTTTCTTTGATCAGCGGAGTGGTCAGTCTTTCTTTGGAATAGATAAAGTCATAACCATAGCGGCCTTTAACACAAAGCCGGCCTTTATTCGGAAAACCATCTTCGACGCCGGTGACCTTGACAATTTCATCACCCTTCATGTGCAGGTATAGCTGGCAGCCAACCCCACAGTAGGGACAGGTGGTTCGGACTTTTTTCGTTTCCCAGGAACGCGCCTTGCCAATTGATTTTTTGTTGACCAGTGCCCCTACCGGACAGACCTGAACACAATGGCCGCACTGAACACAGGTCGACTCACCCATTGGCTTGTTATTGTCGCAGATAATGGTCGATTCGCTACCTCTGAACCCGACCGATAAAACATCATTGCAGACAATTTCATTGCAGGCAGTGACACAGCGCCGGCAGAGAATGCATTTCCGGTTGTCTCTGACGATCATCACACTGGAATCATCAACCGTTGCCTTGTTCATGCTTTCCATAATAAACGCTGGAGTCTCGATTCCCAGTTCGTAAGCAACACTCTGAAGGCTGCATTCCCCGCTTTTTTCACAGGATAAACAGTTATGTTCACCATTTGACAAGAGCAGGTTAACAATATTATGACGGGCACTGAGGACGCTTTCTGAAACCGTATTGATGACCATTCCATCTTCGGCGATTCCGGCACAGGCTGGGATCAGCGCTTTTGCCCCTTCCACCTCCACCACGCAGATGCGATCGAGTAGGTCAGGAGTATTACTACTCCTTTCCCCTCTAAGAACCGTACGTGAGAGTTTCCCCTCATACGGCTCAAGCTTTCATAAACTCTAGTTAAAGAGCCAGCTCTAAGTCTT
>NZ_JAUSPS010000063.1 GCF_030652775.1 Acetobacterium sp. | reverse complement strand
TTAGTCAAATAATCCGAAGGTTCCAAATAATCAATTCTATTCAAACCAAATCCAGTTCGCCAATATTTTTCCTTTTGCTGCGGATCAGTTGTTTCTTCAATTTCTTCATATGTTTCATAATATTTTTTTTTAGTCATTTTTGAACCCCCTTTTTTAGACTAATTTTGTAACTGTTCAGTCGCCATGGCATTAAAGATAATTTGGTGGCAGATACAGTTACTGCAAAAATGTACAGACAGACTCAAAAACATCTCGATTCAATTTGGTTTGGCTTTGTTAAGCGATTGGCACCGCTCCTCTAAGGGGTCCGTACTTCTATTCCAACTCAACAGGGTAAGTTATAAGTTTATAAGTTAGTGGCAGGCACGAATACTCATACGGATACTCTACGGATACTCAGCGCATTATTCTTGTTTTTTCCATGCTCCATCTGCAAATATATAAGTCCCTGCACTGCGACCTCCCGTAGTATAGAATGTTTTAAAATCATCATTGTTTGCAAATACCTTTTCCTCCATTGCGACATTGCCACCTATGGTGATCTTTGTGATGTTATTATTGTAAAACGCCAACCCATCAATGCGTGTTACACTATCTGGAAATTCTATCTCGGTTAAGTTGTTATTTATAAATGCTTGTCTATGGATCTGTGTTAGTTGACTATCATTTTCAAAAGATACCGCAGTCAAGCTACTATCTTTGAATGCGCCTTGATAGATATTCTTGATGGTGGTGCCATTTAAAGTCGTAGGGATGATAATATCGGTCGCTGATCCTATATAATCCAATATATTACTCTTCCACCAATCATTTCCCGTTCCCATCTTGATTTCAGCTGATGTCAATACCTTCGTCGCATCATGAATACTGCACTGAATTTCTGCTGTTATCTCTCCATCTGCATCAGAACTAGCCTCAAAGGTATAAACCCCACCAGACGGACATTGGGAAAGCGAGCCCCAATTTTCTTTCACAAAGCTTTCAAACCCAGCCTTAGAAGCACTTGATTCTTGATTAATCAATGACGTTTTATATAAACGCACCATGTCAAGCCGGGTAATATCGCATAATTTTTCTTGGGAATTGGAAATATAACCAAACATGGTCGGAATGGTGAAGGCAGCTAAAATTGCCAAGATCACCAGAACGACAATGACTTCAATTAGGGTAAAACCTTTTCTATTATTCATCGATGGCTTCTCCTTTTTTATAAAGAGTCTTGATGTCTATATAATCATCATACTGTAAAAAAGCAATCATTAATTCACAAGTGTAATTACAAGATAGCCTTCTGTTCCGGCTTTGAAGGTTGCATCGATGGTTGTTGATTTTATATTGTTCATTACAATGCCACCTTTTAAAATGGACATCGAATCTTTTGGTACGATTTCATAATTCATGGTATTGCCATTGGTGACATTAACGCTGATTTCCATAATCTGATCAGTTTGATATTCAACACCGTTAATCACTTCAATGCATTCACCATTATTATTAAAACCAATGCCGTAAAAAATTCCCGTACTTGGCTTGCTAGTCCCTATACTAATATCAGTTGCTATGGCTAAGGCATTCTGCAAATCTGTCTCAATATTGGTGATACTCTTTTGTTTATAGGAAATGCCAGTACCGCGGGTGTAGATCTTCTGGGACATCAGGAAAACAGAAATTATGGTTACCATCAGGATGACAGTGATCAGTAGGGCAACCATTAATTCCACAAGAGAAAAGCCGTTACTACCCAAATTAATCCTCAGCTTTTTCATATTACATCACCGGTTTTGAATTTTTTAGCAAAGGCTTTTAAATCCACGTAAGAATCTCCATTATTATAGTAAACTCGCACGTTAACAGTATAGCCAGCCTCACCATTTAGTCTCGTTTCGGTGTAATAATATTGCTTCGGCTTTGATTGATCATAGACAAATTTTTCTCCGGTATTTGCGACAACATTAACTGCTCCCAGCAAAGCATCCGTCGGAATGATACCTTTTGACAAAGAGGTCATAATATTATCAACTAATTCCTGGGCTTGGGCCGCCTCATTATTTTTTGAGTCTGAAAAAACAATCATCTTTTGGCCATAGAGTAATGCCCCAAGGATCGTAACCAGAATAATGGCTACGATGGCCGTAGCCGCCACTGTTTCAATCAGGGTGACACCGCGTTGATTATGCATTATCTTTTTCATGATAGCCCCCTAATAGTACATTTCATTTATAAGCTTAGTATTTCCCGCTGTTACAATTACACTGCCGCCACCTGTGTTCCCTGAATTGGAATCATTGGTCTTTTTTACACCATTTAGCCAAAAATTAGTGTATGTCCATTTTACGTTTGGAGTCTCTTCTATTGTGCCTTCAACGATAATATTTGTTGCCGAAATATCATTTAATATACCACTCTTGTTAGTATTAATAATAATATTTCCTTTTACCCACAAATTAGCACAATTTTCTATGACAAGATAGGAATTCTCATCAATTATGAGATTACCGATGATCATAATGTTATATGCACTTAAAGTATTTACATCACCATTTACCTGGTTATAGCCTTTGGTAAACAAAATTTCTCCAGGCATTTGAGCTGTTGCAGGCGTTTTATTTGTTTCTGGCATAGCAGGGGTTCCCAATGCGGTTATATTAAATTGCGCCCCGGTAACGCGAACTTGAGGGAGGGGTACAACCACAGCAATATTATTAGCCGTTAAATCCAGGATCTGATGGTCCGCCCATTCAAATTTAGTGGTATCACCATTGCCGTTACTATTACCATTACCATTACCATTATTTTGTCCTACCGCTAAGTTAAGGTTCTTATTCACGGTAAGGGTGCTCGTCGGTGCATAATAGCCCTGATGTTGATTACCGCCTCCCCCTTGTGTAATGATACAAGAAACAGGTGGACTGTTGCTGTTGCTGTTGCTGTTGCCGTTGCCGTTGCCGTTGCCGTTGCCGTTTCCATCATTAGACATTATCCAAGTATCACACCAGCCTGTCCCGGTCGTATCGGGCACATCTGGCATATCGGGTTTCGTACCCGGTGTTTCCGGTGTTACCGAAGTGCTCGTTGCCGGAGTATAGCTAAAGTCAGCCCGATAATCCAATTTTCGTCTTAAACCCTGCGTTTCTATTTTAAATTGATAGTTGCTGTCATCAAATGTCAATTCGCCTAATTTCACAATTTCCTCTGCGTTAGTAGCATCCGGTGCCGTTGTTGTTAACGTTCCGGTTACATCATTTGCATTGCCATAAATCACAAACGGATTAGCTAGCGCCACCACCAAAGCATCTCTCTGAGTTTCTGCCGCACTAATAGCATTTATTAATGCCGTACTGTGTTCCTCAGTTTCATTTTTATATTGGTTATAAAAACCCTCTAGTTCTTTATTTTTATTGTTTAAATCCGTCATCCGCTCATTAATCTCAATCTTCCCAAACTCAATCACCGACTTGGCATCAATATAGGCCTGCCGGCTCTCTACCGTTTGCTGGGTAAAGGTAAAATCGCTGTTAGCCACCGCCAGCAGCGAGGCCACCATGATCATAATAATCATACCGATAATCAGAACAAATGCCAATGAACTGCCTTGTTGATTCTTTAGTTTTTCTATTATTCTAATACCCACGGTAGCCCTCCACCCAATTCTATGGTTTGTATTTTGAGATGCCTGATCTTACTGAACTTTATAAGGATTGCTGATCTTAATAATATCGACAATACGCTCTTTTTAATAACGTTTTATTTTTCAACCATATAAACCGCAAAGGTCATACTAATCGTAATATTGCCGCCGTTTAATTGCGGAACGGTAGTTGTGGTCGCTGTTGTTCCCTCGGTCGTTGGCACTGCCTCCGGTTCAATTGTAAAAGCGGTAATAATCATATCCGGCCGGGACGCCACCGCATCCAGCAAACGGTAAAAGTTTGTTTGCGTCCCGGTAAGCTCCATGTTCACTACACCAGTCCAGGTTTCAGTCGCACTCGCTCCTGTGTCACTATCGGAACTTTCCGAAGTGGTCGAGGTTGTCGTATCTGTTGTTCCACTATTAATTGTGTTAACTACTTCTTTTGCCGCAGCGGTTACATCTTCTGTTGATACGGTATCGGTGGTCGTCTTTTCTGTACCCACTGATGCTGATGACTGTTGGTCCGCTGTGTATGCAACAAACGTCTCCATCCCAGCCAACTCATTGCTTTCAATCGCCAGCACCTTTGGTGCCAGACTATAATCCAGACACAACTGGGTTAATAGCATGTCCAAACCTTCATTCGTCAGCTTCTGGGAAAACGATGTTTTTAAACTGGCCAGATTGGCAGTGGCATCATCGCGAGCCTGCATGGTAGCGGGAATGCTATCAATGGCCATTTCCATCGATTCTTTAGTAAACTGGGCCTCAGCCGCCTGATCGCTGACCACCTGATAACTGCTAAAGCTTGGCAAAACGACAAAATAGATGCCGAAAAAGCCAATCAGAAAACAGGACAAAACATAAATTAATAATTTCTCACGTTTGGTCATTTTTTTCATTGGGCATCACCCGCCTTCAGATAGGCAGCGGCAACAAATCCGAATCCGCTGCTAGATGATGTCGTCGTTGACGTGGTGGTGGTACTTGTCTGGGATGCGATTTCCGCATAACCGGTATATTCAACATCAGTAAAATAACCGGTGCTTTTTAACCGTTCGATATAGCGGGCGGCTTCTTTTTCGTTATTTGCAATCGCCACGACTTCGATCGCTCCGGTGCTCCCATCGTAATCCAGAGAATTGATCACAATCACATTATTCCCCTGGGTGGCGATGCTATTCATCATCACCGAGACCAGATCGGGATTGCTGTTAACCGCCGCATTGATGGCTTCAACCTTTGACACTTCTGCTTGTATCCCACTGACCTCATCGGTCAAGGCCTTGGCCTGGAGATAATCAGCCTGATTATTGGGGTCACTGATATAAGCATTCATTTCCGCCAGTTTTTCCTGGGACCGATATTTCAGTCCAAAGAAAACACCGAAAGCAATCAGGCAGATCAAAATCATCGCAACCGGAAGGATTAAAGCTTTATACTCAAAAGGCAGCTCTTTTTTGACCACATTACTCTTTTTAAAAGCCGTAAACAGATTGATCGGTTTGATGCCGGCAAAAAAACCGGCAATCGGATAGATAAAACTTCCAAAATCAAATGACTCATCCATAACAAAACCGTTTTTTATATTGGGTGTTTGAGGAATAATAAATAAATTGAGCTCCGAATCAAAATTCAATGCTCGCAAGCCATTTAATTCATATTCATCCAACCCGGCATAAAGGCTCATGTTCAAGGTATATTCGGATTTTTGCGATTTATTAAACTGGATCAGCGATGACAGCTTTCCGGAAAGTTCGTCAGCAAAAGCATCCGACCCGCATTCCGAAAGTAGTCGCGAACGGTTGGAAAAAATATAAATGCCATTTTCAAATAATAAGGAGATCAGGTTTTTACCATCCAGAATATTGAGGGCAAAGGTCATCCCCTTATAGTCTTTGGTTGCCGATACGTATTGGATCAGGGCGTTGAGACCGACATCAATACTTTTAATTTGAATTTTCAGGCTGGCAAACAAGGTGATATAGGATTCCAGCACCCGTTTTTCAACGCCACAACAAAACAGATTATTACCGTCCGGTCCGGGAATATGGGCATAATCGACTACCAACGCATCGTAATTTCCGGCGGTATCTTCAAATTCGGTTGCTGCCACGGCAGCTAGTTCCTTAGGTTTTAACTTGGGCACTTCGACATTTTTGGTGGCGATCAAACTGCTGTCGATGACCAGTTTCATGTTTTTAAAAAGACGAGGGCTTTCTTTAAGCGCTGCGCTAATGGTCTCTTTCACCACTTCTTCATTGGTAATCACCCCATTGATCAGCGCCCCCGCCTCCACCGGCAGGGTTTTAAAATTCGATATATTAAGACGGCCACCCTTATTGATCCCCTGGAGGACCTGGATGCCATCGTTTGAAAAATAGACAAGTGTCTGCATATAAAGCCTTCCTATCCGATATTTTGGTATAAGGTCATAATCGGGAGCATTACCGATAACATGATGCCGCCAACAATTACCGACATAATAATAATCATCACGGGTTCGATAAAGGTGACCAGTCGGGTGGTCGCCATTTCGGCCTCGTAGTCAAAGGAGTCGGCGACCGCTTCCAGCATATCATCCAGATTCCCGGATTCCTCGCCGATATAAATGGTCGATACCAGCTTGGCGTCAAATCCCTCAATCGTTTGGATCGAGGCCGAAAGAGGTTCCCCGTTACGCACCTGCTCAATGGCATGGGGAAACTGGGACTGCAAATAGGTGTTGCCGATGGTGGCACCGCTGATCGACAGGGCGTTAATCATCGCCAGACCGCTGGAATAAAGGGAGCTCAGGGTTCTGGCAAAACGGGCGGTATAGATAATTTTCATCAACTTGCCGATTTGGGGGATTTTCAATTTAAACTGATCCAGCGCTTTTTTAACACTGGGGACAGTAATCAGAAAGCCCCCCAAGACAATCACAATTAACAATCCGATAAGATAAATATACCAGTAGCTCGTCATCGACGTACTGATATTGATCATCAACTGGGTAATGGCCGGCAGGTCAATCCCTTCAAACAAAGTGAAAAACTGCGGTAGGATCAGGGTAAAGATCAAGACCACCACCATAATGGTTATTACAAAAAGGATCATCGGATAGGTCATGGCGCTTTTGATTTTGCTCCGCAGTTTATGTTCTTTCTCATAATGGTCGGCCATTTTGCGGGCCGTGCCCTCCATCTGACCACTGGCTTCGCCGGATTTATACATATTGATCAGCAGCTCCGGAAAGGAGCCCCCTGTTTCTTCCATGGCGTAGGACAGGGTATTCCCCCGCTGGATTTCCTGATATAATATTCCATAAACTTTTTTAATAGCGGGTTTAATATCCCGCTCTTCCATGATCTTGATGGCCCGGATCATTGTAATCCCCGACGCCAGCATGCTGGCAATCTGGCGGGAGAAGTCCGATATTTCCATCGGTTTTAATTTATAGACCTGATGGTGCTCGTGGATCTCATGGATTTGCAAGGCAAATTCATTATTCTGCCGCAGGGTGCGCCGTACCAAATCCGGCGTGGCCGCCTCCATAGTACCCTTTACCAGCTGCGACTGTAAATTTTTGGCTGTATATTTATAAACAGGCATATGGCCTCCGTAATTGATTTTAACTTAACAGCATTATAACCCAAACAGGTTAAAATACCACTGTATTATTATATCACCAAATAGTAATGCTGTCATGATTCCGATGCATAAATAGGGGCCGAAGGCCATATGTTTATCGGCTGTTTTTTTCGCAAGAAGTCTAACTGCTACCACCCCGCCTAAGAGCAGACCAATAAAGGTTGCCAGCAGGGTATTGCCCCAGCCCAGCATAAACCCGGCCACCGCCATCAACTTGATATCGCCACCGCCAAAAGCATCAGGAATAAACAGAACCAGGATCAGCATCGGCAGACTGATCACAAAAATTCCAATCACCCGGGATAGGATTCCCACCTGGGGGAAAAAGAAAAAACTGAGCAAGGCTGGCGCCATCAGCGCCAGCACCAAGCCGTTGGGAATGATCATGGTATCAAAATCGATCATCGTAATACAGATCAGGATCGCACCCACTGCGAAAACCACCAGCCACTGGAAGGAAAACCCGTATACCGCAAAAACCAAAACAGCGATGATACCGGTAAGCAGTTCAACTAACGGATAGCGAATGGAAATCGACTCGCCACAATCGGCACATTTACCCCGAAGCCAGAGGTAACTGAACACCGGGATATTATGGTAGCCTTTGATCGGGGCATGGCAACGGGAACAGAACGAACGGCCTTTGGCAAAAGACAGTTCTTTGGGCACCCGATAGATAACCACGTTAAGAAAACTACCGATGACGATGCCGATAACAAAGATATAAAGATATAAGATTATGTTAATGAGTTCAACCATAGTTTAAAGAATCCCTTCCGCCATTAATCGTGAGCCATACGCTTTTATTCATTTTTTACTTCAATCGCCATAGTCTCCCCAGGTGAATACCGGGTGGCCCAACCGTTGCGGATATAAACAATATAATCAATGGTGGCATCCGTATTTTCATCCACCACCCTAATCTCTGCATCCTGATTGATTTCTGCGCCAATCAGATCGATGAGATCCGCTTGAACCGGAACCCGATAATTACCCAAGGCCTGAAATTCAATGGCTTTGGCCCGGGCAGCCAGATAGGTCAGTTTGGCATTGGAGGCATTAGTAGTATGGCGAAAAACAGTGACCAGACCTGAAATAATCAGCATCACCACCACGAGAATTAACACCACGGTCAGCACAAAACCCTGGCTAAAACCAATCGGTTCATTACTTGAGGAAGCCGACGTATAATCTTTAATTGAATGCACAGATTACCTCTCGAATTGATTAAACTATTATGGCGAAATATCTTCGATACTAAAACACAAGCAGACTTATTCTATCATAAAATTTATCTGATTGACTTAAATTGTTGGAGTTAAATTGGTTTGTGCATAAACAAGATGCTTTCGATAGCGATGCCGCCATCCACCAACCTGACTATACTGCTGTCTTTTCTAACTTTTCTTAAATAAAAAACACCCTATCCTACGCAAACCCAATGACAGGTTTGCGCCTTGGATAGGGCGAGAATTCCCTATGGCGCATAGGGTAAATTATACTCGTTATGTACGCAATATTATTACAGCTTCGTAGCTGTAGCATTTCCATTTTCGATTATTACTTGGTAACCATTTTTTACATAAGTAAGACCTGTCACTTTTGCCTTATTTGAGTTCACACTAGCATAAGTATTGGGAGCGTCAGTCCCCATCGTAACTGTCCACCATGCATAACCGTATTTTTGACCCTCCGCATTTGTTGCTAACGCACTAGTTTTATCCGCTATCGGATTTATATCCCCATCAAGATATGTAAACATTTGAAAACTCGCTTGATCCGAAATCGACGGATTAGTTTTTGCTGTTCTATTCACCTTAACTTGTGCAGACTGCAACGCCGCCGTTAATTCCGCAGTTGTCGCACCTTTAGCCGCATATTCCGTCGCCGTAGTCTGCGCTGCCACATACACTTCTCTCGCTTCGGCAATATAAGATTTTGCTTTAGCATCGCCCACAAATCCCATCATCGTCGGAATTGTAAAGGCTGCTAAGATCGCCAAAATAACCAATACCACAATAATTTCTACCAGGGTAAACCCTTTTCTGTTTTTCCGCATTCTGTTAATTAATTCCATTTGTGCCACTCCTTATTTTCTTATTTTTAAGCTCTATATGATCATCTGCGCCTGAAGATGATTTATAAATTTGATTTATTATTAAGACCCTTCTATTTTCACATAGTATCCATTATTTCGTCTTAATAATTAGTTTCATTAGCTTTTGGGGTCAAAAAAAGCCACACTGTACCGTGTGGCAACTGGCTGTCGTATCAAAATAACATTTTTCGGTTATCTGACTTAGACCCTGTAGCTTTGCGTCCCAGATTTTCATCTGTTTTGCCTTTACTATTCTATCTATTTGTAATTAAATCTTATGTTAAACTCTCTTAAAAGTCAAGTTAAAACTTTACATTTTTGTTACAAGTCTACCCATCGACCTCCACCATCGACATTTTTTCAGGCGCAAAAAAAGCCACATCTCGTGTGGCAGCTGGCTGTCGTATTATGTTGCGATTTGAATCGCCGATCATAACTTAGACCCTGAAGCTTTGCGTCACAGACTTTCATCTGATATGCTATTCGCTCTCTTATCTTAATTGTTTTTCAATTAAAAGTCAAGCTAATCTTTCTGTGAATTTTCAAAGGCATAGGGTGATTTTTTTTGACAAACCATCATGAATTGCTCAGTTTGTGAACAGATTTTTTATTTCTCAACGGGGTTGTGGGTGATCGCAAATGCACGCACCAAACGCTTTAATAATTATCGTCGATTAGGATTAAGTTCGCATTAAGACATGACTGCGTTCGGGCGGTGATAACCGCCCCGACAAATTTGATATCCACGTTATTGTGGTGGCCAGGCTATCGGCCAAAATACTGATTAAACTCCTGCTTATCACTCGCCCATTCCAAACCGACATCGTAGGTGATCTTTTGATCCCGAACCAGCATCGCCAGATCGGCGTTCAGGGTTTTCATCCCGTCGCGACCACCGGTTTGCATCACTGAAGCCAGTTGGTGGGTTTTATTTTCGCGGATCAGGTTGAGTACCGCATCGGTACCGATCAGCACCTCCAGCGATGCCATCCGGCCATCGCCGCTGGCCAACGGCACCAGTTGCTGGGTGACAACGCCTTTTAAAATACTGGACAGCTGGGTGCGGATCTGTTGCTGGCTGTGGGGCGGAAAGACGTCAATAATTCGGTCAATGGTATTGGCTGCGCCAATGGTGTGGAGAGTAGAAAGCACCAGATGGCCGGTTTCAGCGGCGGTGACAGCGGCCGAAACGGTTTCGTAGTCCCGCATTTCGCCGACCAGAATGACGTCCGGATCCTCCCGCAGCGAAGACCGCAGCGCCGAGGCAAAGGAGCTGGCATCGACCCCGATTTCGCGCTGATGAACAATGCTGCGCTTATGCTCGTGCTTATACTCGACCGGGTCTTCAATGGTTAAAATATGGACCGCCCGATTGGTGTTGATGTAGTCAATCATCGAGGCCAGGGTAGTGGATTTCCCGCTGCCGGTGGGGCCGGTGATTAAAATCAGGCCCCGGGGCTCAGACGCCAGCTTACGGATAATCGGTGGTAGTTTAAGATCTTCAAAGCTGGGGATGGTATCATTGAGCAGCCGGATGGCGGCGGCATAGCTGCCCTGCTGTTTATAGATGTTGACCCGCTGCCGTAGCCCTTCCGGGGTGACATGACAAAAATCCAGATCGGTGCCGGACGCCAGGGTCTTTTGTTCGTCGACGGTCAGCAGACTGAAAATCAGGTTTTCAATAATCTGCGGGTTATGCTCAAAATCACTTTGATAGAGTTTGCCGTTTTTTCTAAAAACCGGCGGCAGCTCCCGGGATAAATGGATATCCGAACAATCGTTGCGGCGGCCGTAGTTGACCAGATCTAAAAAACTTGTCATGATTTTTCTCCCTATTCCACATAATATGATAATTTAAGAAATTCTTCCATCGAGGTAATCCCCTGGATGGTCAGGTTGGAGACACTTTTACGGAGCGGAATCAGCCGACCGGTTTCTTCGACATAGCTGTAAATATCCTCGATCGGTTCTTTTCGGGAAATCATCGTGCGGATCGTTTTATCAATCGCCAGAATTTCATGGATGGCAGTTCGGCCTTTATAACCGGTGTTATTACAGATATGGCAGCCGCGGCCGCGATATAGTGTGGTCAAGCGTGGTTCGCCCAGCAGGTCTTTCTCAATCTCGCTGGCCACATAGGCTTCCCGGCAATTGGGACAGATTTTTTTGACCAGTCGCTGGGCCACCACCCCAGTTAAGGAATTGGCGACCATATAGGGTTCGACGCCCATATCCTGGAGCCGGACCACTGCCGAAACGGCATCATTGGTATGCAGAGTCGACAGTACCAGATGGCCGGTGATCGCCGAACGAACGGCAATCGAGGCAGTTTCGGCATCCCGGGTTTCACCAACCATGATAATATCGGGATCCTGCCGCAGGATCGAACGCAGACCGACATCAAATGTCAGCCCGGCCAGAATATTGACCTGGGTCTGGTTGATTTTGGGCAGATTCCGCTCGACCGGATCTTCGATCGTGGCGATATTAACATTTCGCTGGCTGAGCATTTCCAGAATCATATACAGGGTGGTGGTTTTTCCGCTACCGGTCGGGCCGGTGATATAAACCACCCCATGGGGACTTTGCAGCATCTGCAGAATTTTCTGATAATCCTGATCGTTCATGCCGAATTGACCGGCATGATCCAGGGGCACGTTCATGCTTAAAAAACGCATCACCATTTTTTCGCCATAAACTGTCGGCATGCTGGAACTTCGGACATTCATTTCAACGCCGTCGATACGGATCCGGAAATGCCCATCCTGGGGTACCCGACGTTCAGCAATATCCAGATTGGACAGAATCTTAATGCGGGCGATCAGGGACTGGTGAAGATTATTGGCGAGGGTCAGGTAATCGACAATCAGGCCATCGACCCGGAGCCGGATAATGGTTTCTTTTTCAAATGGCTCGATATGAATATCACTGGCACCGGCATTATGGCCTTTTAACAAGACCGAATTGACCAGATTGACAATCGGGGCATCGCCCTCGTTGGTAAGAATATCCTCGACAAAGGATAAACTGCTACCCTCGACGGTTTTGTTGGCGGCCGAGGCGGCCTTTCGGGCTTCGATTTCGGTATAAGATTTCCGGATCGTTTCGAGAATCACTTCCCGCGGTGCCAGTACCACATCGATATTCATATTGGTAATCAGCCGCAGATCCTCGATGGCGTAAAAATCGAGCGGATCGTTCATCGCCACCACCAGGTGATTTTTTTCTTCACCAATGGGAATTAACGTATATTTAAAGGCGATATTCTGGGGGATTTTCCCGGCCGCTTCCAGATCGATAACCGTGTCTTTTAAATCCAGTACCAGCACATTCAGCCGTTTGGACAGCGCCTCCAGCAATTGCGACTCAGTAACATAGCCATAGTCAACCAGAATGGCGCCCAACCGTTTGCTTTTATCGACCTTCTGGTAGGCCAACGCTTCCTGGAGCTGTTCCTCTTTAATAAAGCCGGCGCCGATTAAGATATCACCGATGCGAATGTTTTTAGTTTCCATTATTTTCCTCTTCCCCAAAGATCACTTGTTTGTAAGAATCTGCTTTTCGAATGCATCAACCGTCATCGGCTTACCAAAATAGTAACCCTGAATGATATCGCACCCCAATGCTCTGAGCATTTCAACTTCCGCTGCGGTTTCAATGCCTTCAGCCACTACCGTCATCCCCAGTTTTTTGATCATGTTAATGGTGGCTTCGACGACAATATGATTTTGTTTCCGTTTCAGGTTATTGTTAAAAAAGCCCTGATCCATCTTAATGATATCGAGGGGCAGATTCCCCAATAGATTGATGGACGAATAGCCGGATCCAAAGTCGTCCATTGACATCTTAAACCCATAATTCCGGACGGCTTCACCAATCTCAATCATCCGCTCGACATCTTCAAAAATACTGGATTCAGTGAGCTCAATTTCCAGATTGCCACGGTTGATCCGATATTGATTGGTGATATTTAAAACATTTTCGATAAAATCAGTCTGTTTGAGATTTTTTCGGGAGATGTTAACCGAGATCGACAGTTCCGGATATTTTTTTTCTTCCCAACGTTTTAAAACTTTACAAACCGCTTCCAGCATGAACATATCCAGCTTTTTAATAAACCCGGTTTGTTCAAAAATGGGAATAAATTCGCCCGGGGAGATCAACCCTTTGTCGGGATGCCGCCATCGCACCAGCGCCTCACTGCCGCAATAGGCATTGCGATGGAGATCATACTTGGGCTGGAGATACATTTCAAACTCATTATTTTCGAGGGCATCTTCCATCTGGTCGATAATTTCTTTTTCATCGCCAATTTTCTTCCGGAAGGCATCCGAATAGAAAAACCAGCGATTGTTCTCGGCGGTTTTGGCGGCAATCCGGGCCATATTGGCCTTTTCCCGGATTTTTTCGAGATTACCTTGCTTGTCTTCAATGATATAAATCCCAAAATGGCAGGAAAGCCGTTCCTTAATGCCGATCGCTTCTCTTTCTTCATTCAAAATCCGGACAAATTCTTTAATCCGCCAGGTTATTTTATCCCGCTCATCGCAGACACAGAGGATCGCAAAATGATCCCCGGATACCCGGGCATAGGTTTCCTGTTTGGCCATCCGGTTTTCCAGGATCCCCACGACCAGCTTAAGCACCTGGTCGCCCTTTTCATGGCCGTACTCTTCATTTATAAAACGAAACCGGTCAATGTCAAAGGTTAATAAGGCACAATGGGTCACCGTTTTTAATTCCAGAATTTCAGTTGCTTCCAGCTTGAATTTCTGCCAGTTATTACCGCCCGTTACCTCGTCCACATAGGCAATCCGTTCCAGTCGCTTTTTGGCACGGTTCTGGTAAAACAGAATAATAATAAACATCAGGGTGATTGCCAAAAGCGCAGCGGCGATTAGCATAAAGGAATACCAGCTGATTTGTGAGGTTTGGGCGCTAACCACCTTCGTTGGTACCACCGTCATCATATACCAGTCATTGATGGCCAGCGGTTTATAAATCGTATACCGTTCCATTCCCGCATAATAACTGGCAAAGCTGCCACTTTTGCCGGTGGCCATATTGTCGCTGATCGTTTCTAAATCATCGCCATCTCTTAAATCCGCCTCTTTAAGCATTTCGATGATATTGTCAAACGCTCCCGGGCTATTGGCATGCACTGAAGAAACCACCTCATCGCCATTGGCTTTGACAATGTAGGAATAACCCTGGTTGGAGAAACTGCCCACCTCCAGATATCGTTTCATGTTCACAGTTTCTACCGAAGCGATCACCACGGCCACCACCTGACCCTCTTTAAAAACAGGTACGGCATAAACATTGATGGGCTTGTCATCGGTATAGTCGTTGATGGTATCCGATACTGTCGCTTTCCCTTTGATGGCCTCCTGAAAATAAGGCCGATCAGCAATGTTATAGGCTAGCCCATCAGAGGTCATCAAATCGCCATTGGGAAGGGCAATCGCCATCCGTTTATAATTTCCCTCGCCAGCCTCGAGATTAATTAGTTTTAGCATATGACTTTGATCAAAATTACCACTGGATTCAATCAGCTTACTGGTCGTTTTTAAACTTTCCAGTTCATTATCAACCTTGCTTTCCACCAGAGCCACGCCCCGGGTGCCAACTTCTGAAAGATATAAAAGGGTCTGCTCTCTCAGGGCATGATTAATCAACGCTACATAATACCAGCTCAAGGCAAAAAAAAGAATAACCGTTATCACCGCAATAAAACTGGCTTTGATTTTTTTAGACTTCGTGATCATCTGTTATCCCTTCTTTTTTTGTCGTTATATAAAGTTCTTTCCATTCTACCAAATAAAAAGAACTTATTCAACGCAATTGAATAAGTTCTTTTGTTAAAAGCCTGCTTTATTTTAGCGAATTTCTTTAATATCGACCAGTTCGATTTCGGCCATCGTGCGGTTGGATTTTAAACAATCCAGCAACGCCTGAGCCGTGTCCAGCGAGGTCAACAGGGCAATCGAGGTTTCCACGCATTTTCGGCGCATCCGGACATCATCATGATGCGGCATCCGACCCTTACTGGAGGTGGAAATAACATAGTTCAGCTTACCGCTTTCGATCAGATCGCCGATATTGGGCTTGCTTTCAGCCAGCCGGCGAACGACTTTGGTGGGGATATTGTTTTCATTGAGAATCAGCGCCGTTCCGACGGTGCCGTAAATGGTAAAGCCCATTTCATGGAATTGGCGGCCGATTTCGACAATCGCCTCTTTGTCCCGGTCTTTAACGGTGAGGAGCACCCCGCCGGAGCGTTCCATACTACGGCCGGAAGCGACCAGTCCTTTGTAAAGCGCATCAGCAAAGGTTTTGGCAACGCCCAGAACTTCGCCCGTGGATTTCATTTCTGGTCCCAACTGGGTATCGACATCCTGCAGTTTAGAGAAACTAAATACTGGCACCTTAACGGCGACATACTCGCCTTCCGGATACAGGCCGGGCTGATAGCCGAGATCGGCCAGCTTGTCACCCAGCATCATTTTGGTGGCAATATTGACCATCGGAATATCAGTGACCTTGGAAATATAAGGCACAGTTCGTGAGGATCGCGGGTTGACCTCAATCACGTAGACCTCATCTTCAAAAATGACATATTGAATGTTCACCATTCCGACAATATCCAGTGCCTTGACCAGGCGGCCGGTATAGTCGATAATGGTATCTTTGGTGCGTTGATCCAGGGTTTGCGGCGGATAAACCGAAATGGAATCGCCGGAATGCACCCCCGCCCGTTCAATATGTTCCATAATCCCCGGAATCAGGTAGCTTTCGCCATCACTGATGGCATCCACTTCAACTTCTTTTCCCATCAGATATTTATCGATCAGGACCGGGTTTTCCAGCTCAACCATCGTGATGATATCCATATATTCGACCACGTCTTCCCGTTCGTAGGCGATGATCATGTTCTGTCCGCCGAGTACATAAGAAGGCCGCAGCAGTACCGGGAAGCCTAAACGTTCCGCCACTTCCACCGCTTCGCTGGTCGTATAAACGGTCTCTCCCTCTGGTCGGCGGATCTGGCAGGATTCCAGCAACTGGTCAAACACTTCCCGGTCTTCAGCAGCATCAATATTAGCCGGCGAGGTTCCCAGCACCGGTACGCCCATTTCTTCGAGATAACGGGTCAGCTTGATAGCGGTTTGGCCGCCAAACTGAACAATGGCACCAATCGGTTTTTCGGTTTCTACCACCGAACGTACGTCTTCTTTGGTCAGCGGTTCAAAATAAAGTCGATCGGAGGTATCAAAGTCAGTGGAGACCGTTTCCGGATTGTTGTTGATGAAAATGGCTTCATAGCCTTTTTCCCGCAACGCCCAGGCACAATGCACCGAACAGTAGTCAAACTCGATGCCCTGGCCGATGCGGATCGGACCGGAGCCGAGCACCAGAATCCGTTCTTTGCCGGTAGGATGTTCAGCAATAAATAAGGCGGCTTCATTTTCTTTATCCCGGGTTGAATAAAAATAGGGCGTCTGCGCCGCAAATTCACCGGCACAGGTATCAACCATTTTAAAGGAAGCGTAGGTTTTGGGATCTTCATTGATCTTTTCGCCCGATAATTCTTCGATGGTTTTATCCAAAAAGCCGATTTCTCGGGCCACGCGAACCCGCTCTTCGGTTAAACCCAGGGTCGCCAGATCTTTTTCCATAACCGCCAGATGACGCAGCTTATCTAAAAACCATTTATCTATTTTGGTTTTAGCAAAGATGGTATCCAGAGATACCCCTCTTTTGATCGCTTCATAAACGACAAAAGAGCGTTCATCATCAGAATCCGATAGCATTTTCATGATTTCGTCATCACTGGCTTCCACCAGTTTTTCGGTGGTTAATGTTTCCATGCCCAATTCAATCGAACGGATCGCTTTCATCATCGCATGTTCAAAGCTGGAGCCGATCGACATGATTTCACCGGTGGCTTTCATCTGGGTGCCCAGCGTTCGTTTAGCATAGACAAATTTATCAAACGGCCAGCGTGGGAACTTAACGACAATGTAATCCAGCGCCGGTTCGAAACAGGCGGTGGTCGTGCCGGTGACCTCATTGATGATTTCATCCAGCGAAAAGCCAATGGCGATCTGACTGGCGACCTTGGCAATTGGGTAACCGGTGGCTTTTGACGCCAACGCTGATGAACGGGAAACCCGGGGGTTAACCTCGATCACGGCATAGTTAAAGTTTTGCGGATTGAGAGCAAACTGACAATTACAGCCGCCTTCAACTTTCAGGGCGGAAATAATTTTCAGAGCCGAGGTCCTAAGCATCTGGAATTCCTTATCACTAAGGGTTTGACAGGGTGCTACGACGATCGAATCGCCGGTGTGAATCCCGACCGGGTCAAAGTTTTCCATACTACAGACGGTGATAACATTGCCTTTAGCGTCCCGCATCACTTCAAATTCGATTTCTTTCCAGCCGGCAATCCCTTTTTCGACCAGAATCTGACTGATCGGGGAAAGCCGTATGCCGTGGGTGGCGATTTCTTCCAATTCCTGTTGGTTGGCGGCGATCCCACCGCCAGTTCCGCCTAAGGTAAAGGCCGGACGGACGATCACTGGATAACCGATGGTAGCGGCAAAACGAACCGCATCCTCAATGGTTAAGACCACTTCGGAGGGAATACAGGGCTCGCCGATTTCGCGCATCATATCCTTAAATGCCTGACGGTCTTCGGCTTTTTCGATGGTTTCCAGATTGGCGCCCAGTAGCTTAACGCCGTGAGCATCCAAAAAGCCTTCTTTGGCCAGCTGCATCGATAAGGTCAGACCGGTTTGTCCACCCAGGGTAGACAAAATACTATCCGGTTTTTCCATCAGGATAATCCGTCTGATGACTTCTAAGGTCAGGGGTTCAATGTAAATTTTATCTGCCATCGCCTTATCGGTCATAATCGTCGCCGGGTTGGAATTAATCAGGATCACTTCCAGCCCGTAATTTTTCAAGGCTTTACAGGCCTGGGTGCCAGCATAATCAAATTCAGCCGCCTGGCCGATGACAATGGGACCGGAGCCAATCACCAGGACTCGTTTAATATCGCTTCTTAAAGGCATCCTTGTTGCCCCCTTTCCATAAGATCAGTAAATTGTTCAAATAAATAGCCGGTATCGTTGGGGCCGGCACTGGCTTCCGGATGGAACTGCACCGTAAAGGCGTGGATATCCGGATATGCAACCCCTTCACAGGTGCCGTCGTTTAAGTTGAAATGGGTCACTTTTCCCACTTCAGCAGGGATGCTTTCCGGTACCACCGCATAGCCGTGGTTCTGGCTGGTAATAAAAACCCGATCTCTGGTGACATCTTTAACCGGCTGGTTCATCCCCCGGTGGCCGTATTTAAGCTTGAAGGTTTCGCCCCCCAGGGCTAACGCCAACAGCTGGTGTCCCAGACAGATGCCAAAAATGGGCTTGCCGTATTTAACAAACTCTTTGAGGTTTTCAATAATTTCAATATTTTCGGCCGGATCGCCCGGTCCGTTGGACAGCATGATTCCATCGGGATTAAGCATCTTAATTTCGTCAATCGTGGTGTTGGCTGGCATTACGGTGACATTACAACCCAAACGCAGCAGCATCCGCAAAATGTTGTGCTTGAACCCATAATCAATCAAGGCCACGTGATTGGCCCGGTTGACCTGGCTATAATACCAGCCCTTGTTTTTGCGGGTCACGGCCTGAACCGGATTGACAATTTTAAAATCCCGGATTTTTTCCAGCAGGGCGTCTTTGGTAGTGGCAATATCTTCAGTGGTAATGGCGCCGTTCATGGTCCCATGTTCCCGGATCACCCGGGTAATCGCCCGGGTGTCGACATCCCATATCCCGATTTTATCCTGTTCGATCATAAACTCGTTAATATTGTGCGTATTTCTAAAATTCGACGGCTCTTCACACCATTCTTTGGTAATATAACCGTTGATCCAGCTTCGTTCCGATTCCATATCGTCACTGTTGATCCCATAGTTTCCAATTAAAGGATATGTTTGCAGGACAATCTGCCCATAATAAGACGGATCCGTCAACACCTCCTGGTAACCGGTCATCCCTGTGGTAAAGACGATTTCGCCAATGGTAGTGCCTTCGCACCCAAAATTATAGCCTTCAAAAACACTGCCATCCGACAGCACCAGCCAGGCCCGCTTATCTCGTTTGTAATAAGACATTGTTTACCTCCGTATTAGTTATTTTCAAAAAATACCTGATTGCAAGCAACCAGGTATTTCAATTTAGCACATTTATCGAATTGCTAAGTCCTCTCGATCGGGACCAACACCGACATAGGCAATGGTTGTTCCAACCAAGTCTTCAATTGTTTTAATGTATTTTTTGGCATTCTCTGGTAAATCTTCCAGTCGTCGGATCCCAGTCGTATCACTCATCCAACCAGGAAGGGTTATATAAACCGGTTCGACCCGTTCCAGGTCTTCGGTATTGGGAAAGCTTTTTACTAATTTGCCATCTAATTTATAATCGACACAGATTTTAATCTCCGGCAGATCATCCAGCTTATCAATTTTGCATAAGGCCAATTCATCATAGCCGTTAATGGCATGAGTATATTTCAGTACCGGGATATCAATCCAGCCTAAGCGACGGGATCGACCCGTTCGGGCGCCAAACTCATCATCCGGTTTTTCGCCGGTGCCCCGCAGGATATCAATGGTGCCACCAAACTCTTCGGTCGGAAAGGGACCGGCTCCCACGGCACTGGAAAAGGCTTTTGCCACGCCAATGACCTTATTAATTTTTTTGGCCGGAAAGCCGCCGCTGACTGCTGCATAAGCGGCAATCGGGTTGGATGAGGTAACATAGGGGAAAATCCCCAGATCAATATCTTTCATGGCTCCCAATTGACCCTCGAAAAGAATATTTTTATCCGCATCAATCATATCATGTAAATAGCCAACCGGATTGACAATCATATGGCTAAAGGTTTTTGCCCAGAATTCGCATTTTGCAAATAGCGCTTCCACCGTGTAAGGTTCTATCTTATAGGAAGCCATTTGATCATTGACCACCGGTATTATGGTTTCTAGTTTCTTTTTGGCATTGTCAAGATTCAGTAAATCTTCAAAGCGCAGGTTTTTTCGCATCGCTTTATAAGCATAAGCTTGACCGATGCCCCGCTTGGTGGTTCCAATGCCGCCGCTGGCTTCCATCAGTTCATCCAGTTTTTGATGATAAGGCATGAGGATATGAGCTTTTGCCGATATTTTAAGTCCTTCCAGACTTAGCTTTGCGTCGCTGATCTGTTGCATTTCTTCAAGTAAAACATCCGGATTAACAACCATGCCTGTTCCGATTAAACATTGACAATCTTTGTTGAAAACACCGCAGGGAATTAAATGAAGTTTGAAAACCCCATAATCATTAATAACCGTATGACCGGCGTTGTCGCCCCCTTGAAACCGAACAATTAAATCAGACTGTTTGGCGAAATAATCCACCATTTTGCCTTTGCCTTCATCGCCCCACTGGGCGCCAACTAATACAGAAATCGACATCTATTCTCATTCCTTCCATCAACCTCAGACCCGAAACACCTCTGTCACGTCTGGATTTTCATCCATTTTTATCAGAGCGCTTTGATCGAACACCACTTATTAGCATCTTTAACTATTTTATTTAACTACTTACGGGATCATTTTTTCCCAGAGCATTATAACATAAAGCCATCCGATTTGTTCCACATATTTTTATTTTTTTCAATGATATTGTTTACATTTTTTCTTTTCACTGTTTAAATCATTTTACCCTTAAAACAATCTTCTATCCTTAAAACAATCCTCTATCCTTAAAGCTTATCATGTAAAAAGCTTCATAACAAGGGTTTCTCTCGTTAGGAAGCTCAATTTAATAATTATTTGTTGCTGCTACTTTTTATCATAGGTTTTGATAATCTGTTCGGCGACCTTTCGGGGCGATGTCCGCATATCCATCGCCTTCTTTTGAATATAGCGGTGAGCCTGATCTTCGGTCATGTCCAGATGCCCCATCAGGAACAGTTTTCCCCGATAGACAACCCCGAGGTCATCGATTTTTGCTTTTAAGGCCTGGTTCTGACTTTGCAGCTTTTGGATTTTTTCCCGGGACTGACAAACAAAGCGGACATTTTGAACCAATAGCTGGCGGTTCAGGGGTTTAGGAACCACGAACGCCGCTGTATCGGTCAGTTTTTCTTCAACGTGATCGACCAGTTCGCTTTTGACAATCAGGATCACGCCGACCATGAATTTTTCCAGAATATCAACGGCAAAATCGACACCGAATTCATCACCTAAAGGGGTGTTCACGATCACCAGATCATATTCAATTTCCTGAAGTCGCCGCCGGCCTTCGGCGGCCGAATTGGCCGAGTCAATTAATTGAAAATTCATCGGGCGTAAAATATCGGCCAACCCACGGATGACGTCATCTTGTTTACATACCAATAATACGCTGCTCATCCCCTTCACCTCCTGCCTTTTTAAGTTTTTTCTGATTAATAAGTTAAGAGGTAGCGATCAATTTCCCAGGGGTGAACGGTTTTAATATAGTCCATCCATTCCGCTGTTTTCAGTTCAATGTATTTTTCGGCCAGGTTTTCTCCCAACACGGTTTTAATTAACGGGTCGGCGTCCATTTCCGTCAGAGCATCCATTAAGGTGATTGGCAGCTCCTGAATGTTTTTGACCGCCAAAGGATCTTTTATTATTTCATCTTCATCCAGTTTTAATTCGTCCATCAACACCAGCTTCTTTTCAATCCCTTCAAGACCTGCCGCCAGGATAATGGCAAAGGTCAGGTAGGGATTACAGGTGGGATCTGGCCCGCGCAGTTCAAAGCGATAATATTCATCGGATTCCAAGGGTATCCGGATCAGCGGTGACCGGTTTCCAAAACCCCAGCCGATATGGCGGGGCGCTTCCTTGCCACCAGTTAAGCGTTTATAGCTGTTAACCAGGGGATTGGCAATGGCCGTCATGCCTTTAACATGAGCCAGCACGCCGGCCATAAATTGCCGCGCTTCTTCGCCCAGAATGCCATCCTTATTTTCAAAAACATCCTGTCCGTCTTTTAGCAGCGACACATGAATGTGCATCCCACTGCCCGGTTCTTCCATCAGCGGTTTTGGCAAAAATGACGCATGTACGCCATTTCGCTGCGCTACCGTTTTGACCACTGTTTTAAAGGTCATGATCTTATCTGCTGCCGACAGGGCATCGTCGTATTTAAAATCTATTTCGTGCTGTCCCCGACCGGCTTCATGCCGCGAGCTTTCGATTTCAAAGCCCATATCCTCCAGGGTCAGACAAATTTCCCGGCGGGTGTTTTCGCCCCGATCATAAGGCGCCAAATCAAAATAACCGGCCTGATCAGTGGGAATAGTCGTGGGATCGCCGTTTTCATCCTGTTTGAACAGATAAAACTCGCATTCTGCGCTGGTGTTAAATTCATACCCCAGAGCCTTAGCCCGATTGATGGTTTCCTTTAAGATATAGCGACTGTCCGCTTCAAAAATATCCCCATTGGGATATTTGATATCACAGAGAATTCGAGCGACCTTCCCTTGTTGGGGACGCCAGGGTAAGAGCTGAATGGTACTGATATCGGGAAACAAGACCAGATCGGTGTCCCGGGATTCTGAAAATCCCACCACTAACGAAGCATCAAAGGGAATCCCGCTGGCCAGAGCCCGTTCCATTTGCATTGCCGTAATGGCAATGTTCCGATTTTGTCCAAAGAGATCACAAAACTGAAGCCGAATAAATTTCACATCATTCGCTTCAATAAATTTCATCGCTTCAATTATATTTTTCGCTAAGCTCATCCTAAACCTCCACTTATTTTAATCAGAAACAGCATTTAATAATTTCTATCTTTATGGTATTACGCTATTGGTGCTGCTTCTTTAAATTAATCCTGTTATTATTTAAAATTACGATCATTATTGATACCGGCCTTATCAGACTTGGGAGTTTGTATTATTATATACCCATTTTCCTGATCATTCACGATATTTTACACCATTGCCGACCAAACCAACAAAAAAAGAACATGCTAAATGACCCCCTCTGCAATAAAAATATTTCAGGAGGATCGAACGCCTTTGTTCTTTAGTAACTGTTCTTATTCTATTTTCTGTATACAATGTACTTGCTGTGTAGTTCTATTATTAAAACATATTTCTGTTAAGGTTTCAATTTTTTTTTAGCTTATTTTTTCTGACAAGGTTTTCAATTTCAATTTACCGCTAAAAACCCTCTAAACTTTCAGGTTAAAGGGTTTTTCGTAGATTTAGCAGGATCCCTTATTGTACCGGGCCTTTTTCCATTTGAGCCATGACTATTTGTCTCAACATCTCCATCGAACCGGCAAATTCCTCAAGGGTTAATCCCGGCACCCGTTCAGCCACCAGCCGATAGCCAGCTTCAAAGTCTTCGACGGCATTTAAAGCCATCATCAAATCTGCATCTCCTAATAGGGCATCCAGTACCTTGACATGTTTTTCTTCATCCATTTCAAATTTAATACTCATTTTTATTTTCCTCTCATATTAAATAATATTAGGCGTTTGCCAGACATAAATCCCGAATATTCTTTGTTATCGTTGCTATTCATATTATATCGCAGGCCTTCGTTTTTGTAAATCACTCCCGCTCCCTTTACAAAATGATAACCATTACATGAAATTTATTGTAAATTTTGCTTTACAAGAGCCTTTTCATCGTCTATAATAAGTTTAAATTAAATAGTGATAACTGCCTCGAGAGTGGCGATAGCAATGGTGCTTTGAAAGTGTAATGACAACTTTCTGAGGCGCTTTTTTTTTAGCCACTTTCAAAAATCAGCTATCGATCTTTTCAGATATGATTCATCATCTGAACAATTATAACTTGTCAGAAAGAAGGTATTCAGTTAAATGAGTAAAACCTTCGATTTGATTTTGCTTGGCTTTTATTTTAACATATCTGACAATGGTGCCATATATGTTATAATTATACAAATTATATTTTAGGAGGAAACACACGTGCCAATTAGTGAAAATGTATCCGAACTTTTCGGATCAAAAGTTTTTAACTCGGGAGTGATGCGCAAGCGCTTACCAAAACATATTTATGCTTCGCTGTTAAAAACAATGAAAGAGGATTTACCTCTAGAAGAAAACGTTGCTGAAGTTGTGGCAAATGCCATGAAAGATTGGGCTTTAGAATTGGGTGCGACTCATTATACGCACTGGTTCCAGCCAATGACCGGTATCACTGCTGAAAAGCATGATGCTTTTATCAACCCAACTGAAGACGGTAAGGTTATTATGGAATTCTCCGGTAAAGAATTAATTAAAGGCGAACCGGATGCTTCTTCTTTCCCTTCCGGCGGACTTCGGGCAACCTTTGAAGCCCGCGGCTATACCGCCTGGGATCCAACATCCTATGCTTTTATTAAAGGAACGACCCTTTATATTCCGACCATTTTCTGTTCCTACTCTGGCGAAGTACTTGATAAAAAAACACCACTGTTACGATCGATGCAGTCCCTCAATACGCATGCCGTTCGTATTTTGAAACTGTTTGGAAAAGACGATGTCAAAAAAGTAACCTCCACCATTGGTGCCGAACAGGAATACTTCCTGATCGAACGGGAAATGTATAAAAAACGTAAGGACTTGATCCTTTCCGGCCGCACCTTATTTGGTGCCAAACCACCCAAAGGCCAGGAAATGGAAACACATTATTTTGGTAAAATTCGCGGTCGTGTTGCCGCTTATATGGCTGATCTGGATCAAGACTTATGGAGCCTGGGGATCGCTTCTAAAACGCGACACAATGAAGTTGCTCCGGCGCAACATGAGCTGGCTCCTATTTTTACAAACACCAACATTGCCACCGACAACAACCAGTTAATTATGGAATTCATGCAACGGGTTGCTTACCGTCATGATCTGGCTTGTCTATTGCATGAAAAACCATTTGATTTTGTCAATGGATCAGGAAAACACAATAATTTCTCAATGTCCACCAACACCGGCGAAAACTTATTGGAGCCGGGCCAGAATCCGGTCGAAAACAAGCAATTCCTGCTGTTCCTTTGCGCTGTTATCGAAGCGGTTTATAAATACAGCGAAATGCTGCGAATTACCGTTGCCAGTGCCGGCAATGATCACCGTCTGGGCGCCAACGAAGCACCGCCAGCGATTGTTTCCGTTTTCCTGGGTGAACAATTAACGGCTGCTTTAAAATCGATCGAAACTGGCAAACCAGTTTCTGCGGCAAAAGATCTGGTCATGGAACTTGGGGTTAACAGCTTACCGAAATTTATCATTGATGCTACCGACCGAAACCGAACCTCCCCCTTTGCTTTTACCGGAAACAAATTTGAGTTTAGAATGCTGGGATCAAACCAGTCGATTTCCGGCCCGAATATTACCATTAATACGATTGTTGCGGATGTCTTAAAAGACTATGCGGATATCCTGGAAAAAGCCGACGATTTTGATACAGCACTGGATGCCTTGCTTCAAAATACGGTTAAAGAATGTAAGAGTATCGTCTTTAATGGCAATAACTACTCTGACGAATGGGTTGAAGAAGCTGCCCGCCGCGGTCTGCCAAACTTAAAAACCACACCAGAAGCGCTGGCTGAATTTACTTCTGAAAAGAACGTTTCCCTTTTTGAACGACACAATATCTTTACTCCTGCGGAAATGGAATCACGATATGAAATTCATTTAGAAGAGTATATCAAAACAATCAACATCGAAGCCTTGACGATGTTAAACCTGGCTAAGCGTGAAATCTCACCGGCTGTGGTTACCTACACCAAAGAGGTCGTTGATACCCTGATTGCTAAGAAAGCCTGTGGCGATGGCATCGACCTTTCAGCAGAATCAACCCTGGTCGAAAGATTATCTAAACTTTCTGGCGAGCTGATCAAAGCTATTGATGTTCTCGACGCTACCCTTGCCAGTATTAAGGATTGTGACTCCGCTCAGGCCGAAGCTAACTATTCCTGTGAAAAAATTATTCCGGCCATGGAAACTCTGCGAGTGGCAGCTGATTCGCTTGAAGAAATCGTTGCTGAAAAATACTGGCCATTCCCAACCTACGAAGATATCTTATTCTACGTATAATTAAAAAACCAACCAATCAGAACTCGCTCGTTTCATTACGCTCGTCTGATTGTGCAGCAAATGTCTTTGCCTGCGAAAGCGAGCTTTCTCGTCAAAGTCGCTTGCTACACTTTAACAAAAATAATCGGGGTCGGGGTTTATACCCCTCCCCCCAATTATCCATTCATGTAAAACTATAAGGAGGTTCATATGAAAAAGCTAGAAATAGTCATTAAACCCGAAAGACTGGAAGACCTGAAAGAAATCCTCAATACTTGTGATGTTCAGGGGATGATGATCACCAATATTATGGGATACGGAAACCAGAAGGGTTATCAGAAATCCTATCGCGGGACGGCCTACACCGTAAACTTTCTGCCGAAAATCAAGGTGGAAACAGTAACTGATGCCGAAACAGCGGGAATTATTATTAAAATCATCAAAGACCGTCTGGCAGCTGATGATGAAATTGGCGGCGGAAAAATTTTCGTGTACGATGTTGCCGATGTTATTCGAATTCGTACCGGTGATCACGGCGTTGATGCAATATAATATGAAGCGAAAAAGTAATCTAAGCTATCAAAGGAGATAGGTTTTAATGAAATGTTAAAGCTGTCTTCTTTTTTTATACCCGCATTGATTACTTCACTTCTATTTATATGATTTAATTTATCTGATTCAATTTAACGAGAGAGGTTATTATTATGGAATTATTAGCACTACAACAATATATCGATATTGTCTGGGTATTTTTGGCGGCAGTACTGGTCTTCTTTATGCAGGCTGGCTTTGCAATGGTTGAAACTGGCTTTACCCGGGCTAAAAATGCCGGGAACATTATCATGAAAAACTTTGTCGATTTCATGATTGGTTCAATCTTATTCTTCTGTTTTGGTTTTGCTTTTATGTTTGGTCCAGATGTGGGTGGCTTCATCGGGATGGGTGGCTTCTTCAATCCCGAAAATCTGACCAACGTTTCGGCTTTTGAAGCCGTCACACCCGAATTGTTTATCTTTTTCCAGACGGTCTTTTGCGCCACTGCTGCTACCATTGTCTCTGGTGCTGTAGCTGGACGAACCAAATTCTCGGTTTACTGTGTGATTTCAGCCTTTGTCAGCCTGGTTATTTACCCGGTTGTTGGACACTGGGCATGGGGCGGCGGATTCCTAAGCACGATGGGATTTGTTGACTTTGCCGGTTCGACTGTTGTTCACTCCGTTGGTGGCTGGACTGCTTTAATGGGTGCCATCCTGGTTGGCCCCCGGATTGGTAAATATAACAAAGATGGCAAAGCTAACGCCATACCTGGTCATAGTTTGACCTTAGGTGCGCTGGGAGTCTTCATTCTCTGGTTTGCATGGTTCGGATTTAACTGTGGTAGTACCCTGGCTGTTAATTTAGATATTGGCCATATTGCCATGACCACCAACCTGGCTGCCGCCGCTGGCGGATTAACGGTTATGTTCCTGACCTGGGCGCGTTACAAAAAACCAGATATTTCAATGACCCTTAATGGTGTCCTTGGCGGACTAGTCGCCATCACGGCCGGATGTCTGGTTGTGACCATCTGGGGCGCTATCGTGATCGGCATTATCGCCGGTTTGATCATCACCTTCGGGATCCCTTTCATCGATCAAAAGCTGAAAATTGATGATCCGGTTGGTGCCATTGGCGTTCACTGTATGAATGGTGTTGCTGGTACCTTACTGGTTGGTATATTTGCAAACTATCTGCCTGGCACCGAAGATGCTATTCTTGGCTTATTATACGGTGGCGGAATTGATTTATTAACTGTCCAGGCTATCGGTGTGGTTTCAGTTGCTGCCTGGACTTTGGGTACTTCTTTCCTACTCTTCTATGGTCTTAAGAAAACCGTCGGTCTGCGGGTTGAAAAAGTTGTTGAAATTGAAGGCCTTGACGTTCATGAACACGGAATTGAAGCTTACTCTGACTTCGTCAGCCGCATGAACTAGAAACCTGGTTTACTGTTTTACCTTTTAAAACGATCATAAATCACCAGGGCTGATTTTGGAACACCCCCCTTGTTCATAATCCGCCCTGGTTTGATAAAATGTAAGGAACACCTAATGTTGTGACAAAAAAGCCCTGGAAGTTTTGCTTCCAGGGCTTTTTATCTGACTTACGCTATGTTGTAATTAATGCTGCCTTTTTTAAAATTCGGCAAAGGCCTTACCAAACTGGACACAGCGGTGACGCCCCTCTTTATCGGGATCCCCTAAAATGGTTAGTCCTTTATCAAAAAGAATAGCGCCCAGATCTTTCACCTGGTTCTCCCACTCCGCCATCCACTCGCCATCGCCCCAGCCGTAGGATCCAAAAAGAGCCACCTTTTTTCCTATTAAATGATCAGAAATTGCCTTGAAAAACGGTTCAAATTCGCTTTTTTCGAGGGCTTCCCCTTCCATCGCCGGACAACCCAGGGCAATCTTATAATAGCTGTCAATACTGTTAATATCAAAGTCAACCACGTTGACTAGAATCGCTTTAGCGCCGGCTTCATCAATGCCATTTGAAATTTTTTCGGCCATGATCTCAGTGCTTTCTTTATAACTCCAATATATTACGCCAATTTTATCTACCAGTTCCATCTCGGTCTCTCCTTCTTATGTTTGAATTTACAGTTGTCTAATTATATACCCCAAAGCAAACCAGTTATTCTTCAATCTCCAATCCCGAATTAATTTTTTTTAATTCCTGCGACAAGATCTGGACACAGACCTGTAGATGGTTTTCGAGCAAGGCCTTGTTGTGTCGTAGTCCTTCCCGATAATAGGCCCGGGTTTTTTCCTGAATGGCAAATTTACCCAGCAGGCCCATCACCGGTATCGCTAAAAAAACAGCCCCGGCAATTGAGGTTCCAATTTTATCGCTTTTTTTAATTTGAAAATGGGTAATTTGGGGAATGCGCTGTTGCTCCGTCACTTCCACCAGGGCATGGCCTGAAAACTGGCTACTGAAAGCCGCATAGAAATCATAGGCTTCATTAAAAAGAGCATCCGACTCCTTACCAATCTCTTCAAAAATATCCTGGGCGTAGATGTCAAAATATTCATTGCGGCTGGCTTCTTTTTTTCTAGATGTCGGGTTTAAAAAACCGACATGCTTTTGAACCAGTTCCTGACACTCAATAAACCATCTATTTATTTTCTCCTGGCCGATCGTTGTGAGTATTTGCGGCATTTTGCCGGAAATGGAATCGAGCAGATTAACCTTGATCCGCTGGATGATTTTTTCTTTGCCAAAGGCCTGGGTGGTCTTGCCGCTGAGCAGTATTTTGGCGTGGCTGGATACCTCGACAATATCCTGATTCCGTACCCCGGTCTTTTTTATGATCTCTTTTCGCATCGCCGCAATGGCGGTTTCCACATTCATCACATCGCAATGGGTCAGCACCACCAGCACCGGGTTGCCATCCTTCCCCAGAATCGTGATCATTTCCAGATCAAAGTCCTCCACCCGGGCTGATTTGGCTGACAAACAATAAATAATGGTGTGAAACCAATCCTTGATTTCGCGAACATCATGTTGTTCCAGAACCTGCTGAATCAGGGCTTTCCAGCTTTCCGATTTATCAGCTTCCAGTCCCCAGGAGTCGTAGAGATGAAGGATCAGCGTTTGACTTAGAGGGATCGTTTCGGAAAAAATCCCCATCCCGGTCACTGGCCGTCCGGCTCCGGTTTTCATGACTTCGGTACCAAATATATAATTGCACAGGGATGTTTTCCCCACCCCGGTTTTTCCTAAGATCAGGACATTGGTTTCACAGCGTTTAACCATGCCGGGAAACCTTAAACCATTCGGCCATTAGCTTGGCAATGTTCTCGCCATTAAAATAGTCGGCCCACTCAATTTCTTTGCCTTCTTCAAACACTGCCGTGGCGCAGCGAAAACAGATCTCCGAAATGGCATAGCCCATGGCGGCAGTAAAGCTGGAAGCCACGACGGTGTTGACGGTGGTACCAATAGCCGTACCGACCCCGGGAATCAGTTTAAAGAGGTTGGCACTGAGGGTTTGAGCCAATAACCGACCGGATTCAGAAATCACCACCGAACCCACCAGTGACGACAGATTCCCCAGCTTTTGATCCAAACCATAAGTTTTCATAATATGCAGCGACATCTTAATCTGGATCGGCACCAGCAGTGCCGCATCCGAAAAAGGAATCGGTGTTAAGGCCACGCCGGCCGCACCGCTGGTATACAGGGGAATAATCTTATGATTGATCAGTCTTTTTTTAGCCTCCAGATTGCCTTTGAGGGCACTGATAAACCCTTCCCGCAAGGATTCATCGAGATGATCAATGGCCCAGCTGATCAGTTCATCCCATTGCAGATAATCCTGCAAAGCCGCTTTCACCTCCGGATCATCGACCACACTGGTGCGGAAAAATTCCACCTGGCAATGGTTTCTGATGGCCGCTTCCATAGCCTCGAGTTCTTCGGCATCGAGGTTATCGATTTGAGTCAGAACCACCGCTACCGGCAGCTTTTTTGCTCCCAGCATCTGGATCACATCGATATCCATATCGGTAACCCGTTTGTTTCCGGCTGAGATGCAATACCAGACCTCATGGATCTGGTTACTTAGGTCATGACTGGTTTCGTCTTTTTTAGCCGGGTTAATAGCCGACTCTCGACATTTATTTACCCAGCTTTCGACATTGGCCTTGTACTTAGATATTTTTTCGGTGCCGATTTCATAGCCTTCGGTATCATAAAGCACCACCCCGGCATCGGCTCGCTGATACTTGGTAATTCCCCGGGTTACCGGAATACCATGACCGATTTGGGCCACCGCTGCACCAAAAACATAATTCACCACCGAACTTTTTCCGGCACCAGTGGCGCCGCAGATTAAAATGTTTGGTTTCTTGATACTTTCACTGATTTCGTCAAGGGTTTTATTAAAATCAAAATCATCGGGTCGATAGTCTTTCATTTTGTTCCCTCTTTCTTTTTTCTGCTTGGTTACGCTAATTATCTGCAGTTTTTCTCAATTGTCCTAAGTAAGGGGTTTAATCCTTCATAAATCCGGTTTTTATCTAGTTATTATACCAGAGAATTGTTAATTTCATTTTAATTAAAATCTTCACCTGATTATCACAAAACAATCAACACCCGACCACAGATCGGCGTTAAACTAAGTACAGTAATCCATCACAACTGTTATTTATCTGAGTTTTCACCAATGGTTTATCCCTCAATAATCCCTTGGTTTAACATATATCTTTTCATAACTCCTTTCTCACAAAAAAGAATTCTCTGAAAGCAGAGGATTCTTTTTTGATTTAATTTGTAGTTGCTAATCCGCTACTCTGAAACCGTCTGATTTTCATTATTCTTATACGGCACCCGGGCAGAGGGGACGAATTCCGCTGTTGCATCGGTGTGAATGGCCTGGTCGTCAAAATAGATATGAGCTCCGAAGGCCTTAAGCACCTCCTGCTTGCTCATCCCACCGAGGAAAAAGGCTTCATCAATCCGCACATCCCAGGCCCGTAGGGTCCGGATGACCCGCTCGTGGGCTGGGGCATTTCTGGCCGTGACCAGCGCCGTGCGGATCGGTGCCCGACTTTTGTCGAATGCCTTCTGTATCGCTGACAAGGTTTTTAAAAACTTGGCAAAGGGACCTTCTGGCAGGGGATTCGTGGCGTTTTTAATTTCATTGGCCTGAAAGGCTTCAATGCCCTGGCTTTTATAAATCTGCTCTGATTCGTCGGAGAAAAGGACCGCATCGCCATCAAAGGCGATCCGAATCTGGTCGATTTCGGTGGCTTCATCATAGGCCAGGTGCTGGGTATAAATAATCCCCGCCGCTACCCCGGCGTTAATAGCCTCCTGAACATCCTCCTCATTGGCAGAAAGAAAGAGATCAGTGCTAAACGCCTCCAGATAGGGTGAAAGCGGGGCGCCACTGACCAAGGCGGCCCGGGTGATATCCAATTGATAATGCTTAATCGAGTTAAAAATCCGCAGACTGCTATCGGCATTATTTCGGGACATCACAATGATTTCGGTTTTTCGTTCCGCTGAACCAATTTCGTTGAGCTTCAGCAAGGCTTTGATTAAGGCAAAACCGGTTCCTGGTTTTAGCAAGTCATTCTCGTGTTCAATCTGATAGTTGGTATACGCATCTACCCCTTCTTCATTAAAAATCTGATTTTCCTCTTCCAGATCAAAAAGGGCTCGGGATGAGATGCCGACAACCAAACAGTTTTCAAATTTATGCATGTTATTCCTCTTATCTTCCCTATCGCAATGATTTTTTAATCTTAATCCACCTGTTAAAAGATCATGTTATCAACAAATGTGTTGATTTTATAGACAATTGTGGATAAGTATGGCCGTTGTTACTCTGCTCTGTCGGAAAATTTTATCCACATGCTAAAAGAACCTTTCTCAACGAGAAAGGTTCTTGCAATTAAATTCTTACATTCTTATCATATCACCTGAATGGCAGATAGTAAAGGGAATCCTGTCGGATATTTTTTACGCAAAATGATCTGTTTCAACAAGCGTTATTTTAATAATCCGCAAATTCGAAATCTGCCCCTGCAACTCAGCCTTCAGTGCTTTTAGCATTGCCAGTTCGGTTTCTGGATAAACACTGGCTTTATTGATACCCACCAGCGTAAACGCCTTATTTTCAGCCATTTTTAAATAGCCTTCCGCTGATTTTAACGCATACAGAATCATCCTATTTGATGGCCTTTGCTTCCAGATCAGATAAGGTCGAGAGTCCTTTAAGTCGATCGCGGTTTTGGTATTTCACCCAGGTATTCAGTTTTTCCCAGGCTGCGCCGTTGTGAATAAGTTCCAGCGCCAGTTCATAGCCTTCCCGAATGCTTGCTGCCTTGTCTCTCAAATAAAGAATCAGGCCGGCATTTAATGCAACAATATCTTCCCGGGTTTTGGTTTCTTGCCCCTTTAACAGCCGAACCATACACAGTGCGGACGCTTCCACGGAATCAAATGTTCGGATTTCATCCACAATTCCCGGAGTTATCAACATATCCTGTGGATTAAATGAGTAGTTTTCCACAGTGCCATCTTCTTTCAGCTCGGCAATAAAAGTGGTCCCGATAGTCGAAGCCTCATCAATCGACTGCTCGCCAACTTCACCATAAACAACAATGGCTCGTTTATAACCAATCTCCGCCATGATCTGGGGAACAAAGGCCAACATCTCTTTCGAGTAGACACCTCTTACCCCATACTGCGGAAGTGCCGGATTAGCCAGGGATGCTGAAATATTCAGCACGCTGCCAAAGGAAATCTGTGATAAAACCCGACCCAACGCCACGGGATGGACTTCCGGACTCATGCCGTTGAAAATACCAATGCCGGCTTTTTCAATGCTTTCTTTGACCAACTCCACGCTGGAGTCCATATCGATGCCTAATGCTTCCAGTACATCAATGGTTCCGCATACCGAGGTCAATGCCCGGGAACCGTGTTTGGCCATCGGAATTCCCGCTGCTGCCGCAATAATTGATGCCGCCGTACTGATGTTGAAGGTTTTAAAACTATCCATCCCAGTGCCGCAGTTATCCACAATCGGAAACTCGGTGACGGGTTCCACCTTAAAGGTATCCACCTCGTAAATAGCCTCAAAGCTCCCGGCCACTTCCTCCGCTGTCGCCCCTTTGGCACTGAGCGCCGCTAAAAAAGCACCTTGCTGCATGGCGGTTTGTTTATCACTTAAAATTTCCATAAACATTTCTTTGGAATCATCTTTTGACAGGTTTTCTTTATTGATCAGCTGGGTAATCACCTGACCATAATCTTTCATACTGATTGTTTTTTCCATTTGATTTCTCCTTGAATTTTTACTATTGTTATTTTTTTTAGTTCATCACAACAATGGTTGAATAACCATCGCCGTTTTTTATATAATCCATTCCCCGGGCCAGTTCTTCCAGTTTGACCCGATGAGAAATTAGCGGACGCACATTTACTTTTTTTGACTCCAGCAAGGTTTTCGCCTTCCGGCTATGCTTAACACTGCAGCCATAGGATCCCACCACTGAAATTTCCTTGTAGTGAATCAGATTGATGTCCGGGTAAAAAGTATCATCCCGACTCATCCCGCTGAAATACCCTAAGGTGCCTTTTTTGCGTAAAATCTGCAAGGCCAGATCCAGAGCCTTCGCACCGGGACAACAGGGAATAACCACATCCACCCCCTGGTTATTACTATTCATTTGCAGTTGGTTTTTCAGATCCGGCTCACTGCCGCTGAAAACCGCATTAAAGCCAAGCGCTTTGCCACGGTTGCGGCGCTCTTTATTTTCTTCAATAAGGATGACGTTTTTAATACCCGCCGCTTTTGCCACAAACAAATTGAGCAGACCCAGACGCCCTCCGCCGATGATCACCAGCACAGAATTGCCGTTCATTTTCAGACGATCCTGAATATTTACACAACAAGCCAGTGGTTCAATAAAGGATATTTCTTCATAAGCCAGATTTTCATTATTGATCTGATTGACGACTCTGGAACGCAACGCCTGCTGATCAATTTTAATCACTTCCTGAAAACCGCCATCAAAATTAAAGCCCATAATCTTGATCTGATCACAGAGATTATCCAGACCTTTTTTACAATATTCACACACCCCACAAGAAATTCCGGGATGAATGTGAACCCGCCCACCAACAGTATGGCCAATTACATTTTTGCCCTTCTCGATGATCTCGCCGGCAATTTCATGGCCCAAAATTCTGGGATAAACAAGATCCCGTTGCCCCACGGTAGCGCATTTTAAATCGGTTCGGCAAATATTGCAGGCTCTGACCCGCACCAGAATCTCGCCGTTACCGCAAACCGGCATTTCCCGGTCTTTCAGAACAAGGTCTCCCGGTTTTTCCAAAACAACTGCTTTCATTTCTTTATCCACCCTTATTCTCATTTTATCAGACTACCATTTCCCTAAAAGGTAGCGATCCTATCTTTAGACAAAAAAAAGCCACGCTAATAAAGCGCAGACTCTCCACATCTCTCAATATCTAATTCTCAGGCAGGTCTTCTGACTCATGATCATCACCTCTGTCGCCTTCCCATTTTTAAAACAGTGGCATATTGACAGAAATTCCCAATTTACAGCGGCGGGCCCGTATAAGCTTCTCACTTATTTTCCTATTCTCCCCGGGGGGCACCTGAAAACGATTATTCAATTTTGTTCATTATATCATAACTCTAATCCTGAATAAAACACATTTTTGGCAACTTTAATTGATGATTCCGCATGATAATTGGTTTTCTTTGTTAGGATTCTATTTTCGATGCAACCCCCTCATCCAGACCGTTCCATGCCAGCCTCGCTGCTTGAGCTTTCAAATATAATTTCGCCCTGATTGTTAGTTAACCGCACCCAAACTTTAGCGGTGATGCTCTCCACAACCTCCCGATCCATCCGTCCATCCACCGGCGCCCGAAGTCGACCGCCACCAACCATCTGAGCGGTAAAAGCAAGCGCCCCGTTCGGACCTTCCATCTCCCCGGCACAGGTTCCCTTTTCTGTGTCCACTTCCCATTTTTCCAGCCGGGAAAAATTGTAGGTGGCAAAACGCCGGGTGATCCCGTTAAAATCAGTAAAGTAGGCGAAAAAACCCGGAAATTCCATTCCCAAAAAGGGAATGTTCGCCCGTGAAAAAACAAAAGAAGCATTTCTTGTTTCAAAATGACTGGCTTGCAGCCAGAGATAGGTTTTGGGAAATGACCGGCCATAATCCTTTTCGATATAACCCACACCACCATTGAAATCAAGGATCTCCCCATCCAACTCAATTGAGCCATTTATTTCATGATATAAATGGATGATGGCGTGATAGCATTCCATAAATGGCAGCCAACCAAAAGGCCCCATGATTCCGGGATTCTTTCGGCCAGTGGGAAAGGGATAACTATTGTTAAAGGTCAGCCGCCCTTTGATGCTCCCATCCTCGGTGTCCACATTTAGTGACAAGCCCTGAGCATTAAAGCTATTGTTCTCAATTTCCACATCAAACTCGCCCGATCTGGCACTAAACTCCGAATAAGGAAAGTGATGATACCAGGTTTTTCCGTTGACAGCATTGATTACCTGGATAAAAGCATGCTTTTTCCCCTGGGGATCAATCGCCATTCCCGGAATAATGGCAATCGCATGTTTTCGATCCACACTGATGCATTTAAAATACCAGCCTTCGAAATAACGTCTTTTTTTGTTTTTTCCCTGAAAAAATGCCTGTTTAATCATCTGTCCTTTTCCTTTCATGTCACGAAAACAGTAGTTCTCCGCCAAAAACCATTTTTTTATTTGAGCTGCACAAAAATTAGAACCAGTGCGGCGGCCAACAAAGAGCTGGCAAAATTAACAAAATCATTGTTCACAAAGGTTATTCCACTATATAACTGGTTGGGTTTATTATTGTCGTCTGGCTTCTCAGTCAACTCGCCGGTTTCATGGCTGATATACTTGGCCTGGATAGCCGCACCCATTAGGCTGTCCAGAATTGATCCCAACACGCCACCTAAAGTAATAATACCAATTTGCATCCATAACAACTCACCGCTGTTTCCGGCGGCTAACTGGTACAAACCGTAGGTCAACGCCACCACCACCGAACCGCCCAGCGAAGCCATCAACCCCAGCGGACTGACCCCGCCGGAAAGCCCGGGACTGACCGGTTTAAAGGTGATCAGCGAAACCGGTGCCTTGCGGCTGAGAATGCCGATTTCCGAAGCCCAGGTATCAGCGTTGCAAGCCGCAAATGATGCTGCCACCGCCACCAGATAGGCCGGATTCTGAGATATAGCAAAAGGCACTGCCATAATCAGAGCGGCCCCCCCATTGGCACCAACCTGGACAATATCCCGGGGGCCCGACTTGGCGTGAATTCTGGCCTCAACCGGATCTTTAATGCTGGCTTTGAAATGGGATAAAAAGGTCGAGCTTAAAAAGAAAACCATCAGTAAAATAAAGAATAAGGGCCCTCCGGCCAGATATAAGGCGACTCCCAAAAAAAAGGCTCCCAGAGCTGCCGAAAAGGTTAATGATTTTCGCCAGTATGCAAAAGTTGACCCTCCCAAAGACAAGAAAATGTATATCACATGTTCCAGAATCGATCCGGTTTGCGCAGCTGCACTATAGTCGATTAAATTTTCCATTCCGCTCCTCCTATTTTCGCAGCTTACCGCCAAAAGATGTCAATAATAGCGGTTTGCTTGCTTTTATGCCTCAAACAATTCAAAAAATGCCCTGGTTACCCAAGGCATTGAGACTGCCGATAAAATTTGCCTAACATTTGATCGGACAGGCGCATTGCGGCAACTCTGAATAAAAAGAACGTCTACCTTATTTCATTTTTCCCAGCACTTCTTCCACATCCGGCAGGGTGCGAATTTCATATTTCTTGACCCAGATCACCATCCCAGCTTCATTGATCAGGATATTGGCTCTTTTTGATGCCCCGTGTTCCTCACTAAAAATACCATAGTCTCTGGCCACAGCACCTAACGGAACAAAGTCTGATAAAATTTTGATGTGTTTCAAAGACAAGGCCCGAGCCCAAACCGATTTGCTGGGTTGCGGATCCACACTGAGGCCCAGTATCACGGTATTCTTTTCCGCAAAGCGATCCACATTCCGATCCAGTGACCGCATCTGGTCGGTGCATACTGATGTCCAGGCCAGGGGATGCCAGGACAGTAACACCTTTTTCCCTTTAAACTGACTCAGGGTAACCATCTCGCCATTTTGATCCGACAATGTAAAATCAGGAGCCATTGCCCCTAATTGAATCATCTCTGTCATAACTTGTGCCTCCTCTTATTTTTTAATATTTTAATTTTTTTGGTTATCCATTACTGCTGAAATTTCCAGCCGCACTGGCAAGCCTTCTTCTTCAATCATTTTAAGGAAGGTGCTGACAATTTCCGGATCAAATTGGGTGCCGGAACAGGCGTTAAGTTCGCTGATGGCATAAGACAAATCGCTAGCTTTCTTATAGCTGCGGCTGTGAGTCATCACATCAAAGGAATCCACCACATTGATGATCCGTCCCAGGTATGGAATTTCCTGGGCTTTTAGCCCGTCGGGATAGCCGGTTCCGTCAAATTTCTCATGGTGCGCCAGGATATACTCGGCAATATGCTCCAGCGCTGGGGTGGACTTGGCAATCCGGTAGCCAATTTCCGGATGGGTTTTGATAATTTCCCATTCTTCATTGCTGAGCTTAGCCGGTTTATCGAGAATATATTCGGGTATTCCAATTTTGCCAATGTCATGGAGCAGCGATAGCAGTTCCAGTTCGTCCAGTTGATCTTTTCGCAGCTCCAGGCGACTGCCCAGGGCTTTGCTCAACAGGCTAATCCGCATCGTATGGGCTTCTGTCTCGGTACTTTTTTCATGGAGGGTTCGCGCCAGTGACCGGATCGTGGCATTTCGGGAACTGGTGCTTTCCATCAGCTTATTACGATACATTCGGTTTTCCGCCAGGTTCAGCACCTCTTCCGGACTTCTCAATTCCTCATTACTTTCAGCATAACCCATGGCCACGCTGATATTCAAATGAAAATCCTGAATTTTCTCAATTTCATGAGTGATATCCCGGATCAGCTGACAGATCCCTGCCTGTTTGATATCCTTAAGCACAATGACAAACTCATCGCCTGGCCATCTTGAAATCATATCGGTAGGACGGCACATCCGCCTGAGTACGTTACTCACGGCGATCAGCATCTGATCCCCTTCCTGGTGTCCAAAAGCATCATTGGTCAGCTTTAGCCCGTTAATATCACACATGATAATAAAATAGTGGGTATCTTTCTGCTCACCGAGGACTTCAAACTGCATTTTCATGTAGTCCCGGTTTTTAAGCCGGGTCAGCGGATCCGAATAACTTAAAAACCGAATTTCTTCCTCATTGATTTTTCTTTTGGTGATATTGGATTTGATATTCTGATTGGCCTGGTCAATTTCCCGAAGCATCTGGTTGATTGAAACTGCCAGCGTTTTAAGCTCATCGCGTCCATCCATATCGATGGAAAGAGTGGTATCGCGTTTTAATCCCACTTCTTTGGTAAAGGCAATCAGCTTTTCAATTCGCCTTAGAAAATAGCGGTTTACGATAAAAAAATCAATGCTGAGGATCAGCAAAAGCAGCGCAACGAAACTGGCCATAAACAGATTGAACTGATTCTTTACAAAAGCATAATTTTCTTCAACCCGGGAAATTGTCATCAGAATGGTTTTTTCGCCATCGCCATCCTGTAGTAATCGGCTGGCGGTAAGATAGGGTTTCCCATCGAATGCTCTTTTCATAATTTGATTTTCTGGAATGGCCGCCGCCCCCGCTTCGCGGAATTCCACATTGACTCCGGTTAAATCTTCGAGATAAGCCGTCATTTCGCCATCAACAGTTTTGACCATCACCATGCTGCCATTGCTGACCGCATTATGGCTGGAATTGTTAATCCGCCCGGAGGCAATCAGGTACGGCTGTCCATTTAGCATCATCAGATTTGTTTGGGCGTCCTCATCATCGGTCAGCATCCCCCTGTAAAAATCACTCTGGCTGATTTTTTTCACCAGCCCGGCGGATTCTTCCGCTGTCAGTTCAAAATCTACAGATCCCACCACCCCGCCAGTTTGACTGACAAAAAGCATCATATTCAAGTTCAGGTTTTTCAGCGTCTCTTCATTAAGATTCACGGTCACATAACTCGGATTCTGGTCATCGATAAAACGATAGGTATCATCCCAATAGGCCCAATCCTTCAAAATACTGTTGAGATTATCTTTTTCATTTTCAATGATCGTCTCAACCATTTTAAAATCTTTCTCAATCTGATTTCTCTGAGCGGCATCAACAAAACCATAGAAAACC
Source organism: Acetobacterium sp. (assembly GCF_030652775.1). Lineage (GTDB taxonomy): Bacteria > Bacillota > Clostridia > Eubacteriales > Eubacteriaceae > Acetobacterium. The sequence continues at coordinate 69,297 of NZ_JAUSPS010000063.1, read as the reverse complement.
CAATAAAAAATCCCATAGGTGATCCCTAAAAGCATTGCCGCACTGCAAAGGGCGATTATAATTGTTTTAACCTTCAGTTTCATTTGGCACCATCTCAGTCTTTTTTACAATGACTTTATTATATGACTAAATCGTTTTCATTTTAACCGTCAATTCTCTATTTTTTCTTAAGCAACGTCATTTTCGATTGAGCGCTTGCCGCACGATCAGACGATGATCAAATGCTAATTTACGCTCACCTGCTGATCGTTTCCATCCATTGGGATAGTTATATTTAAAGCGCATCTTCATGACCCTATCATAACAATAATTAAACAAAAATGACAGTCCCTATTTTTTTATTTTCATGATCTGTGGTCAAATGAACCAAACTATTATTGCTTTAAATCAGTCCGACATCTTGACATTTATATTTAAGATGATATAATACTGACAATTAAATACTCATTTGCGGGGGGACTTATATAGTTGAGAAGGTTAAAACCTGACCCTTTGAACCTGTTAGTTAATACTAACGTAGGGAGGCAAGGCGTTTTGGCTAATTTTCTAATACGTGCTTTCAGTGCTTTCCTATTGTGGAAAGCACTTTTTTTATACTCAAAATTCTTAATTTGAAAGGAAAATACTGTGAAAAATTACAACACTCAAATGGAAGCGGCAAGAAAGGGGATCATCACCCCAGAAATGGAAACAGTGGCTCAAAAGGAGGGTCTGGATGTTAATAACCTCATGGCTCTGGTCGCCTGCGGCCAGGTTGCCATACCAGCCAATATTTGGCATCATGCCCTTTCTGCCGAAGGCATTGGCACTGGTTTGAAAACAAAAGTCAATGTCAATCTGGGGGTATCTGGCGACTGCAAAGACTATCAAGTCGAATTGGAAAAGGTAAATTTAGCCTTGAAATATGGCGCCGAAGCGATTATGGATTTAAGCAACTACGGAAAAACCAATACCTTCCGTAAACAGCTCATTGCAATGTCCCCGGCCATGATCGGCACGGTTCCGATGTATGATGCCATCGGTTATCTTGAAAAAGATCTGCTAGAGATCACCGCCCAGGATTTTATGCGGGTTGTCCGAGCCCATGCTGAAGAAGGGGTTGATTTTATGACAATTCATGCCGGTATAAATAAACGTGCAGTGGAAGCCTTTAAACGAGCTGGCCGACGAACCAATATTGTCTCCCGGGGCGGTTCCCTGCTTTTTGCCTGGATGGAAATGACCGGCAATGAAAATCCCTTTTATGAATATTACGATGATTTTCTGGAGATTCTCCGGGAGTTTGATGTCACCATCAGTTTGGGGGATGCGCTGCGCCCTGGCTGTATTGATGATAGCTCCGATGCTTCTCAGCTCAGCGAACTGATTGAGATGGGTCATCTGACCAAACGGGCCTGGGCCAAAGATGTCCAGGTGATGGTTGAAGGCCCCGGCCATATGAGCATCAACGAGATTGCCGCCAACATGGTTTTCCAGAAAAAACTCTGCCACAATGCGCCCTTCTATGTTCTTGGCCCCTTGGTAACCGATGTCGCTCCGGGCTATGACCATATTACTGCTGCCATCGGCGGTGCCATCGCCGCCGCCAACGGTGCTGATTTTCTTTGTTATGTAACCCCTGCTGAGCATTTGCGGCTCCCGGATATCAATGATGTTAAGGACGGTATCATTGCCACCAAGATTGCCGCCCATGCCGCCGACATTGCCAAGGGTATCCCGAATGCCCGGGACTGGGATAACAAAATGTCCGATGCCCGGCGACAAATTGACTGGGATACGATGTTTGAGCTGGCCATTGATGGTGAAAAAGCAAAAGCCTATTATGACAGCACGCCCACCGAAGAAAAACATAGCTGCTCAATGTGCGGTAAAATGTGTGCAATGCGAACCACCAATATGATTCTGGACGGCCAAACAGTAGCCTTTCGCTCTGAAAAATAATCAACTTTATTTAATTTAGCACTTATCTTTTTCTTCATTCTGCCGATATTAAATTCAACGGATTGCGTCTTTTTCTGGCGTAACCATTTCGTAATAACATGGAGGTGGATTTATGAAAATCGAAAGTTCAACCGTCGCAATGGCAAGCCAAAGCAGTTATAAGGAAGCAACCAAAGCAGTCGAATCTTTGAAAACCTGGGATGCTCAGGGTAACTCTAAAACGACAACCATAACCAATTCTTCAGCAAAGGGGATGGATACCCTGGAAATATCAAAACAGGCTAGAGATCTGCAGTTAAACACGCTACCCCCCCTATCAACTGTACCCTCGGATGATGAAACAGCCTCTCTCTCCAGCAAAGAAGAACAACAGCTGACCTTATTGAAGCGGATGATTCAAGCCTTAACCGGCAAAAAAATAAAATTCGTGATGCCAAAAAAAGTTACGCTGGAAGACCCCAAGATGAGTCAGGCGATCCAAAGTGCCTATTCCAACCGGAGTTCACTCCAAGCTGCTGCCGCCGGATGGGCGCAGGGTTTAGCCGGTGCGCAACCCCGCAGCAATGCTAGCAATTCTTCCGGTGGCGGCTTTGAATACAGTCAGAGCGTCACCCATTATGAATCCCAAAGTACTTCATTTCAGGCACAGGCATCGGTCACAACTTCAGATGGCCGGCAGATCAATATTGATTTGCAGTTAAATCTTAGCCGGGAATTTATGTCCCAATCTAACCTTACAATTCAAGGAGGCAATCAACCCGTTCAAGTTGATCCACTGGTGATCAACTACGATGCCGGAAGCGCATCGGTCACCGCCGAAAAATATGCCTTTGATATTGATGCCAACGGTACCTTGGATCAAATTTCCTTTGTTGGTCCCGGTAGTGGCTTCTTGGCGCTGGATTCAAATGGCGATGGCAAAATCAATGACGGCAGCGAACTCTTCGGTCCTCAAAGCGGCAACGGTTTTTCCGATCTGGCTAAATATGATTCGGATGGTAATAACTGGATCGATGAAAATGATGCAATCTATGAAAAACTACAGATCTGGTCTAAAGATTCCGCTGGCAAAGATGTTCTAATGGCGCTGGGTCAAAAAGGTGTCGGTGCGATTTATCTCGGCAACGTCAGCACCAGCTTTGCCCTGAAAGGCGCTGATAATCAAACCAATGGTCAACTACAGCGAACGGGGATCTATCTCAATGAAGATGGTTCCGCCGGAACTGTTCAGCACATTGATCTGAGTATCTAAAACCTGAAACGACTTAAATAAATGCCCGCTACTAATAATTAGGTTTTGTCAATTTTGATTGACAAAACCTCTTTTTAATGTTTAAAATTGTTGTAAAACTATTTGGATGAGGTAATTATGAAACAACGAAATAAAGTCGGACTGCTGATCTCACTGATTATCCTCATTGGTATTGTGGCTATTGTATTCTTCAGCTTTACAACTTACAGTAAGATCATTAAAGATGATGTGCTTAATATTTCCAAGCTCACCTCCACCAATATCTATTCTGAAATCAACAACGAATTGACTAAACCTATTTTTGTGAGTCTGACCATGGCCAATGACAGCTTTGTCAAGCAGTGGCTTGAGCAGGAAGATTCACAAAACAATCAGGAAATCATTGCTTATCTGGAGGGCCTTCGTAATAAATATGACTACCATTCGGTCTTTTTAATATCGGCCAAATCGCTGAATTATTTTCATTATAATGGTTTGTTTAAAACCATCTCTCCCCAGGATGAACATGATCAATGGTATTATGATTTCATCAATCAAGACAAGCTTTATCTCCTGGATGTCGATCAAGATCAGGTGGATCATCAACGTCTGACCATCTTCATCAATTGCAAAATATTGGATGACCAGAGTAACCTGATCGGTGTCGCTGGGGTCGGTATTGAGATGAGCTATGTTCAGGATCTTCTCGAAATTTTTGAACGCGACTATAATCTGGAAGCCTTCCTGGTCGATGAAAACGGATTGATCCAAGCTCATACCAATCCGAATCTAATCGAAAATCAGAATATCAACGATCTGGAAATCTATTCGAAAATCGGTCCATCCCTTTATAACAAAACGGATAAGATCAACGTTTTTAACGACGATAATTTGTACAATCCGCAATATATCATCAGCCACTACATTGAAGAGCTCAACTGGTATCTCGTCATCCGCAAAGATACCGCTGAATTAGCCCAGTCGTTTAATAATCAGTTATATTATGATCTATTTATTATCATCCTAGTACTAACCTCGGTTCTCTTGATTGTTCAACAAATCGTCAACAAAAATGATGCTCAAATGAAAAAACTGGCCCTCCTGGATAATCTGGGAATCCTCTCCAATCGAAAGGATTTTGATCAGAATTTGAAAGCAACGCTGGCTCAAAACGATGAGAACAAGGTTGGTTGGTCCGTTTTCTTAATGGATCTGGATCATTTTAAAGATGTCAATGATAACCATGGCCACTTGCAAGGCGACAAAATTTTAAAACATGTGATGACGCTTTCCAAAAACACCCTAAGTGATCATCTCATCACCCGTTGGGGTGGTGATGAGTTCAGCGGCATCATCTTCCTTTCGGGTATTTTAGCCGCTGAAAAACTTGAAACGCTGCGGCTGGAGATTCTCAATGACCCGCTGCTTTCGGAATTTAACGTTACCGTCAGCATTGGGGTAACACAAGCCATTGATATTGATACTGAAGACACGATTATTCGCCGGGCTGACAAGGCGCTTTATGAATCTAAGAGCAACGGCAAAAATCAAGTCACCTTTCTCTAAAACAAACAAAAAGGATGAATTTAAAAGTTGCAATTCATCCTTTTTTGTTATTATGTTTTGGTAATTTTATAGATTTGGCTAAATACCTGCTGCCGGAAATGCTCAAAACCTTCGGCTGAAAGGGGATCCGGATAGGTCATCATCTTCAAGGGAATTTTTTTGCTGATATCGCCGCGCATCACCGGCTGATCATAGCCATATTCGGACAGATGAAAGCCCAGCCGCTGATAAAAACCAATTCGTCTCTCGCTGATTTCGGTTTTCACATCTTCTACCTCAATCACCACCGGCTTTGCCGCCTGGGATAAATAGGCTGCCATCATTCGGGAACCGATTCCTCCGCCCCGCAAAGTTTGCTCCACCGCAAAATGCTCCAGAAAAATTATTGACCCCAGATCCCACTCGGCAATAAAAGCAAGGATCAGATCAGCTTCATTTCTTGAAATCCATATCGTATAATGAGGATCCCGCAGCTGAGCTTTGGCATTTTCCTGGGGTCTGACTTCTTCAATGGGAAAAGAACACTCCATCAGTGCATATATTTTTTCAAAATCCTTTTCATTCAATTTTAATAGTTCGATTGATTACACACCCTTTCTGCTCTTATTAATTAGCGCTAAGTCGCTTTTACCAACTTTTAAGAAAAATCAAGGTATCGACATAGCTGTTATTTTTTAGTCGATAGCCTTCTTTAATGGTCCCAATGATTTTAAAACCGAGTTTCAGATAAAGGGTTATGGCAGGATAATTGGTGGACACCACGGCATTAAACTGGAGACCTTTAAAACCACTTTCGCGGCTTCGTTTAAGACAATCTTCCACTAGCCGACGACCGATGCCCTTGCCCCGATATGCTTGTTTGACCCCAAACGAGGCATTGGCAATATGCCCGCAGCGGCCAATATTGTTGGGGTGAAGAATATAAAGTCCGACGACTTCATTTTCACTGAGGGCGCATACTGTTTCGGTCTGCTGAGCAAACATCACGGCTGCTTCTGCTTCACCAAGAACCTGATCGCCGGGAAAACTATTGGCTTCGGCGACAATAAAATTCCAAATTTCTGTGCTCTGTTTCAAATCTGCCTGACCTAGTGGTCTCATTTCGATGTCCATAAGCTCCTCCTCAACGGTCATTTTTGCTTTATCACTCTTCGCAAAGATAGGTTTTACTTAGTCAATATAGCACAAATTGGCTGTTTCTCCAACCCCCATCCGTCCTGCCAGTGTTTGGGATTTTGATTGGAAAATTTAAGTTAATCTTATTTTTTACAATTATTTTTGATTTATTTAATAAACTCCGCTATAATGTGAATCAACAAGATCGGTAAAAACAACACCACTCTTTGTCATCTGCTGTAGCTATCGATGACCGACTGATGCTGCTCTAGCCTGATCGCCAATCCTATTTGCCGCATAATATTGCCTGTGTCCTGCCGTTTTGCCGCATTCTTTCCAGAAAGGATTAACTTAGATGGAACCTGATCTGAATAAACTCAAAGACAATTGGACAAACTTTGTTGAACATGGAATTCTGGATGAAAATACCCGGCCAATTATCCAGCGTTCCTGGAAATACTGCCAAAAAATAAAAATGAATATAAACGGCGGTAAGGGCGAAAACATCGATACCCGCCAATTGGCGCAGGTATTAGCCGAAAACCGGGAACTGATTAAAATCGCCCAGCCAATTATGCAGAACCTTTATGAAATCGTTTTATCTTCCCATTTTGTTTTGGTTTTAACCGACAAAAACGGTGTCCTCCTGGACACCATCGGCGATGAGGTGGTCAGTATGCGGGCTTCCGAGCTGCGTTTTTTAAAGGGTACCGTCTGGACAAATGAGGCGGTAGGCTCTAACGCCATCGGCATCGCCCTGGATGAAGATGGACCGGTTCACGTAGTGGGTCCTGAGCACTACTGTGTTTCCCATCATACCTGGACCTGTTCCGCCACCACCATCCACAATGTCAAAGGGGAGATCATCGGCGTCCTCAACATGTCCGGCGAAAGCCACAAGCTCCACTCCCATACGCTCGGGATAGTCGTGGCGGCGGCTTACAGCATCGAAAATGAACTGGCGCTATCCCATACTTATCGCTCGATGTCGGCCTCCCTGGACAGCACTGAAGATGGGATTCTGGTCACCGATGAGAACTTTAATCTGCAATGGATGAATGTTGGTGCCCAGAAGGTGCTGCGGATTAACATGGACGAATTCAATGACATCGGCTTTAAAAAAATCTTTAAAAAAATGGACGTTGACGGTGAAATCTGGAATACGGATGAAACCACCCACTACTATACCGATGTCACCGCCCATATCGACAGTCGAAAAATTCAATGCAGCGCCAATATTTCGCGCATTCTGGAAAATGATAAAATTCAGGGTTATTCCATCGGCATCCGTGAAATCAAACATCTTCACAGCGCCGTCAACCGGGTCAGCGGCAACGTGGCGACCTATACCTTTGATGACATCATCACCCAAAACCCCCAGATGCGGATAATTATCAAAACGGCTGAAAAAATGGCTCGGTTTAAAAAAGCGATCCTCATCGAAGGGGAAAGTGGTACTGGTAAAGGGATGTTTGCCCATGCGATTCACCGGGCCAGTGCCTTTTCCCAGGGTCCTTTTATCGTCGTCAATTGCGCCTGTCTGCCTCGGGATCTGGTCGAAAGCGAACTGTTTGGCTATTGCAAAGGCGCTTTTACCGGGGCTCTCAGCGAAGGCAAACCGGGAAAGTTTGAATTAGCCGAAGGCGGGACGATTTTTCTGGACGAAATTGGCGAAATGCCCCTGGAAGTTCAGGCAAAACTGCTCCGGGTCGTGGAAACGAATACCGTTTCACGAATCGGCGGCCAAAGCGAACGCAAACTGAATATCCGGATCATTGCCGCCACCAACCGAAGTCTGGAGCAGGAGGTCAAAAACAAGAGCTTCCGGGAAGATCTCTATTTCCGTCTGAATGTGATTTATCTCCACATTCCCCCGCTGCGGGTCCGGGGAGACGATATTGTCTGGGCCGCTTCCCACTTCCTGGATCGCCTCAACCGGGAATATCCCGAAGATACCAAAACCTTTTCAAGTGAATTTCTGGAAGGTCTTAAGCTTCACCCCTGGCCAGGCAATGTCAGAGAGCTCCAGAATTACATTGAACGGACCTTTTACCTGTGCCCCGAACCGATTATTTCAAAAGAATATCTGCCGACACCCCTGCCAAAGTATTGCGAAGAATCCCGAGTCCTGCCGATGGCCGCCAGCCCCACCCTGGACGATCTGGTCAAAGCCAATCTGGAAAAAATCTTGAAAGAAACTCACGGCAGTGTTGAGGCCTCTGCTGAAATGATGGGCCTGAGCCGAGCCTCGCTTTACCGCAAAATAAAAAAATACAACATCGATATCAAAGATTATCGTTATATGTCTCAAATGTGAGAAATTTCGCATATTTGAGACAAGTGATTCGCAAAAGTGAGATACGCCTGAGAAATCCGGCGTATCTTTTTTTTGTTCAAAAAAGTCCACTCTCAGATAAAACCCTATTTTAAAGCCATTTCAAAAAAAGTCCTGCTGAATTTAAAAGTTGGCACGGTTCTTGTTATTAGATAAGTCATCTAAAATCTTTGGATAATACAAAAAAGGAGAACATTGAATTTATGAAACTTGATAAAGCGATTATCAAAGACATGTACATCCGCATGAAACGGATCAGGGAATTTGAAACAAAGGCCATGAACCTTTTTGCCGAAGGTGCCATCCCCGGTTTTGTGCACCTCTATTTAGGTGAAGAAGCTGTTGCCACTGGCGTCTGCCAGGCTCTTAACGATGCGGACTACATCACTAGTACTCACCGTGGCCACGGTCACATCATTGCTAAAGGCGGCGATCTGAAATACATGATGGCCGAACTCTACGGAAAAGAAACCGGTTACTGTAAGGGTAAAGGCGGTTCCATGCACATTGCCGATGCTACCAAGGGCATTCTTGGTGCCAACGGCATCGTTGGCGCCGGCCATAATCTGGCTGTCGGAGCTGGTTTCAGTGCTCAATACCGGGGCACTGACCAAGTCTGCGTCTGCTTTTTTGGCGATGCCTCAACCAATCAGGGAACCTTCCATGAGTCGATGAATCTGGCCAGCATCTGGAAACTGCCGGTTGTTTTTGTTTGTGAAAACAATGGCTACGGCATCTCCATGAGTCAATCACGTCATCAGGCGATTAAAGATATTGCTGACCGCGGTTCCGCCTATGGTATTCCGGGCATCTCGGTCGATGGAAATGACGTTATTGCGGTTCACGAAGCCGCTGTTGAAGCCGTTAAACGCGCCCGAAAAGGTCAGGGTCCGACCCTCATCGAATGCAAAACTTACCGTCAACGTGGCCATTTCGAAGGCGATCCCGGTAAATACAAACCCACCGAAGAGCAAGAAATGTGGATGAAAAAAGATCCCATGCCACGGATTGAGAAACACATGATCGATAGCGAAATCGTAACGGCTTCCGAACTGAAAGCACTCCAGGACTCCGTGGTTAAAGAAATTGCTGAAGCAATTGAATTTGCCAATGCCAGCGCTTATCCGGAATTATCCAGTGCGGTAAAAGATATTTACTTTGATATTGTTGAGGAGGTTCGTTCAAGATGAAACAAATGACATATGGAGAAGCCATTCGTGAAGGAATGCGCATAAGAATGCTGGAAGATGAAAATGTTTGTATTTTCGGAGAAGATGTCGGCGCCTTTGGTGGCTGTTTTGGTGTCACCGCCGGTCTTTTCGATGAATTTGGTGAAAAACGAGTCCGGGATACCCCTATTTCTGAAGGCGTTATCATCGGCTGTGCCGTCGGTTCTGCGGCTACTGGCTTACGCCCCATTGCCGAGTTGATGTTTATTGACTTTTTAACCGTTGGGATGGATCAGCTAGTGAATCAGGCTGCTAAAATGCGTTATATGTTCGGTGGTAATATTTCCGTTCCGATGGTTGTCCGTTTACCCGGTGGCGGTGGTGTTAGTGCCGCAGCCCAACATTCCCAATCATTAGAAGCCTGGTTAACACATGTTCCCGGATTAAAAGTCGTTTATCCATCCACACCACAGGATGCCCTGGGTCTAATGCTCAGCGCCATCGATGATGAAGATCCGGTAATGTTCGTTGAGCATAAAGCGATGTATGGCATGAAGGGCGATGTCGATGATGTGATTGTCCCGATTAAATTAGGTGTCGGCGACATCAAACGGGCAGGAACCGATATTACCGTGGTTGCCACTGGTAAAATGGTTCATGAGGCTCTTAAAGCAGCTGCCAAACTGGAGAAGGAAGGGATTTCCGTGGAAGTTATTGATCCCCGAACCCTGTATCCTCTGGATAAGAATATGATTTTCAATTCGATTAAAAAAACAACCCGGGTGGTTATTGCCACCGAAGAAGTCAAACGCGGCAGCTTTGCTGGCGAACTGGCAGCGATGATTTCGGAATCCTGTTTCTTCAGTCTGGATGCCCCGATCAGACGGGTCAACGCCCTGGACACCCCAATTCCCTTTGCACCCAACCTGGAAAACTTTGTCCTGCCCAACGACGTCGACATCTACAATGCCGTCAAGGAAGTCATGGCTTAATTCCTAATCAATTAGTATTACCCATTAGAAAACAGGGATAAAGTAGTCCCGACAACCTAGCCGTAACCTTGCTCCAGCAAGGTTACGGTTCAATGAAATCAAAAAATACGGAGGTTATTATGGCACAATTAATCGTCATGCCCAAGTTCGGGCTGACAATGACAGAAGGCACCATTGCCAGCTGGAATGTGGCTGTGGGGGATGCGATTGCCGAAGGCGATATTCTCTGCGAAATCGAAACTGATAAACTGACCAATGAATTTGAATCCCCCAAAGCTGGGGTGCTGCTAAAAATTATCGAAACTGACGGGGCGACTGTTACCTGCCTGGAACCGATCGCAATCATCGGCGAAGCCAATGAAGATATTTCCGCTTTATTATCCGGCGGTGCTGCTCTCAGTGCGGATGAGGCGACGGCGCCCGTAGCTGCTCCCGTTATTGCTGAAACGCCTGCTAAATCAGCTGGCGGCCGGATCAATGCTTCACCGTTGGCTAAAAAGCTGGCTAAAGAAAAAGGAATTGATCTTTGTTTAATCACCGGCACTGGCTCCAAGGGCAGCATCACCGTGGACGATGTCAACAATTATACGCCGACAACCGAAGCTGACCAAAAGGTCTCAGTTTCTCCAGTTGCTAAAAAAATGGCCGATGCGTCCGGCATTGATTTAAGCACCGTATCTGGCGATGGTCGGATTATGAAAAAAGATGTGGCCGCCCTGGTAGCCGATCAGGTACCTGTCGAAAAGCTTCCTGAAACCATCCGGCTGAAGGGTATGCGCAAAACCATTGCCAAGCGGATGAGCGAAAGCTGGAGCACCTCACCTCGGGTCACCTATACCCGGCCAGTAGATGCCACTGCAATGAAAGAATTCCGCTCTCGCTTAAAACCCGAATTTGAAAAACGGGGTCTCAAACTGACCTTTAATCATATTATTATGAAAGTCTGCGCCCAGGCCTTGCTGGAGTATCCGCATCTTAATGGTAGCCTGGTTGATGATACCCTAATTCTTCATCCCCATGCCCATATCGGTCTGGCCATCGGACTGGATTCAGGACTATTGGTGCCTAATGTAAAAAGCTGTGACACCAAATCCTTATCTCAGATTGCTGAAGAAACCGAAAAACTGATTGCCGAAGCCAAATCCGGCCATACCAATATGGACGACCTGAGCGGCGGAACTTTTACTCTGACTAATCTGGGCGCTTATGGGATCACCTCCTTTTCGCCGATTATCAATCAACCCGAGCTGGCTATTTTAGGCATTGACGCCATGGTCGATACCCCGGTTGTTAGTGGTGGTCAAATCACCATTCGACCGATGATGAATCTGAGCCTCACCGCTGACCACCGCATCATTGACGGGGCTTTGGCTGCTCAGTTCTTACAGCGGATTGGGGAATATCTTGAAAACCCTGCGCTGCTATTGGTTTAAGTGCTGTGAAAGAAGGTAAAAATATGAACCATATTGCCATAATTGGTGGTGGTCCCGGAGGCTACGTGGCCGCCATTCGAGCTGCCCAATTGGGAGCCCAGGTCACCCTGATCGAAAAGGAAAAGTTGGGCGGCACCTGCTTAAATGTGGGTTGTATCCCCACTAAGGCCCTGCTCCATTCTGCTGAGGTGCTGACCGAAGCTAAAAATTCTGCCAAAATCGGCTTAGTCATTCCTGAGGTCGGTTATGACTGGAAAAAAATCCAACAGCATAAGGACAAAATCAGCACCAAACTGGCTGGCGGCGTCAAAGGACTGCTTAAGGCCAACGGGGTTAACATTATCGCTGGCACAGCCCAGTTTTTAAGCAACGAGGTCTTACTGGTGACTGAAGCGTCCGGTAAAACTGACGAGCTACGACCGGATAAAATTATCATTGCCAGCGGTTCGTTACCAGCACTTCCGCCGATTCCCGGTATTGATCATCCCAACTGCCTGGATTCTACCGGAGCCTTGTCTTTAGATCACGTTCCGGAACGGCTGGTGATTATTGGTGGCGGCGTCATTGGTGTGGAAATGGCGTCGGTTTATAATCAGTTTGGCTCAAAGGTGACCGTTGTGGAAATGCAGCCAGGAATTCTGCCGTTAATGGACGGCGAATTGGGAGAAATGCTGCTAAAAAAACTGGTACGAGATGGGATCGAAATTTTAACCGGTGCTCAGGTATTGTCAGTCCAGGCTGATGATAGTCAAATGATGGTTAAGATTAAAAAAGACGGAAATGACAGTGATATCTCCGGCGATAAGGTACTGGTCGCAATTGGACGGAAAGCCGAACTAAATGGTCTGGGACTGGAAAACACGACCATTAACTGGGATAAAAAGGGAATTATTGTCAATCCGCAAATGCAGACAAACCTGGAAAATGTTTATGCCGTTGGGGATTGTCTGGGCAAAACCATGCTGGCTCATGTGGCCTCTCAGCAAGGGGAGATCGCTGCCGAAAATGCCATGGGTCATGCAGCCAGCTATGACGAGAAAACCAATCCTTCCTGCGTCTATACCAGTCCGGAATTTGCCGGGGTGGGTCTGACTCAAGAAGCTATCCGGGGCAATGAAAAAGATTATTCGATCGGCCGATTTCCGCTGGCGGCCAATGGCAAATCGCTGATTATGGGCGATACCGAGGGAATGGTCAAAATTATTTCCCATAAAAAATACAAAGAAGTGGTAGGCGTCCATATCCTCGGTCCCCGCGCCACCGACCTGATTGTTGAAGGAGCGCTGGCATTACGGCTAGAATCGACGGTCGAAGAGATTATTTCCACCATTCATGCCCACCCCACCGTTGGCGAAGCAATTAAAGAGGCTGCTCTGGCGACGGAAAACCGGGCCATCCACTGGAAATAAAAAAATGCGTGTGAAGTGAGAATTCTAAGCGTATTGGATCAAAATATACTAAATCAAACATACAAAGTCAAAACATACTGTTCATCTTCCGATAAAACAAGCCTCCAAATACACCTGGGTATTTGGCGGCTTGTTTGCCTAATTTTTGCAGCTTCCTAAACATTATTTCAACGCTGTTGCTTTTTTGGGGGTTCTCTCCGACTTTTATAGTCTTCATCAATCTCAGCCTTCCAATTGGCGGGAATCGGATTACTGGCTCGCATTTCACAAACCACATCGCTGACGACCCGATAGTTTAAGCGGGTTCCGACGCCATCAGCATGATAATTGGCAGCTCTGTCAGCAGCGATCCCAAACCGGGCGGCGGTTTCGATGGCATCGATATTGGCCCCCAGAAAAATGAATTCCCACTGGTACTGGGTTTTCTCCCGTTCAATCAGCTCCTTGATCTTTTCATAGGTGTATTCCCGGCTGGCATTCTCCAGCCCATCGGTGGTGATCACAAAAATAACCTGATCCGACCGATGCTCCGGCTGGGTGTAGCGCTGGGCGTTAACAATCTTGTGGATGGTTTTTCCGATCGCATCCAGCAGGGCAGTGCAGCCGCCGACATAGTATTCATTTTCAGTAATCGGGGCAACGCCCTGGATATCAATCCGGTCGTGGAGTACCTCATAACCATCATCAAAAAGCACGGTCGTGACCCGGGCTGCTCCGGGAGCTTGTTGTTGTTTTTTGAGCATGGCATTGTAACCGCCGATGGTATCGCTTTCCAATCCTGACATTGAGCCGCTTTTATCCAGAATAAAAACCAGTTCGGTTTTAGTTGTTTTGTTTTCGTTTGTGTTCATCGTATTATCCTCCGTTTCTTTGATAACCAAAGGATAACACGATTAGCCTGGCCGTTGGTCGCTTTCAAAACGACAATCAGGCACCCAGCAGAGCCTGGTCAAAGGCAAAAAGGGCTTCGTTGATTTCATAGATGTCATAGTTTCCGGCACTAATGAAATATTCAATAATCAGATCAAAGGTATGGCTGTGGGACAGGGTATAGCCAGCCCGCCCCAGCAGATCATGGGTTTCGTCCAGATTCAGCTCCAGGGCAATCGCAAAGGCAATGGCAGTTGCTTTGCTGGGATTATACTCTTTTTTACTGCGGATCTTGGAAAACAATTTCCGATCAATATTGGCTTTTTTATAGGTCTCGACATCGGTCATGCCCTTTTCGTCTATCAGCCGCAGCAGCATTTCTGAAAATGACTCATCCAACTGCCCCAGCACATCGGCCAGACTTCTTTTGACTGGTACCGACGGGGCCGGCATAAAGGGCTGATGTTCCGCCAGCTTTTCTTGCGGAGCGGTCATGCGAACCCGATTATACTGAGACAGCTCCGGCTCAACTTCCATATTTCGTTCATAAACCAGATGTTCATCCACATAGTGGTCATCAATATATTTTTCGATATCATTAAACAGCTTCTCACTGAAAACAAAGGCCTTTTTATCAAAAACCACCAGATAAACCAGCAGCTCATTTTCCAGCAAAAATTCCGCGATGGCCGCCACTGCAATCTTCAAGGCCTGATCCTTGGGATAGCCATAGATGCCCGATGAAATCAGTGGAAAGGCAATCGTTTTACAATCCTGTTTCAGAGCCAGCTGCAAGGAACTGGTATAGGCCCGATGCAGCAGCCTGGCCTCATCGGCACCGCCACCCTGCCAGACCGGCCCAACGGTGTGGATGATGCTCTTTGCCGGCAACTGATACCCTCCGGTGATCACTGCTTCTCCCACCGCGCAGCCACCAATCCGGTCACACTCCGCCTGGAGCTGGTCCGCCCCGGCTGCGGCAAAGATCGCCCCACAAACCCCACCGCCCATTTTCAGACCAGTATTGGCAGCGTTGACAATAATGTCCACCGTCATTTTAGTAATATCGTTTCGGATGATTTCAAATGGCATCTTCTACGCACCATCCCTTCATTAGCTCAATCATTATTTCAATTATGTGTTCAATCATTTTTTATTATATCAGAGTGCTCGAAAAAATTAATCCCTTTTTGAAAAAAAAGCCATGATGCCGCAAATGGCATCATGGCTTTAAATAATTATCTTATGCTTGATTTAGTAGTCTTTTCGCATTTTTGTTAAGGATATGATCTCTTGCTTCTTTATTTTCTGCAGTTGCCATTAGTATGCGCGAAAGCGTGATTGCCTGGGGCAAAGCTGGCCAATCCGAGCCAAATAACAGTCTTTCATAACCGACCGTGTCGATTAAATATTTGATGCTGTGCTGGGATTGACTTGACAATTCTGCATAAGTTGCCGGAAACTTTTTCAAATATTCGGCGACCAGCTGATATTCTGAAACACCACTATGACCGAAGATGAAGACAAAATCTTTTGGCATTTCCCCCAGCAGCTGACCAAATAATTCGACCCGGGTTGATTTTAAAAACTTCCATAGCAGTTTAGATGTCCTTTCTTGATCCACTGGAATTGACCCGGTATGCAAGATAACCGGCAATTCTGCTTCATGACAGGTTCTAAACAACGTCATTAATGAAACAAAATCATTTTTAAGCTCAATGTCCGATATTTTGAGTTTAAAACCTTTTGCACCCAGGGCTTTGTATTTTACAATTTTTTCCTTCATCTCGGGATCATCAGGATGAACCGAACAAAATGCCATAAAGCGGCTCGGATGATCAGCGGCAATTCTTAATGCCTCTGGTGAGCAGTCGCATTTTTTTGTACTCAATGGCAGCACGACATTGATGCCGATCTTATTATCCGCTTGAGACTTAAAACAATTGTCGTAAGTTCCGCCTTTTTTCATGTCCTGTAGCACCGCATAGGCATTTTGCGCATAGCGAAAGACCGGCATCATGCCTTTCCGGTTAATACCTGGTTCTTCTTTTGTCCAGTAAGGCACTGAAAAATCAATCTTTTCAATAGCCGGAAGTGTCGGAAATGTGAGTTTATTTCCTTTTGAATTTGGATCGACATGCCTAATCGGCAGGACATTGCACATGTGCGTATGAAAATCGATAATTTCGAGGTTCTCACCTGTATCAATGACAAACTCACTGGCTTCATTTAATTTCAGGTATTTTTCATCTTGAATTAAATCCTGCTTGGTTAACATGGCCTATGCTCCCTTCCTATTTTCTCCACCTGAATCGGACTGCATCCCTTCAATGACAACGGCCAATATCCGTGCGCCTAAGTCTTTGATACTTGAACCATCATCATTTTGATAAAACTCGATATTCGCCACCGCATGGGTAATGACATACGCTGCCATTTCGATATCGAGGTTTTCTCGCAACTCCCCTTTTTTTATATACAATCGGATCACGTCCGCAAGCAATCCATAACTCTTCGGAAATTCATTACTCAGTATTTTCTTTCTGATTTCTTGCGGGCATTCATTAATAAAGCGATTCTTGAGTTCTGTAATTTTGAGATCCTTTGTTTCAAACCGACTTCCTGCTTCAAGTAATAAAACAAGGTAGGATTTAAAATCCAATTGGTTAATTTTCTCTTTTGATCCCTCAAGGTTATTTTTTTTTGAATTTCCAATTTGACCAAACAAAAAAATGTACAAGTCATCTTTATTTTCAAAATACTGGTAAAAGCTGCCCTTCGGAATCTCTGCTCGTTCGACGATCTTATTTATTGTTACCTTTTCATAATGATTTTGTGCAAATTCATCAATCGCGACGGCGATGATCTTGTCTTTCTTTTCCTCTGGTAAGTTAAAAAATGTACGCTTTGGCATTTATTTATCCCTCCAAATAATTATGACCACAAGTCATGTGACTTGTGGTCATAATAACATATTGGTCTTTCTTTGTAAATACATTTTTTATTAGCTTTTTAGTCCACCCCTTCTTCAAACATCTGGCAGGGGCTGATTTTTCTGATCTTGCCGGCAACGATCAGCACGGTTACCAGTCCCAGCAGGCTGATTCCGATGGCGGTGAACACGACCAAACTGGGCGCGACATAAAAATCACAATTCAGGATCCCATTGGCCGCCAGCATCAGCGCCAGCATCGGATTGGTGGCAAAATAGCCAGCAATGGCCCCCACCACCGCAGCCCCAATAATGACCGGCATCTCACTGATTAAGATCTGCCCGATCAGCTGATTGGCGGTAAAACCAAGGGCCTTGGAAACCCCCAGTCGGGTTCGCTCACGCAAGATCCGCACCCGGATCACCAGAAATAGGACGAACACAATAATCACGGCAATAATCCCCAGACAGCCGGTCACGACAATTTTTATCGACGCTTCAAAGGAATCCAGCATCATTTCGATAGACGCAAAATAGCTGTTGGTTTGTAGTTTATCAGTCCCGTATTGATTATTTATTTTAGTGACAAACTTTTCGGTATCCTGACCCTCCGCCAGATAGATCATCAGATTTTGCTCCTGATAGGACGGTACCAGTTTTTTCATCCCGGCGGTGGTAATGGCAGCGCCTCGGCCCAGCATATTGAACTGCTGGGTGACTCCCACCACCAGAAATTCCCGGGTTGTGCCGTTATAGTCGATCGACACCGTATCCCCCATCTGGGCGCCCAGATTATCCAGCACAATACTGGTGATGGCGATCTCATTATCATGTACCGGCATCCTGCCCTTCACGCAGGTGTTAACTTTCAGGCGGCTGTAGTCTGCGGTTACTCGGGTATTGGCACTGCTTTCCTTATCTTTAAATTTAATCATGCCATCAAAAGAATTGAGCCTTATGGTATCTTCAACTCCCGGCATCGCGGCAATTTCTTCGAATATCTTCGCTTCATCCGCCAATGCCGTCACTTGAACCTCGGCGGTTTCCAGTCCAATTAATTTGATCATGGCGGTTTTGTCGACTGAAAAATTATAGTAGGACGCCAGCGAAAACACGGTTACCAGACTTAGCAGCATGATGATCAACCCGGCAATGAGATTCTGCCGTTTATTGAAAATCAGCGACTTAAAACCCATGGCCGTATTGAGGCTCAGCCTGGTCTGATCCAGGGGGATGCGGTTTTTCCCAAAATGATGGGTTTCGATGCCGCTGCGCAGCGCTGTTAAAGGGGTGATTTTTTTGATTTTTGCGGCACTGAAATAGGAAATTCCCAATACTGCCATCGTTATCACGCCCAAACTTGCCAGCACCGCCTGGGGATAAAGTCCGGTGGCCCAACGCAGCCCGATTGACGATGACACTACATTGGTAATCACCGGTGAAATCAACAGCGCGGCTCCCAGTCCCACCATAAATCCGACTGCGGTCATCAGCAGATATTCCACCAGAATCGAACCAAGGATCTGTCTTGTTGTATAACCCATGGCTTCCAGGGTACCGATATTTTTAATATTGTTTTCAATGTGGGTGGTGGTTGAAAACTTGATGACGATGGCGGCAATCGCCAGAATGATAATCGAGAAGGACAATAGCACCGCCATAATGATATTGATAAAGATGGCCACCCCCGTTTTCATTGTTCCATAACTAAGGGAGGCATAGCTGCCCGTGCCTTCCGGCATAATCGTTTTTATTTCTTTAATATATTGGGATTCAAATGCTTCGGTGCCCTTAATATCATCGGTGATCACCGCAATGTAGCTGCATTTTGAGCCATACTCCGGCTGCGCCAGGAATTCCTGGAACTGCTGATAGCCCAGAAACAATTTATACATGCTGACATTGGAAGGACTGGCAAACATCAGATCTTCATAGAAGCCGGCGATCTCAAGCTCGGTACTGGCATCATCCACGGTCAGTTTTAGGGTATCCCCAGTTTGATAGCCATTGGCTACTTTTAATACATAGGGGACAATGACGCCATTTTTCGGCATATTTTGGGCCTGATCAATAATCTTTACCTGGGATATCTCCCGGGCGGTATCCAGATTTAGAAAAACCGCCGGGATGCTGTTGGCCTCTTCCCCAGTATTTATATTCTGAAATGAGGACGACATCGACATCATCCCCTCTTCCCGTTCACTGTAGGAATAGGCTTCAATAGACTGATAAATTTCTTGAATCTCCTGATCGTAGGTGCCATCGGTAATTGAGATCAAGTGAGCGCCATTGGTTTCGGCATTTTTTTCATCAATAAAGGTGTCCATATTGGACAGCACGCTGATGCCCACATAGAGAAAAATAGTGGCAATCGCAATCAGGATGATCAGGGTGGCCGTGGCCACCTTGGCCTTCTTGATATTGTTGGTCGCAATCATCAGAATGTTCATGCTACCAACCCATACTTTCCAGAAATTCCCGCAGGATTTTATGGCGGTCCGGATCGTCCTTGCGATAGGCGCCCAGATTCAGCTCGTCGATGATGACCCCATCTTTCAGATAAAGGATGCGGTTGGCCCGGCGGGCCGTTTTGATATCATGAGTCACCATAATAATGCTCTGGCCGGAGGCATTGACCTCGGTCATCACATCCAGCACGTTGACGGCATTGGTCGAATTGAGAGCCCCGGTGGGTTCATCCGCAAAGACGATTTCCGGTGCATTGATCAGCGCCCGGACAATCGCCACCCGCTGGGCTTCGCCGCCGGAAAGCTGGGACGGATATTTATGATAGCTGGCATCACTTAACCCCACCTGCTGCAGTAGTTCCTTGGCCCGGTTGGCAATGGCCTTTTTATCGCGGCTAACCAGTAGCCCCGAGATCATAATATTATCGAGCACGGTCATGGTATCATTGAGATAGATCTGCTGAAACACAAAGCCGCAATGCTTTCTGCGAAAGACTGCCAGCTGATCATTGGAATAGTTGGAAATCGCTTCGCCTTTAAAATCGATTGTTCCCAGGGTCGGCTTGTCCATCCCGGAAAGGGCATAAAGCAGGGTCGATTTTCCCGAACCCGAGCTCCCCATGATGACGGTAAAGTCCCCGGCTTTGATTTCGATGTTGAGATTTTTTAAAACGTGCTGCATGATGCTGCCGTTTGAATAGGTTTTACTGAGCATTTCTGCCTTTAGAATTGTGTTTGACATTCGTTCCTCCTAGATTGACTAAACGGATCTTTATCCCGATGATAAAAGACCATGGTCGGCTTTTGCTTTCCATGGCCTAATTATATTTCATATGTTCTTAACCGGTCTTTTGCCAACTCTTATTAAATTCTTATCTGTTTCTTAAATGGAAAGACCATCACACCACCTTGATGCCCAGTTCCACTGTGAACCCACCCTCATTATAACAGCGGATGCTACCGCCCATGGCGACCATAAACTGCCTGGCCAGATAGAGGCCCAGCCCGGAGCCCGGGGTGTTTTGGATTGATTCCCCGGAACCCCGAAAAAACTTTTCACACACCAGCGGACATTCGTCAGGATCCACCCCCGCCCCATAATCTTTGATTTTTATGGTTAGGTTTTTGTCAGTTTTGTCCAGACCGAACCAGATATCGATATCGGTATCGGCATATTTATAAGAATTGCTGATGATATTGTCAATCACCTGACCCAGCCGCAGCGGATCACAAAAGACCAGACACTCCGCCAAGTCATTTTTAAAGCGGATTTTCCCAAAATTATCCATTTCCTTGAACATCTGGATGATCACGGTGCTGGGTTGCTCGCTGACATTGACCTTCAGCATTTCCAGTTCTTCCAGGGTGGCGTGGAAGAGATTGCTGATCAGCGCGTCAATGATGTCGGCTTTGGCATCGATCACCGCGATTTTTGCGATACTTTCAGTGATCGTTGTTGCTGCGGTTGACCCTGGCAAATCCTCAGCTTGCACAGTTGCCAGCTTGATCTCAAGTAACTCACAGATGGCTTTAATGGTGGCCACCGGGGTTTTTATGTCATGGGACAGTTCCGCCACCAGCTCTTTCTTGCTGATATTAGCCTGATATTCACCCTGCCGGGCCTTTCTCAGCTCTTCCCTCATCAGATCAAAACTTTCAGTGAATGCGCCAAAGTAATTGCCCCGGTCCATCGGTAGCCGGAACTCCAGATCACCATCGGCAATTTTTCGGGCAAACTCTTTCAGCACTCCAAAGGGCCGGAGAATCGACGTATGTACCAACCCGAAAAGCAGGTAAACCATGATCAATACCAACCCAAAGGTAAGGGTAATCATGACCGTCAGATTTCTTTTCATGGTTGCTTCTTCACTGCCGTCGGTCAGAATAATGATCTTCCCCAACAGTTTTTCCTGTCCATCCGCTGCGGTTCCGGTCAAATCGATGATCGTCTGACGATTCTTGATACCGTCATAAAGAAGAGCCTGATAGTTTTCATCCGTGACCAGGGCGATCTGGTAGGGCAGTCCCCGATTCGCACCGGATTTTTTTGTATCACCAGCCTGCCAGTCTTGTTCGATAGTTTTAGCGACCTGGTTAATCTCGGTAACATCGACCCGATTGATCTGGCTAGCATTGATGGTGGTGATTGCGGCCAGGTAGCCGGCCATCATGATAACGGTAAACAGGATCACCATATTTCTTATTTTCATGCATTTCCTCAACTAAGTAATTTATTATATCGGCAAGAAGAGCGCAGGGTTATTCATTTTCCTGGGTCTCAAATATATATCCGGTGCCCCAGATGGTTTTAATCAGCCTTGGCTGGTTGGGATTTTCTTCGATTTTCTTGCGAATTTTCCGGATATGGACATTCAGAGTGCCATCACTGAAAAACGCATCTCCCCAGATTTTGGCAAACAACTCATCTTTGGCAATCACCCGGTTTTTATTTTCATAAAGGTATAAAAACAGCCTGAATTCCTTGGTTTTGAAACCCACGTCTTTTTCATTGCGATAGACCTTCATGGCATCCTTATCAATTTTCAGGTTGCCGCAACGGTCCTGCGCTTCTAATTGCGCACTGACCACATCACTGCTCCCGGCTTTTTGCGCCGCCCCATCATAGCGTTTGATGATGACCTTCACCTTAGCCAGCAGAACGCTAAGAGAATAGGGCTTTTTAATATAATCATCGCCGCCGATATTCAGCGCAATCAGGACATCATCATCACTCTGCCGGGCGCTGATAAAAAGAATCGGCACGTCGGTATTTTTTCGGAGTGCTTTACACAATTCAAAACCGCTGTCATTTCCCAGATTGATATCCAATAAAATCAGTTTAACCTGATTGTTCTCCATAAAAAAAACGCAATCCTCAGAATTGGTCACAACGGCGCAGCTCAGGCCAAACATTTCAAAATATTCACAGGTCGCTTTCGCCAGTTCTACTTCATCATCGACAATTAAACAATCCCAGTTCACACGTACTCCCATCCCCCGACCTGGTCGGGAATGTCATTTGATTTGATTATTCTGATAATCCTTTGTTAAATGATACCATTATTCAGGTGAAATTGCATCTGGTTTGATTTATACTAGCAGGATTCAATTGCTTTCTTCAAAAAAAAAGACATGTCCTTCTATTGGAAGGAGCATGCCTTTTCTTTATTTCTCTATTCTTTGGTAATCTGTTCTGCTATTGCGGTTTTTGACCACCCTGGGGTGGATTCTGGCCGCCCTGGCCGGGTCCACCCATTCCGGTCTGGCCATTACTGGTAACCACGCCCGTCAGGGGAATTTCCACCGTTTGGCTGCCACAGGTCAGGGTATAGGTTGAGCTCTGGGCCAGATCCGGGGTGCTGATCACCACCGATTGATAGGTTTTATCCGGGGTGTAGGAAACGACCGTCTTGCCGCTGGCATCAGTCAATTTTATTTCGGTCCCGGCTGCACAGCTTGATGTGAGGTTGTAAAGCAAGGATGCCTGAGTCGAGGTTTCGGAAAACGACTGGGCCATTCCGGTACTGCCGGCAATCAGAACGGTTCCGCCAATGACATCGGCAGTGCCATTATAATCCAGGGCACCATTGCCGCTGTTGGTGGGGCCACTGACAGTCACCGTGCCGCCCGAGATATAGAGATTCCCATTGCTATCAAGTCCGTCACCAGCCGCATTGACGCTGATGGTGCCACCGGAAATTGAAACATAGACGTTTGGATCATTTTCCATGGCACCGCCGCCGCCTTTTCCGCCGGTGTCTGTTTCCGCAGCACTGGCACTGGCACCTTTAAACCCGTCATCCGATGAAATAAGGTCAATGGTTCCGCCTTCCACGATGACCGCCGTTCCTTCAATCCCCTCGGTGCTGTTTTTAACTGTAATCGTCCCGCCACAAATGTAAACATAGCCTTTTGTGGTATCATCAGCGTTCTTTGAGGTAATCCCCTTGCCTGCTGACGAATCGATGGTAAGGGTGCCGTCTTTGATTTTGACACTGTTTTTACCGCTAAGGGCATCGTCTGCTGAGGTGATATTATAAATGCCTCCGGTAATGACCAGATCATCCTTTGACACAATCCCGTGGTTACTGTTTGTTGTAATATTTAAGGTCCCTTCGCCATTGATGGTCAGATCGGCTTTGCTGAAGATCACCCCATCGACCGTATTGTCATCGGTCTGCACATAGGCCCCACCATCGGTTAAGGTATTGACCGTATTGGCATTCAAGGTGACAAAGACCTTGTTGGCACTTTTTACATAGATCGGGGCATTATCGGCACAATTGATGGTCGCACCATTTAGCACAATCTGAATCTTGTCGGTATCGGCTGCTGCTACCACAATCTGCCCGTCAGTCAGATTCCCGGTAACCACATAGGTCCCTTCCTTGGTGATAGTCAGGACCCCGTCACTGGCACTGGCGCCGTCACCGGTTACCTGGATATTGCTACCATCCAGAGTTACCTGAACTGCGGTCGCGTCATCATAGCTTGTTTCCAGATCACGATCGGTAAATTCCGGATCGACAACAATTGTCGATGTGGGCGATACCACCGCACTTAATACCGCCGTGGTCTCGGTGACTGCCTCAGCCGTGGTTTCTGTCGTTGTTGCAGAATTTGAACTGCATCCGGCCAACAATACCATCATGATTAATAAAAATGGTATTAAAATTTTTAGTCTTTTCATTGAACTTCCTCTTTTCTCTCTTTGTTAAGATGTAATTGTGAAGCGTATTATTTCCGCCTTGTTATCAAACAATTGGGGATTTACTCAGGATTGTAATAGAAATTTTATCAGGTTCCTGGAGTGCCCGCCTCTTTTTTCTTATTATAGATGGGTTATGTGACGGTTATATGGATAAAGGCTGTTTTTTAATTGAAAGACCCGATTTTATTTTGTATCATTAGCTCCGTTTTATGTCTTAAATGTTGAGTCATTCTTTTTTTGTTTTTTTTTGCAAAGCGGGCTTGACATTTTATGCAAAGCAGACTATACTAAAAATGCAAAGTATGCTATGCAGATTATCAGAAGGTGTAATATGAAAACACGAATCAAAGAATTACGAAAAGAACGAAAACTATCCCAGGAAGAACTGGCCCTGGCGGTGGGCACGACCAGACAGACCATTACCTCCATTGAAGTCGGTAAATATACTGCTTCGCTGGTACTGGCCTATAAAATTGCCTACTATTTCGGGCTGACCATTGAAGAAGTTTTTGACTTTTCAGAAGAAAATGAATTTTAGGAGGCAGTATCATGGAAAAATTTAGAACAAAGGTTAAACAAAGAATTGCGATTTCTTCAGGAATGGCATTGGTGACGGTGGTATTGGGGGCATTTAGTATTTATTCAATAATTTTTTCAGACCACTCAACGGCAACCCTCTCTGACGGTTTTGTGGCGGGGTTCCAGTTTGGCCTGATTATCAGCATCTTCGGCTTCTCGCTGTTTGACATCGTCAAGCTGAGCTTGGCAATTAATGATGAAACTAAACTAACGATATTGTACAATAAGGAAAATGACGAACGGATGAAAACCATCCGAAGCAAAGCCGGGATGCCGCTCATTGCCATAACATCAGTTCTGATGATTATTGCCGCCATTGTCGCCGGATATTTTAACATTGTGGTGTTTTATACCCTGGTCAGCGCCGTAGCGGCCCAACTATCAGTCAGCGCTGTGGTCAAGCTTTATTGTCTGAAAACCATGTAATGGGGGGGGACGATGATGAAAAAAAGCCGTTTGTTTCCTGTGACTATCACGATCATGATTCTCTGTCTGGGTGTAATGGTCGTTAACTGGCTGCTCCTACCCCTGCCAGATTGGACCGTTCGCAGCATTGGTTTGCTGATGCTGGCCGACCTGCCGGTTCTGGTTTATTCCCGGATCAGAATTATCCAGAACCATCAATAAAAGAAATGGAGTCCTTGAAATGAAAAAAACGATGCGAAAAGAACTGAAAATCGGACTTTTGCTATTTGCTATTTTTAATCTCGCCAACTTGATGATTAATCATCTGCTTCCAGAAATACCGGCCCTGCATTTTATCCTCGGTGGGCTGGCCGGGTTGGCGTTTTGCCAGACGATTATCGGCATCTTACCGGAAACCACTTACTTAAAACTGAAAAAGCTAAAAAAGAATTTATAAACAAAACCCTCAACAAACGAAAATTGTTGAGGGTTTTGTTGTGAAATTATTAATTTTGTCCGTTATTTCTGATACCGTCTTTTTTAAAACACTATTTAGCGGTGGTTCCGAAATTAAGTGCTGCCAGTTGATAATGGGCGGTTTTATAGGTACTGTATCCGCCAGCCAGATTGTAAATATTGGTAAAGCCGTGCCCCTGCAGAATACGGATTGCCAGATAAGCCCGCTGTCCCACCTGACAGGTTACATAAATGGGGGCGTCTTTGGCGATTGGTATTTCGCCAATCCGATCCCGGAGACTATCCAGTTCAATATTCACGGCACCCTTAATCCCACCAGCCCGGACTTCCATTGGTGATCGCACATCCAGCAGGAAGCCGCTATCCGCCACAATCTGATCAATTTCATGCCACTGAACGGTTTGATAAACCCCATCCAGAATATTTTCGGCGATATAACCCAGAATGTTCACCGGATCCTTCGCTGATGAGAACGGCGGCGCATAACTGAGTTCAAGGTCCTGAAGATCCAGAACTGTTGCTCCCAATTTCATCGCCGTGGCAATCACATCGATCCGCTTTTCAGTGCCCTCCTGGCCAACCGCCTGAGCACCGAGAATTTTCAGGGTTTGCGGTTCATACAACAGTTTCAGCGCAATATTGGTGGCATTGGGATAATACCCGGCATGGTTGCTCCGGTGGGCTACCACCACCTGATAGGGGATTTTTTTCATATCCAACAGGGCGGCATTATTTCCGGTGGCGGCAATGGTCTGATTGAACACCTTCGCTACCGCAGTTCCCTGAATGCCGACATTGCCGATTTTTTTGCCGTTGATATAATCGGCCACCAGCCGTCCCTGACGGTTCGCCGGCCAGGCTAGTGGAATGGCCGTCGGAGTTTTGGTGACAAAATCGACCACTTCCACGGCATCGCCGATGGCAAAAACATCCGGATTGACGGCATCATTTTCGCCGCTGTAGACCTCATAATTAGCGGTCGTGACGATATGTCCCCGGGAGCCCACTTTCAGATTGGCCTTTTTGGCCAAAGCATTTTCTGGTACCACGCCAATAGCAAGAATAACCAGCTCGGCCTGAATGACCTGGCCGCTCTCCAGCACCACTTCATGGCCCTCATTCTGGAAATGATCAACCCCATCTTCAAGAATAATATTAACGCCATTGGCATTGATTTCCTGATGGACCAACTGGGCCATTTCAAAATCCAATGGTTTTAAGACCTGATTCATTTTTTCCACTAAAGTGACATTGATGCCCAACTCCTGAAGGTTTTCGGCCATTTCAACGCCGATGAAACCGCCGCCGATGACCACTGCCCGGCTGACCTTGCCGCTGTCCACCACGGCTTTGATTTTATCGGTATCGGGAATGTTCCGCAGGGTCAGGATGTTTTTGGCTTCCGCCAATCCCGGAATCGGCGGAGCGATGGGTTTAGCCCCGGGTGACAAGATCAACTTGTCAAAGCTTTCAGTATAAACCGCTCCGGTTTGATGATTTTTCACCGCCACGGTTTTTTTATTCGGGTCAATGGCGGTGACCTCACTGAAATTGCGAATGTCCAGGTTAAACCGTTTGGACATCCCGCTTACCGTTTGAACCAGCAGTTTCCGACGATCGGTAATCACATCCCCGATATAATAGGGTAGTCCACAATTGGCAAAAGAGATATATTCGTCCCGTTCAAATAGGATGATCTGATCTTCTTCACTTAAACGACGGAGTCTGGCCGCAGCTGTGGCGCCGCCAGCGACACCACCTACAATTAGTATTTTTTTCATTGATTTCTCTCCTTAGTTATATAAAATAGTTCATTTTGTTTCAAAGCTGGTTTTACATTTTGGACAGCGGACGCTGATTTTTCCCTTATCGTTAGGAACTCGCAGTTTGGCCTGACAATTCGGACAAGCCACCACCCGATGATCCACCAGTTCCAGTACCTTCGCCTGATCCAGACCGATCACGGCATCATCGCCGATGATAAAAGCGGGCACCCCACGAATACCCCTGCGAGTCATTTCTTGTTGGGCTGCGGCGTCATAATTAACGTCCTTCTCAACAAATTGAATATGATTCTGCTTAAGAAAAGCCTTTGCCGTTTTACAGTGGGGGCAGGTTTGGGTTGTAAACAGGGTTACATCTTTCATTAATCTCACCTGATTTCTTTTTATAATTACATGCTTTGTTTATTATTTAACATAATTCATCATAACAGATACTTACCCGATTCTCTGTGATTTCATCACTGAGCGAATAAAATAATGAGAATCCTCAAAAAATTAAAACAACCAAAACCTCAGTTCTGGTTGCTCTAAGTGTTAATTCTATTCTTATTATTTGGACTCGAAAGGCTTCTTTCTGGTTATATTGCTTTTTCCATGGGGTCCATTCCCGAACAATTCATCCCATTAATGGATCTCTGTTTTTTACGGTTCTTTATTTCCCGATAAGCAAACTTGCTGCCTTTTTTACAGCCATCATCTTTTACCATTAATATCGAAAGCCCTTCCATCAACAGGGTCATTACACATTGACGAGGGCAGGTGGAGCAGGTGAGTTGAATTTCGCTGACCCCATCCTCTTGCCGAATTTTCGCTTTTTCTTCTTTTAAATTTGTGTTGATCATTGATTAGACCTCCAAAATCTTTGCTCAGAAACAGATTGACTTCAACGTCGCCGCCATTGTTTGCCGGGACCGTCGTTGCTCTCTGGCTACTTTTAGTAAAATTTTATCTTTTCTGAATTATAACACAAAATCCAAAGATTGTTAAATAAATAACTATTGGAAACGTTATCTGTTTTGGCGGGTTAATCTTCTTTAAAGATTACGGGATTTAACTGCCTGTACCTTATTAAAGGAACACAGATATAATACGATTTTCTTTGACCTTTTCGCTTTATCAACTATTTTTCTTTAATCGTAAAATTGACAAAACCCAAGGAGCGCAATCTTAACACTGCAAGTCCTTGGGTTTCTTTTTTATCCTAACCGTCTACTAATTTATTTGATGTTCTTTACACAATCACCCGAACCGCAAAGCTCTCTTTGCACTCCGGACATTTAACCATGTGTTTACCCCGCTTGATCGGTAGCTTCAGGGTCTTCTTGCAATGGGGACATTTCCGGTAACGATGAACCCGGATTTCTTTAATCCGCCGAAAGAAGATTCGGCCTTCTTTTTTTACAGGGTTCCACAGTTTCAGGAACTTTTCGTTTTCCATATGCCGGCGACTGATATTTCGGGAAAAACCCCGTAACACCATCAGCAGGATCAAGCCATTTGAAATGACCATCAAGATCGTTGAATTAACCATCATATTGATCATCATCAGTCCCAAAGCCAGAAATAACCCAGTGTAATAAAGCTGATCAATACCATAACGGCCGGTCATGAAGCGGATCAGCTTATTTTTTAAACTTTCCATTGATTGTCTCCTAATCTATTTAACCACAGGTTCTAAAATATTAGTCCTAAAAACGAAAGCAAAAACTGAATTGCGTAAAAGCCAATAAACAGCTTAACAATCGTACCCAGCGGCGAAAAATTTGAAGCCCGCCGGCCAGTCCCTCCAAACCAACTGCGTCGTCCACTCATTTGATTCAGCAGGTTTTGATATTCGCTATTATCCGGTTCCATCTCAACGGCCATGCGGGCATGTTCCACGGCAATATCCCGGTAACCCAGGCCATAGTTTGCAACAGCGCTATAGAAATGCCATTGGGCGTTGCGTTCCGACAGATGTTTGAGGACATTAAGTGCCTGTTCATAATTTCCCATATTGATATAATTCGCCGCTGCTTCAAAACTGTAGGTCTGCCGCTGGCTGGAATATGCCCCAAAAATCCACTCAAAGGGATCAAACCCTTCAAACGGATCGCTTTGGCCAGCTTGGCCATCGCTGCTGGCATAGCGATAGGTATAGGTATAGGTTCTGGTTTGTCCCGCATGGCCTTGTCGATAGGGACTGGCGGTGCCATGGGCATTCCCGTAGGCAAGATTGGCCTTACCGCTCTTGATCAAATCATAGGCCGCATTGACCTCGCTCATTTTCCGGGCAGCTTCCTGATTCCCCGGATTCAAATCCGGATGATATTGCTTTGCCAGTTTTTTATATGCTTTTGAGACGTCCTCATCGCTGGCATCGTGAGGAACCCCCAAAACTTGATAGGGATCCAAATTCATTGTGATTCCACCTTATCTGCAAATTTATTTCTAAAATTAATTGTGGAACGATTGTACCCCTAAATGTTTAGGTTTTGTTTAAACAATTGAAAAAAAGTTTTTCACTGGCTCCTTATTCCCCATAAAATCGAAACTGCCGCAAAAAGATAACAGACTTGTCATCATCTTTTTGCGGCAGTTAACCGATCAAAACGCTGTCATTTATCGCTGCTGTGACAGAATCCCGATGGTGGATCGCCCCGGCAGCACAAAATAATTATCCCCCAGAGTGACCCCAATTTTGGCGGTTTCACCGGCAAACAGGTCAAAGAGCCGTTTCTGTTCCACCGTTGACCATTCTTCACCGTTTCCAGGAACGTAGTCCTGAGCCGCCGTCCAGCCCAATTCTTCTTTCACCGCATCCGCTACAAAGACCTTACCGGTATTGACCAGCAAATTCATAACCTCATCAATCAGAAAGAGATCCATGGAATCTTTCAGGGTTTTAGAATAATCATCCAACTCGGTGCCGACCGTAACAATATAGGGGAAAACCAGATCTCCCTGCTCAACATAACCCCGAAGTAGCTGACTTTCAAAGGGCACCCCGTTGATTTTAACCCATTGATCGGTTTTTTCGGTGACCTCGGCTTTAAAGTAAATAGCTTTGGGCCTGGCAATCTGCTCCACCATTTCATAAATCGGCTCGAGAATATCCAGCATCGCTTCGTTGCCTCTTAAATTCAGTTCCTTATCAAGCGTTTCGCTATCGTAGGAAAAGGGAAATTTTTCAAAAATTTTATAGTTCATTTGTTTCTCCAATCTTTATATCTGTTTTTTATAAATATACCCAGCTTTCACGAAAATATTAAATTCAAGTAATTTTTAACGAAAATTAAGCTCTCTCAAAATCCAAAAGCTACTAAGTTTTAATTCGACACTTATATTTTCCCTGGATTAAAACCCATCAATAAATGTTTCTTGGATTAAAAATTATTGTTCTAAACAAATTGGGGTTGTGATAAAATCATTTCAACAACTTTTGTGAAATCATTTGCAAAAGCAAAATAAAAATTTAAGGAGTAACCCAAGTGATGAAAAGAAAACTGCTACCCTTATTGCTCATCTTCGCCCTGCTGTTAAGCGGCTGTACCGCGACAGATTCCTCCAAAGGTAATCCCGATCCCCTTTCCGAAGCAACCGCTGCGCTACAGAAAGAAATGGACGAGATCCAAACCATGCTGGCGGAAATCGGAACTTCTGCGGGACAAAGCCCTGCCGGTGATGAAAAAGCCTATACCCTCCTGAATGAAAAACTCAATAGCAAAACTTATTTCTTCGATATCCTGGTCTGTGATGCCGATTCTAATGTGACTCAGGTTGCCACTAAAATGGACAGCCCCTTTATCGGTCTCAATTTAAAAAGCATCAACCGTCATCCCGAACTGTTTGTCGATACCCCGGCGATGGTTATTAAAGCCAACACCGCCACCGATGACACCCCTTATCTCTATGCTTCGGTTCCCATTAAAAACGGCGGCTGGGTGATTGCCTATATCGATCCCTATACCTTTGGGGCGAAACTCAGCCAACTTACGATCGGACAGAATCTGGAACTTGGCGTCATTGATACCAACGGAACCAATGTCTACACTAGTAATATGACCGAAATCGGTAAAAATATTCTAACTGATCCTATTTACAGCAGTTTTGTTGAACTTCAGACGCTGATCAAGAACAAAATGATTCCTAATTCCCAGGGCGAAGGAAGCTATACCTATAATGCCGCTGGCACCAATGAACCAGTGAAAAAAGAAGTAAAATGGAACACCGTGAAGGCCTTTGACTCCGAGCTGCGGATTTATGCCAATTCCGAACCCGGTGCCGAAGAGGCTGCTACCACCGATGGTGACCTGCGTCAGTTTACCGACGAGGAATTATCCTGGCTGGATACCGCCAGCACCTTGATCTATGATGAATTTACAACTCTTGAAACACTCACTAAAACGGCGGTGACCGCCTATCAGCAATCCGGTGAAAATAGTGAAGCCTTCTCAAGCGCTTTGGCCGCCATCTCAAAGGATAGTCCGATCGCCAAAAATGTGGCTTTTGTCAATAATAAAAACAGCATTACCAACGCCTACCCCACCTATTTCAAAGGGATTTCATTTGATCTGTATGATAAAAATATTCCCGCCATCAGCCAGAACAAACAGCCTTTTATCACCGAATTGACCTTTGCCGATCATCAGACTCCGGCGACTCAGCTTCTGGCTTTTGTCACCCCAGTAGAAAACGATGGACAGATTGCCGGCTATATTGTGGCTCAGGTACGCCTCTATGATTTTGCTGCCTATCTGACCAATCTGGAAAGCATTGGCGAAAATGTAAACTTTATGCTCGCTAATAACGATGGAACGATTCTGTACGATGGTGATCTCACCGAGGTTGGGATGAACACTTTTGAGGATGACCTCTACTCCGAAGGCACCCTAAGCGACTATATTCACAATGAATATAAGCCCAATCGGGAAGGCCAGGCTCAATATGAATTCTATGGCGCCGGGATGACGGAAATCATCCCCAAACGGGTTGTCTGGAAAACCATGACCTTCATGTGGAATGACTTTAAACTCAGTATGAACTCCGAATGGAAACCTGCGGAATAACAAAACCAATTCATTCTTTTATGCTTTTAACATGACACTTGCAAAAAACAAAAGCCGGTTCAAAGCGAATAAATTTTTCTTCCGCTTTGAACCGGCTTGGTTCGTGTACGACCTGACTAAATTTTGTTAATGACTTTGACCGGATAGGCTTCAATGTACCCCCGGTAGCCCATCGGTGCCAGCTGAAAGCGGGGTGCTGCTTCCGGCGCCCATTGGTAGCCGTAAACGGTTGGATCAAAGCGTTTAACATGCTCCCAGATCGCATCAATTTCGGCCATAAAATCAGTATCGTCATAGGGTTCGCCCTGAAACACCATCATCGTGCAGGGCGGCAGCTCAATCAGCTCATAACCCTCCGGAATGACATTGGCATAATCCAGCGGCACCTCCACGCCCTGAACATACTGGGACGTACCTTCCCGGATCAGATGCTTGGGCAGCCACATTCCGATGGGCTCATATAAAGCTTCCTTCACACTGGTGAGTACCGACCAGATCTCACAGCCGACTTCTTCACAATAAGCAAAATACTCCGTTGCTTTGACGCCGCGTTTTAACAGCAGCTTCCGGGCCGGTCGTTCAATCACCTGGACAAATACGGTACGGGAATTTTGTTGTTCCTTCATTTTTTTCTCACTCATTTTTTTCGCTCCTTTATGCATGGACTGGTAGGTGTCGAAAACTTTCTGAGGCATAAATAATTGGATTGGCGGTGTCTGCCGGCCATATTTACTGGGGGCCATCCCAAATTCCCGGGAGAATGCCCGGGTAAAGCCTTCATGGGAATCAAAGACAAAATCCATCGCCACATCGACAATCTTCATCTCCCCATCCCGGAGCAAAAGCGCCGCCTTGGTGAGCCTTAACGCTCTAATATAATCAAAGGGGGCTTTCCCGACCACTTCTTTAAACAGCCTTGCCGCATGCCAGGGCGAATATCCTGCCGCATTGGCCAATTCTCTTAAGGTGATCTTCCGGGTTAGATTGGTTTCGATATAGTCCTGCATCCGCTGCACGGCCTGAAAAATCTGTGCCTCTTCCATTTTTCTCACCTCCCTTATCTTTATTCTAGACCATCAAGGAGCAAATTGCTTGGCTGCCCTTGCTAAAAACATTCATTGCATGGAGTGTGTATTTGGTTAACAAGCTATCTGAGCGCTGGATAAAGTGTGGAAATCTGAGCAATGATCCCTCTACCAAAAACATCAGTGATCGCCACTTCTGACCAGCAATTGAGCGATAAATTTACCACGGACACAATGCCTAGAAAAACTTCAGAACCTCATCTGCTGCCTTACGGGGCGGCATTCTGGCTTCCTGGGCGGTATACCCCACCGCAATCATCGCTTTGACGGTGGTTTCATCCACCTTTTTAGATGCATCATATTTCCGCATACTTCTTCTTGCTTCAATCACGTTTTGAAATTCCATAATAACCTCCATTTTACTTAATTTCTTTATTATAAAATAAAACTAACTTGTTTTTCACCCTGAATCAATTCCTTTTTGAGGGCAACCCGATTTTCATTCATGATTTTTATCGCAGTTTCGGTGGAATACAGAAAGTCTATTGCCTGGTCTGCTGGAATCACCACCGGCATTCGGTTGTGAATCGGCGCGACCAGTTCCACCGGGGGTTTAGTCATAATCATAAACTCATCAAAACCCTCTGTTTGTCCATGGAAAAAACCCCCGAGATAAATAAGCTCCTCGGTACCGGTAAATCGGAATTTCTCTTTTTTCTCATTCCATTCATAAAAACCTTTCGCTGGAATCAGACAACGGCGATTCAGAAAGTCATCCCGGAAAATAGCTTTTTCCATCACCGTTTCCGAGCGGGCATTAATCAGCAGGGTCTTTTTTCCAAAATGCCGATGATATCCCCATTTTTTCAACTCCAACTCCATTCCCTGACGATCCTCCCGGGGGGCATAAACCGGTGCCAGATCGGTGGGATAAATATCCCCATTTTCTATCGCCGTTTGATACTTCTGATTGACTTCTTCAACGATTGCCTTGATCGCTCTTTCCTCTTTATCAGAATATAGCATATAACGTCCACACATTTTTATTCCCCCATTTTCTATCTTGCTGAATTAAGTTAACAACCACCCATCTTGTGCATTGGTGTGTCATCAGCCCCTTAATATTTGTTTTTGGCTTCTTCTTTTTTTATTTTCCGACATTCATTTTCTACTTCTCAATCCCCAGTGTGTCAACAAAATTACTTCTTTAACTTCCCTCTTATTTAGCTTTGTTCCTTTATTGTAAACCCAATCCTCCCTTTGCACAAATTTTATTAACAGCGTTTGAAAGTGATCTAGTCACTGAACGAAGATCTCCTGTGGCTATAATAAGTACAAGAGAATTAACAAGCGGCCTGACAAACATAACACAAACTTTCATAAATGAATGCGTGCTCTACTCATGATGTTTGGCATAGATGAAGAAATCAAAACTCAAAGGAGATTTATCAAATGGCTGTTGCAGATCAAGTTTTTGGGTATTTTATGCCCGTAGTGAATTTAATGGGACCCGGTGCAGTAAAAGAAGTTGGCGAACAGGCCAAAGGACTTGGTGCGAAAAAAGCATTAATTGTAACCGATGAAGGTATGACAAAAATGGGCGTAGCAGACCAGGTCAAGGATATTATTGAGGCTTCAGGGCTGAAAGTTGTTATCTTTTCAGGCGCCCAGCCAAATCCAACCGACCTCAATGTTGCTGACGGTTTTAAAATATTCACCAAAGAAAAATGTGATTTGATTGTATCATTAGGAGGCGGATCCTCACATGACTGTGCCAAAGGAATCGGCCTCGTTGCTGGCAACGGCGGCAATATCCGTGATTTTGAAGGGGTAAATAAAAGCACCAAACCAATGACCCCACTCATTGCCATCAACACCACCGCTGGAACCGCCAGTGAAATGACACGTTTCTGTATTATTACCAATTCGGAAACCCATGTAAAAATGGCGATTGTTGACTGGAGAGCGACTCCAACCGTCTCGATTAATGACCCCGTCCTGATGATGGGCATGCCAGCCAGTTTAACCGCCGCCACCGGAATGGATGCCTTAACCCATTCGGTTGAAGCGTATATGTCAACCATTGCCACCCCCATCACCGATGCGGCTGCGTTAATGTCAATGAAACTCATCGGTGAAAACCTCCGTCAGGCCGTCGCCAACGGCCAAAACTTTGAAGCCCGTAACAATATGGCCTATGCACAGTTTTTAGGCGGTATGGCATTTAATAATGCCAGCTTAGGTTATGTCCACGGAATGGCTCATCAGCTGGGAGGTTTTTATGATCTTCCCCATGGTGTTTGCAACGCCATCTTGCTACCTCACGTTCTTAAATTCAACCTCAACAGCAATCCCAAACGTCTGGGTGATATTGCGGTTGCATTGGGTGAAAACATTCACGGTCTTTCCGTCAGAGACGCTGCTGAAAAAGCGGTACAGGCGATTATTCAGCTTTCAGAAGATGTTGGAATCCCAACCGGTTTAACTGCCCTTGGAGTCAAGGAAAAGGATTTCAAACTAATGGCTGAAAACGCCATGAAGGATGCCTGCAGCGGAACCAATCCAAGAACGGCCAAACTAGAGGATGTTA
This sequence comes from Acetobacterium sp., assembly GCF_030652775.1. Lineage (GTDB taxonomy): Bacteria > Bacillota > Clostridia > Eubacteriales > Eubacteriaceae > Acetobacterium. The sequence goes on along the minus strand of NZ_JAUSPS010000063.1, from coordinate 33,216 downwards.
TTCAAATCTTTAAAAATGCAATGTGATTCTCACAGCGACCATGCTGACAACCGATTATAGCCAAGAACCCCAGATGCAAAAAGGAGGAACTCCAAACAGAGTTCTTCCTTTTTTAAGTTATCTATAACTGGCGCTGGCAGTTCATCATTCGTTATGCTCATCTTTTCATTGACCTATCCGAACCATGGTGATAAATTGTTAGAGCTACCCCATGGAATGGCCCAAGCCGTGATTCAATCTTGGTTCTGATCCGGCTGATCTACATCTCCGTCGCAATGAGTATGACATCATCGATGGTGTACCCGGCGATGTTTGTAAAGTTGGCATAATTTCGCTTTAGCTTTTTATAAAGCTTTTTCGTATAGTTCATTCTAAAAGGTAGATATTTTTCGATGGCCTTGATGTATTCTTTACTATAATAATCCTGGTTTTGTGAAATAGCTTCAAATATCAGGAGAATCAGATTTTTCTGTAAAAAGAGTTTCATTTTACGGGATTCCTCATGATCAAGATTTTCATCTAAATCTGACATTATCATACTTGAAAAATCAAACAAAGCATTGGTTAGCTTATCTAATGGCCACTTTTTTAAAGTTACCGAAAAAATGGTCATGTGTCCATTCTCCCGATCCTCTTTGGCATCCTGTAAATCATCACATAATTGAAGCAGCACGCCATATGCAAAGGCAAAATCCATCTGCGCATCAGAAAGTTTGCCATTTACTAAATAGGCATCTGCCAGTACGGACGCTCCGCCTTTCTCAGCACTTATTCCCAAGACGTCTCTTTCGTAAGGGGAAGTCATCTCATTATGCTGCATCAGACTATTATATTGGGCATCGTGAATAGCTAAGAGACTTTCATATAATTCTTCAAAACCCACTCTACTATATTGGCTCTCAATCATCCCAACAAAATTAAATAAGGCCGCTTCGTAGGCATTATTTGCTTCTACTTGTTCACCTTCTAACCGGCTTCTAAAGCGTTCACTAACCTGTTGTTTATCCTCCAAGGATACTTCCGGGTCATCTAAATAATTATCGGTATACGGATAAAGCATACTATAGGCAAAAATTGAAGGGGTATACTCGACCTTGACCTGAAACAAAACCTGAAGCAGATTCATAATCCAGACATTTCTGAGGGCTTGCAGCATGTTGTCCAATTTTATCTCTGCGTTAAACGCTTTTACCCTGCAAATAAACTGATGCGTTACGGTTGGAAGGGCTTCGGCAAAATCTTGATTAATCGCCTCTTCCGTAAAACCCGACCGTTCTGCAAAGTTTTTTATCAGCGCCCATAAGTTGTTTTTCCAGGCCGTTTGTAAGTCTTTATTCTTAGGGCATTGTTTTAAATGCAAAAAAAGGTCATTGATAAACTGATTCATGTCCTTTTCGCGGGTCATTTTTTCTTTGATGCTAATTTCTTCGCCCAAAACAGGGAAACACTTGTCCGTGCTCCACCATCGCTTGATATTTTCACACTTAAGTTTTTCTATCATTTCATCTACAACTAAATTATCCAAAATTCCTCCCTACTTAAATCCAACCACTGTTTCTCGTGCTGTTAGGTATTTTCACACCACCAGATTATTAAATTGGCTATTATACAAATCGGCATAAAATGTACCTGCGGCCAGCAATTCCTGATGGGTTCCCGTTTCAACGATGGTACCGTTTTTCATTACCAGAATCAGATCCGCCGACTTGATAGTGGAAAGCCGATGGGCAATAACAAAGCTGGTTTTTCCCTTCATACTCGAAAGCATCGCTTTCTGCACCTGCAATTCAGTTTTGGTGTCAACGCTGGAGGTCGCTTCATCCAGAATCATCAGGGCGGGATTAGCCAGCATCGCTCGGGCAATGGTCAACAGCTGCATTTGCCCCTGGGAGACCGTTCCTTCTTCATTAGAGATCACCGTATCATAGCCTTCTGACAAAGTCCTTATAAAATGGTCGCATCGTGCCGCCTTGGCCACCTGAATAATTTCTTCCCGGGTGGCATCCATCTTGCCATAGGCAATGTTCTCGGCAATCGTTCCTTTAAAGAGCCAGGTATCCTGAAGTACCATTCCGACCATCCGCCGCAGTCCGCTTTTGGTCAGCTCTTTAACATCAATTCCATCGACTTTTATCGTGCCGCCATCCAGTTCGTAGAACCGCATCAATAGATTGACCAGGGTTGTTTTACCGGCACCGGTAGGCCCGACAATGGCCACCATCTCGTTGGGTTTGACGGTAAAGCTGACATCCTCCATCAACAGTTCATCAGGATGATAACCAAAGCGGACATGTTCAAATGCCACCGCTCCTTCCGGTTGGGTAATCTGTTTGGGCGTGCTGGTTTCAGGCACCTCTTCGGGTTCGTCCAGAAATTCAAACACCCGTTCCGCCGATGCCAGGGCGGCCTGCATCGAATTGATAAAGTAGGAAGACTGGGTAATCGGATCGGCAATCTGATTGACATACTGCAAAAAAGCTTGCACCGTTCCAATCGTCATCGTGCCATTAATCGCAAAAATCCCCCCGACAATGGCCGTTACTACAAAACTCAACTGGGTCAAAAAGCGGATCGCCGGATAGATGGCATAGATCACAAATTGCGATCTTTTGTTGGCTTGATACTGCCGATCACTCAACTCCCGCTCAGTTTGAATGACCCGCTCCTGTTGGTTGAAGCTTTTGATAATCAGGTTTCCGGTATAATATTCTTCGATTTTTCCGTTTAGTTCCCCTAGTACCTTCTGATTTTCATAGAAAATGGCCAACGTTTTTCCGGAAATCCATTTGGTCGCAAAAACACTTAGCGACATCGTCGCAATGATGATCACCGCCATGACAGGGCTTAGGACAAACATAATAACAATGCTGAAAGTAAGGTTACAGACGGCATTGGTAAACTGCAACGCCCCGGTTTTTAAAATCTCGGCAATCTTATCGGGATCATTGGTGGTTCGGCTTAAAACCTCTCCGGTTTCATTGGCATCGTAATAATGCAGCGGTAGCCTGGTAATCTTTTCGCTTATTTTCTCCCGCAGCGACAAGGCTAACTTTTCACCCACACTGGCCATGGTATATTCCTGGAGAAAGGAGAATGCCGCCCCAATCAGATAGGCCATCAGTAACAATAACAGGGACAGCCCCACGATCTTGGCCAACTCTTCAAAACCGCCGCCGATGCCGTTGGTACTGATGGCCTGAATCAGTTGATCCAGAGCTTTCCCCATGATAATGGGGGTAAAAGCATAAAGCCCGTTACTGACCACCGCTGCCAGCAGGATGATCACTAGGGCTCCCTTTTGTTTTAACAGCAGCCCCATTAATCGTTTGGCTGAAGCCTTTGAATTTTTGGGGATATCTTCCATTTCAGATAAGTCTTCCATTTTAGGCATGTCTTTACTATTAAGCGCTTGCTTATTTTCTTGCTGTGGTTTTTTTCGTTGTTTCTTCATAAACTGTCAGCCTCCGTTTCACTGAGCTGAGACGCAACGATTTCCTGATAAACGAGGCAGCTTTTCATCAGTTCACCATGGCTACCGATGCCGGCCATCCGGCCGGCATCCAGCACGATGATCTGATCGGCCTCGATAATGGTGCTGACCCGTTGAGCCACAATCACCATCGCCGCATCCGCCATCTCTTTTTTCAGTGCTTTTCTAAGCGCCGCATCGGTTTTAAAATCCAGGGCTGAAAAGCTGTCGTCAAAAATATATACCGGGGCTTTTTTTACCAGCGCCCGGGCAATGCAAAGCCGTTGCTTCTGGCCGCCAGAAAAATTGGTGCCGCCCTGAGCCACCGGACTTTGATAGCCTTCCGTCAGCTCGGTAACGAAGTCATGCGCCTGGGCTATTTGGGCGGCATGTTCCAACTCTGCCGGAGTTGCCTGGCTGTTTCCCATCCGCAGATTGTCGGCAATGGTACCACTAAAGAGAATCGCCTTCTGGGGCACATAACTGATGCCTTCCCGCAGCTCATGCTGGGTCATCTGACGGATATCCGTCCCCTCCAGGGTGATCGACCCGCTGGCCACATCATAAAGACGCAGCAACAGACTGGCAATGGTACTCTTGCCCGACCCGGTGCCACCGATAATGGCGGTGGTTTTACCCTGCTCACAAGAAAAGCTGATGCCCTCCAAAACCGACTCCTCAGCGCCCCGATAGGAGAAGCTGACCTGATCAAAGACGATTTTTGCCGGATTAGCGGGGTTTCGCAAGGCCTGTGCCTGGGTTTTATCCGCAATTTCCGGGATTGTATCCAATACTTCCTGTGTTCGATCCAGACAGGCTTTCATTTTCGGTAACATCACCATCACCATCGAAGACATAATCAGTGCGATCAACAAAAGAATGGTATATTCTGAAACGGCGATAATGCCGCCGACCTGAATTTCGCCGTTGAGCACCAGAAAACTGCCAAACCATAACACCGCCACCATACTAATCCCGACAATCGACCAGATCAGCGGACTGAACACTGCAAAGGTCTTATTCAGGCGAATCACGTTGTCGGCGTAATTTAAAAAAGCTTGATTGGTTCGTTTTCGTTCGAATTCGGAATTGTCAAAGGCTCGGATCACCCGAACTCCGGTAATCGCTTCGCCCATGATGCGATTAATGACATCCAACCGTTTTTGGATGGTTTTCGAGATCGGGCTGGCTTTGATGAAGATAAGGTAAATGGCCAACATAAAAACAACCATCGCAATGATGGGAATCATTACCAGTGATGGACTCACGCCAATGGTCATGACAATCGCTGTTATCGCAATAATCGGAGCCGGCAGAATCATTTGGGCAAACATAATCACGGTCTGCTGGATGACCGTAATATCACTGGTTGCCCGGGTAATCATTGAAGCGGTACTAAAATGGTTGAAATCACGGATTGACAAAATTTGGGTTTTGTCAAAAATCCGGTCGCGCAGGTATTTTCCTGAAAGTGCCGCTAAATCAGCACTCAGGTAGCTGGCCCATAAGGAAATCAGGGCCGATAATCCCACTGCTGCCAGCATCTGAAAACCCAATATCACAATTGCCATCAGATCTTTTTTGAGAATCCCGTCGTCGATAATTTTGGCCGCAAAATAGGGCACCGCCAACATACTGAAGGACTGGATCACCGTTGCCAGAATAATTAAAAACAGCATCACTTTTTTTTCTTTTAAAAATTGGATTAAATAGGTCATTGATCATCCCTCCTGTCTTGTTGTTCAATTGCAGAGTCACTACCCCTATCATAAACGATACCGTACCTCAACAGTCAAGCCCTTTAAGGCAATTAAAAATTTTTTTATCCAAAAGCTGCCGCCCGCTGACAGTTTCACCATTCTTTTCCCAATTCGTTAAGTTGCACCTACCCTGTGGATCAGATTATTTAACCTCAAAAAAGACCGTAAAATTCAGATATTTAAAAATACAGTCCGCTTTTAATCCTCATTAAGAAGTTTGTTGTAATTGGTGGGACGGCATCATCCGTTTTGTGATATCTATACCAACCGATCAAGGGTATTATTGGGATTTCCTTTACTATCTGCTGCTCCATCATTTACTTCCTGACCGGCTTTTGCCGCAGCTCCCCACGCCGCATTATAAATAGAACACATTTCCATTTGACGACCCGTTTCTGCCTTTGTATTTAACATCGTCCAACCACCATTTGAATATTTTGCAACCATTTCGCCATTGCCATCATAGAATTCAGCGTATTCTACTAAATCCGATTCTTTTTGATACTTTACTTTTCCTTCAAAAATCAAGGCAATCCAATCGATTGGTTTTAGAATATCCAGATCACTTTTTAATGCTTTTTGTAAACCTTCGGTAATAATTCTGCTTCGATCTGGTGATACTTCCGAAACATATTTTTTCGCCAATTTGTTAAATCCCACTGATTCGTTCTGAAATTTTCCGGCTTTCTGATCCATTATTGCTTGTTCAACTATGGCTTGTTCGTATTCACAATCACTAATACCAGATTCTTTTTTTGTATTAACATGAACATCTGTAAAATCCGGCAACCGAACCCCAGCAATTTTTCCGGTTCCTGAAAACATGCGATTCTGTGTCACATAACTATTGTTGGTAACATACATGATTGATTCCCCCTTTATCGTGATTGTCTTCAAGTCCTTTCAACTTTAAGTTAAATAGACCGGTCACGCTAATGTATTTTTTATCATTACTATCATTATACGCCTCTACCCATCAAAAATCGATGGCATTTTTCATTTTTTCGCCACGTATATTCTTTATTTTCACTTTTCTTGACAAAAGTAAAAGATTTACTCAAATGCATCCCTCCCATTTTTTTCAAATTAACTTGACCTCCCTGGCACATGGTGATAAATTCTAATTATAAAATTATCGGTGATTGGGAAAGTACCCTGGGCTTTGCAAACTGCTCCAGCACCTCTACGTTCTACGATTACCAGAAAAATATTGGAGGTTCCTCATGGAATGGAGTCAGTCTTTTGAACAGATTCATGAGCCAACAATGGCCGAGATGATCAGTTTCGTCAATAATCCCCTCTGGGTTGATTTACAAAGCTTTATTGAAACCGCCTATCACATTAAACCGATCATGAATTATAGCCGCTGTTCCGCACAGCGTGGCTGGAATTTGAAGTACCGAAAAAGCAGCAAATCGCTTTGCGTGCTCTATCCCATGGATGGTTATTTCATTGCCCTGGTAGTAATCGGAAACAAGGAGCAAAGTGAAGCAGAAGCCTACCTTCCCCAGGCCAGCCCGGAAATTCAAGCCCTCTTTGCCAGGACACCCTTTGCTGCCGGCGGCCGCTGGCTGATGATTCCTGTTACCTCTGAACGGATTCTGGAAGATGTGAAAAATCTGATTCAAATCCGGGTCCAACCCAAGCAGTGATGGGCGATATTTAAGGCTCTGCAACGATCCTTATCGGTGTCATTAATCGCTTAAGGGTAAACTAAGGGGGCAACTTTACCAAACGGCATAAAAAAAACAGCCACAAACGGCTGCATCATAACATTTCTTCATTAAATAAAATGGCGGAGAGAGAGGGATTTGAACCCTCGGTACGCTTACACGTACACACGCTTTCCAGGCGTGCTCCTTCGACCACTCAGACATCTCTCCTAAGGTAGAACAAAAAAATTTATTCGATTTTTTCATGCTTGTTGATTATACGGTAATTGGTGATAAAAGTCAATCTTTTCTTTGCCAAACCACTGGTTATATTAGAACAGCGGCGATTGCCCAATGGCTCCCGCCGCTGTTCAATATCAGGTTTATCATTAATGCTCTTAATCCGCTTGAGCTTATCGCTTATAAAGTTTCGTCACCAGAATACCCATAACCAGCAGCAGACAAGCCCCCCCTAACAGAATCAGGGTCGTGAGATCCCAATTTGTTGCTGTTGCGCCATTGGGATTGGTGCGGTTGTTTTGCAGGCCGTTCTCACTGGTTGGAGCGGCTTGCCTATCCCCGGTCTGGTTCTCGGCAGTGGTTGTTGCTTCACTGCTATCTGCTGGTTGGGTGGTTGCTGCTGCGGTTGTCTCACCCTCGGGTCGGGTCGGTGGTTGCCCCTTGGCGGACTGTTGAGTGGTTGCTGTTGTTGTCTGAGCGCCTTTCATTGGGTCGGAGCTTGCTGTTTGATCCGTCCCTTGATCGGTTGGTGTTGTCATGTTTTTGTCCATCCCACCGCCCATACTGCTGCCCAGGGCAGAAACATCCAGACTGCTGCCATCGAGTCGCAGCGTTGGCTGAGCCGCCTGTCCTTCGGTAGTGGCCGGTATCGTGCCATCCAGCTGACCACTGATGCTCTCGGCTCGGAGCGTACAGAATTGTTCCAGAACGGTAACCCCGGCTTGATACTCTTCATAAGTGCAAAAAGCGGTAGGATCGTCTTTGACATAGTCGGATATCAGGGCGGTGGCCTGATCGATGGTCTCGGTGTATTGGCCGCTTTCAAAGTAGCCAGCGATAAATTCCGCAAAATATTGATGGTATTGTTCAAGATATGCTTCATTGGAAAGCAGTTCATTGAGTAGCGGCCGCTCGTCCATGGTGGTACCAGATACCGGGGTATCGATGGGGTAATTCACCAGGGTTGTCGCTTCGTCGGTACTGGCGGTGGTTGTTTTTGTTCCGCCTCCCATTCCGCCGCCGCTGAAATTGCTGAAGGCCAGATTATAATCCCAGCCAATCATCGATAATTGGCCTTCTTCTTCCCGCAGGTAGTAATTGTGTTTCATGCTGCCGGTATAGCTATCGTAATTGTTCACAAAATTATGCACCACAAAGTATTTGAGCACCGCTTCCACATCCACTACTTCTTTCAGGTTTTCCCCGGCGTTCAGCTGTTTAATTGAGTCGATCAGTCGCTCTTTATCGCTGGTAGTGACGTCAAAAACAGCGCCTTCCCAGATATTCTCATAACTGGACAGTTCGTCGTCTGAATAAATTAACGCCACATCATTTCCCGCGGCTCCGCCCATATTCCCCATTTGACTGATGTCCGGCATACTGCTCTGATCCGGCATTTCGCTCATATCAGGCATTTGGCTCATGTCTGGCATTTGGCTCATGTCCGGCATTTCGCTACCGCCCATTTGCATGCTGTCCGGTTTATAGATATTACCATAATCTGAGCCGTAATTTCGCTCAGCAAAGGCTTCTTCCACCCCTTCCACGGCCAGATAGAGTCCAAAATATTCGCCGTTGACAGACACCTTAACAAAGCTGGATAGCGGTGCTGCCACCCCCATATAGGCCATCATGTCGTAGCTCAGGTATTCTTTTAAATACGTATTGTCCGAAATGATATTGTTAAGGTTCAGCTTGTCCAGGCCATGGTAAGTTAAGCCATCACTATATTTATCAAAATCAATTTTAAAACTGTAACGCTCCGAATCCGACGAGACCACGCTGGAAAGGGATGAATTCCCCTTGGGTCGAATGGCTACATTGTCCAGCTTTTCACCGTCAACGGTGACAGCACAAAGCTGATATTCTTCTTCTGCCGCATTCTCCTGAAGACTAATCCAATCTGTTTCACTAATCTCAATATCGATGATATGAACCACCGTGTCATCAAATAATGTCGTTACATAGCTTAAATCGGCGCTGGTACCGGCGATAATCCCAAGGCTTTCGCCGAAATAAGCGAAACCAATGCCAATGATCAGAGTGAAGATACCAATGATAATGCAAATCCGTTCAATATTCTTGTGATCTGCCAATGCGGTCACCTCTCTTAATTCATAAATTCGCCATTATAACTGACTAGGACGGCGTGGTTCACATTTTCCAACTCAACCACATTATTAATAAAGTCGGTATTATCATTCTTGAGACGCACCTCAATATTCAGTTCGATACCGTCTTTAGAAACAGTTTTATTTTTGATAATGCTTTTGCTTACATTTGTATCGATATATCTTTTTACTTCCGCTTCGGCTTCCCGGTCATTGCAGTTGACGACGACAATATAAGGCATTTCATTTGGCTTGCGGTTGATAAATACCAACAAAATAATACCGATCAGTACCGAGCCCAGAATCGCCAGAGGAATCATTCCTGCTGACAGTACAATACCTGCTGCAATCGACCAAAATACAAAGGCAATGTCCAGTGGTTCTTTGACGGCGGTTCGAAACCGGACAATCGAAAGTGCCCCAACCATCCCCAAGGACAATACCACATTGCTGGTGATGGCCAGCATCACAAAGGTCGTAATCATACATAAAGCAATCAATGTGACCCCGAATCCGGATGAATACATGACTCCTTTATAGGTCTTTTTATGAACAAGGTAAACAAACACACCAATACCAAAGGCCAGAATCAAGGCTATGGTAACATCGATCATCGACACTGATGTTACGTTTTCTAAAAAATTCGAATTAAAAATATCGTTAAAACTCATTTAGTTTCTCCTCGTTGATTTTAATAATTTGTCAGCTGTAAATTCGACTGGCCGCATATTTTGAAAAGGCCGTTTGACGTCTGCCATCCAGTTGAATGATATTTGAAATGACCTCCGGGATAAAACTATCATATTTCACCTCCAGCAAAATCTGCTGATATCCTGCTGTGACAGTGGGTAAATTGGAATTAAACAGATCCGTGCTGAAAAGACCGGTTCGAATATCCCGGTCAATGGTTACCCGGACATTGCCCGGCCCGTATACAAAGGCCTCCCGTGTATAATCAACGATGGTCTTGGGCCTGAGCTGTCCAGACTTCATCTTGGAGTATAACTCCACCACTAAAGGTTCATCACTTTGCGCCATCCATTCAGTTTTACACGATAAAATCGCCTCTGCCTGGTCTTTGGTAATGGGAGCTTTAATCTTTGAACAAAGCCCATTTATTTTGCTTTTTTTTTCGAGATTAATAAACTGAAAATCCTTGTTATAACAGCGAATCCTGAATTTTTCCCGACCGTTGATCCCACTGATCTTTTCCTGCAGGGCAACATCCCTGTAGTTATCAAAATACAGGCTGCGAATATGATATTCGCCATCTTCATTGGTATTTACATCCGGCTGCATCACTGCTTTTAATTTGCTACGCAATATCAGATAGTCCATATAGTTGATGTAATGCTTGTGTTCATGCCTAAATTGCATGTCGCACCTCCTTGTTTAGATTTAACATGTTCTTAACATAGAGATATCATAGTTTTGGTAGCTTGAATAAAGATTGAATCAAGAATCTTTTAAGCCAGAGTTCAAGTTTGATTCAAGTAAAAATGCTATAATGATTTAATCAAGACGATTAAAGGATGTGTTTTCAGAATGAGACTATTGTTGGTGGAAGATGAATGGGGGCTGGTGGAAGCCTTAAAAGCTATCTTTACAAAAGAAAATTATTGCGTCGATATTTGTATGGACGGTGAAAGCGGTCTGGATTATGCCCTGACTGGTATCTACGATTTGATTATTCTGGATATTATGCTACCCCGGAAAGACGGTTTGACGGTTTTACAGGAACTACGAAAGACTAAAATTGAAACCCCAGTTTTAATGCTGACGGCCAAAACCGAACTGGAAGATAAAATTGTGGGGTTGGATTACGGGGCCGATGATTATCTCACCAAACCCTTTCAAACCGGGGAGTTGCTGGCCCGCATCCGGGCGGTAACCCGACGCAAAGGTGAAGTAATCACGAATGATCCCAGCTGGGGTGATTTGATCTTGCGGCAGAAAACCCGGGAGATTATTTGCGGCACCGCTTCGGTTAAATTGGGTTTAAAGGAGTTCTTATTACTGGAAACCTTGATTGTCAATTCCCGTCAGATCATCTCCAAGGAACAGCTCATCGAAAAGGTCTGGGGATTTGACAGCGAAGCTGAGTATAATAATGTTGAAGTTTATATTTCTTTTCTGCGGAAAAAAATTAATTTTGTTGGCTCTCATGTTCAGATCAAGGTCAACCGGGGTATCGGTTATTTTCTAGAAATGACGGAGTGAGGGTAAACCTATATGATCAAAAAACTGAAAATTCGCTTTGTATCAACCATTATGATTATTTTGTCACTAGTTTTTGTTTTAATTATTAGTTCCATCAACTATTTCAACTACCAATCCAGTGAACGTCAGAGCATAGCACTTTTATCGACTCTGGCCGAAAATGATGGCACGACTCCTCATGAGTCCCCGCTGATGCCTGGGTCTGCTAATCATCTTCCCCCTGATATATTTGACCGGGAAAAAACCTTTTCGGTTAAGATCAATCCGGCTATCAACCTCTTTTCTGTCAACGGCAATAGTGATGCTAGCTTGGTATCGGAAGAAATTGTTGATCTGGTGAATCAGATTCAAGAACAAGAGCAAGGTTCCGGTACGTTAAACGGTTATCGATACCTGATTGTCGAAAAGCCCTATGGCGAACTGCTGGTCTTTGTCGATCAGCGGATTTCCAATGCGATGGCTGACCGGCTGCTGACCACTTCACTGATCATTGGCAGCATTACCCTGTTTATCCTTTTCTTTGTATCACTTTTTCTGGCCAACCTGATGGTTAAACCAGTAGAAGAAGCGTTTGAAAAGCAGAAGCGTTTTATTTCCGATGCCAGCCATGAGCTAAAAACACCCCTCTCAGTCATCAGCGTCAATGCCGAGGTGCTGGCGGGAGACATTGGGGCAAATAAATATCTTTCTTATATCCAATCCGAGTCAACCCGGATGAACACCCTGGTTAATAATCTCCTCACCCTGGCCAGGTTGGATTCGGGTAAAAACAGCGGCGTTTTTTCGACCTTCGATTTAAGCAATGCTGTCGAAAGCATTGCCTTAACCTTTGAAAGTACTGCCTTTGAGGAGCACAAAAACTACGCCCTTAAAATTGCGTCCGGCATTTCCTACCTGGGCGATGCTGATAAGATTAAACAAGTCATCGCCATCCTGATTGACAATGCCCTTAAACATGCCGACGATGACGGGCTGGTTGAAATCACCCTTAGGCGCATTGGTGATAAGATTCATCTTGAGGTGTTTAACACCGGCGCCGGGATTCCCGAAGATCAGCAGGATAAGATTTTCCAGCGCTTCTACCGCTACGATGAATCCCGTTCTAAAGCCACTGGCGGCTATGGGCTGGGACTGGCAATTGCCAAATCCATTGTTGACGAACACCATGGGAAAATAAAGATCAACAGCGAAATCGGTGGTTGGGCCCGGTTTATTGTGATTCTCTAAACTCCAGTCCTGTAAAAAACGGTATTAAAAAAGCCATCAGGGCTTTTGTGCTCTGATGACTTTTTATTGTTCTGCTAAGCTGTTCTAACTGGGAAGATTCTTGATCATATTGATAAATTCCCGTTTTATTTCCGGATCAAATTGCCCCTCCATTTTTTCCAGATGGATCAGAGGATTTTGATTTGATCCCAACTTCTCTCCTTCTTCAGCCGAGGTCAACCGATCATAGCAACTGACAACGGCAACCACCCTTGCCAAAAAGGGGATTTCTTCACCTTTTAGACCTTTGGGATAGCCGCTGCCATCCCATCTTTCGTGATGATGGAGCACCGCATCGGCTAGCGACATGGTATCGTCAAAGGCATTGAGAATCCGATACCCCATAATTGGATGCTTCTTGATTTCAGTTAATTCTTCTTCGCTGTGGTCACTGTTCTCAACCAGCAAGTCTTTGTGCAAGACAATCTTGCCGATATCATGAAAATAGCCGGCCAATTTCAGCCGTTTTATTTTCACATGGGGGAGTTCCATGGTCACTCCTAAATCATGACACCATTGACTGACCCGTAGTGCATGTTCCTCTTCCTGAGGGCTATCACTTTGAAGGGTCGTGATAATGGAATCCAGGGTGGTACTCTTAAAATCATCCCGTTCCAGAATCTTGACGGCATACATTTTTTCTTCGGCGGACTCCAGACATTCCACAATACTCTGCTCCATCGCTGTTTTGACATCACAACCCAGAGAAATATTTCCTTTGATGACCTTAACCCCATCTCTGGCAAACTCAGTTTTGATTCGCTTTTTAATTTGTTTCGCCTGTTCAATGGTGGTTTTCGGCAGCAGAATGACAAATTCATCACCGCCCCAGCGGGCAATGATGTCATCAGCCCGGCAGATTTTGCGCATCACATCGGCTATTTTTTTCAGAAAAATATCGCCATGAGCGTGGCCAAAAATATCGTTAGTCAATTTCAAGCCATTCACATCACCCATAATAATTGAAATCGGCAGATTTCTTTCGGTATCCAGTCGCAATAATTCCGCTTCCAGAAAACGGCGGTTATACAGTCCAGTCAGAGCATCGTGAAAGCTCAGATACTCAATCTTTTCTCGCTGTTGTTTTTTCTCTGAAACATCTCTGAATACAAGGACAATGCCGATGGTTTCGCCCTTTTCGTTTTTGATCGGCGCCGCACTGTCTTCCAGATGAAAGAGCGATCCATCCTTTGCTGTTAAGACCGCATGATTTTTAAGTTCCTGGGTCTGGTCTGTCGCCATTGCCATCTCGATGGGATCCTGAATTTCCTGGCGCTGGTCTTCATGGGACAATACAAAAACCTTGGTATAATGCTTTCCTTTTGCTTCTTCATTGGTCCAACCAGTCAGGTTCTGAGCCACCTTATTGAGCATTTCAATTTTTCCAGCGGGATCGACCACCATTACGCCATCCCCAATCGAGATCAGGGTCTGGAAATATTTACTGCGTTCTTCAAACAGTTTTTTCTGAATGATCCGTCTTTCCACATTGGTCAGGACGCCATTCATTAATACCGTAATTTCATACACGTCATTGTCGCTATAGTGATCTTCTTTACCGGCAAAGCCAACCACTGCTTTGATTCTTTCATCTATAAAAATGGGAATTGCGATGAAGTTGCCCGAAACTTTCTGCCCACCCGGCAGTTCCTGCTCTGATGATGGTTTGGTGCCGTCATTGTTAAGAATAACTGGTTTCCTAAAGCGCACGGCTTCACCCCATGACCCTGCTTCTTCTAATGGGTAGGTCAACTTTGGTTCGACAATTTCCGCCCCTTTGATCAATCCCTTTGACCAGGCATTAAGGGTGAATTGCTGTTTTTTTTCATCATAAAAACAGATATAACCAATGCTGCTATCGGTCAGTTTCAGAGCCTCGTGCAAAACATAATCCAACTGCTTTTTATCATTTCTGAAATTCTTGCTTAAAACATTAACCAATATTTTATTTCGAAAGAGCACCCGTTCCTGTTTTTTAATCAGTTTTTCTTCATCCGTAATTTCCCTGATAAAAGCCCCAACCCCGATCCGGTTCTCTCTTATTTTCACCGGAAATTTCTTTATTTTGTAAATACGGTTTTTATGTTTTTCTTCATATTCAGTTGTTTTACCGCTCTCGATAACCTGCTGATCGGTCTCAATAATTGCTGGGCCAAAAGCTTCGGTATCCAGCCGCTGATCGTCCTGAGCAATGATTTCCGTAACCGACTTATGATAATAGGGCTCCGCCGCCTTATTGATAAACCGGTAGTTCAACTGTTCATCTTTTAAATAAACGACCGTCTCATAGCTATCAATGAAGGTATTGCAGATATCCTTAATGCTTTTTGTCTCCTCATTATTTTTCTGCAATTTTTTATTACTTTGAACTAATAACGTCAAGAGAATCCCGACTGCAATAACAAGTCCAACGATCAATAGACTACTCGCCGCTACTGTTTCCATTCTTTTCTCTCCTCATCCAACCTCGATACTCACGCTGTAATCCATAATAAAGCGTTAAAATATTATCTTGACATTTGTAAAGGTTTACTTTTTATCTTAATTTCATTATTATATAACAGAATTAAATAAATTTCTATTTTATTATCTCAAAACCACATTTTTTTATTTATCACTTTCGCAATATCAGTTGAAGTGAAATACCGATCGGGCCATTTACTCAATAGTTTCCATAATTTCTGCTATCTTTCTTCTTGTTTTGGGGCGATGGTCTCTGTTTTTGTAACCAAAAGCGATCATACAGGATAATCCAAAATGGGCGGGGTCAAGAATACCCTCATGAATCAGAACCGCTTCCACCTTTTCGGTATTAAATCCTTCCATCGGGGTAGAATCGACGCCCAGCATGGCGGCGGCCGTCAGCATATTGGCTAGGGGGATATAGGTTTGTTTACAGGCCCAATCAAAGAAGGCGCGGTCATTTCCAGCGATTTTCAGGTCATCTTCCTGAAAGCTCTTTAGTTTATTTTTTCGTACCTGTCTCAACTCATCAGTAAAATGTTGGATATCGTTCATGATATATTCCACATAGTCGGAATCCGGCTTCAGATCAACGGGTTTTCTGGCCAGGATCAGCACAAAATGACTGGCACCATCCAGACTGACTTCCGCTCCCCAGGCGAAGGGTTTTATTTTTTCCCGGAGCTCCCGGTTATTCAGTAAAATAAATTTCCAGGGTTCCAGACCCATGGAGCTGGGGGACAGCCGCGCCGTCTCCATGATCACGACAAAATCTTCGTCACTGACCTTTTTATCGGCATCATAGCCCTTGCAAGTATAGCGATTGTTAAAAGTATCAAGAATCAGTTCTCGCATTTCTTCTTTTTGCATTTTAATAGCCTCCCTTTGTTTTTCATTTTCTTATTTATATTCCCTTTGAACCGGTTCACTAACAAAACATTAATTATTTTTTCTCTGGACAGCCCCGTTTCCAGCTCACTGTTTATTTATGTTATATTCGGGTAAAATAATTGCATCACACCGAATTATCTGATTAAATTTGAAAGAAGGGGATCTGAATGAATGTAATTGAAATCAATCAGCTGACAAAATATTATGGAAAACATCGAGGCATTGAAAACGTATCCTTTTCTGTAGAAGAAGGCGAGATCTTTGGTTTCATCGGCCCCAACGGGGCTGGTAAATCCACCACCATTCGAGCCCTGCTGTCGCTTATCCATCCTACCAGCGGTTCGGCCACAATTTTCGGAAAAGACTGTATAAAATACGGCAGCGAAATCCGCCGGGACATCGGCTACCTGCCTTCGGAAGTGTTTTATTATGAGCACATGAAGGTTCGCGAGGTACTCAACTATTCAGCCAGCTTCTATGACAATGTCGACACCAGCCGGATTCAAAGTCTGGCCGAGGTCATGGATCTTGATTTAAATAAACGCATCGATGACCTGTCTTATGGGAATAAAAAGAAAGTTGGCATTATTCAGGGGCTGCTTCATGAACCTAAGCTGATTATTCTGGACGAACCCACCGGGGGGCTGGATCCACTGATGCAACAAAAGTTTTTTGAACTGATCCGGACAGAAAACCAGAACGGCGCCACGGTTTTGTTTTCCTCTCATATTCTTTCTGAGGTTCAAAAGCTGTGCGGCCGGGTTGCCATCATTAAAGACGGCACGATTGTCCGGGTTGAAAATATCCGGGATATGCAAAAACACAATTATAAAAAATTCACCCTCGATTATCGGGGCGTTATTGATGTCCATCACTTTAACCTGGAAGGGGTTACCAATTTAACGGTTGATGAAAGCACCTTACACTTTTTGTTCAAAGGCGATATCAATCGGATGGTTGAGCGGCTGCAAGGCCAGAATCTGATGAATATGCTGGTTGAGGAACCCAGTCTTGAGGAGATTTTTATGCATTATTATCAGAAGGAGGATCAGCCATGAACATCCTAAAACAGGAACTGCGGATGGGCCGAAAAACCCTAGTCGTCTGGTGTATCTCGCTGATTGGGGTATTAAGCCTTTTTATGCTGCTTTACCCATCCATCGCCAGCCAACTGGAGGACTTCCAAAAAGTCTTTGAAAGTTTCCCCATTGAATTCCAGCAGGCTTTGGGCGTAGCTGATCTGGAGCTTTCCAGCATTTTGAGCTTTTACCAATTTGCCCTGATGTACGTTTTGCTGGCCGGGGCCATTCAGGCTATGAATATGGGCGTTTCGGTTATTTCTGCGGAAGTCCGGGAAAAAACCGGCGATTTTCTGTTTGTCAAACCAGTCAGCCGCAACCGGGTGGTGTCCATGAAAATCCTGGCTGTGCTGATCCAGATTCTGATCACCAATGCGGTTGTTTTTACGGCATCTCTGATCATGGTTACCCTACTCAGCAGCGATTCCTACGATGTCGAGCTGTTTGCCCTGGATACTCTGAGTTTGCTCTTTATCCAGATTTTTTTTGCCAGTCTGGGTTTGTTTGTGTCGGTTTTTTTAAGACGAATCCGAACCGTTTTGCCCATCAGTATGGGGGTGGTCTTTATTTTCTATATTATCCATCTTCTCAATGAAACTTTAAAAGATGAAAAACTGGGACTGATTTCACCCTTTGATTATTTCAATCTCTCGGAAATATCCAAAAATATGAATTACGATTCTCTGAACCTACTATTATGGTTTGTTTTAGTTGGCGTGTTTATTTTTCTGACCTTCAAGCTTTTTGCCAGAAAAGATCTGCCGTCGATCTAGCCTAAAAGGAGGCGTTACCCATGAATGTATTTAAAAAAGAAATGAAGGCCAATATCAAGTCGTTGATCATCTGGTGTTGTGCCCAGGTTTTCATTATCTTTGCCGGAATGATGAAATACCAGGGCTTCTCCGATTCCCAGGTGGACGTTAACGCTCTATTTGCGGCCTTTCCCGAAGAAATTATGGTAGTTTTTGGGTTGGGTTCGGTGGATATTACCAAGGTCGCTGGTTTTTATTCGGTGTTCTTTCTCTACTTTATGCTGCTGGCCGCTGTTCATGCGGTGATGTTCGGGGCAGTGGAGGTATCCAAGGAAGAACGGGATCATTGTGCCGATTTTATCTATACCAAACCGGTACGCCGGTTTCAGGTCATCTGGCCTAAGCTGCTGGCCGGGGTCGTCAATATTTTGATTTTTAACATGGTGACCTTTGCCGCTTCGGTTTTTTTCATTGCCCAGCACAACGACGGCGATGGCTTGATCGACAAGGTTTCCCTGACGATGCTGGCACTCTTTATTCTCCAGTTGTTCTTTTTGGCGCTAGGGGCTCTTTTTGGGTCGCTTTTAAAAAACACCAAACAGGCGACTGCTACCGCTTCCGGGCTGGTGATGGGTTTTTTTATCTTATCCGTAGTGGTGGATTTATATGATAAGCTGGCATTTCTGAAAGTCTTCACCCCTTTTAAGTATTTTGAAGGCGCTAGTCTAATGATCAATGATCAGCTTTCATTCAGCTCTGCCGCAATTTTACTGATTGTCTCACTGATTTTTTTCGGGTTGACATTTTTGGCCTTTAACCGACGGGATTTGACCACCTAGGCTGATTGTGATCACTGCGATTTCTTAAATAAACATTTTCCTTCCGGCAGATCCCCAAAATATGGTGTGGATCTGCCGGTTTTATGCTAAAATGATTAAAAGATATCGAGGTAAGAAATGGAAATTTTTTCGACACTTGACACCTTGCAGAGCTTTCTTTTACAATTTGGCATATGGACACCGCTGGCATTTTTTTTATTGCAGCTGCTCCAGATCATCATCGCTCCGATCCCGGGGGGGACGGTCGGCCTGGTCGGCGGTGCTCTCTTTGGTACCATTGGCGGCTTTTTGATCAGCGCCGCTGGTACCCTGACTGGCTCCATCATCGTTTTTGTTTTGGCTAAACGATTTGGGAGGCCCTTTGTTTTGCGCTTTGTCAGTCCGGAACTGATTGAAAAATACGATCATATTAAAGAATCAAAGTTAAATACCGTTCTTTTTCTGATTTTTCTCTTTCCGCTTTTTCCCGATGACATGCTTTGTTTTATCGCTGGTCTTTCCTCCATGCCGTTGAAAACCTTTTTCATCATTGTCCTGTTGGCACGAACCCCCAGTGTTTTTATTAACACCATGATCGGTGCTGGAATTATGGA
The DNA here is from genome assembly GCF_030652775.1 of Acetobacterium sp. GTDB lineage: Bacteria > Bacillota > Clostridia > Eubacteriales > Eubacteriaceae > Acetobacterium. The sequence continues at coordinate 13,881 of NZ_JAUSPS010000063.1, read as the reverse complement.
TGACAGTCCCACCCAGTTTATTATTGCGGTGGCCATTTATGCTGTTCTGATTGCCATTCTTTACTTTAATCGTAAGCGCCTGGATGCTTTTATTCAACACAGTAAAAAAATAGTGGTTGAACTTCCCCCAGCGCCAAAAATTGACAAGGAGCTTTAGATGACCGAGAAAACCAAAAAAGAACTGAACCGCTTATATATGAGCGAACTGATCACCGCCCTGGTCTGCGGTGTGCTGATGTATTTACTCACTGACTCCACCGGTCAACCTCTGGATTTGCGGCTGCTGATTCCTGGCGGCGTGCTGATTTTTATTATCCTCCAAAGTGCCGGCTATTGGTATTATCGTTATCAGCTGCTAGATGCCCCCCGCACCCCGATGGACTGGGTAATGCCGGCTTTTTCCGTGCTAAAAAAGCTGGATCTGGCTTTATTTGTCCTGTATCCGCTGTACTTACTCTATCTGCTGATTTTTCAGCCGAACGCCTTTTTTATGACCATGAATATTTTTGGCCTGATCCTTTATGCTTTTTCAATGATTGAATACTACAATTACTATTATTTTAGTGTTCAAATCGGAGTGATCAAAAAGAAAATTCCCTCTGAACTCAGGCTGGAACTTTCTCAATATGAAAAGACAAAATTAATTTAACGAAGGGTAACGGTTCCCCCCTGGGCAGAACCGTGGTTTATACAACATGATGTACTTTGTTTCTATTTTACACACCATTAATCCGCTTTTTTTTGCACTTCTAGCCGTCCTTGCGCTCCTTCTCTGGAAAGCTATCTATACCTACAAAACCTACCCGGACGACAAGGAGCTTCGCCGAAATGCTACTAAGGAAATGGTCGTCGGCGGTCTTGTGCTTTGTTTAATTCTGGGTATCTTTGTCGTGGTTCCCCTGGTTGCCGGCATTACCGTCAAAGATGACGAATTATCGCTGCGACTGCCCACCGGTTTTACCTTTGAGACCTATCCCGAGGCGGATATTCTCTCGGCCAAAATGGTCAGTCTGGATCAGACCGAGTATGCCATTGCGTCCAAGGTGGTCGGTACTGAAACCCGGAATTATCGGGAAGGCATCTTCCTGCTCCAGAATGGCACCGAAGCCGCAGTCTTTGCCAACGGCAATACGGCCATCCTGGTGGAAACTCCCAACCGGATCCTACTGTTAGGGCCTGATCGATTCGATAATTTTGTCAAAAACTTTAGTGAGAAACTGATTCCCGTTCAGCCTTAATCATTAAAAGGAGCTGTTGCAACTATGCAACAGCTCCTTTTTTATAACCCTGATCAAAATTCAAAACCTCTTCAGCATTTCCTAATCTATCAGCCCTTTAAAATTGTTTTGTGGTCAGGCATTTGATTTGATATCTCCAACTGCATGCCTGCGAGGATACGTTCCACCTGTTTTCGTTTATCAACTACATAATAATTCTCACTTATCTCATAAACATCAACATCTACCGTTGGTAAGGGCTTTTTCTTAGCAATCGAAACACCCATTAACTGATTGCCACCACCAGCTAGATACCAGAGGGGAATATCGTCTAAGTTATTACCCGCCGCTAAACTGATCTCAGTATTGGGAAGAATCAAGCGAGCCATTGCTGTAACAAGTGCCGTTTCCCAGGGAGAACAACGTGGTTTATTCTGAAAAGCGGTTCCCTGAAAAGGCATAAAACGGGAAATGCGAAGTTGATATAATTTATTATACTGTTTTAAAAAATACAGATGCTCAATTCGTTCGCGGTCGGTTTCACCTAATCCTACCAGCATCATCGAGCGACTGGGCATATCCGCATCCTCACAAAATTGTAGCAGTTCTCTCCGCCGGTCCAAACTATCTCCCGGCTTTGCGAGGCTGAATACTTCTGGCGAATTGGATTCCAATGAACTTGTAATACTGTCCACTCCGAGTTTTTTTAATTCCAAAACCGTTTCTTTTTTAAATGAAGGGCCCAGATTGATTTCTAATTTCAGTCCTGAACGTGCTTGAATCAAATGAACCATCTCTAAAAGAGCGTCGTCATAACCGCTATTCAAGTCCGTGCCACCGCTGATATGAAATTGCTGAATCCCCAGGTTTTCAATTCGTTCCAAACTTTTTAAAAGCACATCAATGGGAAACATTTTATCCGTGCAAAAGGTACAATATGAACAGCGCGGTGTTATCATACAAGGGAAAATCCCCCCTGAACCGGAAGTCCACCACAAACGACGACCAATCTCTTTATCTCTAATTTCTGATGCCTGGTGAAAGAGTTCATATGCATTCCGTGAATCTCGTGCCTTCTCAAATATCGCTAATGCCTGCTCTTTAGTTAAATTCGTATTCATTTACAAACCTTTCTTTACTTTCAATTGATAAAATCACGACCCAATAATTTCTTGTATTTGCTCATTGGTAAAATCGTATTTAAAGAAATGACTATAGAAATATGAAATATCTTCGGACAATGCTTCATTTGTCATAATTTCCGGATATAGTTTATTCATTGTCCACATAATTGTCAAAGGTTGTTCGGTTGTACGGTTACCCCAAACATGGGCAACTCGCGGCATGATGTATATGGCACTGTCCTTAACTGCCGTAATATCGGCAAGACGGGCATCCGCCATAATTGTTTCTTTTTCAGATTTACTCGTAACAATTATTACATCCGGATTCCATTGCAGCAGATCCTCCATGGTATACACTAATTTCTCAGTATTTGCATCGGTTCTGCTATCACCTGTCACACTAATTCCACCTGCTGCAGGTATCCACCATTCAGCAATAAGATGCGGTTGTGTAAATTCAGAAATTGTCCCATAAACAACTTTCTTTTTATCAGTTTCCTTAATGTTCTTTGTCAATTTGTTTGCATCTTCCACCATCTTGTCAAAATATGCTAGGTAGTCTGTGGCAACATCCTGTTTGTTCAAGACCTCACCAAGTAGGGTAATACATGGTTTTACATCTTCAGTTTTTTTCCATGAAAGTTGTATAACTGTTAAACCCTGGGCCGTAAGTTGATCCGTCATTGCTGTATCCATTGTTAAACAAACATCTGGTTTTACCGATAATACATTCTCCATCAGTACTTCGCTGTCGGCACCCTGAAATGGCAAACAATTTGGCAACTGAGGCGCAAATAAATATTGATATTTTGTCCAACTTGGGCTTTTAACAAAGGAAGGGGACCCTTCATTACAAATTTTATCGCCTGCCCCCATGGTTTCAACAAAGGCATTGAGTACACCAATCGCCCCAAAAGTACCGATTTTATTTATTTCTGCCGGGAGGGTGACGGTTCTTCCGGCCATGTCGGTAACCGTCCGTTCCGTCGGTTCTGTCTTTGCGGCTGTTGTCGTCTTAGTACATCCTGCCAAGCAGCTTATGCACAACACCATTACTACGAGTAGGGTAATCATTTTTTTGCTTTTCTTCATCTCTTCTTCTCCTCTATTTTTATCTTAATTCATAACCGGAATACAGACTTTGATCATCCGATCCTGAAAATCCAGCCGGGCTTCAGTGACGCATACCGGTGTCGCATAAAGCTTTGTCAGATTTTCGGTATTCACAATATCTTCGGGCAATCCCTGTGCCATGATATAGCCATCTCTCATGAGTACTGCTCTGTTGCAAGCCAAAAATGCATGATCAGGAAAATGAGAAGTCATTAAAATTGAATACCCTTGCTCAGCTAATGATTTAATGACCTGAAGCATCTTTATTTGGTTACTATAATCCAGGTTGGCGGTTGGCTCGTCCATAATTAATATCTTAGCCTGTTGTACCATTGCTCTGGCAATCAATACCATTTGCTTTTCACCGCCGCTCATTTCATTAAATAAATGGCGACTCATATGCAGTATTCCAAGCTTTTCCATGGCTTCCTCAGCAAGCCTCCAGTCTTCTTTCGATGGGCTTCCTCCCGTAGCTAGATGAGTCACCCGACCCATTTGCACAATTTCTCGCGCTTCATATGGAAACGCCATCATTGTCGCCTGGGGGACATAGGCCATCATTTCCGCTCTTTTTTTAATCGACGCCTTGGTTAAATCATTTCCGTCAATTTTGATGCTGCCACTTTTCATTTTATTTAATGCAAGCATACATCGCAGCAATGTCGTTTTTCCAGTTCCATTCGGTCCCAGCAAACATAAAATATCATGGCTTTCGAGATCAAATGAAATATCTTTCAAAATTAATCGCTCGGGATTATAAAAATAACTTAACCCTTTAACAGTTAACACTACGTCCACCCCTTTTTTACTCTTGATAACAAAAATACAAATACCGGCGTTCCAACCAATGCAGTCAACACACCCAGCGGTAGTTCAACGCCTTCAACGCCACGAATGATATCATCAATCATAAGCAAAAAGGCACCGCCAACCAGAAAGGATGTCACCACAATTTTTGAAAAATTTGCGCCAGTGAGCATTCTTGCAATATGTGGTACAATTAATCCAACCCATCCGACAATGCCACAAACGCTTACTGCTGAAACTGTCATCAGCGTGGAGCTGACAACAACAACCAATTTAACCAGGGGAACATTTACCCCCATGGTAATTGCCTCATCTTCCCCTGCTGCCAAGGTATTAATCTGATTACGAAATATATATATTAGCGACAGGGAAAAAATCAAGGCTGGTAACATCATTAAAACATCACTATTAGTCCCCTTACCTAGGCTTCCCATCAACCAAAAAGTAATGGATGGTAATTGATTATCGGTATCAGCCAGGGTTTTTATAATGGAAATTAAAGAATGAAACAAACTTGATACAACGATGCCAGCTAGGATCAGTACCGTTATTGTGTTGCCTCCAAAAAAATGAGCAATTGTATAGGCTGCGATTACAGCAATAAGTCCAAAAATAAATGCCACCGACTGTACTTCCCACCATGTTGCCCCATTAATCATCGCCAACGCCGCCCCAAACCCGGCACCCGCTGAAACCCCTAAAATATCTGGCGAAACCATCGGATTTTTAAACAGCGTTTGATAAGAAGCACCGGATACTGAAAGTGCTCCGCCAACTAAAATAGCCAGAACAATTCTAGGCAAACGCACCTGTAAAATTACCGTATTTAGAGTATCATCCCAATACTGAGGGATATTTATAAATTGGGAAAGAATGATATCAATCACTGTTCGAATGGATATTGCATATCGACCAACCAAAAAAGATGCCAAGAACAACGCCAGCGTAAAACACCCCAGCAAAATTATTTTTAACTTGAAATGATCGTTACTTCTAATTTTCAATCGGTTGTCCTTCTTCCTTTGCGATCATCAATCCTTGTTTTTACACACTTCTTATTACCGTTCTTTCTGCATATTTGCCAAAAAAATGATACCCCGATCCTCCTTCGCTGATGATATCCAATATTTCGTCTGCTTTTGTGACTATGATTCCTCCCAAAACAGTTACTCCCTTGTCAAAAAAAGCATCTGGCAACATGCTGGCGGTGGGACCGGTAACAATTATTTCCGCACCTTTTTTAGCCATTTTTAGCAAATCAGCTAACGTGTTATTTAAAATGGTTACTCCGGTAATCACGATTAAATCGGCATCGGGTATGTAAAGGGATGCCTCTGTAGCCGGGGCATAATGTTCAAGCTCTTTTCCTTTAAGTGTTCTTGAGTCCATTTCCAGAACTTTATAATCTGCCTCCGCCTGTGTAAGCTTCTTTAGCATGGGTACCAAAGCACCAATAACGATTGTTTTTTTAAACTGCGTGGTATCAACCTGATCAAATGCATCTTCGCCCATACTGATTTCATAATTTCCATCACTGGCCTTTTGCTTTTCCCAGCACAGTGCACTAAGAGCATTTAATGTAGCAATACCCAAGGTTCTTTTTAATGGATTCTTCGAGTGAACATCTTCAATATATTTCAACACTGATCGATCGGAAAGCTTTCCTGATAAGGGCATTGCTTTTGCGGTACTGGGACAGCAGACTGCTTCAGGCATTTCTTTTACTGGTGTGAAACACAGCCCGCCATGGCCGGTAGACAGTTTGACCCCCGAGAAAAACAGTCCAAAAACCGCTCGCTCCACCGTGATCTGATCTAATTCCGAGCCTAATGTATGCTCAATTTTTTCGATGGTTTCTGCAATGATAATATTTTTTTCTTCCATGCTTATGCTTCCTCAACATATTCTTTGGGATAACGCATTTCCACCGAAATTTTCGTTCCCGCTTTAATCACTGCTTCTTTTTCGATATACAAGTAGCCATTGGTCTGGTGATAAAATTCTGCCCGAGTCATTCCCTGATTGGCAATCGGTTGTGCTAAATATCTTCCATCTTTTACAACTACCTTCATCTGGCGGATAAAATCAAAGGCAATACCGTTAACATCTTCGGTGAGTTCCGCTTCAATCGCATAAGGGGACTGAACCGGCTGCATTTGCATCAGATGCATGGCATTCTTAACATATAATCCTGCCGTCAAATCGGCTCCCATAGGCGGCCCCGGCAAGCCGATAATCGGGGTGTTTCCAGCATACGCTAAGCTGCAGTGTTTTCCGGGACCATGACCCAGTTCATACACCAGGACGTTTCCGACACTTTCCAATAGTTCAATGGTGAAATCCTTATTCCCTTTGGAAGAGCCAGCACAGATCAAAACCAGATCGGCCACTTCAATCGCTGAGCTGATCGCTTCGGTAAGCTTTTCCATCACATCGGGGATGATCGGATAGAGAATTGCTTCTCCTCCACATTCATTGATATGCGCTTTTAACATCAGACTATTTGATTCGACATTTTTACCTAATGGGGTGTCGTAACCTGCCGGTACCAGTTCATCTCCAGTGGGGATAAATGCGACCTTCGGTTTTGCCAACACTTTAATATTGGTGATGCCGCTGGTCAGCAGAATACCGATTAATGAGGCATTGATTATTTCGCCTTGATGCGCAATCAACTCACCTGCTTTGGTCTGTCCGCCCACCACTCCGACCCGGTCCCCGGAATTCTTCGGGGCGCTTAAAAAAGAAATTTCGCCCTTTTCGTCAAACTCAACCTTTTCAATTGGAATAACCGTGTCGAAAGCATCTTTGATTGCGACCCCCGTATTACTGAAACAATAGTCTTTACCTTCTACCCATGAGAGGGTGTCTGGCATTCCTTCGAAAAAGTCCTCATACCTGACTGATACACCGTCACAAGCGCTGGTCGGCTTGTTTGGCAGGGTGTTTTTTGCTAAAACATCGACCGCACAAACTCTTCCTAAGGAATCAGCAACCCGGATGGTCTCGGTTCTGGTAACCGGTTTTATATTATCTTCAAGTATTCTAAACATCTCATCTCTGCCTGGCAGAAAATCTGGTACTTTATACATTGCGCTTCTCCTCAACTCTATTTTTATGTTTTATTAAAAAATAAGTGCCTACTTCCCAATCTTCCGATCAAAATAATTATGTTTTAATCATTATTCATTTTAGACGCACTTTAAAATTAATTATTGATTTTCATTTATACCGCAATCACCCCTTTAAACCTTTTTAGTTCTTTTTTGTGTTGTTTTGTTGTGTTTTTTCATTATACAACTATCCTTTAACATATGTCAAAATATTTTTCCGATAAAATATTTCTCAAGTCACTTCATTTCTGTTCAATTCTTTAACATATGTCAAGATATTGATGCCATCTGTCTTTATTCTATTCGATTGGGAGTCTGTTGATTACTTCCAGCGCCTCATCCTTGAGACCATCTCTGGAACCAAAATATCCGGATACAAAAAAAGAGAATTCGTAGTTGCGCCTTTGCAACGAATTCCCTTTAAACCAACAATTCAATTTTATTTTTAAGCTGCCTAAAACCACCTGCCTTTCAACACTCAGTCTATGCTTTTTCGTTTTGTTTTGTTGCTTTTTATATTTATTGTTAATGTTTCGTAGATTATAGCATTTTATATTGGGGGCGTCAATGACGATTAAGTGATTTTTTAATTTAAGCGATTTCACTTTTTTCTGCATAGTGCCAGACATCATTCTAGCCTGATTGGCATTTGATCCAATGAAAAAAGAGGTGATTTCTCACCTCTTTTTCATAACTTTTTTGGGGTACTATTCACATTAATTCTGTTCTTCAACTATTTTGGCTACCCGACCCACCTGGCCGTCGGTGAGCATGACCTTGATCCCGTGGGGATGCGTGGGGCTTTTTGTGAGCAATTTGCCGACCCGACCCTGGGTCAGCTTGCCGCTGCGCTGATCCGCCTTTAAGATGATCTCGACTAATGCGCCAACCTTAACGTCGCTTCTTTTCTGTCCGTTCATTCTTTTTCCTCTCGGGCGTCTTCCAGCGCAATAGCCAGCTGATCCATGCAGGAGGTGGGCTTTTTCCCGCAGGTTTGACCTCTAAACATTGCGATGATCGCATCGGCCGTTTTTCCCTCAAGCAGCTTAACCAATGCTTTTAAATTCCCGTCACAGCCGCCTTCAAAGACCAGATTACTGACCACATCATCGGTTAGATCAAATTGAATATTGCGAATACAAACGCCCTGGGGCTTAAAATTTAACGTCATTTTTTCCTCTTTCTATTTTAAGACATTTGCCAATCTGCTTTTCATTTGTTTAGTGTAATCCTCAATCGGATGCACATATTCTTCATTCATAAACTGCGAATGAATGATAAAATCAGCCGTCGCCAGATTATTGGCCACCGGGATATCATAAACCGTCGCAATCCTGAGTAAGGCCTTAATATCTGGGTCGTGAGGCTGCGCTTCCAGGGGATCCCAAATAAAGATCAGCATGTCAATTTTGCCATCCACAATCCGGGCGCCGATCTGCTGATCACCGCCTAATGGCCCGCTTTTAAAAATCTGTACCGGCAATCCAGTTTGCTCTTGAATAAGACTTCCGGTTGTTCCGGTTCCACACAAATGATGCCTCTGTAATATTTCTTTGTTGCGACTGACCCAATCCAACAACTCTGCTTTTTTTCCGTCATGAGCAATTAAAGCGATCTTCTTAGTTTTTTCAATTGTAACATCAATATATTCAGCTTCCATTTTTTATCCTCATCTACTTTCTTTGTTCAGTTTTTACCACAGCTTATTTTCTGACTTCAAAATCCAGCAGTTTGACATCTTTTGATAAAAATTCCAATTTTACCTTTTCTTCTTTAACATAGTCCGTGCTTAAATATTTTTTATTATCATCGGCAAAGACGGTGACAACCACCGCATTAGGATCTTCCAATAGATTCTGGGCTATGATGGCAGCGATAAAGTTAGCGCCGGATGAAATCCCCACCCCCAGACCTAATTCTTTAGACAGCTTCTGCGCCATAATGATGGCATCCCCATCATCGACGGCGATGATATCATCCAATTCTTCTAATTTTATCAGATCGGGCACAAATTCATCTGAGATTCCCTGGATCCGATGGCTGCCAACCTTATAGCCGGTGGACATCGTTGGTGAACTAGCTGGTTCCATCGGATGGACTTTAATATCCGGATTCTTTTCTTTAAAGTACCGGCCTAATCCCATGACCGTTCCCCCAGTTCCGACCCCCGCGACCAATGCCTGGGGTGTTACTCCAAAAGCCGCCAATTGAATATCAATTTCCGGAGCCGTGCGTTCATACTGAGCCTGAGTGTTTTCTTCATTGGAAAACTGGCAGGGCAGAAAGGCATTGCCTTTAGCTGCCAGGGCACCGCATTGAGCAATACTCCCTAAAAAACCACCTTCTTCTTTGGAAACCAGCCGAACTTCGCCGCCATAACTCCGAATCAGGTTTTTTCGTTCGTCACTCATCCAGTCAGGCATGTAAATCACCACCGGATGTCCTAAGCAGGTGCCGACGGCAGTAAATGCAATCCCGGTATTTCCACTGGTAGCTTCAACAATCGTTTCCCCGGCATGGATTTCACCCTTTTCATAAGCCTTCTTCAGTATATGCAAAGCTACCCGATCTTTAATACTACCGGTAAGATTATAATGCTCTGCTTTTGCGTAAACACACCTGGGCTGGCCCTGATATAAAAAATTAATTTTTAACAAGGGTGTATCCCCGATGAGTTTTTCTAATGCTATAAATTTTTCTTCGTTATCCATTTACCTTATCCTTCGTTGTCTTTAGTATATTTCCCCAATGACCCAAGTCAAATAATATGGGTGTCAAGCTGAGTCCACCATCGGTTAATGAATACTCCACTTTTGGTGGCACTTCGTTATAGGATTCCCGATGAATAATACCACATTCTTCCAATTCTTTAAGGGAACTTGTCAGCATCATACTGGTAATTCCAGCGATTTCTCTTTTTAATTCATTAAATCGCATGGTTTGTTGACCAAGTGTACAGATAATCGGGAGTTTCCATTTACCGTCAATCATCTTGAGTGCCTGTTTAATGGTACACCCCGGTTTCACACAATGATTGTCCTGATCGGATTCCGCCTGATTTACCGGACATATTTCGCCGTTTATGCAATGGTTGTCTTTCATCACTCTCTCCAACACTCAGAAATTTGTTTCTAAGTCATTATTTTCTGCCTACTTGTTTTATATTCTGGGATTGTTATAATCATACTAAATTAAACAAAATAAATCAATGTTTATCAGGAGGTAAAGATGAACGAAGTAATTGAATTTCTAAATGACTGTGGTGTTTTCTTTTTAAGTACGGTGGATGGCGACAAACCCAAGGTTCGTCCATTCGGATTCGTCATGGATTATGATGGAAAACTCTGTCTTTGCACAAGTAATAAAAAACCGACTTTCAGCCAAATTAAAGCAAACCCAGCTATCGAAATTTGCGCTTCAAAAGGTCCTAAGTGGGTGCGTGTCAATGGAAATGCGGTTGTTTGTACAACACCGGAATCTCAAGCCAGAGCTTTAGAATTAGTCCCAATGTTAACCAGCATGTATGCAGTCGGTGATGAATTATTTGAAATTATTGCTATTGAAAACGCTGTAGCTGATTTTTCTTCCATGACCGGCGAAAGCCATCAGGTCGTTTTATAGTTCCTGCAAAATTCCCTTAAGTATTTGTCATCCCTGTATTTTACTATTTTTGAAAAGTCAGAACTTCGGTTCAGACTTTTTTTATTGAAACCACGATGGAATAGCGGATTCTACTATGAAAGTTTTATCAACCATGCTAAAATGAAAAGCATAAAATAGGTGGACACAAATGGGTAATTTCCATCTTAAAACTGTGATGACTTTTGTCTCCCATAATTAAAAAAACTAGGAGGTTAATGAATGATCGTCGGTTTAACCAAGAATCAGCAAATTCCCACAGCAAAAATGAATCGCAATAGCGGCAGAGCCATTCGAGAAAAAATACCTTTTTCAGCCCAATCCGTTTTTCATCCTGTCGAACGTGACCCGGTGGCGATAATTGAGAGTCAGAACTATTTTCGCATCCCTGAACTCATTCCCCTTCGTCATCAAAAAATGTCAACATCTCCCTTCGCCTTTTTCCGGGGAACGGCTCTGTTAATGGCACATGATTTATCCCATCAGGCGCAATCTGGCATTCATGTGACTATCTGTGGTGATGCCCATATTGGCAATTTCGGGTTTTACGCCTCCCCGGAACGGCGACTGATTTTTGATCTTAATGACTTTGACGAGGCTGCTCCAGGACCCTGGGAATGGGATTTAAAGCGCCTGATCACCAGCATTATTCTCTGTGCCCATGAGTTAGACTTTGATGCGAAAATGATCAAGGAAGCCGTGCTTCAAACGGCATCCTTTTACCGCAAAGGTCTTGACTTGATGTCCGATATGACCTCACTCGAACGTTACTTTGTCCTCGGTGATGAGGAACTTTTTCTTGAGAGTTTTTCCGATGCCTCCCGGGAAGAATTTGAAAAGATTATCAAAAAAGCCAAAAAAAGAACCTCTAGTCAGGTCATCTCAAAAATGACCGAAACCGATCAGTTTGGTCGCCGAATCTTTATCGAGAGTCCGCCGATTACCACCCATTTAGATGCTAAAGTGATCGACGAAGTGGAATTATATTTCAGACAGTATTTAAAAACCGTTCGTCCGGATATTGAAATGCTGTTGTCTCAGCATGTTTTAACGGATATTGCCCGACGGGTAGTAGGAGTTGGCAGTATCGGAACCCGCTGTTACCTTCTGGTGCTGACCTGTGAAGACCAAAGCCATCTTGTTTTACAGATCAAACAAGCGAATGACTCGGCGATTACCCAGTACAACCAGAAAAACTTCACCACCCCCGATACCATGACCCATGGTTTAGGCAACGGCTACCGGGTGGTCAGCCATCAGCAGATTCTCCAGGCCGCTTCGGATCCCTTTCTTGGATATTTTTCGGCCGCCGAAGGAATGGATTTTTATGTCCGTCAGTTTCGCGATATGAAAGGAACTGTTGATCTGTCAGAACTGGATTTTGAGACCTTTAAACAATACGTCATTAATTGCGGGGTATCGCTCGCTCGCGCTCATGTCCAAAGCCCTTATGCCAACTGGATCAATGGCTATTTAGGCACCGACGATGGTTTTGATCATGCTGTTTTTGACTGGTGTTTGGCCTATTCCGAACAAGTTTACCGTGATTATGAAACCTATAAAAAAAGTATGGCAACTAACTGAAACCGCCCTTCGCTATTTGAAAATGTCCGATTTCGGACATTTTCTCTTGCCTTTTTTCCAGATATCCGTTATAGTGTTAGATAATGAGACTTGTCTCAGCCATTCTTCGTGTGTTCGTGACCTTCCACACGTAAAACAAAACTAAAGGAGTTTTTTTTATGCGAAAAATTAGTGTTCTCTTTGTTACCCAAGCGGCGGTCATTGCCGCAATGTACGTGGTTCTGACCTTTGTGTCGAGCTCAATGGGTTTGGCCAGTGGCGAAATTCAAATTCGGCTCTCCGAAATGCTCTGTATCCTGCCAGCCTTTACACCGGCCGCCATCCCAGGCCTTTTCCTTGGCTGTTTACTCAGCAATCTGTTAACCGGCTGCACTGTGATTGATATTGTCTTTGGCAGCCTGGCAACGCTTATTGCGGCGGTCTTCAGTTATCAGCTGAGAAACCACAAGTATCCGCTGCTGGTCACAGTTCCACCAGTGGTTGCTAATATGATCGTCGTGCCGTTTATTTTAAAATTCAGTTATGGCGTTCCCTTACCAATCCCAGTCATGATGGCAACAGTGGGGATTGGCGAAGTGATCTCCGTCATGGTCCTTGGTTCCGTACTGTACTTTGCCCTGGATAAGCGTCGGGTTATTTTTCACCAGAGTTAAAGTGGTCGCTCTATATGTACTACAATCGATTCTTTAAAGACAGGCCATCGGCCTGTCTTTTTTGTTAGACTACGGTTGGGGAAACCGCTCTGAAAATTACTGCCGTTATACTCACTCATGCGGCACTTCGGCTCCGCTGCGTTGCACCTACGTCGCGTCAATCGCCAGATGGCTCCTCGTAACATTACTGCCGTTAAATGATAGCCGTGCAACTCCGTCTTCGCTGCGCTACGCCTGCGTTTGGGGCTTCGCCCCATAAAAAAATAGATTCATAATGAAAGATATTAAGTATCCTTATATCTCTCTCATAGCTTTACTACCGTTGTACTCGCTCCTGCGGCACTTCGGCTCCGCTGCGCTGCGCCTTCGTCGCGTCAGTCGCCAGATGGCTCCTTCCTAAAAAAATAAAAAAGATATAAAAATCCAAGTAACCTTGATTTTTTATATCTTTTTTATTTTTTTGCCACATGGCTCGTTGTTTCGCGCAAAAAATTAAAAGTCCCGCAATGTCCTATCCTCCCAGGCAGTTGCCCACCAAGTACTTTCGGCGCTGGAAGACTTTACTTCTGTGTTCGGTATGGGAACAGGTGTGGCCCTTCCGCCATCATTACGGAACTAGTTAGACTAGTTA
>NZ_JAUSPS010000061.1 GCF_030652775.1 Acetobacterium sp. | reverse complement strand
AAGGCTTTGGCAATATTGCTGCTAATGCCAAACAAAGAATGGGTGCCCCAGGTAAAGCTGAAATGCGGGGCCTGGCAAATGATATAAATGGCAAGAGCCCAATTTCAATTGATAATAAAAAGGCCAATCAAGCCATCCAGTCGGCAGTAGCGGGCTGGGGATCAGGCAACATGACTAAACCGGGAGCAGCTCTTAATAAGGGTAAAACTATGTTGGGCAATGCTGTTTCGGATGGAAATAAACCTAAAAACGGTGACGCAACAACCAGAACTGGAATGGCTGGTGCACTCAATACGGGAGCAAGTGGAAATAATCCATTAAAAAATGCTTCGTTCTCGGGCGTTAAAATGGGAAGGGGACAAATTACTGGTCAAGCTCAATTTGCTGATGGACAGAGCAGTGGCTTTGCAATATCCCTGCAAAAACCATCTACAGGTTATCATCAGAAGGTTAAGGTCGCAGATGGACAAGGCGGATTCTCCACTGGTTATGCCAAATTTGACAATCCTGGTGCACTTGGAAATACCGCAGCATTCGGTAAAAAAACCGATGGTGTTGGCAATCGAAGGGCACAGGATTATCTGGCAGGTACATCGGCAACACTTGGCAATCTCTCGCCAAAATCGAGTCCCAATTTTTCACATTATAATGGCTCACAAACATCGAAAATGCTTGGTGAACTTGGCTATAATAATCCCGCTGATTATAAAGGCGCACATATAGGAAAAAGCAACGGCATGACCTATCTCGAAAAATCAAATGGGACATTGGATCTTCTCAAAACGGTCGATCAGGCTTCCGCCTATAGTGGTCGAGGGGTTTCTTTTGCCGGTAAAGACGGCGCTGATTATGCAATTGAATCAACCTCTCGCTTGTCGGAATCAATACCTACGGATCGTAATGGCCGTTCATTTGACGAATATTCGTACCGTCCAATTGATTATGACAGTAGCTATATGCATATGCATGGCGAATCGGCAGAAGCAATGCTTAATACCTTGGACAATATTAATGTCGAAAAATATTCCGGTGTTCATATTGGAACCAATGGCACAACCTTATTAGAATATGCCGATCAATCTGGATATGATGAATTAATTCCAGCGGTTTCGGTAGATGGAAAAATTGACGAAGCGGATATGGCGACAGATGCTGAAGGTATGGCTTACGTTGTTCAAGCACATAGTGGGAAGGCCTTTGATTATACCAGTGATCTGGTTGAACAATCAATTGCAGAAGGTGCCGGGGTGGATGATACTAAGGCATACTATGCAGAAGGACATCCAATGCTGGATCGGGTGCTCGAAGCGTATGACTTTAAAACAGATGCGACCCAGGATCATGACATCCAAATCGAAGCGGTTGAATTACATAAGAATGAAGTTGGTCGTTTAGATTATATGAATGTTCTGGTTAAAAACAATACCACCGGTAACGATGAGTATATTCGTTTATTAGACCCAGCACTTTGTGAACCGTCTGCATATTATGCTGATGGAAAAATATTAAGTGGCCAAAATGGGGCAACCGATGTTTATGTACAGTACCCAAATAGAAATGGCGAATTCTCTGGCAGTCTGTTTAAACCTAAACGGACGGTTGAACTGAAATAGAAAGGAGCGCAGGAAAGAGGAAAGCATGTTAATCATGTTTTCCTTTTTTTATGGAAAAAACCTCTGCAAAACTTAACTTGGAACTAATAGGAAACTACCTTACGTATTTTGCACAGATTGATAAAACTACATTCGTATTTTCACTGCTGTTTTTAGTTGGAGCCACATCGCTTTTTAAAAAAGGATTTCCCAAAATAGCTAAAACTGTTGTGGGATTTGGTAGCTATCTGTTTGTGAGAGGAATACTCACAACCGGGATGTTGTTTGAATGGTGGACTCAAATTCCGGAGATTGTTCAAGCGATCTTTTTTATTCCACAATAGAGAGGATGTGAACGCTAAATGGCGGATAAGAACATCGGCAATGACCCCATCACAGACGGTAAGGATCAAAACAATGTAGACGACGATCTACAGCAAATGTCCCAACTGGGTATGAATTCGGCAGATTCGGCAATAAGTGCCGGCAAAACCGCCAAGCGAGTGATTGACCATCATAAGGATAAAAATAATCAAGAAAATCAAGGGGATAAGCGAGGGGGCGATGAGGGATCACAGAGTGATGCGTTGCCACCCAGTTCAATAGATTCACCCCACTCAAAAACAGCAGCAGGAAAGGTTAGAAGCCCATCAGAACATCAAACAGGTGAAAATCAAAAAACCAATACCGATCAGAGTGATAAAGAAAACGATGCAAACAGTCCAGTAAATGATTTGGTAAGCGCAGATTCCGTCAAGTCCGGAACCAATGAAGGTGAGACGACAGGTCAAGATAGTCATCGCAGTGGCGTCACTGATCAGGTAGCTGGAGACAATAATACAAAAGCAAACAAAAGCGATTCCAAAAACAAAAAAAATGAAAAAAATCAGGCTAATGAGAAAGAAGGCGAACAGAAACAAAAAGGTGCAAAAAACGGCGAGGCTGCCGCCGGTAAAGGAGCGGAAAAAGCTGCTCAAAAAACCGGTGAAAAGGCTGGAGAAAAAGCGGGTGAAAAGGGCGGCGAAGTTGCTGTAGAAGGAGCGACCGAAGCCGCCGGTACTGCGGCTGGCGGATTAGTCGGCAAGCTTGCGGGTAAAGCTGCCGGCAAGGTCGTCGGAAAACTGGTTATACCAGCAATTAAATTACTCATCGTCTTTATCTTTTTTTTTACATTTGCCATCATGGCGATGGTCGATTCACTCCCTTCATATATTTATAATGGAATATTTGATTTACGAGAAGATTTGATGGATCAAGTCTTTATCGTTAAAAACGATGAAGGTAAAGACGTTCCAATAAGTGATCCCAAATCCATGTACACAAAATCGCTGTCGGTTTTTAAAACTGACTATACTGCAAAAACAAAAGAAGGCGGTTACAACAGCGCTTCAATTGATATGTTGTTTCTTTTTTCAAGTTATTCAATCTCAATGGATCAATATGAAAAAGACACAAAAAAAGAAGGCGATTCATTACTTTCTTGGCGTTGGGACATGCTTATTAAGTTAGTTCTGGCTTTTCCCGATGCCCTGGTAAAATCGGTAACAACAACTGTGACTGGTGGCGGTAGCGGCGGTGCGACGACACCAACAGATACGGGTGGTGGCGATTATACAACCGGGAGTCTTACCCAGTTGGTTAATAAAAGTCATGCAGTTGACGCCGGCTATGAACCAACGGATCTGGTCGCGCTATCAGATACAACAGTGCGAACTGTACTTTTAAGGAGCGAAGCCGCTACTGCGTATGAAAAAATGCAATCTGATGCTGCTTCCGGGGGAATCAACTTTTGCCCGAATTCTGGTTACCGGTCATATGAAACGCAATCGTCTTTATATGAAAACAGCGATAAAAGCAAAAATGACACCGCAAAACCAGGAGAAAGTGAGCACCAGCTGGGATTGGCCATTGATGTCACCTGCAGTGAAGTCAGCTATGATGTGGTGGAATCCTTCGAAGAAACAAGCGCCGGAAAGTATTTAAAGGATAATGCGTATAAGTACGGTTTTATACTGCGTTATATAGAAGGTAAGGAATCAGTAACTGGCTATGTATATGAGCCCTGGCATTTTCGTTACGTCGGGGTAGAAACAGCGACCGCAATTCATAATAGTGGCCTGACAATGGAAGAATACTATGCCCAGAAATCGGGTACGGGAACCGGAACTACCGGCGGAACCACTGGTGGCAGCAAAACGACAGTCACCAGCTCCGAATTTAAAAAAGAGTGGATCTTTAGCGCTTTCTTCGGCAAAGATGTAAAGATCACTGACAAGATGCCTGGCAGCCAATATACCTATGAGGAATACATTACCTACATGGTTGAATCCATGAAAAAGGATTTAGGCATCGAAAACGGCATGTTGAGTTTTGGAAGTGGCGCTTATTATGGTGCTTTTGCCTGGCCGATTGACAAACCTCTAGCTGACTTTGTTTTCGCTGATGATGATGACTACGGTTGGCGTGTCCACCCGATATGGGGGGATTTACGCTGGCATGATGGACTTGACTTATCGGGTGCATATGGTCTAAATGTCTATGCAGCTGCAGATGGGACAGTATCCTTTGCTGGAAATGAAGACGGGTATGGAAATAAAGTAGTTATTCAACATAGTAATGGTATTTCAACTCTATATGGACACAATCAGTCAATATCAGTGAAATCCGGCGATACGGTCAAAAAAGGGCAGCTTATTGCATACATGGGCAGCTCTGGTGATAGTACCGGTCCGCATTTGCATTTTGGCGCATTTAACAATGGCACCTCATTTGACCCACTGGACTTATATAAATCGAGTCTGGTTGGCAATGATAACATGGAAAAAATATGGAATTACCTGACCAAAACACTTGGATGTACACCCCAGGCCGCAGCTGGCATTATGGGGAATATGTGGAAGGAAAATACTACGTTTGAACCTTCTATGGTTCAGGATGGAGGAAATGGCTATGGGATCTGTCAATGGGATGATCGTCGCGGTGATCTTTTCGCTTTTGCGGCATTTTACGGCTATGATGTCAACGACCTATACTGTCAATTGGAATTCTTACGGTGCGAAGTCAGCGGGAATCCAAGTGCCGAATTTCCGGGATTTAACCATTGTGGTACTGAGTACAATTCATTCTCTGGCACATGGGATACCTATAAGAAAATGACGGATGTATCAGCTGCCGCAGTCGAATTTCATAAGTATGAGCGATCTGCAGATTCATCGATGGACATGCGAATCAATTACGCCAATGAAGTTTTCAAAATGTATGGAAATAAGTGAAAAATGAAGGGACATAACAAATGGGAAAAAATAATGATGAAAATGAAAGGGTCTATTATATTCCTCGCAATTTTGCGGAATCGGGAAAAATAATCAATGGTATGTTTTATGCCCGTAATCTGATCGAAGCGGCAGCAATAACGATGCTGTTATATATGGTTGAAATGCAATTGATACCATTGGATCTGAACATCCGCATTATTATTGCTGTGATTACCTGCATACCGGTATTACTCGTCGGTGCCATCGGGATCCGCGGCTATTCGCTGACCCAATATGGGGGGATTTATTATCGTTTCCGAAGGGGGCGTCGGGAGATGCGATACCGCAGAATCATGCGTCGGCCATCACAAGAAGATTTAAAGAAACTTGGGTATGTACCTGAGCTTAAATCGTCGCCTTTTAAAATAAGAAAAGATAAAAAGGAAAAAGCTGATAAAGATAGCGAGGACGATTCAATTGAAAACCAACCAGCTATAAAAGAAACGACGCTCTTTAAAGATATCAAAAAAGTAACCAGTCGGCTGTTACCTGAAGGTGTCTTGGAAAATCGGAGCAACCAGCATTTTATCCAGGACATGATTCCAGTGGATCGAATCGAAGATGGGATTATCATTACCAATGACAACCGCTACATCAAAATACTTGAAATCCTACCCACCAATATGGAGTCACTGCATGGACAGGATGTCGATCAGATTGGGTTGGGCTTTGAAGAATGGTGGCGCATCGCTCCTAAAAACACCCAAATAAAAGTAATTACGCAAAAAAAGACAAGCTTTGATGTGATCGAAAATCTGATCACTATGATGAAGATAGAAACCAATGCAAAAGCCAAAGAAATGTGCACCAACTATATCAATTATATTGAACAAATGTCTCAAGCAAGTGGGTTAACGCGTCGGTCATTTCTGATTTTTGAATACGAAAAAGATGGCGTTGTCAATAATGAATATTATGATATCTTACTAAAACTGGACATGTATGAACAACAGGCACGTTCGATATTTGGAAAAATTGGCAACCGCATCACGAATCCAGTTGATCCGGAACAAGCTTCGGAATACTTAGAAGCGATTCTCTATGAACTGTTTAATCGCAAGACCGCCATTACCAAACCCTATCAAACCCGAAAAAAAGAAGTTTATGAACTAACAGCTAAAGCGTATCAGACTGATCCGATTTTTGTCGAAAGCATGGTTCATCCGACCTATCTGATTGGACCCATGGGTATCAACACGAGTTCTGCCAATCACATCATGGTTGATGGCATGTATTTCAGTTATATAGGCATCAGCAGTGAAGGTTATCCTGATAGTGCCTATTTAGGGTGGGTCAGTAATATCATCAATGCCGGAGAAGGTTATGATGTGGATATCTTCATTCAAACCGGTGATGTGGACAAAACGCTGGATAAAATACAACAAAAACTGACAATGAATGAAATTAATCTTAAAGAAGCAAGTGGCGCATCGAAAAACAGTGATACGATTGTGGAAGTCATTAAAGCCGGTTACTTTATTAAGAACCAGATCAT
>NZ_JAUSPS010000054.1 GCF_030652775.1 Acetobacterium sp. | reverse complement strand
ATATAATATGCCGATTTCCGTTCCGATGATAAATTCATCGGCGTTGCTGGTGGTGGCATAATCAATAATTCCCGAGGTACTCCCCACATAATCGGCAGCGCCAATCACGGTCATCGTACATTCGGGATGCACCAGCACTTTGGCATTGGGATGGGCGGCTTTAGCGTCTTCCAGCTCGTCAATCATGATTTCGTCATGGACGTGACAATAGCCGTCATTAAAAATAAAATGCTTTTCCGGAACCTGACTGGCAATGTATTGGCCGAGGTTTTGATCCGGCACAAAATAAATATTCTGCTGCGGCAAAGCCCGGACAATTTTTAGCGCATTGGATGAGGTCACACAGACATCCACGTATTTTTTGATTTCGGCGGTTGAATTAATATAGCAAACGACCGCCAGATCCTCGTAATTTTCCCGGACTTCGGCAATTTTCTCGATGGCTGCCATATGAGCCATCGGACAATCGGCAAGGGCTTCCGGCATGATCACGGTTTTTTCCGGACTGAGAATTTTGGCGCTTTCGCCCATAAAGGTAACGCCGCAAAAGACAATCACTTTTTGGGGCAGTTCAACGGCAATTTTGCTGAGATAATAGGAATCGCCGACATAATCGGCAATTTCCTGGATTTCATCATTGACATAATAATGGGCTAATATAACCGCATCTTTTTCTTTTTTCAGTTTTTTTATTTTTAACAAGATCTCTTTCATTCTTTTATGCCTCCTACTTTTAACCGGGTTTTGATGATTAAAAGTATAGCACTTATCTTTACACCTGACAAGCTGACTGTAAAGTTTATTTGAGATATTTAACGGTTATCATTGAAATACCGTACCGACCAATTGTTAATCTGTTGTGTGCTGCAAGCTCGGACAGGCTTCGCCGTGTCCGCCTTGATGCACACAACATGATGTAACAATTGTCGGTACTGCTTTATCTTTTTGTCTAACGTTTTTACTTAATTTATAAATTTCTTGATCTTGCGATTGCCTGCCATCATCTGCCAGCCGATGATGATGCCGGCCTGGTAGTGGAGGTGGCAGTCATCACTCGCGGAAACAAGCTGTTCCAGCAAGTGTTGGTTGGCGAAGACATCGTGGTAATAGCCGAGATCGTCCTGCATTTTTTCAAACGCTTCCATCGATTTACGGGTCTTCCGGTCAAGAATGGAAGACAGCTGTTCAATGACATATCGAAGTTTTTTACTTTTGATGCGAACTCGGTGAATCGCCTGCTGATCTTTTATATCCAGATTTTCCATACTTTTTTTGATTTTTTTCAGCCAACTATCAAGATACTTTTCGGTATAGTCTTTAAGCGTCACTTGTAGATCCGGTGACCCTGCTTCCCAGGGATCATTGAGCTTCCAGACCCAAATGTCGAGCAGATCCAGGGCAAAAGCATCCGTTTCGAGGTCGGCCATTAACTGATTAAAGGCCATTTCCCGTTTGCCTTGAAGATGGTCTTTAATCTTCCCGAAGGTACTGATCTCGAGGTTCGCATTTTTTTCCATTTCTGAAACGCCTTCCAGTAAAACATCCAGTTGCCGGACTTCGCTAAATTGCTGTCCCATTTTCCTCAGGATATCCTGTTGCCGCTGATAGGTTTCGTTTTTGAATAATGGCATAAAAAAAGCCAGAATCGCCCGAAACTTGCGGATTCGAACCCGCACCTGATGAACACCTTCCGGATCGCTCTGATTTTCAAAAAATCGGTCATAGGCATTTAGGATTTGATTAAACCCGTTCTTCATAATAATCTCCGCCGAAACGGCCACCTTCTTTTTTTCTTTTATATTCAGACTTGATTGATTAACAACCTTCACTGATTTTATCGGAGGTATCTGGGGCAGCAGCAAACCTTTTTCATAGCGCCCCAGATTTTCCACTAATACTGTTGACAGCTTTTCCATCATCATCGCTATTTTCCCGCCTTTCAGGTTTTTATGTGTCACTTCTTACTATATACCCAGTGGCGTCTTAAACAATGAATAAATCGATTGTTTTTATGGATTAAATCTTTATTCAATCTTTTTAACGCAAAAACAGGAAATCAGCGATCGCTGATTTCCTGTTTTTAATTATGAGACAATGGTGGTTAAATTTATTGATCAACAAAGAACACAAATTCCGGATTGATATAAATGACAAATGGTTCACTGAGATTATCTAAATGGTTGCGTTCTTCCCTGCTGATTTCGCACTGAATATGAAAATCGTGTATCGATTCCGGTCGGGAACCTATTTTTAAATACAATGATGTTCGAAAGGGTCCGTCACTTTCATCAGCGATCCAGACCTTAAAATAGTTTTCTTGCTGGTCATCCGGCTCGTCCACCAGTTTAACCTGATTGGCTCTGATCCCCATATAACCGTTTTCCGGTTCTATTTTCATGACCGTGGTAAGCGAAATATTCCACTGCGGTACATGCAACCGATTTTCAGAAAGTCGGGTTGCTGCCACAATATTTTTACAGCCGGTTATTTTGGCGGTCTCCAATGAGGCCGGCCATTTGAAGATGGCATCTTTCTGTCCGAATATTTCGACCTTTCCGGTTTTAAAAACAGCGATATAGTCAGCCAGACGATAAGCTTCCTCGCGATTATGGGTAACAAAAAGGGTCAATCCCTGAAACTCTTTTAACAACTCTGACATTTCTCGCATCATGTGGTTTCTGAGATGCACATCCAAGGCTGAAAATGGTTCATCCAACAATAAGATGTCCGGTTCAACTGCTACCGCTCTGGCTAAGGCCACCCGCTGCTGCTGTCCCCCGGATATTTGCGTGGGGTATCGTTTGCCGATATCACCCAAATGGTATTTTTCCATCAAGGCACTGACCCGCTCATTTTTTTCCGTCTTAGACAGCTTGTCGAGTCCGAAAGCGATATTTTCCGCAATCGTCATATTGGGAAAAAGGGCGTAGTTCTGAAAAAGGAACCCCACCTTTCGGTCCCGCATCGACAGGTTGATTTTTTTTTCTGAGTCGAAAAATGTTTTGCTGTTAATAATAATTTGGCCTTCATCTGGTTTAACCAGTCCGGAGATACATCGCAGTAGCATACTCTTTCCCGAACCGGAAGCGCCTAAAATTCCAATAATTTCTTCCTTGGATTGGAGGCTTACGTCCAGTTGAAAATCATATAGTCTCTTTTTTATGTCAATAACAAACTCCATCGATTACCCTCCAAACCCCCGTTGCTGTTTCTTTTTATGACTTTCCCAATAATTGTTAATAACCAGCACCGTTAACGAAATAGCAAAGATAATCAGTACCCAGATCAGCGCTACTTGCATCTCTCCGCCCTGGGTGGCAAAATAGATGGCAATGGGGATGGTTTCGGTTTTTCCAGGAATGCTGCCAGCCACCATCAGGGTGGCTCCAAATTCGCCGAGACAACGGGCAAAGGTCAGCGCTGTGGCGGCGGCGATCCCCGGTCTGGCAACCGGAACAGCTACCCGCCAGAATACTTTGGCTTCTGAGGCTCCCAGCGTTCTGGCCGCACTGAGAAGATTCGGATCAATTTGGTCAAAGGCTCCCATGGTGGTTTTGTACATCAGGGGAAAGGCCACCACGATGGCCGCAATCACAGCCGCATACCAGGAAAAGATAATGTTGACCCCAAATATTTCCAGGAAATTTCCAACCGGGCCATTTTTCCCAATCAGCAAAAGAATGGCAAATCCTGCTACGGTCGGTGGCAGGACAAGAGGGAGCGTTAGAATGCTATCGATTAATCCCTTCCACTTACCATTATAATTTGTCATTAACCAGGCAATGATGAGACCCAGAAAAAAGATTACGACCGTTGCTGTCAAAGTAACCTTAATTGATATCCATGCTGGCGAAAAATCGAAATTAATTCTAATCACCCCCTTCAATAATCATTTTGTATCGAATGTTATAAGGTTGTGAAACCATATTTAACAAAAATCTCTTTGGCTGCAGCGGTACTTAAAAAGTCTACAAAAGCCGATGCTGCATCTGCATTTGTACTGGCTTTTACAACCCCGGCAGGATAAACAATCGCCTTATGGGATTCCGGTGGAGCTGTTGCAACAATTTTTACCGTCTTTGATATTTTGGCATCAGTGGAATAAACGACTCCAGCATCGACATTTCCAGTTTCAACCCAGGTTAAAACCTCTTTTACGTCTTTTCCATAAATAACTTTGTCTGAAATTTGATCCATGACATTATAATATGTAAACACATCAACTGCATATTGACCAGCTGGAACGCTTGACGGTTCCCCTAACGCTAGTTTTGTAATGGCTGGATCGACCACCTGGGCAAAATCGGCAATGGTCGTTGTTGAATCTTTAGGAACAACCAAAACAATTTCATTTCCCAGTATGTTTTTTACTGTGTTGTCATTCATAAATCCCGCATCCTTGACATTATTCATTTCCTTTGATGATGCCGACATAAAGACGTCTACCTCTGCGCCTTGCTGAATCTGCTGAGCCAGCGATCCGGATGATCCAAAATTAAGGGTTAAGGTCGTATCAGGCGCTTCTTTTAAATACAACGTCTGGATTTCTGCCATCGCATCTTTCAAGCTAGCTGCCGCCGAAATGGTCAATGCTACCGGTTCAGACTTCGCTTCCTCCTTGGCTGCTGGCTGACACCCTGCCAGTGCAAAAACCATAGACAACAATGCGATTAAGACAATTCCTTTTTTAAACAACTTCATCACTTTTCTCCTTTTTCTTTCTTTAGTTATGTTTTATTGTGTTTGATTATTTTTCATTATACAAAACAGAATTGTTCAAGTCAAATGATTATTCTGTTTTTTTTCAGTACATCGATATCAGTTTTTCTTTAAATAACCTCTTCAGACTGTTTTATTTCTTTTACATTCACCTGAGATTGGTTATAATAGAAACAACCATGCAATTGCGATATGGCTGTCAGCTTCGCTGTCTATTTTAATGCAAAAATAAATTGAAGCTTTTATGATCTCGCAATTAGTCAATAAAACAACAATCAGAAGGAGGCGATCATAGTGAATGACGAACTTTTATTCACCCCAGAAGAAATCAGCAAAAAACTCAAAATAACTAAAAACACAGTTTACGAGATGATCAAACGGGGGGATCTTGATGCGCATCGTCTGGGCAAGCATCTGCGTATTTCCCAGTCCCAGTTCGAAAACTATTTATTAAAGTCAAAGGGTTCAGCCAATCAGTATCAGGGAACGGTATTTGAGGAACAAGATGAACAATTCGTCAAAATTGATGATGTCAACATCCACGTTCATACCGATTTAACCGGAGAAGTGAAGCTTTCCATCCGGCCAGAGGATATTATTCTTAGCCTTGAACCATTTACCAGCAGTGCCCGAAATATTTTCAAAGGCACCGTGGTGGATCTTATTGCAAATGAAGACGGTGTCAAAATTGTCCTGGACATCGGTATTCCGTTGATGTCATTGATCACTAAAAAGTCAATGGAAAGCATGAACATCACCAAGGGCTGCGATCTTTATGCGGTTTTTAAAACGATGTCCATCAATGTTTATAAATAAGTATTTCATTACCATAATCCGTTATATAACGATTCGAAACGTTATATAACGGATTATTTTCTATTTTTTCCTATTATAATAATTTTCATCACGTTTGTCAATCAATATAACTAAAATTGCAAATTGTCAAACGTGATGAAACGTGTTATAATTCATTTAATAACTAACGACATGGAGATGAATATGGAAAATAACACCGCTTTAACCGCTCAAGATGTTGCTGACATCCTTAAGATAGCCAAGAATACAGTTTATGAGTTGATCAAACGGGGCGAATTGAATTCCTATAAGGTCGGCCGAAAGGTTCGCTTTACGCTCAGCGACGTGGAAGAATACATTGCCAGCTCCAAATGCATTCAGAAACCGCTGGCGGGATCCGTAATCAATCCTTCTCAACCATCCTTAGTCCAGACAATCCCGACCTTTTCGGGGAATGATTTTATTATCTGTGGGCAGGATTTGATGTTGGATGTTTTGTCCAGTCATATTGAAAAGCAAGCACCGGGAACCCGTACCCTGCGATCTTATATTGGTAGCTATAACAGCCTGGTTGCGCTCTATCAGGGTAATGTTCAAGTTGCTACTGCCCATCTCTGGGATGGCGACAGCGGCGATTATAATTTGCCTTATGTACGGCGCCTGCTGCCAGGCGTTCCCACCATTATTATCCATCTGACCGCCCGGATTCAGGGTTTTTATGTGGCCAAAGGCAATCCCAAAAACATTCACACCTGGGCTGATCTGGCCCAGCCGAATCTGACCATCATTAACCGCGAAAAGGGCTCAGGATCACGGATCCTTTTGGATGAGCACCTGCGCCTGCTGGGGATCAACGGCGCTTCAATTAACGGCTATCTGCGCGAGAGCCAATCTCACTTTGCCGTTGCCAGCACGGTTGGCCGGGGTGGAGCAGATGTGGCCGTGGGACAGGAAAAAGTGGCCAGCCAGATTAAGGACATTGATTTTATCCCGCTACAAAAAGAACGTTATGAACTGGTCATTAAGAAGGAAGATTTCAACTCGGCTCCGGTTCAGACGATTATTAAAATTCTCCGTTCCGAAGAATTCCGGCTGGAATTTGAAGGCATCGACGGCTATTACATCGAAGAAATGGGCAATATTATTGCGGAAATATAAAAAACGGCTTACGCCGTTTTTTATTTATTTCCCAATATTTCCATAATTTCGTCGGCAAGCTGTGCTGGTAAAAAACCGCAGCAGTCATACAAAGCAGGGAGATCGCCCTGTTCCATCAAGGGGTTTTCGATGGCGCGAATGCGGATCTTTCCCGGTCTGAAATCTTCGTTCTGAGCAAATACGGCCGCCAGTTTTTCGCCGATTCCACCACTTCTGATGCCTTCTTCCAGAATATAAACAAGCTTTGGTTGTCCCATTAGTGAGCAGATTTTTTCGATCTGCAGCGGGTAAACCTTGACCAGTTTAATTAACCGGATCCGCTTGTTTGCTGTTAATAATTGAATTGCATCATAGGCGTTTTTGGTAATTCGGCCATAGGTCAGGATCACAATTTCGGGATCCTCAAAGTCTTCGCCAGTTGCTTCAAAATCCTGATAACTGAACTCCCCGCAGTCCATAAAACCGCTGCGATCGTATTGCTGCTCAGCTCCTTTCGGATAGCGGATGACGGCCAGATTTTTGCGCTCAAAGCATTGCTTAAAACTCTGTTTCATTTCGTCATAGGTTTCCGGGCTATAGATCGCCATTCCCGGGATCGAAGATAGATAGGAGCAGTCGTAAATACCCTGGTGGGTAATCCCGTCGCCAGGCACCAGTCCACAGCGATCCAGAGCCATAATCAACGGCAGCTTTTGAATCGCCGCATCATGAATCAGTTGATCATAGACCCGTTGGACAAAGGTTGAATAGATAGCACAGACCGGGGTCTTGCCATTGGCCGAAAGACCAGTAGCAAAGGTAACGGCGTGTTCTTCGGCGATCCCCACATCGTAAAAACGCTGGGGATGGGTCTGGCTAAATTTATCCAGGCCAGTGCCACCAGTCATGGCGGCGGTAATGGCACAAATGGAGTCATTACTATTGGCGGCTTCAACCATTATTTTCCCAAATGCGGTTGAAAAGCTGTTCTCTGATGCTTTTTTTTCAATCCCTTTAGCTCGGTCGAAGGGCCCTGAAGAGTGATACATTTCCGGATGTTCCTCAGCATGAGGATAGCCCTTACCTTTAACCGTGTGGATATGAACCAGACAGCAACTGGTTTTGCTTTTTGCTTCGCCAAGCACCGATTCCAGTTTTTTGAGATCACAACCATCAACCGGCCCCAGGTAATCAAGACCAAGATGTTCAAAGAAGTTCTCGGCAACGACCCGTTTTTTAATGTGCTTTTTAAATTTTCGGGTGCCTTCAACCAGGCCATCCCCGACTAAGGGTATTTTGTGTAAAAACGACTGAGTCTGATGCTTTAAATTAAAATAATTCTGACTGTTTCTGATTTTTGATAAATAATTAGACAGTCCGCCGACATTTTCAGAAATCGACATTTCATTATCATTCAAGATAATAATCAGGCGCAGGTTTTTTTTGTTACAATTATTTAAGGCTTCGTAAATCATCCCATTGGTGAATGAGCCATCCCCGACTACGGCAATAACATAATTATCTTTACTGTCTAGCTGATTGGCCGTGGCCAGACCCAGCGCCGCCGATATCGAGGTGCCGCTGTGGCCGGCTCCAAAAGCGTCTTTGTCACTCTCTTTGCGATTGGTGAAACCGGAGATTCCGTTCCACTGCCGCAGGGTGTCAAATTCCTGCTGTCGCCCAGTTACTAATTTATGGGCATAACATTGGTGCCCGACATCAAAAACAATTTGATCCTCGGGAGTGTCAAAAACCCGGTGGATCGCCAGGGTTGTTTCAACGATACCGAGATTTGAAGCCAGGTGGCCACCATTTTTTGATACCGTTTCTAAAATTCTATTGCGTAGCTCCCCCGCCAGATTTTGGAGTTCTGCATCTGACAGATGCTTTAAATCCTGGGGGGACAAAATGTTTTTTAATTGCTTCACTTTGAATCCTTTCACCGTTTCTTCCCCACAATGACGTTGCAAAAGGGATCATCGAAACAATTGCCATCAATCACAGCATTTTTTATTTTGGCAAATTCTTTTTTATGAATCTGACTTAATGGCTAATCATATCATATGAAGGGTTATTTTTCTTTAATCCTCGCTGCCCGAACGACTCTCTGTTATCAGCGTTTCAAAGTCCCTTACCGACAGCGGTTTATGGAAATAATAGCCCTGAATTTCCTGACAGTTGTTTTCTTTTAAAAACAAAAACTGTTCGCGGGTTTCAACCCCCTCAGCAATCACATTGATGTCCATTTGCGCAGCCAGATGGAGAATCGTTTTGGCAATGTTTCCGGTATCATTTTGCGGATAATCTTTGATAAATTCCCGGTCAATTTTCAGTTTGTCAAAATTGACATTTTGAAGGTATTTTAATGATGAATATCCAGTTCCAAAATCATCGATGGCCACCTTCACCCCCAGGGCTTTGATCTTCTCCAACTGGCCGCTGAGTCCTTCGATATTTTCCACCAGAATACCTTCAGTAATCTCAATTTCCAATAATTCTGCCGGCATTTGGTATTTTTCCAGAAGATCTTTAATGATCTGCGGCAGGTCTGATTTTTTGAATTGAATGGGGGATAAATTCACCGCCACGACAATTTTTTTGTTCGTTATATCGTACCACTTTTTGTTTTGTTTTATGGCTTCTTCCAAAACCCAATTCCCGATCGGGATGATTAAATCCGTTCTTTCTGCCACTGGGATAAATTGCCCCGGGCTTACCTGTCCCAGGTTCTGATTTTTCCATCTCAGCAGCGCCTCACTGGCGATGATTTCTCCCGTCTCAACCTGAACTTGCGGCTGATAGGCTAAACTGAGTTCGTTCTTCTCAAGTGCACTTCGCAATTCTGTTTCCAGCTTCAGATTATTAAGATAGTTATCTTTGATTTCTTTTTCGTAAAATACATAAGTGTTGTCACCGGTTTGAAGGGCATAGTTTTTGGCAATATTTCCGTATTCAATGAGTTTTTCCAGATCGGCGCTGTCTTCCTGGAAAACGGCGATGCCAATGGACACATTTAAATAAACCCGCTCGTTTTCTATTTCAACCGGCTCTTTGAGATAGGTCATCATTTTATTCATCAGATGTCCCATTTCCAGTTTATCACTGCTCTTGATCCGGGCGATGATGAATTGGTCTTTGTGGAAAATCCCTAAAAGATCCTCATCTCTTAGAAATGTCTGGATCCGCTGGGATACTTCATTGATTAAAATAGTCCCAGATTTTTTTCCTAAATTATCATAGAGGGCGTTAAAATTTGTAACCTGAAGGATAATGATGGCCAAGCTATCGTATTGTTTGATGAATTCCCGGGTTTTAATTTCAAAAAGCGCCTGGGTTGGCAATCCGGTGACCTCATCGTAATGTTTAATTTTATTGATGGCCTCTTCGGCAATTTTGATATTGGTTAAATCTTCAAAAACCTCCAGATAATTACTTAAGGTATCACTTTTACTGTCAAATATTTTTGAGATGGTAATATATTTGGGATAGGTGGTACCATCTTTTCTTTCATCGACAATTTCACCCTGCCAATTGCCGTCTTTGTTGACGGTTTTCCAGATATTACTGTAGACTTCTCTCAGCTTCACCCCTGACTTGAAATCAATGGGTTTCTGACCCATGACTTCATCTTCGGGATAGCCGGTAATGCTTGAGAACGCCTTATTGATATAGACAATCCGCATTTCGGCATCCATAATCATGATTCCTTCTTTGGAATTTTTGAAAATACCGTCGGTTATTTTTTCTCGTGAGCTGGCTTCTTTTTTGATCAGCAATAACCAGGACACAACCAGGCTGATGATGCCTAAAACAAGAACCAATAGAGCCGCAATGAGCACCATAGTGCGGTTATCCTCGTTGGCAAAAACACCCAGAACATCTAACGGCGCGGCACCAACCAGCACCCAATGGAGATTCCGATAACCTTGGAGGGGATAAATGGGGGCATAAAAGTAAAGATCTTTGCCATCATCAAAATATCCGCTGCCACTATTCAAAATAGCCTGCCAGATTTCGGGATTTTCCTGACTGAATGAAACGCCCTGCTGATCGGCGTACACAAACGAAAAGTCTTTGTCGCTGTTCTCACTTAATAAATAATAGCCGTCATCATTTAACAGCAAAATTTTCATATCCATGTTGCTTTTTGAATAATTCTCGATTTGATCCAACATATTTTGGGCCAGATAGTTCAAAACCAGCATTCCCTGACGCTCGTTCTGATCATTAAATACCGGCAATACCAGTCGCATCACTGGTTTGACAGGCATTTCGACTTCCTCACCGTTCATTCTTAAATCCATGGGCGAAATAAAAAGCTCGCCGGCGTTAAGTTTCATTCCTTCTGCAAAGTAGAACTGATCGCCTTTGTATTCTAACTCGCTATCCGCTACGGCAGCGGTGGTGCCATTATCGGCCGCATTCACCCGTACCTTCTCATAGCCATCGACGCCGACAAACCGGATTGAATCATAGATTTTTTTATTGATCATCATATTGGAAAAAATTCGTTTGAGTTCATTTTGATTGTTGACCTCTGCGGCATTAGCCACATAAGCCTTAATTTCACTGGAGTTCAGAATAATATTTCCGTCTGACTTGATATCTTCAAAGATCGAATTGACATTGACGCTGACAATCTCGCTATTGTTCAGTTGTCTGATTTTAATAATATTTTTGCTGTTTTCAATATTGATATTAATAAAGATCCCCGCCAAAACCGCCACAATAAGTAATCCCGGCACAAAGATTATGATAAAATTCTTGAGCATTTGATTTATTCGTTTATTTTTAAAATCCATCATAACCGCCCTTTCAATTTTACTTATAAATCATTATACTAAACTAACAGAAGTGATGCAATCAAATACACCCCCCTTAAAAAATCAATTAATAAAGCACCCATGATCTTTTTTGATTATGGGTGCTTTATCTGTTAATGTGAAATTTTACTTATTTCTCCCTCGATGTGGAAGACCGGGGTGAGGATGACTCGGTCCATTGCTGTCGGACGGCGGAACCGTCGAAAAGTGAGCTTCCGCATCCACCGATTCGGTGGCATCAAAGGCCCAGCTGGCATCGGTGCTGACACTGGCGCCAGCCACAAACCAGCCATCAAATTGATACCCGATATTGGGAACTGCCGTTAAGGTGACCGCCTCTTCCTGTCCAAATGATCCGCCTCCGGATACCGTTCCCCCTTGTTCAGGAACCGCTTTGGCGGTGATGCTGTATTTCCCCTGGACAAAATGGGCTGTATAGGTTTTACTGCCATTAACCGTCGTCTTAAAGACTGGTGATATCGCCCCTTTAATCCGGCCATTTTCATCAGACCAGTAGCCAAAGATATAACCGGACTGAGTCGGCACAGCTGTTAGGGTGGCCGTATCGCCATAAGCATAGGTTTTCTGGCCAGTGATATAACCAGCACCTTTTGGATCAACATTGGCACTAATGTCATGGGTGGTTTTTTCAAACACCGCTGTTAAGGCCGTATCTTCAGATATTCTAAAAAGATAACTCCTCGCATTAGAAACTTTCAATCCGTTCTGATTGACCCAGTGGAGGAATTGGTAGCCAGGGTAGGCCACTGCGTAAGCCATCACATATTGGCCGGATTCGACAGTCTTTTCACCAGAAATAAGATCCCCCACCAGGAGCGCCTTGCCTTGTAAAACAGACTGTTCCGTCACGGTCAGCTTTACCGTCGCATTAGATTTAAAATGAGCCATCACCACGGTATCACCCGTGACCGTAAAGGTATAGACTGCATCCTGACTAAGGACATTTCCTTTCATATCAGTCCAGTTGGTAAATTCATAGCCATAACCGGGGATGGCTTCTACTGTTGTCTGATTCCCAACGATGGCATCCAAATGGTAGCCTCTGGCAATATTGCCACGAAGGTACTCTTCGGCCAAAGGAATAATCAGAGCCCCTTTAGCATTTTTAAAGGTTGCGGAAATAGTGATCGGTGCCAGATTAATCCAGTCTTCATTTAAGGTAAAGGTATAATCCCCATCTGGTGAGATACAGGACTGCGTTCCCTGGGCATCGGTTATCATCCAACCGGCAAAGCTATAGCCATCTTTGGCAGTAGCCGATAAATTGACAGTATCACCGAAATTGTAATAGCCGTCCCCGGTGGCGGTACCACCCTCGCCAACGGTCAGCTCGACCTGATAAACATTGGGGGTAAAGACCGCAGTAAGATTGGTGTCTTTTGTTAGCGTAATGGCATCACTGCTTAAAGTTGAGACCTGTTCCCCGGTGTCTGCATCCATCCAGGCAGTAAATGCATAGCCTGGCAAGGCAACCGCTGAGATACTTGCCTGATCGGCATCTGTGGAGGGATTGTAGCCGCCCTCACCGGATAGGGTTCCACCAGTAACCGGGTCAGCCATTAGCGTCAGGACAAATTCTTCATTACTGAAATCGGCTTCCAGATTGCGGTCGGCGGTGGCTGTGAACGTATAGTTGGGTGTCTGACTCACGCATTGGCCGTTTTCAAACCACCCCACAAATTGCGAACCGCTGGCGGGTGAAGCCTGCAGTGAAACCGCGGCGCCAGCCGGATAGACGCCATCCGAATCGCTATTAGAAACCGTCCCCAGGGCCGGATCATTAACGGTGGTGGTCATGGTATAGGTTTGCGGGGAGAAGTTAGCGGTCAGGTCTGCCTCCGCCCGCAGGGTAAAGGTATAAACGGCATCGGAACTCAACCGGTTTCCGGTAGCATCCATAAAGCCGTTGAAAATATACCCTTCTTCCGGGGTCGCCGTTAAGGTGACTGCCTTTCCATAATCATAGGTTCCCGTTCCGGATACAGTGCCACCGCCAGCTGGTGCAATACTAACATTCACGGCAACTTGTTCGAGCTTGAATTTGGCAAAAAGCACCCGGGAGTAATAAGCCACAAAATCATATTCCGGGGTATCACAGACCTTTATTCCGGCAATATCGTACCAGCCTACAAATTCATAGCCGGTAAATGGCACGGCGTTCAGATAAAATTCATCTTTTGTTTCGGATGTCTGGTAAACCTTATAAACCCGTCCGCCTTCAAGGGGATCCGGGAAAGCCAACGCCATAACTCCTTTGTGAGAAAAAGCGGCGACCAGGGTCCGGTCTTTTGCGGCAGTAAAGGTATATGAATCCTTCTTCTCGACTTCTTTTCCGTTCTCATACCAGCCTTCAAATTCGTAGCCCTTCTTTTCCTCGGCTTTTAAGGTGACCGACTCGCCATTTGTAATGACCAGTCCAGTTTCTGGTATGTCTTTATCATCCGAAGTCACCGTACCGCCCTCCACATAATCGCATTGGACTTGAATGGTGACCGCCGCTTCGGCTTCAAAATTGGCGGTTAATGTTGTATTTTCAGTGACATCAAAAGTATAATCGGCTGTTTGCGAGACCACGGCACTGTTTTCATCGGTCCAGTTGGCAAAGGCATATCCTTTTAAAGCGGTAGCACTGACAGTTACTGAATCCGAAAGTTTATAGGGGCTGGTTCCGGTTTGGGTGACGGTTCCCTGGGTAGCATCTTCTGATTCTGCTGCCACGGTAAAAGCGTTTTCTTCATAACTGGCGATATAACTGGTATCCGCCGTCAAGTCAAAGGTATATGTTTCTGAAGTAGAAGCCGGCACGTCATCCGTCAATGCGCTAAACCAGCCTTTAAAGATATAATTATCGGTTTCCGCATCATCCAGGGTTGCGGTAATGGTATGTTCTCCGGTTTGGGATAATCCGTTTCCGGTAAAGGTCACCAGGGTGTCCATGGTGGTCGGATCAGCCGTCAGGGTGACATTGGCACCCAATTCAAATTGGGCGGTGAGATTATGATCAGCTGCCACCGCTTCCAGGACATAAGTTTCGTCCTCAGAAACCTGGGCTTCACCTTCGTACCAGCCATCAAAAACATAGTCTTCATTTGGCGTTGCTGTGACAGTCGCATCATTGCCAACAGTGACCTGCTGAGTTGGCGTAACCGTTCCCCCCTCTTCCGGGGTGGCACTGGTGGTAATGGTAAATTGTTCACTATAGCTGGCAATGTAACTGGTGTCTGCGGTTAGGGTGAAGGTGTAGGTTGCTTCGGTTGACACCGGTGCCGGGTCGGTCAAATTGACGTACCAGCCATTAAAGACATAATTTTCAGCTTCGGTATCGATCAGGGTGGCGGTAATAGTATGTTCGCCAGTTTGGGATAATCCGCCTCCGGTAAAGGTCACCAGGGTGTCCATCGCCACCGGATCAGCGGTGAGGTTTACCTCGAATCCCGCTTCAAATTGGGCGGTGAGACTATGATCCGTTGCCACTGCTTCAAGGGTATAGGTTGCTTCGGTTGACACCTGAACCTCATTTTCATACCAGCCTTCAAAGAGATAACCCTCATTGGCGGTGGCTGTCACGGTGGCCGTTCCACCGGCGATCACCTGCTCGGTCGGGGTAACTGTTCCGCCTTCTGCTGGCGTGGCAGTGGTGGTAATGGTGTATTGCTGACTATAACTGGCAATGTAACTGGTGTCTGCAGTTAGGGTAAAGGTGTAGGTGGCTTCGGTTGACACCGGTGCCGGGTCGGTCAGATTGACATACCAGCCATTAAAGACGTAATTTTCAGCTTCGGTATCTAATAAGGTGGCGGTGACGGTATGTTCCCCGGTTTGGGATAATCCCTCTCCGGTAAAAGTCACCAGGGTGTCCATCGCCACTGGATCAGCCGTCAGGGTGACATTGAATCCCGCTTCAAATTGGGCGGTGAGAGTATGATCAGCTGCCACTGCTTCCAGGGTATAGGTTTCTTCGGTTGACACCTGAACCCCATTTTCATACCAGCCGTCAAAGAGATAACCCTCATTGGCGGTGGCTGTCACGGTGGCTGCTTCACCACTGACTACTGTCATGGTGGGAGTAACGGTTCCGCCGCTCTCCGGGGTGGCACTGGTGGTAATCGTAAATTCCTGGTTGAAGTGGGCCGTTAAAACAGAACCTTCGTCAGCCTCATCAACCAGAAATGAAATGCTTTCTGCCTCTGGATCATCAATGACTACGGCACCCTCACCGGTCCAGTTTTCAAAAACCCAGCCTGGATTGGCGGTGGCTTTTAAGACCGCCATTTCGCCAACCCGGTAGGATTCTCCGCCAATGGCCGTTCCGCCATCTAGCGGTGAGGCGACGGTAGTAATCAGGATATCGGTTTTATTATCGGGATCGTCGGGATCCGGATCAGGGTCTGGCGGGTTTTTGTCAACAACGCCGCCAGCCACTTCACCCAGATCTTCTAATGCTACCTCTGCTAAATCCAATGCGCCATCAGCCAGCAGCTCATCGCCGCCAAAATAGATGGCCGCAGCGATACCGGCGGCAATGGCGGCAGCCGTAGCAGCGGCGGCGGCGATTTTCACGATTTTTTGGGCTTCACTGCCACTACTTTCTTTATAAACCGCCACAACGGTTGTATTTCCGGTCATATAGAGAGTCAGTGTGCCTGCCTTAGTGTTGGGGGTAACACTTTTCAAGGTATTGCCGTTGCCGTCTTCAAAATGCGAGAAGGCATACCCGGCCTGATTTCCCTGAGAGATAGTAACCAGGGTTCCATAGGGATAATATCCCGAGGGAGCGGCCTGGCCGCTGCCTTTTGGATTGGCATTCAGAGTCAGGTAACAGGCCTCCGGCGAATAATTGGCCTGAATCGGGGGTGCATCCACTCCCGGTTGTCCAGCTACCGTATAGACAAAGTTGCTTTTTTTACTCAGGGTCGTATTAACTTGAGTCCAGTTTTCAAAGCTATAATTGGCATCCACGGTAGTACTGATATTAAAGGTCTCCCCGGCATTTCGATAGCCGCTGCCGGACACCTCGCCGCCGTTTAAATCCACCCCGGGAAGGGGTTGATCCGGAATGTAGGCATTTTCAACCAAAATACCAATATCTTTTAAATGCAGCTTGGCCACCAACGGGGTGCTATCCAGTAGCTGATAGCTGAATGAGAGCTCATTGCTGACTAAAACCGGGGTTTCCTCATCGGTATACCAGCCATCAAAAACCAGATTGGCATCCACTGTTCCGTAGTTAAGGGTAATGGAATCCTTAAAATTCCCACTCACCTGTTGGTTGGGAAACTGGGTTACCTGGGGAACCACGCCGGGCAGCAGGTTCCGTTGATAATTATCCGTCCACTCGGCAGAAACAGGAACAGTTACCGTATATTCCTGAACGAAATCATACTGAATTACCAGTGGTTCGGCGATGGCTTCGATGGTATAAACTGAATCATAGGAAATCAGTGCGCCGGTGCCGTCCAGATAATCTTTAAATATCGAATTCGGCATGGTTTGATTGGCGGTGGCGGTTAAGACCACCTTGTCGCCATATTCCGGGATGGTTCCAGCCGGTGCCAGGACCCCATTTTCATAGACAGCCATGGCCACGCTGCCATAAACAGCCCGACCTGGATCCACCGGGGTCAGGGTCACCGGGCATTTTAAGACGTCAAAATTGGCTGTGTAGATGACATCATTTGCGACATCTACTGCCAGTTCTGGGGTGGTGACAACCGTGTCATCCAGATTGTTGCTCCAGTTGACAAATTCAAAACCGGTATTGGGGATGGCGGTGAGGGTTGTCTGGGTCTGATAGTTAAAGGTTCCGCCACCGGTAACGGTTCCCATAGTAGTCGGGTTTGCTACCGCGCCAATATTATTCTGGCTGGTATGGAACTGGGCGGTTAACGTATCATTTCCTGTCACCGTAACATCGTAGGAGCTGTCCATTGAGACCACATCTCCGCCGGCATTGACCCAGCCATCAAAAACGTAATTGGGATCTGGCGTTGCTACAGCTGTGATCACCTCCCCATAAAAGGGACCAGTGGGCGGGTAATTGGCCCAGGCCGCGGTTCCGCCGCCGCTTGCCGCCACATTAATGCCCAGGGTATAGGCAATCGGAGTGAAATTTGCCTGTAAGGACATATTGGCATCCGGTTGTAAGATCCAGTTAGCATCGGTGCTTAAAACAGCTCCGGGCTGAGGATCTGCCAGGGCATCGGTCCAGTTCACAAAGGCATAGCCGCTATCCGGGGTTGCCGTTACCGTCAGCGATTGGCCATAGAGTACCGAATCCTGGGACTGGCTCACGGTTCCGCCCGGGGTTTGGCCAGCCACTGCCACGGTATATGTTTTAGGAGTATAGTTTGCTACATAGGTTTCCACCGGATCCGGTCCAAAGGTCACGTCAAAGATGACATCGGGATAGACGTTTCCGGCTGCATCGGTCCAATTGACAAAATCATAATTAGCCGAGGTTTCAGCCGAAATAGTTTTGGTCGTATTTTTAGGGCCAATCAGGATATCTGTCTTTTTCGCCGCCGCGGGATCGCCTTGGGTGATAATCACGCCGTAATCCGTGACAAAGACAGCCACCAGATTGGTCGCTTTTGTTACCGTATAATTAAAATCTGCAGTTTTACTGATCAGCTTACCATCCTCATACCAGCCAAGAAACAGAGTTGCTGCATTGCTGGTATTGGCCGCCATATTTAGAACCGTTCCGTAGCTGTAAATGTCCTTTGCGGGACTGACTGATACCTGATCGGCAATCGATTTCTGAGCGACCATCGAAATATTCACCAGATAGGTTTCCGGTGCAAAAACCGCCGTGTACTGTCCCTGGCTGGCTTCACTGGCAGCAAAGGTATATTGAGGATTGGTACTCACGGCTAAATCCGAATCGCCCTGGGTCCAGCGAATAAAATTATAGTTTTCATTGGGAATGGCGCTTAAGGTTACACTTGTGCCATCTTCAAAGGAACCGCCGCCAGTGACGGTTCCACCTGCTGCCGGCGCAGGCGTAACCGTAATGGGATATTGAACCGCCGAAAAGTTGGCCGCCAGTGCCAAGTTCGTGGTGACGGTAATTTTTTCATTGGAATTTGTGGACACGATGCTTCCCGATCCATCCACCCAATTATTAAAAACATAGCCGTCCGCCGGAGTGGCCTGGATATTTACTTGCTGACCATAAACCAGGTTAGTCCCTCCCCCGCTGACGGTTCCGCCATTGGTTGGATTGGCAGTCAGACTCATGGTATACCCCTGCTGAGAAAAATTGGCAATCAGGCGGGTATTCTTACTAGGCTCAAAGGAGTAGCTCAGATCGGCGCTGACACTTTGTCCGGTATCCCCATCGGTCCAGCCGGCAAAACTGTAGCCATTAGCTGGGGTCGCCACAACAGTGGCGGTTTTGCCATAGGTTATCGAAGTTGCCGAGGTTACCTGAGCGGTTCCTCCCAGTGTAGGGGTTGCCGCAACCGATATGGTGAATGTTTTGGGGGTAACATTGGCAATATAGGTCTGTAACCCTTTTTGCACCTGCACCGTGAGATTCGGATCAGTGCTCACGACCGTCCCGGCACTGTTGGTCCAGTTCACAAAATCATAGGTATCCGAGGAACCGTTATAACTCAGGTTGGTTCCAATCGGTTGGACTTCGATATCCACATCTCTTGATGAAAACGGATTTCCCAGAACAATCACCGAACCCCAATTCGTCCCAAAAACGGCATTAATCAG
Organism: Acetobacterium sp.; assembly: GCF_030652775.1. Taxonomy (GTDB): domain Bacteria; phylum Bacillota; class Clostridia; order Eubacteriales; family Eubacteriaceae; genus Acetobacterium. Next base: position 34,128 of record NZ_JAUSPS010000054.1, on the reverse strand, counting down.
TACCGGCTCTGTAACGGTATAAGAAAAGGTCGGCGATTTTGATAATAAGACGCCGTTTGCATACCATCCTGAGAACGTCACGCCAGAATCGGTACTGCTGGCACTCAAAGGCAACACCGTTCCACTGGCATAGGTGCCGGTTACCGGGGTCACAGTAATAGTCTTAAGGGCTGCTGGTGAAGCAATGGTTGAAATTTTTACCGGCATCTGGGTTGCTTCAAATACTGCTGTATAAGCTCCGGCAGTGGCATCGCTGGCGGTAAATGCATAGCTGGCATTTTCACTGACAGCCGCCGGGAATTCGGTGTTGATCCAATTGACAAAGGTAAATCCGGCCGCCGGGGTGACGGTAAGCGTCACCGCATCACCACTGATATAGGTGCCAGCACCACTTACGGTGCCGCCACCGGTGGGGGTGGCCGAAACCTGAATATCCACGGTATCCGGAACAAAATTGGCCGTATAGTTGACATTATCCGTCACTGTGACATTCAGAACTGCGCTGGTTCCCACCACCGCATTGTTTTGGTCGATCCATTGGCTGAACTTATAACCGGCATTCGGCGTGGCCGTAAGCGTTACCTTGGAACCGTTGGCAATATTACCGCCACCAGTGACGGTTCCGTTGCCGTCACTGGCGACTGCGACACTACACATGATCGGCTCAAAAATCATTTGATAGGTGCCGGATTCCGTTACCGGTACATTCACCGGCACAGTATAAGTCGAGTATGAGGTGTTATTATTTGAATCAATAAAATAATAACCCGTACATTCATAACCAGGGTTGCCGGCAGCGTACAAATAAACACTATCCAGCAAACTATACGAACCTGTTTCATCAAACACGGTTCCTCTGGTTGGATCGGAACTTTCCACGACGATATTATAAGCCCCATCAAAAGTAAAGGAGATGCCGACATCATCATGTAAAATAAAATCAGCGGTAGCAGCATTGTCAACTACCTGGGTGGTGCCATCCGCAAAGGTTGCTAAAATGCTGGTGACCTTATAACCATTAATGGGGGTTACATTAACACTGAGCGTCGATCCGGTGGGATAAGCACCGTTACCGGTTTGTCCACCTGTTCCGCTAATGGCGACACTGCCAAAGATGGGATTGAGGTCTTCTACTTGAACCTGTACGGTGCTGACCGGCGGTGGTGTAACCGCATAAAAGCTAACTGTAATCAGGGTATCCGCAGTTAAGTTAAAAGTAGTGGGTGTCAGTGGGGTTTCGTAGATCAGTCCCCCCATTGATGCCGAAATCAGATAAACCGCATAGCCCGGGTTGGCCACGGCATTTACCTTCAGGGTGGAGCCCTGGGGGTAGGCTCCCGGGCCGGTTTGACCGCTGCCACTGAGAGTGACCGTCCCGAAAGCCGGATCAACATCGGCCAGGGTAACATTAACGGTGGCTCCGTTAGTTTCTATACTGTTATTCGCCGCTTGCGCAAAAACTGCGGCCTGGGGTAGGATGGTATTTAATACCAATACCAATGAAAGCAGAATTGCAAATTTTTTAAATTTCTTCATTTTCTTCTCCTTATTTTTTATGATCTGGTTTCTGGGATAAGGTGACAAGGATTTTGTTTTCTTTATCATTACAACATTGTCTTTTCCATCGTGAGCAATCACTACCACATCAATCCATTTTATCTAACTTCAGATAATTTGATAGAATCTGAATTTTTATACCCGCTTTCAATAAAATCAAGCACGCATAACTTCAGCAGCCTTCAATACAATGCCTATTTTTTTGTTATCGACTTAAAGATGCTTTTCATAATGTTTTTTTATTATTCAATAATGATCACAAATGATCACAAAAAAAGCCACACATCTCACTGATGCATGACTTTTATTTTCGACATTTCTAGTCCTTATTCAAATTTCTGATCCTTACTTAAATGATGCTGTTCATTTTTTAGCGCAGACTAGCCAATCATTGGTTCGACAACCGCTTTCGGTTCGATGATCACTGCTGGTGCCTCACTTTTCAGATTAAGTGCATGCACATCCGGTGTGTGAAATAGAGGCATTTTTTTAATGATCTTCACCCACACCACCGAATAGGTGACCAGCAGAGCTAACAAAATAAAGAATATCTTGTAGATCAGGGTTCGCGCTTCCCCTTCGGCAATATTCCAGATCATAAAAAGGTTCCCGGCGATACATAAAATTTGCGGAATTCCAAATAAGGTCAATTTCTTATTTCGACCCGGCATATCCGGATATTTTTTTCGCAGTACCAGCACTGAAACATTCACCAGAATATATGAGGTTAACCAGAAACAGGATGCCGCCAGTAAGATATTTGAAAGACCCGATGATTGGGTAAATCCTGTTGCCAGCAAAACAAAATTCCCGCCAAAAATGAGAATGAGACCGCCAATCGGTACATTGCGTTTGTTCTTTTTCGCAAATATACGGGGCATACATTCATCTTGGGCCATCCCGGAAAGAATTCTACCGACACTACCAAGTACAGTATTTACGGTGCTGACGCCAGCCAGAAGGGTGACAATCCCCATCCAGTAGATCCCAAATTGACCTAATAAATTCTCAGCAAAGATCATATGCGGTAATGATGCACTTCCCAATTCTGCTAAGGTGACATAGTTCGTCATGCCAACACCCAGCATCGCCTGAACAACAAATAGCATCACAATCCCCAGAATCATCGAAAGGGGGACATCGCGCTTAGGGTTCTTTAGGTCTTTAGCCAGGGGAATCACAAATTCGATACCGATAAACAGCCAGAATACTACGGCTGCCAGTGAGACATAGCCACTGATCCCGACTACCGGAGCTGCTGTCTGCTGGGCTGCCGTTACCACCGGGCCAACCCCCAGCTTAAAAAAACTGATAATTCCCATCACGGTCATTGATCCGATGAGTAAAATAACAACAATATTTTGAACCTTTGCAAAAAGGTCAACCCCATTGTAATTGATAAAAAATAAGATGGTCAAAATCGCCACACTGAGAACCGGAGCGGGAATCATTGGTAAAAAGTATTGATTAATAACCATCCCACACATGGCCATCTCCACCGAAGCCGCCAGAATGCTGGTAATGACATAAGCTGACAGATTTGAGATGATCGACGCCACCGGCCCCAGACCAGCCAATGTATATTGTCCCAGTCCACCTTCTACATTCGGCATGATCGAATAAAGCTCACCAAATGTTATGGACAGCATGATATTTAAAATCAGCACAATGAACAACGACACAACAAATCCTGTTCCGGCCAGACCCATTCCACGACCGAGAGTCAGTAGACAACTGGTCGCCACAATGAGTCCCACGCAAACGGATACGGCGCTTCCCAATCCCAATTTTTTCTTGTTTTCCATTATAATTCTCCTTATAATTAAATTCTTCAGTTATTGGTACCTAAAAAAGATGCCCGGACACCTGCTAACAGATATCCGAGCACCTTTGCTCTTGCTTTTATTTATATAATAATTAATCTTTAAATTACAATTAACCGCTTGTTGTATTCGATCTTTTTTAACGAATGGATATACTTTCCCGGTGTTGTGTTGGACAATTCATAAAAATCACGAATCATGTGGGACTGGTCATAATAACCCAACTCAATGGAAAGCTGTGCCAGATTGGCATCAAAAATATTTTTATCAAAATTATTCAGATTGCTCAGTAAATGCTGAAACCGGATCAGTTTGCAAAAGATCTTCGGCGGCAAACCAAATTCCTGGGAAAATACCTTATTGATGTAGCGAACCGAATAACCGGCGTTCTCTGCCAATTCACTGACCTTGATCTGTCCGGCGGTGGCGTTTATTTTTTTTAATAGAAAGCTCTTCAACTCCAGATTTTTATCGTCTGCCTGAGACTTCTGATACAGGGGTATGTACATTTTCATAAATTCCTGAATCTGATAATTAAAATCTCTGCTGGTAGTGATCTTATCAAACAATTCCTTATCTTTAATCACTTCCAGAAAGGGAATTTCATTTTCCACAAAATCTGACATCACCACATTATTAAATTTAAAGGACAAACCGGGCATAAAACGAATGCCGAAAAAATAACTGCGTAGATTATTCACCACCCGGGGCTGCAACACCGTTCCGCAAATATTGGCATAAGGCTGTTTGTCATCACAGCAAAAGAGCATATCAATGCATCCGTCGGGTACCGCAATAACCGAACTGCCGATGACATCATTATTAAAACTATAAAAATGAGAAATGCCATAATCCATCACCACAGCCTTGTAATAACGAGAGGTTGCCATTACAAAATAGGGCTGTTTGGGACTGACAATTATTTTATTCTGATCACCGATCATTGGCCTCCTCCGTCCTGTTATTTTTACCACTTTGGCATAGACACATTATAACATACGAATATTCGGAAATACAACGATTCTATTTACTCCTTAAATTTTCGCTTTAAAGCGGTCATATCGAAACGCACTCAAATCCAGGGTTGTTGTTTTTGCTGTTGCCATTTCGGATAAAAGTAGCCCCACCGTGGGCGCGATGCCAAAGCCATGGCCAGAAAAGGCGGCAGCGATAATGAGTCCCGGCACTTCCTCCACCGGACTAATTACCGGTACCATGTCGGCACAGACATCCATCCAGCCCGCCCATGATCTGACAATCTTTGCTTCCTCAAGCATCGGGAAGTATTTCATAATCCCCCGGCAGATACAGGAAGCCGTGATGCTGGCGGTCGTCGGTGTGCCATTGTCCCGGTTCACCCCTTCAAACCCGGATGATCCCCCAAAAACAAAGGATCCATGGGTGCTCTGATGGCCGTAAAAATCGGCGGCGGCTGTTCCCAGCATCTGGTAAAACATCGGCGGCAGGGCTTCGGTTACCAATACCTCCAACAACGCCTGGGTCATGGGGATGTCAATCCCCAACTGGGACGCAATTTCGCGACTTTCGTAACCGGCGGCCAGAATAATTGTCTCACCTTCGTAAACAGCGTTTTGGGTGACCACCTGCCTGGCCTTACCCCGGATCTTACGGATTTCTTGTACCCCTTCGCCGGTGATAAAGCGAACCCCCAATTGCCGCGCTTTACGATAATAAGCCAGGGTTGTCAACATCGGGTTGGCATGACCGTCGGTGGGACACCAACTGGCACCAGTGACCTCTTCGGAAAGATACGGACAGATCGCTCGGGCTTCTTCGCCATCGATCATCCGTACATTCAAACCGCCATCGGCGGCGTTTTTGGTCAATCCGCTCAAGATATTCCGGTGCGCCTCGGTTTTGCCCAGTCGCAAATTACCTTGCTGATAATACTCCACATCCATATCCAGCTCCTCAGACAGAGTCGGCCAGATATTTTTAATGCCATACATGGCCAGTGGCAGTTCCCGCTTATCCCGGCCGGACTGGCGAACACCGCCGCCATTTCGTGACGAACCGCCGTTCCCGATGCTTTCGCTTTTTTCCAGGACAATAACAGAACAGCCTTTTTTAGCCAGATAATAGGCGGCCGCATTGCCAATCACGCCGCTGCCAATAATAATGATGTCTGCATTGTTTTTCATGTTATTTTCCTCATCTAATTTCTATTTTTCTTTCGCTGCTATCTTTCATTTCCTAAAACCTTCATTTCAATCGGCCGCATTGGTGCCCGGGAGACCGCCGGTTCCAGATCCAGGGGAGATACTCCAAGTTCCCGGGCTACAATCCCCTTAATCAAACGGCCGCAGGTTTGACCCTGACAAAGACCCATACCGGTTCTTAAGTACCGTCTAATTTCTGTTAATGTGAACATCCCAGCGTGAACCGCTTGTCTGATATCGCCTTTGGTGATTTCTTCACAACGGCAGATTATCATGGCGTCATCTGCTCCCACACTGTAGTCACCCAGATTTCGGGATCGATCATTTATTTTATTCATCATCACACCTCCTGCACTTGTTTAAAGAACCGGGCCTTCATGGCCATGTTAAATGGCACCTTCATGGTTAATAAACTGGTTTTATCAAAAGCCGGAACGTTTTTAATCTCGATGATCTCGGCCGCACAGATTTCTTTGCCACTGCGATCCAGCGCCATTCCCTGACATCCTTTTTCAGGCAATGGATAAAATTCATAAGGGATGGTAACCATTGCCGTACCCACTTCTTCGTCCTCTTTGACTAAGAAGATCGACTGTCCGGAACAGGCCGCTACACAGAGTCCACAGCCGGAGCATTGGGCATCGCTGTTGACCACCGGTAGCGAGGTAATTTTTTCACCAATGGTGATACACTTTTTCGGACAGGCATCCTGACAGGGATTACAGGGAATATTCTGAGAACATTCGATAACGGCGTGAATCCCCTGCGCTGCGGTGACTCCCGGGTAGGTTAAAACTTCATCATTTGTGAGATAACCTCTTGTCAACAAACTCTGGGAGACATCATAGCCTTCCTCGGTGTGTATAACTTCCCGGCCCTTATTTTCAGGACTGAACATCCCCGCTCTTAGAGCCAGTAGTGCCTGTTCCAACTCCCAGGTCTTTTCGGTTAGTTCTGCCTTGTCAATAAATCCCAGTCGAGCGGCGGCCGCCACGCCGGCAATCCGTCCTTCAATCATGGCTGAACTGGCTTCTTCAATTCCAGAAACATCACCAGCCACAAAGATACCCGGTATGGAGGTTTCGCCATAACTGTTACCAATTGGCACATAACCGCCTTTAGCGGGATTTTCTTCCATCTCGCAGCCAGCCATTTTAAGCAGCTGGGACATCGGCGATAAACCGACCGCCAGACAGATGGTGTCGACCTCAAAATCTTTCTCAGATCCCGGGATCACCTGCCATTTTGAATCCACTTCACCGATGGTCACCCCGGTAACACAATCCTGTCCATGGGCTTTGATAATAGTGTGGGATAAATAAAAGGGCACCCCACAGCGAGCCAGCTTGGCAGCATGAACCCCATAGCCGCCAATTTTGGCGGCGGCATCCACCAAAGCAACCACCTCACAGCCAGCTTGCAGCAATTGATAGCTGACCACCAGCCCGACGTTGCCAGTTCCCAGCATCAGCACTTTTTTTCCCGGCCGAATACTGTGAAGATTCATCATGGTCTGAGCCGCTCCGGCACCAATAACCCCAGGTAAGGTCCAGCCGTCAAAGGTGATCATGTTTTCAGAAGCCCCGGTTGCGACAATAATGGCATCCCCTTTGTAATGAGTCACCTCATCACCATGGGAAACCACCACCTCCTTATCCAGATAGAGCCCCAACACCACGGCGTTAAGAACGACCTCGACCCCGGCAGTTTGGGCTTCTTTTAGTAAATCCTCGCCAATTTTAAAGCCGCGAATTTTAGCCTTATGTTCTTTTGATCCAAAAAATTTATGGATTTGTTTAAATAATTGTCCACCGGGTCTGGCGTTTTCGTCAAAAACAATAACCCGCAGTCCTCTTTTTGCCGCCTCAATGGCGGCCGATAGCCCGGCCGGACCTGCGCCGACGACTATTACATCATATCTTTTCATAACCCACCCATTCCTTTTTCTTGTCCTCAACTCGAGTTGTTCTTATTTCTTTGCACCAACCCCGTACTGGGTTTGAACGGTCATTCCTGCCACCAGCGGAGTGACACAGGTTCGTACATTTGCTTTTCCATCCACAACCATGACACAATCAGTACAGCGTCCAATGGCACAAAAGATTCCTCTTGGCGCCTTTTCTTTATGAGTATGGCGTAAAACCATCACCCCAGCAGCCCGCAGTGCCATGGCAATCGGCTCCGTTTCATATCCTTCTAATGGTTTTCCATCAAAGTAAAAGGTGACCAAGCGGCCTTTATTACTTTCACCCAAAATCGGGTGTTCTGTGATTCGCATTGTTATTCTCCTTTCAGTTACAACCGCTTATGCCAGATAGGGTTCATCCCAAAGGTTCAGCTTGGTTCCGATCCCTTTTTCAAGAGCCTTGCGATAGAGTCTTGTTCCCCAGGCAATGTCTTCCACCGGCATGCCACCGACAGTGTAAAGGATGATCTCATCCTCCGATTGTCGTGCAAGAGTTCTGCCGGCGATAATGTTACCCAAATCGCTGATATCCTCCGGTTTCATCAACCCTTTTTCAATCAGATCCATGTAATGAACGGCCAGCAATCCTACAATTTCGTAACGCGGTGCCGGCAATTCTTCACTCCAGGCTTCATATAGCTTAAAATTATCAACCACATTTCTGGCTCGGTTTAAAATAAAGTCATCATCAAACCGGACATTTGCTGGCATACAGAATAAGGCTCCGGGTTTAATCCATTCTTCCTTAATATAGGGATAGGACTCAGAGCCAACCGATCCGGAGGTTGCCACACTGACAATATCGGATTCTCTGACTGCGGCTTCCATGCTATCCACAATTTCAATGGTCGTAATCTGGGGAAATTCTGTCTTGACGTAGTCTGCAAATGCCTCTGCGGTGACGCTTCGCCGACCGTTAATTTTAATCGTGTTGATGTTCGGACAGGTCACCATAAAGGATGCTAAAGCGGTTTTATTCATCACCCCAGGACCAATAATCCCCACCACCTGTGAATCCTTTCTGGCCAGATATTTGGCACCAACTCCGGGAATCGCCCCGGTGCGAATAGCACTTAAGATATTTGCTGACATCAGTGCCATGGGGGCACCCGTCTCTTTTTCATTCAACATCACAGTCAGAATGGATCGCGGCAGACCCTTTTCCTTATTGCTGGTATTGGATCCATACCATTTCATTCCGGCCATATCAAATTCACCGCCTAAGTAGGCGGGCATGGCCATATAGCGTCGATCCGGTCCATTAAGTGGCATATTAGGAAAGGGTGACGTTTCTGGAAAGGACAGCATAATTCCGTGAGAATTCTGATTCGCTCCACCCATAATATAATCGCCATCGCTCATCAATTTAAACATTTCAATCATGGTATCCACACATTCAGCCATATCCAAAACCCCGGCTTTAATCATATCCGGTTCACTTAAGTATAAAAAATCGATTTTAGTTTCCATCATTTTTTTCTCCTCTTTTTTTTATTTGATGAGAAATACCGCTTGGTATTTCTCATCAGTTCTCGGAAAACCATCGCCCACACGCAAGCGCATCATTTTCTTCGGAAATAAAAAAAGACAACGCCGCTTCTTTCCCTTGGGGAAATCAGACCGCTTTGTCTTTCTGACTATACTTTACGCTATTTTTCATTGATCTTATTGTAAAAATCGGAACAAATCATTTCTTTTGAAACAATTATATGCGAACCCTTTTATTTGATAGGGATGGTAATTTGGGCAACCTCTCTGCCCTTTCCTCTGATAAAGGTAATGGTGAGGTTTTTACTATCTGTTTCCAGTGCATAGGCGATGCTTGCCGAACAACTTCCGCCGCTTGGGGTCTCCTGAATCATGCGGTCAGGATCTTTGATATTATAGGCCTCAAGGGTATTCCCCTGGTCATCTACGACTACAAAGTCGCCCTGCGCCAAAAAGAATTCCATATTATATTTTGTTTCATAACTGATATTGTTGTATGTATAATCCAGAAAAATAACCTGTTTGGGATTGACGCTGGTGTCCTTACTTCTTGCCGCAGTTTTTCTCGCTCCGTTAATCGTGACACTATAATCGCCATTGACGGTAGTTACTAAGAAAGGCTCATTTATTAGCATTTCCGGCAGCTTCTTTGCTTCAGTGCCAGCTGAAGCTGTTTGCCTGTTAAAAATTTCTGCCAGTCCACAGCCGGTGAGTCCCAAAATTACAAAACTCAAAACTAAAAGCACTATACCTGTCTTTTTCATCCACTACCTCCATATGGTTAAATTATAGCCCCGTTGAAAGAGGAAGGCAAGGATAATTCCCGATCACATTCATCTTAGTCTTGCAGCTTTTTTCTGACAAATTGACAGACCTCTTCCATGGCTGCAATTGCCTCCGGGAACATTGGAGCCAGCAATGGAAAACAGTGAAACATCCCCTGCCAGACCTTCATCTCAACTTCAACACCTGATTCTTTGGCTTTTTTTGCAAAACGGGTTGAATCGTCTCTCAGTGTTTCATTATTTCCAACTTGAATGATAAGCGGTGGTATACCGGTTAAGTCTCCAAATAGCGGGGACGCATAAGGGTGCCTAGGATCGCCATTACCCACATAATAGCCAAGATAGGTCTCATTTGCACCTTTGGGGGTGCAGGGATCGGCCTTTACCCGGGTTTTATGAGACTCTCCAGAAATCGTCATATCAATACATGGTGAAAATGTCGCACAGACCCCGGGTAGCGGTATACCATTATCCTTGCATTTTAGCAGTGTGGCCAAAGCAATCCCGCCACCGGCCGAATCCCCTACAAAAGCGATCTTTTCAGGCTGATACCCTTGCTCAAGCAACCAGCTATAAATGGCAGCTGAATCATTGACCGCTGCTGGTGCCGGGTGTTCCGGAGCCAGCCGATAGTCAAAGACCAGAGCTTTAATGCCCAGATGTTTGACAAAATTGCCAACAATATTTCGATGCGATCTGGCATTACCCATGACAAAACCGCCACCATGAAAGTACAAGACTGCCTTTTCTTCAGGAGCATCGTCTATTTCAACCCATTCCGCATAAAAATTCGGGTAATCACTGGGTTTAAAAGTGATCCCCGGGATTTGTTTAAAGAAACGTACGGCAGTTTCATCACAATCCCGACGCAGCTTTTCAATTGAAGTGTTTTTATCAATCACTTCCGGACGCAATTGCCCTTTAAAGAAATGTCGATATTTCAATGTATAGTGCATTATTTTTGCTTTTGTACTCATGATAACGTTATTCCTCTCTTTCTCTTTCAGTTTCAATCAAAAACATCGATGCGATCACCCAATAATCCAGTTTTACGCCCCGATTATCATTGGTTGAATAGTATATCGCCAGACCATTGATACTTGTCCAGAAAAAAATGGACAACATTTTGGGATCGCCCGCTACCACGGTTCCTTCTTTCTGTCCTGCTTCCATAATTTTTTCAATGACTTGATAGGGGATATTTCTTTTTTCCAGAATAAGATTCTGAGCTTCCAGTGGAATTGCCGTTGAATTGGTTGCCTGCGTAATCAAACGACAGGTGTCTAAAAAAGTCTGACTGTGCTCAATTGTCTCCACCAGTTTTTCCAGGGCAAAGCGGATTTTTTCACCTGGCCCGGTCTCCATATCCCGAACCGAGTAGGATGCCTCAATGGTCTTATCCAGGGCATCATTGATGAGATCCACGAAGATTTCGTCTTTTGATGCATAATAATGATATAAAAGCCCCTGGGCAATTCCGGCTTCTGCAGCTATATCCTGGATCCGCGTGGCAAATAGCCCCTGTTTGACAAATTGTAGTAGGGCGGCGTTACGAATCTTTTCTTTGCGAGTTTCTCTCATTCTTTCGTTTTGTTCCTTTGATCGAGCCATGATCCCTCCCGGATGATATATTGAACATATATTCAATATATCATCCGGGGCAATTTTTGTCAATATACAAGTTTGATTTTTTATCAAAAACTGCTCTAGCGGCTAATCGAGTTTTTTTAGGAAGTGCTGCTTATTTCTGGCATTTCTTAAGGAAGCGTTTATTTACCGTTTTATGTGGTATGATTATAAGAGTGCGTATCGAACTGCTTTTATTCTCAAACACTTTAAGAAAATTTAATTGAATCGTTTGTCTAGTAAAAAACTTGTTCTTGTCCACGTGAAAGGAGTTCTAAACTCTATGAAAGAAAAAGCTTTACTCTACTGTGAAGGTCAATTTGGTGAATCCGATGGAAAGACTGCCAATGGTTTAATCCGACGTTCTCAAAAATACCAGATCGCATGTGTGATAGACAGCACCAAATCAGGCATGGATGCCGGAAAAATATTGGAAGGGGTTAACAATGGTATCCCTATCTACCGTGATTTATCCGAAGCCATGGATCAATTAAGTGCGGTTCCCAAGTATTTTATTTATGGCATCGCCCCAAAGGATGCCATCTTATCCATCAACGAACGGCGTATTTTTCTCAATGCCATGTCTTTGGGAATGGATATTGTCAATGGTCTCCATGAATTTATTTCTGAAGATTCTGAATTTAAACAACAGGCAAAACGCTATCGGGTTAAACTCTATGATATCCGAAAACCACTTGCCAATCGCTACCTCCATCTTTTTACCGGTGATATTTTAAATGTCAAAACGCCGAAGATCGCTATCCTCGGCACCGATTGTGCCGTCGGTAAACGAACCACTGCGATGCTGCTGATTGCCGCCCTGAAAGAACGGGGACTACGGGCCAGCTTTATCGGTACCGGTCAAACCTCATTAATCCAGGGTGAAAAATACGGAATTGCGTTGGATGCCATTCCCTCTGAATTTATGACTGGCGAATTGGAAAATGCGGTTGTTGAAGCAAATATTCACGAAAAACCGGATGTGATCATTCTGGAAGGACAGGGCGCCCTTAGTCATCCGGCATTTATCAGTTCCTGTGCCATCATCCGCGGCGGAAAGCCCGATGGCATCATTGTTCAGCATCCACCCAAGCGAGTAAACCGGGTCGATTTTGATTATCTGCAAATGCCCACCCTCTCCAGTGAAATCGAACTGATTGAACGCTTCTCTGAAGCCAAGGTTATTGCGATCACAATTAATCATGATGATATGACCGAGAATGAAGTGGCTGATACGATTAAGGCTTATGAACAAGACTATCAGCTGCCCACCACGGACACCCTGTTCCATGGCTGCAACAAGCTGGTTAAGACTATTTTAGAGGCTTTTCCTGAATTAAAAGAAAAAACCACCACCTAAAAAAAAGCCCATGCGATTTTCGCATGGGCTTTTTATTAACTATCGGGTGGCGTGATAATAAGCGTAGGTCATCGGTTCGTCTTTGCTGAACCCGTCGCCGTCAACAACCTTGCCGATGAACATATAGTGGGTTCCCAAATCGATGGTTTGCTCCACCTCACACTCTACAAAACAGAGGGTTTCCAGTAAACCGGGACAGCCGGTTTTACCGGTAATATAGCTGAGGTTTTTGAATTTATCAACATCTCGGCCACTCTGGTAACCAAAATGTTTGATCAGATCATGATTATCTTTTCCCAGAATGGAGACTCCAAAGACTCCGGATTCTCGGACATATTCAGATGTCAATGTTCCTTTTCCCAGGCAGACGCTGGCTTTTAAGGGAGTGCTGGTGACCTGAATAAAGGTATTGGATACCATCCCATTGAGTTTTTCATCTTTGATTGATGAAATAATATATAAACCATAACTGACATTAAATAATATCGTCTGTAAGGCGTCTCTTTTTTTATCGGTTAAACCATCCGCGACTTCTTCAACCAGAACAAATTTTTCGGGTCCCACGCCACAAACTGGGCAAACATCTGGAGGGGTTTCGCCCACATGGATATAATTACAAACGGTACAACGCCATTTCTTTTCTTTAACAGTATCAATGACTTCCGACTCTTCAATTAAAACAAACTTATCCGGTCCCACTCCACAAATCGGGCATTTGTCTGGCGGGGTATCACCTTCATGTACATAATTGCATACTGTGCAGCGCCATTTTTTCATTTTGTTCACCACTTTCTTAGAATTACTGTCTACTTTGTAATTATTATAATTTAAAAGTAAGTTGAAGTACAGGAATAAATTGATGTTCTGTTTGTCATTATAACCCTTTTTTGATGCGATTCATATAAAAAATGCTTTTTTTTGTAAAAAAAGGGCATATATCAGGTTATAATAATTCATCGCACCCAATAGAATCACTGCTAAAAATTGCTTATTATAGATAGGATGGAACATGAGAAAATATAAAGAAGAACTCAAAGAAAATATTGCTGTCGCCAATGGTTTTGAAAAAGCCGATCTGGTTTTTAAAAACGCCAGGATTCTTAACGTATTTTCTGAAGAAATCTGTTTGGCTGATCTGGCCGTTACCAATGGTACTATTGTGGGGATCGGATCTTACGAGGGTCTCGAAGAGGTGGATCTGGAGGGGAAATATATTATTCCGGGATTTATTGATGCCCACATGCACATCGAATCCACCATGGTTACACCCTTTGAGCTGGCTCGAGCGATTGTTCCCACCGGTACCACGACGATTATTGCCGATCCCCATGAGATTGTGAATGTCGCCGGAAAAATCGGGCTGAACTATCTGCTAAACGCCACTGAAGCGATCCCCTTAAACGTTTTTGTAATGCTGCCCTCTTCGGTGCCCGCCACCCCCTTTGAAACAAACGGTGCCGGTTCTTTTTTAGCCGCCGATATGCAGAGCTATCTGGATCATCCCCGAATTCTGGGACTGGGAGAAGTTATGTGTTTTCCCGATGTTTTGAGCGGTGATCCGGTGATTCTTGATAAGCTGACGCTATGCCGACATAAGCTTGCTGATGGTCATGCACCGGGGCTGGCGGGCAAGTCACTCCAGGCTTATGCCTGCGCCGGGATCAACAGTGAGCATGAATCTACTACCTGGCCCGAAGCCCTCGAAAAACTGCGGGCTGGTTTCTACATTCTCGTTCGGGAAGGTTCTGCCGCTAAAAACCTGCATGCTATCATCAGCGGCTTATTAACAACAGAGTTACCCATCGACCGATTCCTCTTCTGTACCGACGACAAACATTTAGAAGACATCCATCAGGAGGGACACATCCGCTGGAATATCAAACAGGCCATTGATCTGGGATTGTGTCCAATCAAGGCGATCAAGATGGCCACTATTAACACCGCCCAGGCTTATGGGCTAAAAAAACTGGGCGCCATTGCTCCCGGTTACCGAGCCGATCTGGTAATCGTATCCGATCTCGGCACCATGGATGTGGAGCAGGTCTATCAAAACGGCCGCCCGGCGAACGACAGCATCTGGGAACATAAACCCTGTTATGAGATTGACCCCCGGCTTCTTAGTTCCGTTCATATCCAGACCCTTACCCCGGCAAACTTGCAGCTCCCGCTTCGCAAAAAAGATCATGTCATCGAAATTGTCAAGGATCAGATCGAAACCCATCATCTGCTTGAATCCCTACCGGGGAAAGACGGCTTTTTTGCCCCCAATGAAAGCTATGCTAAGCTTTGTGTTATTGAACGGCATCATTATACCGGCAATGTCGGCGTGGCGGCTATCAAGGGCTTTGGGATCAGAGGCGGTGCCATTGCCACGACCGTTGCGCATGACTCTCACAATATTATTGTCGTTGGCGATAATGATCAGGATATCCTGCTGGCAGTCAATCATCTCGCTGAAATTGGCGGCGGCTATGTGGTAGCTGGGAATCATAAAATAATCGGAGCCGTCCCCCTGACCCTGGCCGGTCTGATCAGTCTTGATTCGGGGGAAGTGGTTCAGGAAAAGGTCGCTTCACTTCTCGCAAGTGCCCACAAATTAGGGGTCGCCCCTGGTGTCGATCCCTTTATTACCCTTTCCTTTATGGCGCTGCCGGTAATTCCTTCGCTACGCCTGACCGATCTGGGGCTTTTTGATGTGGATGCCTTCCAATTGATTAAATCTTAAACGGTTGCTGATTATACCAAAGCCAGGCTCCCGATGGTTATAAATTGATCTCATTGCGACTTTTCTTTCGGCTAAAATAGGACTCCCTCCTCTTTTAGCCGAACTTTTAAAGATAAAACTATAATCCTTCAACACGATAAAACGGCTAAACCAAAATGATGGTTCAGCCGTTTATGTTTTTTATTCTTATTCAAATACTGTTTTGGCAATGCTGGCGCCTTCACGGGCATCTTTGCCGTAATAATCGGCACCGATGGTTTTGGCATATTCGGGGTTTAAGACCGCCCCGCCCACCATGATGGTGATGGCCGGGCAGCTAGCCTTGATTTCTTTGATGATTTTTTCCATATTTTTAACAGTAGTTGTCATCAGGGCGCTGAGACCCACGAGCTTGATGTCTTCAGCTTGAATGGTCTGGATAATAATTTCAGCCTTGACATCCTTACCTAGATCGAGAATCTCGTAACCGTAGTTCTCCAGAATTACTTTAAGAATATTTTTTCCAATATCGTGGACATCCCCCTCAACGGTGGCTAACACGATTTTTCCTTTGACCACTTGAGCCTGACCATCTTTGGCCATAGTTTCTTTGATGACTTCAAAGGCCTTTTGCGCCGTCTCCGCCGCAAAAATCAGATGGGGCAGGAAGCATTCTCCGGTTTCGAAGGCATCCCCCACCGCATCAAGGGCGGGAACGATCTCGTTGTTGACAATATCGAGTGGTTCTCTGGTTTTTAAAAGAATGGCAGTGGCTTCGGCCGCCCGGTCAGTAAGACCCTCTTCGATGATTTCTTTTAAACCCAGTGCGGCTCGCTCCGTTTCTGACTTGGCTTCGCCAAAGCTGCTGTCTTTATAGGCATTGGCATAAGCGATGCATTGACCATCCAAGCCCCAGAGCGCCCGGAATGCTTTGATGGTGTCCATCATTTCTTTATCACTGGGGTTCATAATCGGGGTGGTCAGTCCGGCTTCCAGCGCCATTGCTAAAAAGGTTCGGTTTAAGAGCTCGCGGTTGGGCAGGCCGAAAGAAATATTGGAAACTCCCAGCACCGTTGGCACTCCCAGCTCAGTCCGGAGTTTTTCCAGCGTTTTGATGGTTTCCCGAACTTCAGCCTGTTGCGCCGAAGCCGTTAACACCAGGGCATCAATAAGGATATTTTTTTTGTTGATGCCGTAAGATTCGGCCGTTTTAATGATTTTCTCAGCAATGGCAAAACGATCGGCCGCCAAGCTGGGGATTCCGGTTTCGTCCATCGTCAGCCCCAGCACAAGAGCGCCGTATTTCTTAGCAATGGGGAAAATCTTATCCATTGATGATTTTTTTCCATTTACTGAATTAATGATCGCCTTGCCGGGATAGCCTCGCAGCACCGCTTCGATGACTTCCGGATTAGATGAATCAATCTGCAGGGGACAGTCCACCAGTCGGCTGACCGTATCGACTGCCTCTTGCATCATCGTTAATTCATCAATATCCGGCAAGCCTAAATTGATATCGAGAATATGCGCCCCGTCTTTTTTCTGATCACTGGCCAATTGGTTCACGACTGTCAGTTCGCCCTGGCGCAGCGATGCCTTAAGCACCGGATTAGTGGTGGGATTGATGCATTCGCCAATGATATTGATATCCTCGCCCAAAATAATCGTCCTGGTACTTGAGGATACGGCGGTAAAACTTTTTTGTGTTACCGGATAAATGGGGAGCTCTTTGGTTGCCCGTTTCATTTTTTCGATATACGCTGGGGTTGTGCCACAGCAACCGCCCAGAATTAACGCCCCCATTTCGGCAATTTGTACCATATAATCGGTAAACTGGTCGATGGTAATGTCATAGACGGTTTTGCCATCTTTCATGTGCGGCAACCCGGCGTTGGGTTCCACCATAATTGGCACCGAGGCATAGCGAACCAGCTCTTTGATAATCGGCAGCATTGCATCTGGCCCGGTGGAACAATTAATGCCAATTACGTCGGCTCCAAGTCCTTCCAGGATGGCAACCACCGTTAAGGCATCACTGCCAGTGAGGGTTCGGCTATTTTCCTCGTAGGTCATCGAAACAATTACCGGCAGCTCCGATACTTCTTTGGCAGCAACCAGAGCCGCCCGAGCCTCACAGATATCGGTCATGGTTTCAATGACGATTAAATCGGCACCGGCTTTGTCACCAGCGATAACGACCTCTTTGAAATAGTCCACGGCTTCATCAAAAGACACTTCTCCCAGGGCTCCGATCAGAGTCCCTAGTGGTCCGACATCCAGCGCTGTATAATCAGGGTTCAATGATTTTACATTCGCAACTCCAGCCGTGACCAATTGTTCGACGGTATAGCCGCTGCCCTGGAGTTTGTAACCATTAACCCCAAAGGTATTGGAAAGAATGATATTGGCTCCGGCATCAATATATAATTGATGAATATCTTTGATCAAGTCAGGATGGGTCAGATTTAAGGCCTCCGGTACCGCTCCAATTGATTCCAATTTATTCTGAAGCAGGCTCCCCATGGCGCCATCAAGATACAGCCGTTTACTTCCTAGTATTTCGCTTAGTTTCACTGGTTCTCCTTTCCTTTTTTCAGGTTACGTATTTAATAGAATTAATAAATAACATAATCTAACATAGTTCGATTTCACCCCAGGCACCCAGTTGATCTTCAATTATAATTAGGGCACCTAGTATCCCTGTTATGTTTTTTACCCAGGAAAGACCCTTTTTCACATCTTCCGGTTTTTTTATGCGATTGCATAGCGCAGTCGCCACGGCATCCGCAAGGGGAATGTCGGCACTGATGACAGTTACCGCATCGGCCTTCCCGAAGCTCAAGGAATGACCCATAACGCCCGATGAGGTGCAAACGCCCAGCGAATTTTCCCGGGGTGTTATTTTTAAGCCCAGATCCGTAAAATGCGGATTTCCGGTATGGAGGGCAATTCGTCGTTCTTTTTTTGTCCGGATCAACAGATCTCCGCCATTCTCCACCACAATCTCGGTTGAATACAATTCCAGCATTTTGCCAATATGTTTTGACACCGCTCCGGCCACGGCGGCCATCGGTCCCACACCGGCTGTTTTTCCGGCTTTTAGCATATCCGCAACAATCGCGGCCGCATTGGGATTTAATGTCAGCGGCGTTAGTGTTTTAATAAAATCCGAATTGTCATTATTGTAGTCAACAATGGTTTTGCGCAGCATCCGCAGCTCGGCGGTCACCCGCTCGGTCAACTGAGGCGTCATGCTGCCATGATCGACGCCAATAAAAAGGTCGGATTCAAATTCGAGGACCTGGAAATAATCCAGATCCTCGGCTTTCATTACTTTTCGATAGGTTCGGGGTTCATACAACATCCTCAGATCAGGGCGTGAATGGCCCGCATTGGACAAGCTTTGACGCACAGCATACACTCCAGACACTTATCATCGTGATGAACCAAAGACCAGTCCACAGTCATTTCCAGCGCTCCAACGGCACAGACCGCAGTACAGGCACCACAAGAAACACATTTATTTTCATCAACCTCAACCACCGATTGAATATCTCTGACGCCAATCTGATGTTCTCTTAGATAGACAATCCCCGCTTCAATATCCGCTTCTTCGCCTTTTATTTCGATCAGCAGGGTTCCTTTAATATTGTCATCGATAAATGCTTTAAGAATATTAAAATCGAGATGGTAGGTTTTAATGAGTTCCATCGCCATCGGCTGACCTGCTGACTTTTGCGGGAAAGACAATAAGATTTTTTTTGCTATCATCGGGATTCTCCTTCCTTGATTTCGAGACCCTTAATGGTATTTCCCATCGGGAAGCTCTGAATCGGTTCCTGAAGGAAAAACTCGCCTTTTTTGATCCAGTTATTCAGTTCCTCGGCAATTTCTCTGGCCATTTTCAGACTGGAAAGCGGCGAAGTCTTGATGCTTTTGCCATTAATATCCACGGACCCGCTTCTGAGCTCGGCATAGCTGACTTTTTTCAGATTTGGTTTCGCTTTTTTAGGAACGCTATAGTCAATCACATTGGTGTAAAGATCCTTATTTTCGACTGCGACAAAAGACATAATTTCCTCGTTGAGAATCGGAATCGGGATACCGACGCCAACAAACATCGAGGTACCGTAGCCTTCATAAACAGCGCCGCGAATATATTTGGGATCCATTTCTTTCATGTTCCCGATTAACGCCAGCGTCGCACCGGGGGTCTGGGGGTAGCCCTTGTCATCGCGGGGACAGGCGCTATTAAACTGAGTTCCCATCCAGGATACATGACCCTGAGCGCCGCCAAAAAAGATCCGGGTTCCCATACCAATGGTCTTAAGTAAGGGATCATTGAGGAGGGGACTTAATTCACCGGCGGTACTATAGGTGATATTGCCCATATTCGGTTGTAATATCCCCATATAGGTGTAAATACGCTTACTGGAGCCATTGATGGCCGCATTATAATTCTGATAGACATTTCTGGGATTAAACAAATAGGCTTCATTCAAATCTTCCAGCTTCACCCAGGTATCCAGCTCTTTTCTGGGGTAACAATCAGTCCCCTGGGATTTTGCCACCAGATGAACTTCTTTTCCGGCGATGAGATCACTAATCACGTGGGCACCGCCATATTCAATGCCCCGGTCGGCAGACGGCTGAGTTGCACCCAGATAGGTATCGACTGCGGCTAGACCGCCGTAGGCTTCAACCCCATTGATGGTGATCTCACCCATCCGGATCGGTGGATCCGAGTGTCCAAAATTCAGAAAGGCGCCAGATGAGCACATCGGCCCGAAGGTGGCGGTTGTGACAACGTCCACATATTCGGCGGCCTCTTGAACGCCCCGTTCTTTTACAATCCCGATGACTTCTTCGGCGGTAACAACCACCGCCTCGCCGCGGGCGATTTTTTCGTTAATTTCCTGATAGGTCTTTGCCATTTTCCCCTCCAACAATTCTTCTGATTTAACTGAGAAACGAATATAAAACGAACAATGATTGCTTTGATGCCGGTTTCCGCAAACAATTTTGTAACGTGTAGGCGAACAGGCGGTAGCCTGTACGCCGTACAGTGTAGAAATTGTTTTGCGCAAACCGGTAGCGAAGCTCACGGCACTTTCGTAATTGCCGTCTCTCGCAATTTATAACTTTGAGATTTACACCATGGTATTGAGATAGGCGTTCATAAAGCCGTCCAGATCGCCATCCATAACACTACCGACGTTACCCACTTCGACATTGGTGCGGTGGTCTTTGACCATGTTGTACGGATGGAAGACGTAGGAACGGATTTGGCTGCCCCAGGCAATCTGGCTGTAGTCGCCTTTGATGTCGTCAATATGATCCATCTTTTCCTGTTCCATGACTTCCACCAGCTTGCCTTTAAGCATGTTCATGGCCACCTCTTTGTTCTGATGCTGGGATCGTTCGTTTTGACACTGCACCACTATCCCGGTTTTTAAATGGGTAATCCGGATGGCGGAGTCGGTCGTGTTGACGTGCTGGCCGCCAGCACCACTGGAGCGGAAGGTATCAACCCGGATATCTTCCGGCAATATTTCAATTTCTACCGATTCATCCACCTCGGGCATCACATCCAGGGATGCAAAGGAGGTATGCCGGCGACCGGATGAATCAAAGGGCGAGATCCGCACCAGCCGGTGCACGCCCCGCTCGGTTTTTAAATAGCCGTAAGCGTTAATCCCCTCAATCAATAGGGTGACGCTTTTGATACCGGCGACATCGCCGGGTTGAAGATCCAGGGTTTTAACCTTGAATTTTTTCTTCTCTGCCCACCTGGTATACATTCTCAAAAGCATTGAGGCCCAGTCCTGGGATTCGGTTCCACCAGCTCCAGGATGTAGCGAAATGATTGCATTGTTGCTGTCAAATTCGCCGGAAAGCAGGGTCTCGGTCCGGAAATTGTCGAGATTCTCGTCTAGCTCCCGGATCGATGCACTGAACCCTTCCAGCAACTCCCCGTCTTCCGCCAGCTCCAGCATCACCATAATATCATCCAGCGCTTCAGCCAGCTCATTATAATGATCGACCTTGAGTTTAATCAGCTTCTGCTCTTTTAAAACAATTTGCGCACTTTTTTGATCATTCCAGAATTCGGGATTCTCAGTTTTCTTCTCTAGCGCTTCCAATTCTTTGACAAGCCGTGGCAAGTCAAAGTGAATTCCCCATTTCCTTCAGTTTCGTTTCCATTGCATTGATGATCTGTTTTTCTTCATACAAATCTATCATCAATATCACACCCCTTCTATTTTTATTGTTTGAATAATTATTAAAATTATTTCAGATCGTCAAAAAAGATAACCCAGTACCGACAATTGTTACATCATGTTGTACGCATCGGAGCGGACACGGCAGAGCCTGTCCGATTCCGCGGCGAACAACAGATTAACAATTGGTCGGTACGGTAGTTTATCGACAACCTTAATTATTTTTATGCGCCACAGCATTTCTTGTATTTTTTCCCGCTGCCGCAGGGACAAAGATCGTTTCGGCCGACCTTATTCTGAGCGCTGGCCGGTCCGGCCGGTTTTCCCTCAATTTCATTTTCGTTGGTCTTCAGCTGACTGAAATCCACTGATATTACCTGTTCTTCTTCCGCTGGAGCCACCTGAATATTCAGGTTGAAAAGATATTTGACGGTATCTTCCTGAATCCGCATGATCATGTCGTCAAACATGTCAAAACCCTCTTTGGTGTATTCTTTAACCGGGTCATTCTGACCATAGGCGCGCAGTCCGATCCCCTGTTTCAGCTGTTCCATATTGTCGATATGTTCCATCCAGGCGGCATCGACGCTTCTTAACAGAATCATCCGTTCAATATTCTGAAGCTGTTCCAGACCCAGTTTTTCTTTTTTATCTTCCAGTACTTTCCGGCACTCACCCAGAATCGCTTCCACCAATACTTCCGTCGTTTCCGGTTTTTCCGGCAGGGTTAAGCTTTCCTTAGGCAGGACATTGGCCTCCAGATGCTTGTACAAGCCTTCCAAATCCCAATCGTCGTAATATTGGCCATCGCCGGTATACATGCTGACATAAGCGTTAATCAGAGTTTCGGTCATACTCCAGATTTCATTTTCCATGTCTTTTCCATCAATAACCTGTTGCCGTTGTTCATAAATCAGCTCACGCTGGCGATTCATGACGTTATCATATTGAAGTACGTGCTTGCGGATATCAAAGTTACGGCCTTCCACCCGTTTCTGGGAATTCTCGATTCCACGGGTGAGCATTTTGTTTTCGATGGGCGTTTCTTCATCCAGACCAATGGATTCAACCAGACCCTGAATTTTTTCTGATCCGAATACCCGCATCAGATCATCTTCCAGCGAGACAAAGAATTGCGATGAACCGGGATCGCCTTGACGACCGGCGCGACCACGCAGCTGGTTATCAATCCGCCGACTCTCATGTCGTTCGGTACCGAGAATATGAAGACCACCCAGTTCGATAACGCCTTCACCAAGAACAATATCGGTCCCACGGCCAGCCATATTGGTGGAAATGGTAACGGCATCTTTTTGACCAGCATTGGCAACAATTTCCGCTTCTTTTTCCAGGAACTTGGCATTTAAGACATTGTGCTTAACCCCGGATCGTTTCAGATAAGTACTGAGCAGCTCTGACTTTTCAATCGAAATAGTCCCAATCAAAATTGGCTGACCAGTGGCATGGCGATTTTTGACCTCTTCAGTCACAGCCAGATACTTCCCTTGCTCACTTTTATAAATCAAGTCATTGAGGTCTTGACGAATCAGCGGTTTATTGGTGGGGATGGTTAAAACATTGAGATTGTAGATGGTCTGAAATTCGTCTTCTTCGGTTTTAGCCGTCCCGGTCATCCCCGATAATTTATTGAACATTCTAAAATAATTCTGAAAGGTGACGGTTGCCAGGGTTTTGGATTCCCGATTGACTTTGACATTTTCTTTGGCTTCAATAGCCTGGTGAAGGCCATTAGAATAACGTCGTCCCGGCATTAAACGTCCGGTGAACTCATCAACAATAATGATTTCACCATCCTTTACCACATAATCCCGATCTTTAAACATCAGGGTATTGGCATGAAGAGCCTGGTTGATATGATGGGAAATTTCCATATTTTCCATATCCGCCAGATTGGTGAGATTAAAATAATTCTCTGCTCTGATGACCCCTTCGTCTGATAACATCACTGATTTTGCTTTTTCGTCTTTAATATAATCATCGGCCTTCAGGCCTTTTGCGAAACTATTCGCCAGGGCATACAGCTTGGTGCTTTTGTCCCCACTGCCGGAAATAATCAGCGGTGTTCGGGCTTCATCGACCAACACGCTATCCACTTCATCGATGATGGCGAAATTAAGTTCCCGCTGGACCTGCTGGATCTTGACCGAGGCCATATTATCTCTCAGGTAGTCAAAACCAAATTCATTGTTGGTTCCGTAGGTAATATCACAAGCATAAGCATTCTGCTTTTCCGCAAAGGATAAGCCATGGACAACCAGACCTACTTGCAGTCCCAGAAACTCATGAATTTTTCCCATCCACTCACTATCACGTCGAGCCAGATAATCATTAACCGTGACGATGTAGACACCGCGGCCATCCAGGGCATTTAAATAGGCGGGTAACGTTGATACCAGGGTTTTACCTTCCCCAGTCTTCATCTCGGCAATATTACCTTCATGGAGAGCCATGCCCCCCAGCAGCTGAACCGGGAAATGTTTCATGCCCAATACCCGGGCGCCGGTTTCCCGAACGGTGGCAAAGGCATCCACTAATAAATCATCAAGGGTTTCCCCTTGCGCAAGTCGTTCTTTTAACAGCTGGGTCTGACCTTTTAACTGCTCGTCACTCATCGCCGCGAACCGGCTATCAAGCTCCAGAATCTGGTCCACCTTTTTTTGCATCCGTTTTAATTCTTTTCTATTGCTATCAAATATCTGATCTAAAATTCCCAATACATTCACTCCTTTGTAGCTTTCTTGCTATAGTTATTTATTGAATTAGTACACTAAACTTTATTATAGCATACTCTCTTTAATGAAACTTTATATAATTTAAAAGGGACTGTATTTTTTTATACAGTCCCTTTAACATATTTTATTATCTATTTTTTCTTGCGCCAAAAGGCCACATCTTTGCCATCTAGTTTCAATTCAACCAGTTCATAGCCGGCCCGTTTTCTTTCATCGACCGTTTCCTGAAAATCTTTTCGTTCATCATCGTCCATATTTGCCAGCATTCTTTCCTTGTCTTCGCTGGTACTTTCGTATACCCGCCCCACAACTGATTCGGTAACTTCTTCTATTTCCTTAAGCGGAATGCCACCATCATCTCGGGGTGTTCCGTTAATCAAGCTTTCTGCTTCTTTACTGGTTTCTCGCATCAGTTGCTTGCGTCGATCAGCTTTTCGTTTTTCGTCTTCTAGATTGAGTCGCTGCCAGACATTGAGCATCTCATCTTCTGAAAACTCGACGTCTTCCTCATCTTTACTTTTGACGCCGCTATCATAGGTATTGGTTTCACTACGCAAAACAAAGGGCTGGTCAAGATCGGTCAGTTTGAAGCTTTCGACAATTCGCAAATCAGATTCTGGCACTGGATGGGGTTCGCCATCGGGATCACTGAGGGATTTAGCCACCTTGTTCAGCTCTATTTCCCGCATTTGCAGAATCAGCCGTTCTTTTTCAACTGCCAGCTTTTCCTCGTAATACTTCTTGGTAAAGAAGCCGGCATCATCACTGTTTAAGATCTCTTCCATATCGGCAGCTTCTAATTCTTTGTCACCCTTGATATAGGTTCCAACTTCCTGGATATTACTGATAATCTTGGTGCTACCGTCATCAACCGGTTCCATAACCCGGGTTTCCTGACTGTCATTTTTTCTGATAATAATTTCTTCGGTTTCAGTTCCGATTTCAGAGTTCACTCCATCTAGCGTAGCTGGAATCAACATGGTTTCAAAACTATCTTGAGATCCGCTATTTTCGTTCGATTTAAAGCCTTCAGCTGGTATTATAATCGTCGCATTTTCATCCCGATCACCGCGGATGCCACCGGTTGCCGCCATATCCCGATAGTAATCGTCGATATCTTCCGGTTCATCATAACCTTCCTGATAACTGTTCTGGATCGATACACCATCAAATCCGTTATCTTCATCATCGCCAAAAATACCTTCATCCTCACTGCGATCATTTCGATCGTCATGCATGATCGAGGCCTTTTTGTTCATTACATATTGGATAAAACCAATTAAACCGATAATCGTCACAATTGAACCAACCGTAACACCCGCTACCGATCCGTAGAGACTCATGACCAGGGGCACGTAGGGAACCGGAATGGGCAGATTAATACCCAAAAACCATAACAACGTATTGGGCTGAATCAGCGCATATAAGGGGTTCAATCCCTGGGTAATCTGTTCACCGAAGGCTGCCGGCAAAATATCAATGATACCCTGGGCAACCGGCATGTGACCACCGTTAATAAAGATTACCACAAAATTAGAAGTAATCCCCACGGCCATCAAGATAACCCAGAAGTCATCCAGATTAAACACCAGCATGACCAATATCAGGATATAACTGGCAAAGTTTACAATCTCCAGATAGGGTTCAATCAGGGCAATGCCGCCAGTGTAAATATAAAGATGCAAGGCAATCTGCAACACCAACCCTAAAATTCCTACTGGTAACAAGGAAATCTTTCTGACTCTGAAGCCATGCAGACTCCCTCTTCGAATCTTTCCAATTAAAAAACCTAAAATAATCGCAATTAGTATTAACATATTTATCTTAACCCCACTATTTATTTATAATCATTTCTTAGGTGTTCTCATCTATATTAATGCTTAGATAATAATGCATATAGATCTATTTTAAAACAAAAGAAAAGTTCTGTCAAAACTTTATGCCTAAATAATGTATAAATTTGAAAATAAATTGATTTTTTAAAACAACATCATCAAAAACACCCCTTAAAACTATTATTCAAGGGGTGTCTGTCGTTCTTTTCATTTTTTCTTAAGAGCGTTTTAGAAAGTAGGTTCGATTAAACCATAATTTCCGTCTTTTCTCATGTAAACAACATTAACATCATCGGTATCTCCATTGAGAAATACGAAGAAATCATGTCCCAGCAATTCCATTTGTAAGGTTGCTTCATCTACATTCATGGGTTTGACGGCAAATTTTTTGGTTCGGACTACTTTGGGCTGGAACACATCGTCTTCGATCCCTTCGATCGCTTCCAGATTAAATTTAGCCGTTTCGTCCTGATTGCGTTTCTGCAATTTGGTTTTATGTTTTCTGAGCTGACCTTCAAGTTTATTAACAACATCCTCAATCGATGTCACCATATCCTCAGATCTTTCTTCTGCTCTTAAAATGGTTTTTCCAACGGGTATGGTTACTTCCAGCATCTGGAAATTCTTTTCCTTGCTGAAGGTGGCATACACTTCTGTTTCCTGACCAAAGTAACGATCAAATTTTCCCAGTTTCTTTTTTAATGTTTCTTTTAAACCTTCTGATACATGCATATTTTTTCCGTAAATTGTGAATCTCATAACGACAACTCCTTTCAAAAGGTCAACCTTACTCGTTTACACTTATAATAAAGTGCTTTTGAGTATATTCTTATTATACCCAATCCAATCCCCTTTAGTCAAAATCATTTGTGTCAAATTCTTGTCACAAAATATCATCTAAAAAAGATCCCTCATTTTTAAAAAGCTGTCTCAGTTGACCTGGTCTTTTCCCCCACACTCGCCAGCTGGAAGTTTAGCTCAGTGTTCGCATCACAACTCCTTCTCTCGGTGTACCCGGCTGGACTTACTTCTAAGACGCACCATGATCAACAACTCTCTATTGAATTGTCTTACGTGGATCGCTTCGCCTGCATCTGGCATCGACTTTCAACCACAAACCTGAGACAACGTCTATTATAAGATCACGATCCCGAAAATGTCAAGAGAAATCAAATCCTCCGAAACAGGACTATTCCATTTGATGCCTTTTATGCTATAATAGATGAAATATACTTTCGGAGGTTTTCATGTTATTGGGCATTATCGCAATTTTTACAGTAATTATTTTCATCGTCAATATTACCCTGACCTTCACCATTATTTTTCTGGAACGTAAAAACCCACAAAGCACCTATGCTTGGTTATTGTTTTTATGGATGGTTCCTATTTTAGGCTTTTTATTTTATATTCTATTCTCCCAGAATTTGACCAAACGGAAAATTTTCCGCTACAACACCCCCGAAAATATTCAGTATCACCATTTATTAAGACAGCAGCAACGATCGCTGTCGCGGATTATCGCCATCGATCCGGACACCCCCATCGAAAAGTATCGTCATTCTATCGAATTTCATTTAAATGTCAGTGAATCACTTTACTCCAGCAATAATGCGGTCGAGATTTTCACCGATGGCTATCAAAAATTTGACGCCCTTTTCCACGCCATGGAAGAAGCCCGCTCATCGATTCATTTGGAATACTATATTATTAAAAATGATACCCTGACCGCTAAACTATTTGATATTCTGACCCGCAAAGCCCTGGAAGGCGTGGAGGTTCGTCTGCTTTTTGACGCTATGGGCGGCCGTTATCTGCCCTCCTCGATCCTCGATGGCTTTGAATCCGCCGGCGGAAAAATTGGTGTTTTTTTTCCATCCCGGTTTAAGCTGCTGAATCTCCGGGTGAATTACCGGAATCACCGCAAGATTGTGGTAATCGATGGTGTCACCGGTTTTGTGGGCGGGTTTAACATCGGTAACGAATATCTGGGGCTGGAGAAAAAAATGGGATACTGGCGGGATACCCACTTAAAAATAGTCGGTTCGGCCGCCTATGAATTGCAGCATCGTTTTCTGCTCGACTGGCGCGCCAGTTCCAATGAAGAGCTGCTTATCGATGACACCAAACTCAATCACTACTTTCCCAACATTCCGCAAAAATCAGGAGCCGGCATCCAGATTGTCTCCAGCGGTCCGGATAACATCAACCAGCAAATCAAGCAGGGCTTCCTGCGGATGATTAACACCGCCGAAGATTATATTCTAATCCAATCGCCCTATTTTGTGCCCGATGAAAGTATTCTGGAAGCCTTGAAAATTGCGCTGTTATCGGGCATTGACGTCCGGATTATGATACCCAACAAGCCGGATCATATTTTTATCTACTGGGTCACTCTGGCCTATGTGGGCGAGCTGATTGAATATGGCGCTAAGATATTCATCTATGAAAATGGCTTTCTTCATGCCAAAACCATCGTCGTTGATGATTCGGTCTGTTCAGTAGGATCCTGTAATTTTGATATCCGCAGCTTCCGGCTGAATTTTGAAACCAACGCCTTTATTTATGATCGCAAGGTTGCTACTAAGCTTAAAAACATCTTTGTTGAAGATATTAAAAAATGCACCTATTATAACAAAGAACTCTATCGCAACCGGAGCCGGCGGGTCAAAATCAAAGAATCGATATCCCGACTTTTTTCTCCGCTGCTGTAATTAAAACCGCATTCCAATAGAACCTGGATACAATCAATTTGTAATTATCGTGATTGTATCCAGGCTTTTTTTTGATTATTTTAAAAAAAAGATTGACTGAACAATACTATGTGTTGTATAGTATTGTGCGAGGGGAGGTATTAATATGGACATTCAATTAAAACGTGGACTGCTGGAGATCTGTGTACTGACCGTTCTCAATCGTGGCGATTCATATGGTTATCAGATCATCAAGGATGTGAGTCCCTATATCGAAATTTCCGAATCGACACTTTATCCGATCTTAAAAAGATTGGAGACAACCCAGTGTGTGGTCGTGAACTCGGTGGAACATAACGGCAGACTTCGAAAATATTACAAAATAACTGAAATTGGTCGAAATCGAATCGTTGATTTTCTTGACAATTGGAAAGAGGTTATGACAGTTTATAATTTTATTACAGAAGAAATGAGGTGTTATACAGATGAATAAAACAGAATTTTTATTAAGCCTGGAGAAAAAACTTGTTGCACTACCCCCCAAAGAAATTGAAGTAACCCAGGGGTTTTATGCAGAAATGATTGATGACCGGATCGAAGATGGTATGGGTGAAGAAGAAGCGGTGGCAGCCATCGGCGATATTGATACCATTGTCCAGAACACCCTCCTGGAGCTGCCGCTACCGACTCTGATGAAAGCCAAGATTCAACCAAAAGCCGGATTGAAGCTGTGGGAAATCGTCCTGATGGTGCTTGGATTTCCGCTCTGGTTTCCCTTGCTGGCAGCCTTTTTTATCGTCATCCTTGCTGTTTACGTGTCCGTTTGGGCGGTTATTATTTCCTTGTATGCGTCGGTTGCTGCTTTTGTACTTAGTGGTGTGGCCGGAATTTTCAGTCTCTTATTCGCCCAAAGCTTTCCTGCTGGTCTGCTGATGTTTGGTTTATCGCTGATCTGTATCGGAATCGGGGTGCTTGCTTTTTTCGGGGTCACGAAATTATCGGTATGGCTGATCAGCCTGACTAGGAGATTTCTGCGCTGGGTTAAATCATTGTTTATCAAAAAGGAGATCGTTTAAATGCAATCAATCAAAAAAATAATAATGCTGGTCGCCGGTGGTTTGATTATCCTTGGTTTTGTCATTGCCTTACTGGCGTTTGCGCTGGCTGGTTTTAACTGGAGTTCGTTTAATACCAGTCTTCCCGATGAGGAAACGAGCTACAGTTATGATCTGGC
The DNA here is from genome assembly GCF_030652775.1 of Acetobacterium sp. Taxonomy (GTDB): domain Bacteria; phylum Bacillota; class Clostridia; order Eubacteriales; family Eubacteriaceae; genus Acetobacterium. The sequence continues at coordinate 3,906 of NZ_JAUSPS010000054.1, read as the reverse complement.
AAGTGTTTCCAGCTTGACTGTCAGTGAACTCGATGCTGATGTCATCATTGTCGGAACCGACGAGGACAAAATAAAAATAACTTGCTATGAAAATAAAAAAGATGCTTACACCATCCAACTACAGGCCAACGGTAATCTGAATATCAATCGTTCCCTTTACAAACACTGGTATGAATACATTGGTTTTAATATCAGTAATCAAAAAAGAACGCTGACTGTTGCTATTCCCCAAAAATTCACCGGCGAAGTTGAAGCTGCCACCATGAGCGGGAATCTTGATCTGACCGACTTCGATGGCTTGGCTGCTGTTAGCACCAGTACTGCAAGTGGACGGATCACCCTAAAAAATGTGATGGCTGCAAATCATATTAGTGCTTCTACCTTGAGTGGCGACCTTGCTCTTGACAATCTTCGTGCTGGCAAAGACCTGGAAATTGGAACATCCAGCGGCGAAATACAACTCACTAACGGAAAAATCGCTGGTAATCTGTCAATATCTTCACTCAGCAGCAATATCGACTTAGTTGATACCAGTATCAATGGCGATAGCTCTATTGGAAACAGCAGTGGTAATGTGAACTTCAATAAACTTGCCGCCAATAATCTTTCCATAACCACCCTCAGCGGTAATGTTATCGGAAGCATCCTCGGAGATCCCGCCAATTACACGATCACTGCCGACAGTCTCAGTGGCAAAATTGACATCCCCCACTCCGAAAATGGAAAAAACACTTTTGACATATCAACAAGCAGCGGTAATATTGATATTGAATTCACCTCGGCCAATTAAATTTTTAATTGATTAGCTTCCTATTTAAAAGGGACTCACGCAAACTAAAATCAGCTGCGTGAGTCCCTTTATTGTTTTAGAATCTAAAATCCCGCTTGCCGGAATTGAGTTCGGTTAGATGGGCGGTGGCAATCCCGCGGACCTTGTCGTTGGGGATCGAAGCCAGTTCCCGGGCAATGGTTTTCTCGCCATTTAGTTTGGTCGCCGGTGCCGCATAGTCTTCCAGATATTCTTTCAGGGTCATAATTGCGTTGGGCTGACAGCAGTTGGCAATCTGGCCGGATTTGACCAGTTGCATAAAGCGGTCGCCGGTGCGCCCTTCCCGGTAACAGGCGGTGCAGAAGCTGGGGATATGTCCCATTTCTAACAGCCAGTTGACAATTTCATCCAGTTTCCTGGTATCATTTAATTCAAATTGGGCGGAGTTTTCTTCTTCCGGTTCGGGGGTATCATAACCACCGACACTGGTACTGGAACCGCCACTGATCTGTGAAATCCCCAGTTTTAGCACCCGCTCCCGGGACGCCTGGGACTCCCGGGTGGAAATGATCATCCCGGTATAAGGTACCGCAATTCGCAGCACGGTGACAATTTTTTCAAATATTTCATCAGCAATGGCATTGGAAAAATCGCCGGTGTCAATATCATCAGCCGGACAGATCCGCGGCACCGAGATGGTATGGGGGCCAACCCCCATGGCGGCTTCAAGATGCTCGGCATGCATCAGCATCCCGACAAAATCGTAGCGGTACATGTTCAGCCCGAAGAGGACCCCAATCCCGACATCATCGATGCCACCTTCCATGGCCCGATCCATGGCTTCAGTATGCCAGGCGTAATCATGTTTGGGTCCGGTGGGATGGAGCATTTCGTAGTTTTCCTTATGATAGGTTTCCTGGAATAAGATATAGGTTCCAATTCCAGCTTCTTTTAACTGTCGATAGTCATCGACCGTAGTGGCGGCGATATTGACATTGACCCGGCGGATATCGCCGTTTTTATGTTTGATGCTGTAAATGGTTTTGATGCTTTCTAAGATATATTCCAGGGGATTATTTTTAGGGTCTTCGCCGGCTTCCAGAGCCAGCCGCTTATGGCCCATATCCTGAAGGGCGATGACCTCCTTGACAATTTCTTCCTGAGTCAGTTTCTTACGGCTGATATTTTTATTTTTGGCATGATAAGGACAATAGATGCAACCATTGACGCAATAATTTGACAAATAAAGAGGCGCAAACATGACAATGCGATTGCCATAAAACTTGTTCTTGATATCCATCGCCAGTTTTATCAAGCTATCATTCTGTTCTTCCAGCTCGCAGGCCAGTAAAACGGCCGCCTCCCGATGGGTCAACCCCTGATAGGTACCGGCTTTTTCAATGATTTCATTAATCAGGACAGCATTGGTTTTATTTGTTTCGGCATAGGCCAGGGTGTCCAGAATTTCCTGGTCATCAATAAATTCAACTGCTTTTTTTGACATTACATTATACATTTTACGCTCCTAAAGTTTTTATTTTGGTTTATTGAAACAAGTGCCTGAATTTTATTTTTGAGGGTAATCGCCCCGGTGGGTTAAAATTTCGTAGCCAATTCCTTCCATCCGCTTACTTAAGCAAACCCGGCATTCAGCGGCTTCGTCACCGGTACAAATTTTATTATCATAAAGGCTGTAATCTTTTCGGACTGACACCGGGGACAGATTCGGCATGACCACATTGGCGCCGGCCAGGATTCCCAGTTCCCGGCCGTTGGGATCAATCGTTCCCAGCGCCGTGGTCGCCGGAATCAGGGCTTTGGGTAGCATCAGTCGTAGAATTGAAATGAGCAGCAGGGTTTCTTCCAGGGTGCCGGCCTTAGCATCCTTATAAGGGGTATGCTGATGCGGGATAAATGGTCCGATTCCAATCATTTGGGGGTTCAGTTCCTTGATAAAGAGCAGATCCGCCACCAGATTTTCGACCGTCTGATGGGGCGACCCGACCATAAAGCCGGTCCCGACCTGAAATCCGATTTCTTTGAGATGGTGGAGACATTCGGTGCGGTTTTCCAGCTGCAGTTCTCGGGGATGGAGCTTTTGATAGTGCTCCGCAGTGGCGGTTTCGTGGCGGAGTAAATAACGATTGGCACCGGCGGCAAAAAAAGCTTGATAAACATCCCGGGGGCGCTCTCCCAACGACAGGGTAATAGCACAGTCGTTATAGCCACTCCTAATTTTGCGGATCAGTTCAACCATCTTTTCATCTGAAAAGCTCGGATCTTCACCACCCTGCAGCACAAAGGTGCGAAAACCCAAGTCGTATCCGATGGCACAGCAGTCAAGAATTTCCTTTTCACTTAAGCGATACCGATGGGCCTGTTCGTTGCCGCAACGGATGCCACAGTAATAGCAATCATTTTTGCAGTAATTGCTGAATTCGATCAGCCCCCGGACATAAACCCCCTTGCCAAAGGTTTCCCCGGCTACTCTTTGCGCCCGGTTTGAAAGATCTGCCCGTAACTCGGGGGTGTTATTTTCCAGCAGCCATCTGAATTCTTCTTTTTCCAGCAACTGCTCTTTTTCCAGCTTTTCTGTTATTTTATTCATGGTTTTCATCCACTTCTTCACCTTTCGGCAATTTTGAATAAACAGTTTTAATATTCACGCCGTCAATCATTCCCAGCTTCCCGGAAAGCGAGCTGATAATATTGGTGGATGCATCCACAACGACGCTGATCACTGAAACATTTCGCTGATGATAGGGGATTCCCATTCGGCCGACAATATGCTCGCCATAATCATGAAGTACCTGATTCAGCTTTTCCACCGCTTCTTTTTTTTCCACCACAATTGCTATGAGTCCAATTCTCTTTTCCATCTTGATCTCCTCGTTCACCTTCTTTTTAACCAGCTACCCTTAGCCAAAAAATTAACCTCAATTCCGCTGCGCTCCATCTTTGGTTCGCAGGCAGTCGCCAACTGCAAGCAAGCTTGCGATTGGCTCGTTGCCTTCACACAACCACGATTCCGCTGCGCTCCATCTTTGGTTCGCGGGCAGTCGCCAACTGCAAGCAAGCTTGCGATTGGCTCGTTGCCTTCTCGCAACCACGATTCCGCTCCGCTCCATCTTTGGTTC
>NZ_JAUSPS010000043.1 GCF_030652775.1 Acetobacterium sp. | reverse complement strand
CCAACTCCGACCTTCGAAATAAAAGGTCAAACAAAATGTATTTAATGCGGACAGCGTGTAGGAATATTAGCTTATATCATGGATAAAGCTAGTAGATACGGGTGTTTTGTAAGGGAACGGAATAGGCCGTTCCACACAAATTACTTTTTGAAGCGATTCTGATGAATGGGCTGCTTAAAGAAGGTGAAACTTACCAGACAGATATCGCAGATGATGATCTGTTTTTTTTATGTAACGACTCAAAGCTGTTTCCTCGGGAAACAAAAATAAGGGGGATAACTGACATGAAAATGGTATATGTGTGTTCGCCACTCAAGGCGAATGAAGAAAGAAGCATGGAAGACAATATGAACAGAGCCAAAGAATGGTGCCGGCAGGCCAGTGAATTAAATGTGCTGCCACTGGCACCCCACACCATCTTTACTCAATACCTGGATGATACCATCCCAAGTCAGCGGGATAAGGGGCTTGAAATGGGGATCGAACTGCTTAAGCAATGCAAAGAGATCTGGGTGCATGGCAATACCTTATCTGAAGGCATGATCAGTGAGATTATTTTGGCCAAAGAAATGAATAAACCGATTATTGCAAAAGATATGGATCGGGAAACCTATATAAATTTCATGGCCTACCGCCTATCAGGGGGTATTCAAAGAAGCGTTTTCAAATGAACAGTGGGAACTAGTATGCGTCGGACTTGACGAGGGACTGGATGTATCAAGCTATGCCCGATCCAATGTGTCAGCCGATCAGATGATGGAACGGATTGCCCAGTTAAAACAGGGAATCGAAAATGAACCGGCGATCATTGATATTTCCGAAATAAACCGCTTTGAACCGGAATCGGATTATGAAGAAGGCTGGGCACAGGAAGCATAAGCTTGTTTCCCGAGGAAACAGGAACTAGAAAGGAGAAGGTGATGGGGCGTTTACCGGAGGAAGTTTTTGAAAAGGTCAAAGCGATCAGCATCGTTGATTATGCCATGGCCAATGGTTATGAACTGGTTGAAATTGGAAATCAAGTTAAAATCAGAAATGAAGGCGGGTTATTTATTGATCCCGATTTAAACCGGTGGAATTGTCTTTCCGATGATTCAAAAAAAGCGGGTGGTGGGATCATTCAGTTTGTGATGTATATGCAGGAAAAAAGCATGGGCGAAGCGATCCATGAACTGGCAGCCTTTATTAATCATCATCCCGAACCCAGTGAGGTGGCAAAAACCTATATCAAAAAAGCCAAGGAGTATAAAAAAACCAATGATGGAATCTTTATGCCACCAGAAAAATCCGCCAATTATCGGCGGATTTTTGCGTATCTGGTAAAAACCCGCTGCATCGATCCAGAGGTGGTCAACTACTATGTCAAACAACATAAAATTTATGAAGACAAAAATCATAATTGTGCCTTTTGTGGGTTTGATGAAAATGGAGTAGTTAAGAGCATTTCCCTTCGGGGTACCTATGATGTTCCCGAAAAGGAACCATTTAAAGGGATTGTAGAAAATTCAGACAAGCACTATCCCTTTATTCATGAAGGTAAAGGGAACCAGGTATTGGTATTTGAAGCACCGATTGATATGCTGTCCTTTCAAACCCTCAAACGTCAAATCGGAGATATTACTCAGAATAAGGATGATCACTACATTGCGTTAAATGGAGTAGCGCATATTGGATTGGTGCATTACCTGGAGACTCACCCGGAGATTGAAAATGTGGTCATGTGCATGGATAACGATAAACCCGGACATAAAAACACCCTGGAGCTGATCAATGCAGTCGAAGAAGTCAGCCCAGGCAAATACACCTATGATTTAAAATTACCGACAGAACCGCATAAAGATTGGAATCAATTGTTGCAACATATTTCAAAAGAGCGAGAAAACGCAGCCCTTCAGGACGTAGCAGAAGATGAGTGGGTGCAGGAAGCATGAAGGAAATCTGTTTCCTCGGGAAACAGGATGTAAAAAAAAGATAATTCGTGTTGATCGTGTTTCCTCGGGAAACAAGGAAATCAGAAAATGGAGGGTAGCGAATGTTATATTTGGACACCAGTTAGAATGAGCTTTGAAAATCAAGAAAAGGAGGTGTGAGTGAAAATAAAAAAGATAGTACTAATACGGGAGGAACTTATGAAAATGATAAACGGGAAATTGTCCTCCATTTGGATTACACAATCAAAGCCAATGAAACGAAGGAGGATTGGCTCATGCTGGAGAAGGAAAACAGTGCCTTTAATGATGCTCGGGGAACGGAATCGGCGGTGAAAATGTGAAATTAAAAATTGTTCGTGGAGTGATGGCCGGATTCGTCTTTGTGCTGCTGGCCATCGGAAGCCTGTTTTTGATCCGGATCATTGATGGATTTATGACGGGGCAGGGGATTTTACCCTATAAAGTTCCTTTAAAGGAAGTGTTTGACTATGTAGTTGTGAGTGAAAATACATTTCACATGTATCTTTTGTGTCTGGCCTTTGCCCTGTTTATGGCAGTGGCTTTTTTTATTGGCCAAAGCAAAACCTATAAGAGTGAGCTGATCAGTATTACCCCGGATATTCAAACACCCCAGCCAGCCGGCCAGAATCAGCATGGTTCAGCTCGGTGGTTGGATAAGAACAAAATGGATCGGGCCTTTGATTACGTGGTCATTCGAAAGAATAATCCATTTATCCAAGTTTTATTACGAAGTGGCAGGGAGGAAAGAAAACAGATTAAAAAGGACAATTACTGGGTTGATAAAAATATTACGAAAAATAAAAAACCATTCAAAATGGGCGGCCTAGTTTTGGGAAAAGATCAACAAGGAATTAATAGTGAGAAAATCTACTTCATCGGGGAGGATGTTCACGGTTTAATTATTGGAGCTACCCGCTGCGGTAAAGGGCGAACCGTGATCCTGCAAACCATCGGCCTGTTGGCAATGGCTAAAGAATCGATGATTGTTTCTGATCCCAAAGGTGAAAACTATGATTATACCGCTCATTTTCTAAAAAAATGTGGGATAGATGTGTTTACCCTGGATTTTAAAGACCCGCTAAAAAGTAATCACGTAAACTATCTTCAATCAATTATCGATGCGGTTGAAACCGGAAATATGTCTCAGGCCATTGATTATGTCTGGGATATTACCGGGATGCTGGTCGGGGAAACGAAGGGTGAGAAATTATGGAGTAACGGTGAAGCCAGTATTATTGCCAGCTGCATCATGATTGTGGTCTTTGAAAACATGAGCAATCCGGAGTATCAGAATCTGACCAATGTATTTTATTTCATAGCCGAGATGTGTAAGGCTCCCAAACAGGGGGACGAGATGATGTTGGCTAAATACATGAAGAAACTGAAAGTCGAGAATCCGACTCATCCGGCGTTGGGGCTGGTAGCTATTTCAGACATTGCCCCATCCAAGACCCGGGGCAGCTTTTACACCAGTGCGCTGACCACCTTGAGACTCTTTACCAATCCGCTGATCTATGAAATGACCCGTAAATCGGATTTTCGGCCCAAAGACATTGGCAGTCGACCGACGGCGGTGTTTATGATTTTGCCCGATGGCAAAACTACCTATTACTCCCTGGCAGCTCTGTTTTGTACTCAAGTCTACAGTGCACTGTCGGACTTTGCGGACAAACTGGGCGGACGGTTACCGATCCGGGTGAATTATGAATTAGATGAGTTTGGAAATTTTACCAAGATTCCAGAGTTCGCTACCCAGCTTTCAGTTGGTGGCGGTCGGGGGATCCGCTTTAACCTGTTTGTGCAATCTCTGGCTCAACTGGAAGAAAAATACGGTCGGGAGATTGCCCGGATCATCCGATCCAACTGTGAAACCTGGATTTATCTTCAAGCCGAGGATCTGGAAACTCAAAAGGAAGTTTCCGAACGACTGGGGAAATATACCACGACATCTTATTCCCTGTCATCTTCACAGCAGCATTACACCTCAAATTCAAGTCAATCGGTGAATCTGGTGGGACGGGAGCTACTGACCGCCAATGAAGTCAGTCGGATCAGACGGCCCTACAATCTGGTCACCAGTCGAAATGATCCGGTGATTATGACATCCCCGGACATCAGTAAATGGTCATTTAATGACTTCTATGGATTAGGCAGCAAAGAACATAATAACAAACTCCGGATGATCCGCAGTGATGCCAGAACGACTCACCAGGAGAATGGGATTCAGCTATGGGGGATCTGGAAGCGCTATCAGATTTAATCAAGAGTCGCAATTTCTAATGAAAGGAGGTGATGACGATGTTAACAGGATTTGTATGGGTAACCGGAACAGTTAAGCTTCTGACCGATGCGTCCCTGGCTCTGTATATTATCTTACCGCTTTTGGCTTTGATAGTCATTGGGTGGAATGTAATCAAACGGATGCAGGCAGACGATCACGAAAAGGTGAAATATAAAGAAAATATGAAAACAACCTTTATCTATTTGGTTATTGGGATGACGGTCAATGGTTTTATTACCTTGCTGCTAAGCTATTTTCCAAGCTCGTGAAGTTTGTTTCCCGAGGAAACACGGATATAGAAATGAAAAATAAAAATATAAAATTTAAAGGAGATAACGATGTTAAACAAATTTAGAGAAGCAGTATTGCAAGAAATGGTGTTAGTACATGCGCAAGTCGTGAATGTTGAAACTCAAGAGTTTAAAACAGATTCAGGATCGATTGTTGAAGGTGCGGGTATGTGGATTGTCGGGTTATTGGGTGTGGCACTTTTTCTATATGGATTTCGGGATATCATTTCAACGACAATTCTACCATCCATTACAACAAATATTAAGACGTTGTTTGATAATATTCCAAAACCTTAAATGGCTAGATTCAGAAAGAACGGTTTTTTAGAACCGTTCTTTTCTTTTTTAATCAAAGAGAGAAGGGAGAAACATGTATCCAATATTTAAAAACTTTATCTTTGATGCAATTAACAATAGCGGAGTGATCACCAGCAGCATCAAGAACCTGGCTGAGCAGGTGTTTTATATTGATAAATGGATTGGGGATGCTTCCGGTCTTGATTTATCAACGGGTTTAACTCAGATATTCTATCAATTGGCGTTGCTGTTATTGGTAATAAAATTTTCGAAAAGTGGTTTTGAAACCTATGTAACCTGGACTGGTGGCGATCCGGACAGTGATCCCATGGCGATGCTGCAACGAACCATCAAGGCGATTGTCATGATCGTGGCTTTTCCGATGCTCTATCAGATTTTTGCCCGGGTGTGTACCGGGGTATTGTATGAAATATTAAACAGCATGAATTCAAAATTTCTATATGAAGAAAATTTTGTTAAGAGCCTGATTGAAGCGGGGATGGGGCCATTTGCAGTGCTTTTTTTCTTTATTGGGGCAATGGTGCTCTATTTTCAGATGCTTGCTCGGGGGGTTCAGATGTGGATCATGCAGATTGGGTTTCCGCTGGCCTGTGTGGGACTCATTGAAAGTGATAATGGAGTGTTTGCACCTTTTATGATGACCTTTTTCAAGGCCGGGGTTACAACCATTATTCAGCTTTCACTGTTGTCCCTGTCCTATATTCTGATGGCTACTGGTGATTTTCTAATCGGTTTTAGTGCGTTGGCAGCGGGGATTACCACACCGGCGTTATTGCAACAATTTATGGTTCATGCCGGCAATGCGAATTTATCCGGGAAGGCGTTAACCATTGCTCGGGTCACGGAGGTGGCGGTGCGGTCGGTTAAGTAAGAACAGAAAATTGAGCAGAAAGGAGTCTCATGGGAGCCATTGATTATTTTGCGGATTTAAACAATATCTACGGTCTGCTGCTAACCTTAATTAATGTCGGAGTTATCTTTCGGGTGGTTTACTGTATCACTCACATGATTCATTCACCCGATGAAAAGGGCGTATATGTCCGGCGGATTCGACATATCATTATATTTTGTATCATTGCCAATACGCTGATCCCGTTTCGGGAGGTGATACTGGCGTATATCACTTAAAGCTGTTTCCTGGGGAAACAGGGAAAGGAGGAATTTATGGAGTATCATGAAGAATTGTATATCCCAATGGGGATTAAAGCCAACCGTCAGGTGGTTGAAGGGATGGAAGTCCGGGAAGTTTTTCTGATGGGGGTGATGGTATGTATCACCGTCATTCTATGTGCACTTTACTATGTCACCTTTGCTGATCCCATCGGAACATTTTTCGGCGGATTAGCAACGCTTTTATCGACCTATCTGGTGCTTAAAAAAAACGACAAGGATAATCAGTCCTTTCTGGACATGATTCAGCACATCGTCAGTTATTACCGTGGCCGTAAGCACTATGCCTACATCCATCTTAATGAGTGGGAATAGGAGAAGGGAATGGCAGCGTTAGGATTTAGTGGTGTTTTGAGTAGTTGGTTTTTGATGGGATTGGGATTAAAAAGGCAGTTTGGAAAGGCGTTTCTATCCACAACATTTATTGTGGTAACGCCTTTTTTATTTTTATTGTTGGTGATTGATGATCCGGTGATTATTTTACGCACCGGATTATTTAGTTGTCTGATGTTTTACATCGGATACTTTGATTCAAAAACTAAGACTATTCCCCGGTTTGTCCATCCCCTGATTCTTTTAGTAGGGTGTCTCGGGATGAGTTGGGAATGGTTAATAAAGCAGGCCATCCCGGGAGCACTAACGCTGGGTATCCTGATGGTTGTTTCCGGCTGGATAATTAAAATAATAACTAAACAGGATCAGGCCATTGGATTAGGGGATGTTAAGCTCGTCACCGTTTGTGGATTTTATCTGGGATGGGATGCCGGAGTAACGGGTCTAATGATCGGATTACTTCTAAGTATCCTATGCTCCCGGGCAAAGCATTTGAAGCATAACGAGGTGTTTGCCTTTGCGCCGTTTCTGTGCTCAGGTTTTATGATTGCATTAATGCTGTTAGAAAGGATGGTGTATCAGTGAAAAATGGAGGCAAGATGCTGATTGGTTTTTTTGTGGTCGTGTTTTCGTTGCTGTTGGCCTTTGTGATCGTGCCCATGGGCACGGGAATGATTGGCAACACCACAACGATTGTACGGGTCAAAGAAACCATCCGGGTGGGGGATCAACTCACCGAACGGAATGTTGAGGAAGTGGAGGTTAGCGGATACAATTTACCGGCTAACGTCATAAAAAATAAAAATGAGGTAATTGGCAAGTATTCGACGGCCAAGTTGGAATATGGGGACTATGTGCTTCAGAGTAAGCTGGTTAATGACATGATCACCAGTGGAAATTATATGAGTGCATTAGATGGGGGGAAACAGATCGTTTCGGTGACCATTAAGGACTTTGCCAACGGCATCTCCGGAAAGCTCATGCCCGGGGATGTCGTCATGATCTTAAATAATGCCGACGCAGGCAATAATTGGAGCACTGTCTATTCGGAACTGCAATATGTCAAAGTTCTGGCGGTGACCACCCAGACCGGGGTGGATATGGGGGGAGAAAAGCTGTCGGACGATACCGAACTTCCTGCAACAGTCACGCTACTGGCCAATAAAGCTCAGGCGCAGCTACTCACTGGACTTGAAAAGAATGGAAACATCGTCTTCGCTCTGATGTATCGGGGCGATGAGGATACGGCGAATCAGTTTTTACAAAAACAAGATGAAGTTTTTAAAGCCGGTGGAATTTAATCTGTTTCCTCGGGAAACAGGAAATAAAAGATTGGATTATTTAGCATCTTGTTTCCTCGGGAAACAAAATGATCAGGAAATGGAGGATTTAATGGAGCGAAGTCAGGAACCATCAAGTCGATTAGTGGGAATGAGTTGTGATTATCAAAGCTTGAGCGATTTTTTAAAAGACGAGAAAATAATTTTTATCGATCCGAAAAGCGAGTATAACACATTATTGGAACAGGAGGTGTCTCTATGGAAGTAATCACCGTATGGGGATCCCCGGGCGGGGGAAAAACAACCCTCAGTCTGGAGCTGGCCAAGAAAATCAGTGAGGAAACAAAGGAAAACGTGGTGCTGATCTTTGCTGAAGATCAGGCCAGCCCCTTATCTTATCTGTTTCCAAGTCTCAACAAGGAAGGTGGGTCGTTGGGAAAGATCATCACTATGGCCGGGTTTGACCAGGAAGAATTGCTTAAAACGTTAGTGAACCATCCCAAAAATAAATACCTGGCATTTTTGGGATACCGTAGTGAGGATTCAAAGCTGAGTTATCCGGAGGTGGTGGAAGCTCAGGTGATCGACCTGTTTGTCACCCTGGGTCAGAAGTTTAAATATGCCATTGTCGATGGTCAATCCAATTTTCATAACGATTGGATTACTCAGTATGGTTTGCGCTACGGAAAATGCATAATGGTCGGCGGTGGTGATTTAAAAAGCGTTGCTTTTTTTAACGGAACTATCGCCATGCTCCAGGATTTTTCCGGGTTTCGGGATACGGCCATTCGGGTGTTAAATAACCCCTGGGACTTTGATTCCTGGCTGCTGGTTGGTGATAAATATGGTGGGGTCAGTTATACCTTTCCCTACAGCATGGATATTCAGATGGCGTATCTGGAGGAAACCTCCATTAAATCCCTCAAACAGTCAAAACGGAATCGGGAGTTTGTGAATGGACTCAGCCAGTTAAGCCAGGAGCTGATCCAGGGAGAAGAAATAACGGTACAAAAGACTAAAAAAAGAAAAGTAGAACATCAAATGAAACGATCCCAAAAAGAATACGTCAAAAAAGAAAAAACGCAGAAACGTAAGCTTTTTAAAATTCCGTTTAGAAAAACCAAGGAGGAAACAGAATGAATTGTCAATATAAGCGCAATCAGGAACTGCTTGATCTGATTGGACGTGTACAACAGTATATCAGTCGAACCAATTCCAAGGCTCTAGGTGATGTGAAAAAAAATGAAGCGTTGATTAAAAAAGATCTTCGCAAGTATATTGAAGATCATCACATAGTGGTTGAAGGATACACCAGTATTGAACTGCTGAATCGCATCTTCGCAGAGATGGGTGAATATGGGATCTTGAATTCTTATTTAAAAAATGAGGATATGGAGCTGGAGGAAATCAACATCAATCGATATGACAATGTCGTGCTGCACTATAAAAATGGTGATGTGGTGCGTGCTCCGCAAACATTTTTATCGGCCGAATCAGCCAAAAATATCATGATTCGATTATTGTTTCAGCAATCAGAAAAAACGTTATCCGCTGCGACACCGAAAGTGACAGGATACTTAAAAAACAATATTCGAATCACAGCAACCTGCCCGCCACTCATTGATGAGGAATGCGGCGTTCAGGCATCGATCCGTTTCGTCAATCCCAGTAAATTGAGACGGGATGATCTAATCAGGAAGGAAACCCTGACAGATGAAATGTTTGATTTTATCAATCTATGCGTTTCCAGTGGCTTGAGTGGGGTTGTCGCCGGATCAACCAGCTCCGGAAAAACAACACTTTTAGATGGTCTTCTTGGAGATGTGGAAAAACGCAAACGGATCATCACCATTGAAGAAGAAGTGAGAGAACTGGATTTAATAACCCGGGATGAAAATGGGGTTATTGATAATAACGTGGTTCATTGGAAAACCCACGGGACAATTAATTCGAGAGAGTTGTTAAAAACAGCGCTAACTTGTGATCCGGATATTATTGTCCCCCAGGAAATGAAAGGAGAAGAAGCTTATGCAGCCCAGGAAGCTGCCCGAACCGGCCATGCGGTATTGACAACCACCCATGCTAATTCTTGCCGGGCAGCGTATACCCGAATGCTGACGCTCTGTATGATGGATTCGACGCTGGAAGATAAGGTACTTTACCGACTGGTAAGCGAAGCGTTTACCATTGCTATATTCAGTAAACGTCTGGAAGATTATTCCAGAAAAGTTATGGAGATTACCGAGTGTGTAGTTGATGAACATGGGAATTCAAACTTTCGGACACTGTATGACTATGAGATTGACAGTTCAGAAAAAATATCTGATTCTAAAGTTACTATCAAAGGTCATTTTGTAAAACGCAACAACATGTCGAAAAGTCTGCAACAATGGTTAATTACGAATGGGGTTCCGACGAGTACCCTGGATCGATTCATTGATAAACACTTGCAAAATGGAGAGCGTGATTTATGAACAGCATGAGTTTTTTTCTTTTTACGATACTGATTGTTGGTCTATGTTTATTATTTAACATCTCTCCCTTTGAGTTGACAGCTCAATTGATGGATCGGATTATTCATGATAAAAAAGATATCCAATCGGTGATTAAAAAAACGGTAAAAAAGGATCGTCGTTCGCCTTTTCAGGGTCTGACCACAACAATTCGTGAAGCTCAAATGATATTAAAAGCAACCAATCGGGAGAGCTTGTTTGCGATCCTGGTTATGGCATCAACAATTTTCTTTATTGTTGGTTTCATCATCGGATTGTTTATGGAAAATATTTTATTGTCATCGGTTTTAGGAGTGGGTCTGGCATTATTTCCGTTCTGGTACATCAAGCTGGCGGAAATAACGTATCGTAAGGAATTAAATGATGAACTGGAAAAAACACTCTCAGTGATTTCCACTTCCTATGGCCGCTCTAAAAATATTGTCAAAGCGGTGGAAGAAAATTTGCATCACATCAATCCGCCGGTTTTATCGGTATTTGAAGCCTTTGTTTTTGATGTTAGTTACATCACAGCGGATATCCCTGGAGCTATCAGAGAAATGAGCGAAAAAATTGATAATCTGATTTATAAGGAATGGTGTCGATCAGTGATTGCGTGTCAGGATAATCCTAACCTGATCGATACACTGCCCCAGATAGTCAGTAAATTTACGGACATTAAACAGGCGAATGATGATTTTGGAACTGAAATGTATAATCCACTAAGAATCGTTCTCACCATGGTTTTTTTGAATATTGGGATTCCAATCCTTTTTTATGTGATCAACAAAGACTGGTATCAATCCCTTACTGTTTCGCTAGGTGGGAAGCTGGTTCTGTCACTGGTGATAGTTGTTGTTTTTGTAGCCCTGAATGCGGCCATTAAAGATATTAAACCCATTGAGTATAATCGATAGCTGAAGGAGGGATAAGTAATGAATAATGTAGCCTATTTAATCAGTATTGCGATGCTCTTTGGCTATGGATTATTTCAGTTGGCTGGTGGAATTTTTGATGTGCCAACCCATCGGGAGATTAAAACACTGATGGTGGTGGGTAAAAAAAAGAAGGAGAAGGTGAACGTTCTCGATGCCTTTGTTTTTAAGGTGTCTCATCTGTGCCTTCCCTATGTCCGGATTAATGCCTATAAGCACAAAAAAATGACCAACGCATTAAAATCTTTGGGGTCAATGGACACACCTGAAATGGTCTATGCGCGAGCTTTTGTGGAATCCAGCCTGTATTGTGGAGTGGGTTTGATCCTGATATTTGTCCATCCGATTTTTACCTGTGTTCTGGTTTTCTATGCAGTTCAGCGGTTTGCTAATCAAATTGGGAAGATTGATCAACTGATGCGAAAACGACGTGACAAGATTGAATGGGAATTACCCCGATTTGTCAATACGGTTCAGCAGGAGATTAAGCAGCGCCAGGACGTTCTGGCCATTCTGGTGGACTACCGGAAAAACTCAGACGGTGAATTGGGTAAAGAACTGGAAGTGACGATTGCGGATATGAAAACGTCGGATTATGAAAATGCCATTTCACGGTTGGATGCCCGGGTTGGAAGTTCACTATTATCGGATGTGACTCGGGGTTTAATTACGGTCTTGAGGGGTGATGATAGTGTGGTTTATTTTGAACGATTGGGGATTCAATTTCGATCTTTTGAAAAGAATCGATTGAAAATGGAAATGATCAAACGTCTGGAAAAAATCAAGAAGTATCCGTTTTTTTTATTACTTACATTTTTACTCATGGTGGTTTACGCCATTGGTTATGACATCATGACAACACTGCCAAAAATATTTTAAAGGAGGTTTTGGGTGAAAGTTGATAAAGGTTCAGCCATATTGGAGTTTTCGGTATTCTTCTTGCTGGCGATGTTTGTTTTAACTCTTATTTTAGGTGTTTTGCCAGTCTTTACCCAGTATCAGAAGTTAGACTACATCGCACATGAAGTCCTGCGAGATGCGGAGCTGGTGGGAAATACCGGATCAGCGGTGCTCGATACCTATAAAGACATGCAGACGATCACCGGTCTTGAGCCGAAAGATATCAGTTTTGTCGGGACACATTATATTGGTGGAACGAAAAATGTTCAGATCAATGATCCCATTCAGATTACAGTGAAATCAGATTTTGTCTGGTTCAGTAATTTCATCGGAGATGGGTTTAACATTGAACTGGTGGCCACCGCCAGCGGTCGAAGCGGGGTGTACTATAAATGATGGGATGGGTAAAGCGTTTAAAAAAAACGGATGCCGGGTTGACTATTCCTGTTATTGCGGTGCTGTTGTTAATCCTGCTAATGCTGTTCTGTGCGATGTACGAGTATTTACGGGTTGTGACCATCGTCATGCAGCTGGATCAGGCGGTCGAGTTGTCAGTTCAGGGTGTTGCCAAGGAAAATTGGGAGGAAGTCTATCAGGGGATCCGGGAAGGCTATGCTGGAACGTACACCAAGGCCGAGTTGACGGATGACTGGGAAGAAGTAATGAACAGGGAACAGATCCTTGCTCAGATGAAAAAAATGATCGACTTTAAGGTGGATGGCAATACCTGGGTCAAGGAAGATGATGCTGGTGAAGTGCTGTTCTCCTTAAAGCCAAAGGATACAACGGTTAAGATTACCAACACCCAGCTGGCAGCTGCCGAAGGGGATGCCCTCACCGTGGAAACTACTAATACCATCTCGGTGCCCTGGCGGTTTTTGGGAACGATGTTTAATGCGCCACCGATTGTGGTGGAGCGAGTAACCGTATCCGGATACACACCGAAGTTTTAGAAGATATAGTGAGAAATAAAATTCAGAAACGTTGGGAGGGAAATAAATGTGATAAATAATATAACTGAATTAAAGACGATGGTTCAGATAGAGGTAAATGAGGAACATCCTTGTTTGCTGGCAAAAACGAAACCGCTGGTTGATATTTTAAATGAAATTCAACCCAATGATTACTGGCATACGGATTATTTTCATGCTCCATTTAATGAAAAAGACATGAAACCGATCCTGATTAAAGGTCTGCACTACCTGGAAAGATTTCAAAAACACTACATTCAACGCTGTTACGAGGAAAAAATAATAGCCCCTTACTACACACGGGAGATAATGGGACGCCAGTTTATGATGGCCTGTAAAGCTCTGATGGCCATTGAAACGGGCCACTATAAGGATGCATACCATCGTTTATGGTATTGCGTTTCGGGACACGGTATCTATCATATGGATTCATGCATCAATTTAAACGAGTATTTAATCTATCGTTCTTTAATCAGTTGTTTTATTCAATCACTACTAAAGCAGGAAATGGTGATTAAAAAAGAAAAATCTGATAGAAGGAGAAAAACCTTTGGATAGTATGCCGGTTGGAAACAGGGATTGAAAAAAGAAAACAGCCTGCTTGTTAAATGTTTCCGATGGGAAAGAAATTTGTCGGCAATAAAAATAAATTTAAAAATATTAAAATTAAACCTTGACAGGAAGTTGATTATGGTGTATTCTGATATAATTTTTAGATGATGAAAGAGAGAGGTAAAATGATGAAAACAAATGTAGCAGCTCTAACCACCTGGTTGGCAAAAACAACGTTGAAACAGCGGATTGTTCTTGGTATTGGCGGAGTCCTAATGACTGGCATGATTGGCCTTGGCATTTATACACTTTTACCCAACAATACAGATACCTGGCAGTCCACTGCCGATGAAAAAACGGTGAAGGTTCAGGATATTAATACCGAAAAGACAACAGCCGTAACCACCACCCCGGTGGAAAGCAAGGTCGTCGAAGCCCAAACCGTGACCAATGATAACAGCACTGTGGTAGAAAGCAATGTGACCACGGTTGATACCCCGGCAATCGCATCAGAGCCAGTCTACACCAATGAAGACACCGGTGGACGTTATGAAGCACCCCAGGACACCTATGTTGAACCAGCCTATGAAGCACCAGCTTACACCGAACCGGCAGCTGACAGCGGTGGGGGATGGAATGGAGACTTAGGAGCGACACCAATTGACAGTAGTGGTGGAGAGAATGGCGGAACATTTGTTGGTAACTAATTTAAGATAAGAGCATAAGGACAATTTTCGGATTGTTCTTTTTTTATGCAGAAAATAAGGAGGAATGAATGGACGTGCGTATAAATAGTCGCCTGAAGCCACTCTGGTTGCTGGCGCTGATTGCTTTATTGACAGGTTTTTTATGGGGAATAACTCCCATGGTGGCCCGGGCTGAAGATAATTCCAGTACGGTTCCCGGGAACCCCACCTATACCGAAGATGCTTTCTATTACTCAGATCAATACATGTGGAAGGCATCACTTTTCGTGGCCAAATCGGATACGGTCAATAAGGATTCATCCAACATGAATGATTTTTACCGAATTGGCAATCAGGCCGTTTATCTGACCCCGGTTTCCAATTGGAATGGTTGGGCTG
This sequence comes from Acetobacterium sp., assembly GCF_030652775.1. Classification (GTDB taxonomy): domain Bacteria; phylum Bacillota; class Clostridia; order Eubacteriales; family Eubacteriaceae; genus Acetobacterium. Next base: position 34,074 of record NZ_JAUSPS010000043.1, on the reverse strand, counting down.
GTGGTTCCCGACCGTCAAACATGTCAGGACTTTTCTTTTCAAAAGAAAACAAGGTCGATACCCTAATGGAACTTCAAAGCAAAGGCGGGGATGTTAATGCTTTGGATCCGATACAGCTTGCTTCAGGTAGTGGTGTGTATATTATGACAGATTCCGATGTTCCTTATGTACCACAACTCAGTGATGGCGATATTTATGACAATGGTGTTATTTATGGGGAATCGGTTGGAAATATTACCAAGGTAGCTCATTATTTTAGTGATCCATATAAAATATTTGGTTTGCTAAATTATTATGCCGGAAAACAAGGAACATCCAGAGAAGAATTAGTTAAAAATCTTGAGTTTACCATTGATGGTGAAACCAGAACAGGTTGGAATCCCGAAGGGATTCTACCAAATGTAATAAATGACAATCCTACTAATCAGGTCGAGTGGTTGATTGTTTATGAGCCGGTGAGTATCGTCTATGTGAAGAATACCGCCCATCCGGGATCCTATTATGGCTATGCGCTATCAGCTACTGATTTTGCAGTTTCTCAGATCAAACACCAGATGGACTGGCGTTACGATGAAACCCGCTGGACAGCCTGGGTCGGACAACAGCCGGATGCCTGGAAAGCGAATGAGAATCGGCAGCATGTGTCCCGGTTGGCTTTCCTGCTGATGGGGAATTCAGTTATTACCAATAGTACCTGGTATGGGTTGGCAGCTGGCTCCGGGGTGGATCAGAATGCTGCCATACCCTTTAATCGCTGGTTTAGCGATCAACAGGTTAAATATGGCGGTTGGGGGATGGCTCGGGCGCTTAAACCAGCCGAATACAATAAGCCCCGGGATAACGATTATCGGCCCAACACGGATGTTATTTTAAGTACCCCGGTCTATTCCAATATCAGCGCCACCCCGGGGAGTGAGCTGACGGTTACCTATAAGATCAACGGCGAAGTGATCGGCACGGATTCCCTGGTGGCGCCAGTAAAAACCGAGTCCTACAGCTATATCAAATGGCATACTCCGGACGTGAGTGCGGTGACCAGCTATGATCTGGAAATGTCGATCTCACCCTATCCGGAGGGCACCATTAACTCCGGTGGAAATGAGTATACCCATCGGACGCTGACAATCCGGCCACTGGAGGAAAGCACCCCACCGGATCCGAAAGTGGATGATACGCTGCCAACCGATCTGCCGGCCAACCTGGTACCGCCAATCAGTGTGCCCGGGGAAGATACGGCTGATGAAACAGTGGCACCGGTGATTAAATCGATCAAGGCCGTAACGGAAGCACCGTATTATAAGAATGAAACGGTCAAAATTGAGGTCGTGACCAATCGGGCCACGAAGAATCTGACCTTTACCAATACAGACAGTGGCGTCGGGAAACAATTTGGTTCCGATTCCCTGGGTGACGGGATGCTGATTAGCCGGTCGGTCAATGAACTGGCCAATGAGATTGTCTGGACGATTGAGTTTGTTCCGGTCAACCTGGGAACTAATCATTATGCGTTTAAATCTTTGAGTGCTGCGGCCGGAGAAAGCGAAGTCTTTTCCTATGATGTTGAGGTAGTCGTTGATCCGGATATCCCGGTTATCTATGATGTGCTCATCAATCCAGTACAGGCTTTATATACCTTATATGAGGAAGTTGTTAAAACACCCCTTACCTACGAGGTCTACTTTAATACAAACGGCGGTAATGAAATATCTACCCAAAGCGCTGAATATAATACGCTGCTGACGGAACCCGGACAGCCGGTAAAGGAAGGTTACTCTTTCAAAGGCTGGTTTAAAGATAGCGGTTATAGCGAACCATGGAATTTTGAATCGGATCGGATTATGGGGGTCACCACACTCTATACTAAATGGGAAATTAACACCTATACCGTCCATTTTGATTCCCAAGGAGGATCCGATGCCTTTAGTCCCATTACCGTGGAATATGGCTCAAATATTGAGGAACCGACACCAAGCCCAACCCGTAGCAATTACACTTTTCTGGGCTGGTTCAAGGAGATCGGATGCAATACGCCATGGAACTTTACCGAAGATACCATCACCGGCGACACTACCCTGTATGGTAAGTGGGATGCCACCGCCTTAACGGTCACATTTGATTCCCAGGGCGGGAGCTTGATTGGTTTAATACATACTGATTATGGCACAATGATTTCCAAGCCGAATGATCCGCATAAACCGGGATTTACCTTTAAAGGCTGGTATCAGGAGGCAGCGTGTAACACCGTTTGGACATTTGTCAGTGATCGGGTGAATTCAGATTTAACCCTGTTTGCTAAGTGGGACGTTAACCTTTATACGGTGACATTTGATTCCCAGGGCGGGAGTGCGGTGCTGGATCAGAAAGCACAGAATGAATCGGTCACTTCAAAACCAGCCGATCCGTTAAGAAGTGGATATTCCTTCGGCGGTTGGTTCAAGGAAGATTCCGGTACCACTCCCTGGGACTTTACGGTTGAAAAAGTCACCCGGGACATGACCTTATTTGCTTTATGGACAACGGATGAAGCAGCTATAGAATTTGTCACGAACAATGGTACCGACGTACCCAAAATGATTGGCGCCACCGATCGGGAGATCCTGGACACCAGTATGCCGATCACCGTTCGGGACGGTTATACTTTTTCGGGATGGTTTGCCCATAGTGATTTTAGTGGAGATGTGATCACAGCGCTGCCCGGGAAGTATCCTATCGGCACCACCATTTATTACGCCAAGTGGACAGCAAACCCGGCTTTTATTGAGTTTGTGACCAACGGTGGCAGCGACGTTGCGACGATGACCGGCGTGACGGATCAGGCGATAACACCGACGACGATGCCGGCAACGAGCCGAGCCGGATACACGTTTTCCGGGTGGTTTGCAGAAGCTGATTTTAGTGGGACAGAAGTGACTGCCTTACCAGGACAATATCCAATTGGTACGACGACCTATTATGCCAAATGGACAGCAAACCCGGCAGCGATAGAGTTTATCGTTAACGGTGGTAGCACAGTAAGTAATATGACCGGTGTAACGGATCAGGAGATTTCAGATACGACGATGCCGACAACGAGTCGAGCCGGCTATACATTTTCTGGTTGGCATCAGGAAGCGGATTTTAGTGGGGCGGAAGTAACGGCCTTACCAGGGCAATATCCGATCGGTACCACCACCTATTATGCCAAATGGACAGCGGATCCGGCTACCATTGAGTTTAATGTCAACGGTGGCAGTGAGGTAACCACGATGACTGGGGTGACAGATCAGGCGATAGCACCGACGACGATGCCGACAACGAACCGAGCCGGTTATACCTTCTCCGGGTGGTTTGCAGAAGCTGATTTTAGTGGGGTAGAAGTAACGGCTTTACCGGGGCAATATCCAATTGGCACCACAACTTATTATGCCAAGTGGACAGCAAATCCGGCAGCGATTGAATTTGTTGTTAATGGTGGCAGCACGGTAAGTACGATGAACGGTGTGACGGATCGGGCGATTACTGATACGACGATGCCAACGACCACAAGAACCGGGTATGTTTTTGAAAACTGGTATGAAAATGGTGATTGCAGCGGTGATCCGGTTACGATTTTACCAAATGCATTTCCGGTTGGCACAAAAACCTACTATGCCAAATGGACACCAATTAAATACGCAGTGAGTTTTGATTCTCAAAGTGGTAGCGCAGTGGATCCACAAATGGTTGATTATGATACCCTGGCGGTATCACCAGCATCACCGACACGAACCGAGTATACATTTTCGGGGTGGTACCAGGAGAATGGCTGCACAACACCGTGGAATTTCTCAACCGATAAGATCACAAATGATGTTACTTTATATGCGGGCTGGATACTGGGGATACCGGACGCCAGTGTTCCATTGGAATATTGGAGCTGGGCGCAGATTAACCGGATTGCAGAGTTGGGGTTGGGCGAATCCTATTTTGATGTTGGTGAGACTAAGACTGTAAGTATTGCAGGAACAACATATATGTTTGCCATATATGATTTCAATCACGATGAAAGAAATGAGAGTGGAAAAACCAATATTACGTTTGGAATGCAGGGTCTAATGGTGGATAAACACTATGTAAATCCAAGTAAAACAAATAACTATGGCTGGGACGGTTCTGATGTTAGGGCATATTTGAATGGAACAACAACAATCAATCAATATAAAAACTATACTTCAAGTTCTGTTATTTCAAAAATGCCTTCAGATCTCAGGTCAATAATTATACCAGTAAAAAAATATACATCAGGAGGGCATCTTGATCAAACTATAAAAACGTCTGTGGATAATATATTCCTATTTAGCAATGAAGAAATTTACGGCACAAATACTAATTCTCTAGCTGGTGAAGGTTATAAATATTCTATCTTTACAAATAATGCGTCGAGAGTTAAAAAATATCCCAACGCTAGTCTCGGCTGGTGGTGGACTAGATCACCAGTTTACGGATGGTCAACTAATTATTTAGCTGTAAATACAAATGGTGGGGTATATGATTGGTTGTTGAGCAATGCAGATATACACAGTGGAATCAACTTCGGCTTCGCTATCGGTAACGCCCCCACGAACACCTACCCCGTCACCTACAACACCAACGGCGGTAGTGCCATTTCATCAACGACAGCAACCCTCAACACACTCCTGACCAAGCCTGCTGTTCCGACAAAATCCGGATTTACGATTGTTGGCTGGTATAAGGACGCAGGGTTAACGCAACCATGGGATTTTGCGAACGATAAGATAACCGGGGCGACGACCCTTTATGCGAAGTGGGTATCACTCTATACGGTGACCTTTAACGCACAAGGCGGTAGTGCTGTAGGATCAAAAACAGCCGCTGCAAATACGACAATAACCTCGCCTGGGAGCCCGGTGCGAACGGGTTATAGCTTTGGTGGTTGGTTTAAGGAGTCGGGTTGTACGAACGCCTGGAACTTTGCTAGCGATGTGGTGACGTCCAATCGAACGCTTTATGCAAAATGGACAATTAACACATACACGGTTTTGTTTAATAGCAATGGAGGAAGTGCTGTAACGGGCACTTTGGCAACCCTCAACACCACGATCACCGCACCAACCGCACCAACCAAAGCGAATGCGATCTTTGATGGGTGGTATAAGGATGCTGGGCTGGTTTCTAACTGGAATTTTGTAACGGATAAAGTGGTAAGCAATATGACGCTTTATGCGAAGTGGAAGACATTGCCGCCAATGGGTAATCCGTTAAGTTCTTATACATGGGATGAAATCGGGATTATTGCGGATGAAGGGTTAGGCGATGTTTACTTTAATGTCGGTGATACAAAGGATATGGCAATAGAAAGGATAGTTGGATCGACTGAAGTAGTCACTGTGCAGATTTATGGATTTGATCACGATGAATTAAGTAGCGGTAGTGGTAAAGCCAATATTACATTTGGCTTAAAAAACGTCATGCGTTGGTCAAATTCTTATAACACATATCTATATCCAAATAATAACGGAGGTTGGAAAGATAGTTCTATTAGAGCAAATTTAAATGGTATTGTAACGACAAATCAAGAAACTGACTTCACGGGTAATCAATCGATATATTCTAAATTACCTTCAGACGTGAGATCAAATATTGATTCGATTAAAAAATACTCTTCAAATGGATCAGGAAGCTTATTTACAACCAACGACAAGTTATTTTTATTCAGCGAAAAAGAAGTTACTGGTGCAAATACTGGTAGTTTAAATGGTGAAGGTGAAAGATACGAGATATTCACGAACGCAAATTCAATGATTAAAGCGAATCCGGAAGTAAGTATTGGAAATTGTTCTTGGTTATTGAGATCGCCAACTGAAAATCTTACTAATCATCTTGGTATTATCACACAATATGGTGGTTATTCGAGTTTATCAAGTGGAAGCGCATATACGACCTTCGGCTTCTGCATGGGAACCGCCAAAGACCTACCACGACAGGGCACCGCACTAAAAGACTGTTCATGGCAACAGGTAGCGAATGTAGCAAATGCTGGAAAAGGCGATGATTATTGGAATGTTGGTGACACTAAAGATATGACCTTAAGTACCGGTGAAGTGGTCACGATGCAAGTGTACGACTTCAACCATGACGATAAATCAGATGGGGGTGGGAAAGCGAATATAACCTTTGGTATGGAGAATTTATTAAATGAAAAACATAGTATGATGAATGCCGTCGGAAATAACGGCGGTTGGAGCGAGTCTGAGATGAGAGGGTGGCTAAATGGTATAGACACAATTTATTCGGTACCTTTATATACTCCTGATCAAGATTACAGTATGATGCAGTCGAATTGTTTTCTCCCCAAAATACCAATTGTTGTAAGAAATAATATAGTGGAGGTACATAAATATACGTCAAATGGGGCCAATGATAAGGATACAATGATAACAACAACGGACAAATTATTTTTGTTTAGTCAAGAAGAGGTGTTTAATTCAAACAGATCGCAACCCGCAAATTCTACTCAGGTGACTTTAAATGGAGAAGGTTATCAGTATAAAATATTTGAATCAGGTTCGAATCACGTGAAACAAATCAATGGAACAAATGCTATATGGCGACTCAGATCACCATATTATGGTGAAACAACAGGGTTTATTGGAATAATTGAGGGTGGCGAAAACACATGGCTTAATGCTCTGGGAGCTTACGGCGTATCTTTTGGTTTTTGTCTTGGAACCGCCCCAAAATACACCGTCACCTTCAACTCACAAGGCGGCACCACAGTATCATCTAAAACAGCCGAAATAAACACAACCACATCCTCCCCGGCAACCCCCACAAAATCCGGTCAAACCTTCGCCGGCTGGTTCAAAGATGCTGCCGGCACGACCGAATGGAATTTCATAACTGATAAGGTAACAGGACCCACAACGCTTTATGCTAAATGGATCACCTTGCCGGCAATCGGAACGTCACTTGAAGCGTGCAGCTGGGATCAGATTGCTTATATTTCAAAAGCGGGGTTGGCAAATACTTATTTTGATGTGGGGAATACAAAAAACATCACCCTTTCTACCAATGAGGTATTGACCATGCAAATCTATGACTTTAATCACGATGATAAGAGTGATGGAAGCGGCAAGGTTGGGATTACGTTTGGAACGAAGAATTTGATGGCGACAAGCAGAGTCATGAATCCAAACGGAACTAATTATGTCGGCTGGAACGGCACGGATTTAAGGGGATGGATGAATGCCATCAACACTATTTACGCCAGCACGGACTATACGAGTGGAACGACTTCGCTTCATTCTCAGTTACCTGCCGATCTTCGGACTGCCATCAAACCCGTTAAGAAATTAACATCAGGTGGCGATAACAATCAAGTGCTCGTGACGTCCAATGACAAGATTTTTACATTCTCTGAAAAAGAATGTTTTGGCACAAATTACTATACTATTGCTGGAGAAGGGACTAAATATCCGATCTTTACGGATAACGCTAGCAGGATTAAAAAGTTAAGCAACGGAACAGGAAGTGCTATGTACTACTGGGGTCGTTCCCCGTATTCGAGCAACAACACTAGTTACTTTGGAGTCCACAACGATGGATCATACGTCAACTACGGTAACAATCCTGCCCACGCCAACTATGGCGTTGCATTCGGCTTCTGTGTCTAAAAATCAAATAATATTAACAAAAGAAGTGATCGAGACTAAAGTTCAAACTCGATCACTTCTTTATTGAGAAAGGAGAAATACATGAACAGAAAGCAAACTGTCTTTCTTGCATTGTTGGCTATCTTACTTTGCACACCGATTTTTTCACCATTCGTCTATGCTGAAGGAGCCAAGGCTTTTATCGGCACAGCCGGTACATCGGGAGATAATATTACCATTACCATCAGCTCCAATAAGGACGTTGATCAAATTCTGATCAACTCTGGTACTGGTGAGTTCCTACTAACCCCGCAAACTGAATACAGCGATGAGCAGATAAAAGGAAATAATCAGGTGATGGACATGAATGGGGATCTTCAGGTTAATTCTGAAGATTACGATATTCTAAAAGCTCATGTCGATGGTGGTTGTAAAGACTATACCGCTAGGGAGCGGTGTCCCCATTGTGGAGCAACTGATGTGAATGATGATGGGATCATCGATACGAAAGACCTGGAAATGCTGCAAAGCCATCTGGATGGCAAGTGTCAGCTGGAGGACTGTTATTTTCACGGTACCCGGATCAATCGTAAAAATGATCCCGATGATCCGAATCGATATATTTGGTCATTCTCCTACACCCCGACAATCCGGGGAACGGATCACATGACCTTTGAACCCCAGTCGATTACGTCAACCGGGATCCGCACCGGCGAAGAAAAAGACTTATCGGTCAAGGCCGAGGAATTTAAAAACCCGGAGATCATTCGTGCCGGCGTATTACCGAATCAGAATAAATACCTGATCAATACAGCGGTTAAGGTTTATGCCGTCACACCGCTTGAAACCGATCAGGTAATCTTTAAAACAAACAGTGCCACCTTTGTTGTCGACACTCCGGAATCCATTGATTATGTCAAAGCTGAAAAAACCTGGAGTAAAACCTACAATCCGGGGACTGCCGGCAATGAAACTATTAAAATTACCGGTCAGGGAGTGCAATCAGGAAGCGCCTTTCTGGATAGTGCAGTGCCGGTTGATTTTACCGAGCGGACCGTTGATCCCCAGGTATTGAGTACGTCCAATAGTGTACAAACCCACTCCTATTCCTGGACAACCTCCAGTACCGACGTCGAAGGGAAGGTGACAACCACCACCCATACCTATTACTGGTATACCATCACCGCCACCGCCATAGCCAACGCCGACACGGAGTATGTGGTATTTAACACCCCGGGGGGAGCGGTGACCGACAACAGTTATTCCATATCCGGCAGCAACCGGATTTTTTCAACCGCCTGGGACAGCACCAACAGCGGAGAGAGCGCTTCGGCAGCGGCCTATTGCTATATCAGCGAGAAACCAGTGATTAAAAACAAGTATCAGGTCAACTTCGATCCACAAAGTGGGAGTCAGATCACACCGATTACCGCCGAGTATGATACTCTGATTACCAAGCCGACCAATCCGGCCCGATACGGTTATTCGTTTTCCGGATGGTACAAGGAAGCCCGTTGTATCAATGCCTTTGATTTCAATAGTGACAGGATCCGGGGGGCAACGACCCTTTTTGCCAAATGGACGATCAATGATTATCAGATCAGTTTTGATACCCAGGGAGGCAGTGCATGCGCTTCAGTCACGACCAAATATGACTCGACGATCAACCCGCCAACTCAGCCGACACGAAATAATTACACGTTTGGGGGATGGTTCCGGGATGCCGGCTGCACAAGCCCCTGGAATTTCACCATCGACAAGGTACAGGGGGATATTACACTCAAAGCCAAATGGATACCGGTGGTCTATAAAGTCACCTTTAATACCAAAGGCGGAAATGAGATCCCGGCAATCGGGGTGAATTATGACAGCATCTTGCCAGCAATCACCCCGCCGGTACTCACCGGCTACTCATTTTCTGGTTGGTTTAAGGACAGCGGATGTACTCAGGCATGGAATCACGCCGGTGATCGGGTTACCGGGCCGGTGACACTTTACGCCAAATGGTCAATCAATCCGTACCAGATCAGTTTTGATGCGATGGGTGGCAGCACCGTGGATCCGATTGTTACCAACTATAAAACCCTGATAACACCTCCCGATCCACCAACACGGAACGGTTTTACGTTTGTGGGCTGGTACAAGGACTTCGGCTGTACCAATCCCTGGCGGTTTGATGCTTATCCGGTATATGAAGATACGAAGCTGTATGCCAAATGGAAAGCGAATTGATTTCTTTTTCAATCACCAAGGAGGAAAAAAATGAATAGAAAGAAGCGGTTTAGCAGGGTTTTTACCCTGCTTTATTTATTGGGATGGTTTATATTGCCAACCCCGGTTTTTGCCCATGATACCATTATCGCCAATCAGATCACGGCGATCCAGGACTCAGAAAAGACCTTTACCATCACGGTTGGCCATCTGAATGCTGCAAACGGCATTGCTAGTCTGACCTGTAAGGTCTGGAGTGCAGCCGGGAGTCAGGATGATGTGAAGACCGAAGCCATGACGCTAAACGGCGATGGTTCTTATACGTATACGGTCGATCTGGAAAAGGATCATAGTATTGAAGATGTGGCCAGGGTCAAACACTATGATAAAGGCATGTATTACATTGAAATTTACGGTGTGGATAACGGTGGAGTGACGGGATTGGTGGATACCACCTATCTTGTGATCCGATCCGATGCCAATGAATGGAAGCGCCACAGCTATGACGGCTCAAACTTTTATGAAGACACCTATCGGGCGATTCTGACGGTGACCCCGGAGATTAAAAACGGAACCCAGGAAGCCAACAGTGGCGCCAGTTTTAAATCCGGTTATGGCTATGTCCTGAATTTAACCACAACGGTTGCCGGCACCGGCGATGCCAAAGCGGATAAATGGTTAGCCGGAGCGCAGAATGCCAGTACCGTTTTTCCGGAGTTTAATTTTAAAACCGGGGTAACGGCAAAGGACAGCTTTAATCAGTTTAATCGCCTGTCTGACTGCACGGGGATTACAAATAACAGCAATCTGTCGAACTCGGTACTGGAATTAAAAACAAATCCCTTCTCGGCCAGCAGTGCCCGGGTGCATTTTACCCCATTGTGGTTTCCGGATAATACCGAATATACGGTTTATTCCGAGGTGTTCGATGCCTGGACACCTGGGGGGATGCTGGGGACAACGACTACCAACAGCGTCAATATCAACGGAACTGTATATGACGATTGGCAGGTCAATAATAAAAAGTAGGGGGATCCGGTGAGAAGCAAAGAAAAGGTGCTCCTGCCCATTAGACCGGAGTATGCACAGGGGATCATTGATGGCAAGAAGCACTATGAGTACCGGAAAAAGATCTTTAAAAAACCGGTTAATACCATTGTCATGTACGTGACCAAACCGGTGGGCTTGATTATTGGGGAGTTTACCATTAAGCGGATTATGGTGGACACGCCGGAGTCTATCTGGCTGGAAACAGAAGCCGAAGCAGGGATTAAAAAGAAGGACTTTGATGCCTATTTTAAGGGTCATGACAAAGCCTATGCGATTGAATTGCTCGACGTAATGGCTTATCACACCCCCATCAATCCATTTCTGGTATGGAACCATTTTGTACCACCACAGTCATTTCGGTATATCTGAAAGAGAATGAAGATTTGCTGTTTTTTAAAACTTTTGTTATGAGTAAGATTCAAGTTAAATATAGCTTACTCAATAATATTTAGTTAGAGTTTTATTATTTTTAAGGAGTTAATTAATGAAAAGCTTCAAAGAATTAAAAATTAAGAAAATAGGAAAACCCATATCCTATTTTTTAGTTGTATTGTTGAATATTGTTTTTTGTTTGATCGAAATGTTCATATTTTTGACTGGAATATATTATCTCACTCAAAATTACGACATTGGGTTTCCAATTTGTGTTGTTGTTTACTTGTTGTTAATTGGCATTCATAGCTATTTAGTTTTGAAAATAAACTAAAACAATAAAAACAAGTATTGGGGTAATTAAATATACCCCATTTTCTAACAAGGCATAGATAGGATCAATATATTTAAGTACATTATATCGTGAAGGAATCAGTAGTTTAATTAGTCGATTGCATAAAATGAATAGAAAGATAAAGTAAAAAATGATAAGCAATGAGCAGAAGCTCACTAATAAAGAAGTATCTGGTGTTCTTGTTAAAAATACCTCGAAAGGATAGATACTCCAATATTGTAAAGCAACCACCAAGCTAAAAGTCATAGATATGTAATAAAAAATAGTTCCGAAGTTTGATGTTGGGTTAGATGCATTACGAAATATCACGGAAAGTATGAGCAAAATGCTTGACAAAAAAATTGCAACCATACTAAAAATTACGCCTAAATCTCTAACTGTTGAATAGAAGGACATAAGAAAAACTGAGAGATTAAAGGTTCCATCAACCACTGGTGCTTCAAAATTTGATATGTAAAGTAAGATTACAGAGATTAAGAAAATAAATGATGTTGCATAATCAATTATTTTAGTGAGTGTATTCCTTTTAAATGGTTCTGTTTGTACAAAATTATTGATTTGCGTGTAAATTATAGGGCCATTATAATTTGTCAATGAGGAATAATCACTGGAATTTTGCCTTTTAAAAAATTCAATAAGCTGAAAAATAAAAGCAATAATCGGTATTGAAAAAGTCACGATGTTTCGAATGTTTTCTAATAAAGACATTAAAATCCTCCTGTAGAGATGTTTCTTTTAATTATATCAAACAATAAGATAAGCTACAAATTCTATTAATGAACAAAAAGAATAAATTATGAAACTTATTTCGAGATTATTCTAATGTCAAACAGGATTTTTTAAATTTATTGGAAATCATTAAAAATTTAAATTCAGGAGGGTGAGGATGAATATAAGTACGGCAAAAAACGGATGTGAGCGGTTATGCCCGCTCAACCAGGTCTTTGAGATCGGGCAGACTGTCAAAACAACAGGTACAGGATTGGAAGGGGATAAATTTGATAAAAACAAAAAAGTATCGAAGCCGGGAATTGTCCTGGACTGTTATGATTTCTTTGTCTTAGTGCAATTGCAGCATTCTAAAAAATGCTTCTTTTATAATCAGCTGGAGATCATTACGAAAAAAGAATACCAGGATATGATCATTAAAAAACAGAGAAATCCAATCAAGGTACTGCACCATGGGGCGCACTAATGAAGAATACCATCGTTTTATCGCATTGCCTTTTGTGAATGAGACATTAAAAATGGAAGTGTGGGATAAAAGTCGGTGGTTGTTTTATCTGGATCGTGATAACCAGAGTGTTCCCTATGTGGTGATTGAAAAAGAAAAGACGGATCAACGAGTGGTCCGGTCTACTCGGGATTTAATGGAAGTGGAAGCGCATTTATTTTCTAACGAAAAAGATGCGCTTATTTTTATGAATAATTTTAAAGGAGAATAGAAATGGCAAATGGACAAAATGCAAGTATGAGTGTTGGAATGGATCAGATTTTACAGCTGGGTGAGGTGACCGCCAGAATATTGTATGCCATCGTGGAATCGGAAAAAGCGAAAATGCAGAAGCAGCCTGTCGGGGTGCCGCAAGCAGCTGGAAAACCGGCTATGAATGATAATAAGGGTGACGTCAATGCAGTCAAATCTGAGAATCAGGCGGTGTTGGAAAGTGCTGACAAGCCCATTGATTCAGAGCTGCTTGACAAGCTGGATAGCGCATTTAAAGAGTTCCTACTGGTTAGTCGGGAAGTGATCCAGCAAACCCGGGAGCCAGTAATTGATTTAAAAAATATGGAACAGCTCATTGATCCCAACCCCATTACCCGGGAAGAAAAAACGTTGGTCAAAGAGATCAATGCGTTGGATCAGGCGGTGGAACGTACTAATAAAACCCTGGAGCAGTTTTCCGAAGCAGCCCAGGACAGTCGGATCCCCCGGCGCACGGTGATTCGTTCCCTGGGTGAGAAGATGATCCAGATCGATGACAAACGCATTGCGGTAGGTCAGGGCATCGAAAACTATTTTTCTAACGTGACCAATCGGGCACGGATCGGCTTTGCAACCTGGATGGTTAATCAGTTCGACGGCATTAATAGTCGGTTTGAACAGATCAAAAATGTGGCCAATCAACAGATTGATGAAATCAACCGGGCGGAAAAAAATAATCCGGATCGGGAAGCTGTAGCTGCCGAAGCCGTTGAAAACATTCAAACGAAAACCCTGTCGCTGGACTCCAACTCGCCAGAAATCGATAAAATCAGAGATCTGCTGCTCATCATGGAAAACACCATGTCGGATCTGATGCGGGCCATTCATGCGATTAATCAATCACCCTCAGAAACCCGAACCGTCAGCAATGACGCCAATCCAATAAACACTAGCGAAGCAGCTAAAACAAAGGATAATGATGCAGTAATGATGGATGATCAGGTGATGGCCAATGCAGCGATTACGGATCGGATCTATCACGTTGATGAATATGGACTGATGCTTTTAGATCTCCATGACGGGTTTGATTCCGATCCACAAAAACTGGCAGATTTCATTCAGTTTTCTACCCGCTTCCAGCAGTACACCACCAAGAATCAACAATTGATCTTTGCTCAAAATGCTAATGCCATCCAGGTAGCCAATGTTCATGACTTATTAGAGAACGGCATAAAGGTTTCGGAGGGTGAAAATCCGATCCAGGTCTTTGTTCCTAATGATGGAAAAGAAGGCCCCCGGTTTGTGATGGGGTCGATTTATGACATTGCTCAAACTGATTTGCCGGAAAGTGAGTATCCCGATATAAAAAATAGCCAGGAAATGGTCGATAATCCGATGCTGACTACGGGGATATTGGAATACTGCGCCAAGAATATTAAACCAAACAGTAATGGATTGGAAGGCCAGTATGAAAGGCAGGGGGTAGCGCTGATGCTTCTGGCCCGGAATAATCTCAAACCTTCGCAAGATTTAAAAGCAAAGCTGGAAAAAACATACCAGGCATATCGGGAAAACCTTCAAGGATCCCGGAGTGATCAGCAAAAGCGACGGGATGCGACCTTTAAATCAATGAATAAAACATACCAGGATCATGTGGAGGAGCTGGATCAGTACTTAAGCTATCAACCGGTTACGCCAGAAGAAATAGATCTTAAACGGGAACTGGAGGAAAGGCAGGAGGAAGTTTGGGAACAGGAAATGTAATCCTGTTTCCCGAGGAAACAAAAAACTAAATTGAAACTTGTTTCCCGAGGAAACAAAAGTCGCAAAAGCTAAAGCTGTTTCCTCGGGAAACAGAAAATAAAAGGAAATGGAGTCGAAATGGATAAAATCATCCCTATTATTATTTGTTGTGTGGGCGTTATCGCTCTGATTATCATGAATTTCTGGAATAAGAAAAATAAGACGGTTCAATTCAAAGGAAAAAAGAAGGAGCCGGAGCACAATAGCGTGCACGATTTTATTAATGTCAAAGATATTAAAGGAAATTTCCTTTATACCAAAGACAATAATATCTGTGCCTATTACCGGGTGGATGCCATCTCTCTGGATTTACTGTCTCAAAATGAAAAACGCTCACTGTGTAAGCAGCTTTGTACACAGATGGCACCGGAATCCTCCTGGCGCTTTCTTTCCGTGGAAAGGCCGGTAGATATCTTTCCTTTGGTAGAAGAATACTCCCGGATTTGGACCCAAACCACCGAGCCAGTGGTTAAGGACATTCTGGGAAAGGAAATGCTGGAGATGCATCACTTTGCCGAATCCGGCGAAATCGTTCAGCGTCAGTTTTATTTCGTCGTTTGGGAAGATTATGAAGTCGGCATTGAACGGGATTTTCTCAAACGGATTACCGATATTGAAAGCCGGTTGGCAAGTGGAACAATCACCGGTGAGATTTTAAAGCAGCAGGAAATTGTCAGACTTTGCAATTTAATCAATAATCCGGCCTATTGCCATCTAGAAGATATGGAATATGGCACCCAGATTACAACAATTATGGATTTATATAAGAATAGTCATGAAAGTCAGTTCATAGTAGAAGATCAAACACAGGAGGTCGCATATGCGTAAGCACGAGAAATCACGAGAAAGTCGAAAAGAACGGATGGCACAGGAAAAACCAGTGAAGGAAAGAACACCCTCAAAAGAACGGCGGTCATTTTTTGAAAAAAGTGAGGAAAGTCACCCGGAACAGCCAAAACGGGTGTCTAAATTTGGTCGGACAAAAAAAGATGAAATATTTGAAAACAAATCCCTGATGAATATCATCTCACCCATCAACATGGAGATTAAGCCGAATGAGTTGTGGATTGGTGAATACCTGGCTCGGGTATATGGGGTGATCCAATATCCGGCTCATCGGGATTATGGCTGGTTGGGTAAACTGTCCAATATTCCCGGTACAGTCTTCTCCATTGAGTTTGATAAAATTGAAAATGCCGATTTTATTAATAATCTTAACAAATCTGTTAATCAGCACCGAGAAAAGGCCCAGGAAGCCAGAGGGAAGGATGCTCTGGCTGAGATGAACGCAATAAAACGGGAGGATGACTCGGTTAGAATGCTTAAAAATATTGAGTTTGAACAGGAAGTGGTTGGCAGTGTCGGAATAACCGTTATGCCCATGGCCAATGACCGGGAAGTCTTTAATAAGATGTGTCGAAAGGTTCAAAGTACCTTTCTAATGGAAAAAACGAAGATTCGTTCCTTTCCCTATTTGCAAAAGGAAGCTTTCCGAAATCTCTTTCCAGCCTGCACTCAGGAAAAGAACGTTCAACAGATTATTAAAACAGTGATGCCCATTTCATCCGTTTTAGGGGGCTTTCCCTTTGCCAGTTGTGGTTATAACGATCAGGAAGGATTTCTATATGGCAAGGACTCCACGGGCGGTCGAGTTATTCTAAATCTTTGGAAGCGTGGCAAGGATCGAACGAATTCTAACGTGGTCGTTCTCGGTGATCAAGGTTCAGGGAAATCAACGATCATCAAGAACATTGCTTTGATGGAATACGCCATGGGAACCCGGATCATCTTCATTGATCCCGAACGAGAGTATCAGGATCTGTGCCGAAATCTTGGCGGTGACTGGATCAACGCCGGAGGGGATGGCAAAAATATGATCAACCCCCTTCAGATCTTGCCATTGGAAGAAGATATGTATATTGAAAAGGATGATGAGAAGGAAGCAGGAACGCAAAAAGAAAAGGATACTCGTAAATTTGGTGCAATGGCCCTACATTTGAAGACGCTGGACGTCTTTTTTTCGTTGTACTTTAAAGATCTTACCGATATTCAACGAGCGCTACTTAAGGATTCAGTCATCACTCTTTACAACCGTTTCAATATCTTCTGGGACACGGATGTGACGATCATGAAAAATACCGATTTTCCAACCTTCAAAGATCTGTACGATTTGCTGATCGAACGGGAAGAAGCCGAACAGGAACGGGGAATCAGTGAAAAATCTTATATGGACTACCGGGATCTGGCTATTATCTTTAAAGATCTGGCCATTGGGGGGGATTCTTTCTTATGGTCGGGCTATACCTCAATTAAATCCGCTGCCCGGTGTGTGTGCTTGGATACCTTTGATCTGAACAATTCATCGGATACCATCAAATCCACCCAGTATTTTAACCTGTTGTCCTGGGCATGGCAGGAAATGAGTCGAGATCGTCATGAGCGGATCCTTCTGGTTTGTGATGAAGCCTATCTGATGATTGATAATCGGGTGCCTCAAAGTATGGTATTCCTGCGAAATGCCATGAAACGTGACCGGAAGTACGAAGGTGGGATCTTGATTGCAACCCATGCCGTTGATGATTTTCTTAACCCTGCCATTAAAATATACGGCCAGGCGCTGTTGGATCAGCCTTGTTACAAGATCATGCTGGGGACATCTGGACAAAACCTTCAGGACTTGAAAAAACTCTATTTCTTAACTGAAGCCGAGCAGGAAGTCTTAACCGCCAAGCTCAGAGGAAAGGGACTCTTTATCATCGGTCGGGATCGGATCAGCATGTCCTTTGATGTGGCGGATTACAAGTTTAAGTATTTTGGGGATCGGGGTGGTCGGTAGTCATGGCGATTCCAGTCCTTGCCAAAGTAGCGACAGCGGTTGCATCGGACAAAAAGTTGCGAAATATTGTCCTGGGTATTATTGCTGGACTGCTGGGGTTGATCTTAGGTCTGGTCTTGACCCTGGTTTATATTTTATCTACACCGATAACCATGCTGACCAGCTTAATTACCAATCCGGATATACTGGAAGTCATTCTGGAATTTAAAACAGAATATCAAGCATTGATGCCAAACAATTCCGGAGGCTACGGTGCCGGCGGATCAGATATTGTCAAGGTCGCTTTAGCGGAAGATGGCAAAGCGAGTAATGTTGGTGGTCAAACCTACTGGAGTTGGTACGGCTTCTCATATCGGGATGAATGGTGTGCCATGTTTGTCTCCTGGTGTGCTGATCAATGTGGGTATATCGAATCCGGGGTGATTCCCAAATTTGCCTATGTCCCCACTGGCGTCGAATGGTTTCAGGAACGGGGACAGTATCAGTCAAGAAGTAGTGGTTATCTCCCCAAACCAGGTGATTTAATCTTTGTTTCCTGGGGCGGTAATGGCAGCTACTCACATGTGGGAATCGTCGAATCCTGTGATGGTACCTATGTCAATACCATTGAAGGAAATACCGGTGAAACTCCGGGTTATTATAAGATTCGTCGGAATGAATTCACCATCAATGACTTGCGGATTACCGGCTATGGTACACCAAAATATCCGGCAGCTTCGGTGGGAGATGAAGATCTCGACTGGTATTACCGGTGTATCGAAGCAGAAGCAGAAAACCAACCGTTTGATGGAAAAGTTGGGGTGGCGCAGTGCATTATCTATTCGTCGCAACGAAAAGGGGAAGGTTTTAAACAGGTAATCACGTCTCCCAATCAATATTCTTGTGTCAGTGACGGTCGGATATATGGGATCACGCCTTCAGCTGAAACACTTCAAGCAGGAAAAGAAGCACTGGAGGGTAAGCGGGTTTTTCCGGAAGGGACCGAGTACTTTATTAATTATGCAGCTGCCGAAGTATCATGGTGGCATCAGCAACAGGAATTCATGGGAAAAATTGGGGATCACAGCTTTTATCGGGCAGCCAATTATTCTGGAAATTAAAGGAGGATCAAGTCATTGAAGAAAAATAAGTGGCTAATTATTTTAGCATTAATAAGTGCGTCGTTAATACTGAGCGGGTGCGGATTACTCAGTGAATTAAAAAAAACCGTTGAGGAACCGAAAGATAAGGTTTACGGGGCTTGGTATGATCCGGACACCAAGACCTACCTGGTCATTAATCATGACCAGAGCTATACCATGGGATTTGGAATGAATGCGGTTAATTCTGGCGGGACATGCACAATTGATAACGAGCATGTTGTGCTCAGTATTGAGTACGCCATAGCGGATGGTAAACAGGAAGACGTGCCAGCGCTGAATAAAGAAGATATAGTTTGCACCTATTCGATAAATTTGGGTGATACGCTGGTGCTAAAAACAGGAGATGGCACGGTCTTACGCTTTCAGGCATCAACAACTGGGGAAAACACCCTCAATTCATCAAATCAGATGGTGTTAACGGGTCTATGGAAAAACATCAAAGTGGATGAATCCATCCGCTTTGATGATAAAGGGAAAGTGACCTGGCTTTCAGCTGAATCTAAAAAAGAAGGCCGTTATGAGGTCAATGAGGATCAGGTTATTTTAACCATTGCTGAGATTAAGACGATCTATACCGTTAAATATCAGACAGCGACACGGATTCAACTGACGAATACAGCTAAATCTGATGATATCCAAGAATATGAAAGAATGGGGGAATGATTTTGTTTCCCGGGGAAACAGATTTAAATAGATCTTCAGGCGTTTCTTATGGGCAGGAAATAGTTTCCGATTTATAGTATACAGGAGGATGACGCCACGAAAAAGCAAAAGATTGTTGATTTATGGCTATACTTTCAGATGAAAAATTAGATCAAAGAAAGAGGTAGAATGATGAAAAAAGTGGAAACCAACAAGACCAAGGAAGCGAAAAGCTTCAGAGATGACATTCTCAAATTTATGCAGACTCTCAATGGCGTGGATGATGAAAAGATGACGCCAGAAGAAGCGGAGATACTCAAGGAATCCGTTGAGGAATTTGCATCGCAGTTCATTTATTTCAGAGAGTCCTATACCCAGAAAAATTCACACATCCGGCATATTTCAGTGCTGATGGAAGATATCCGGGAGTTAGTTGGGGAGTCCGGGGAGAAATATGAGGAAGCCGAGGATCTGGAAGAATCCAATATGATTCTCTTTAATGCGGTTAATGAGGTCATTGGCAAGTTGAGTGAGGTGGAAAAAAACCTGGAAGACGCTGAAAAAGAAGAAAGTGAATTTAAACGGATCGAGAGCATTGAGCGGATGTTCATGCAGGCAAACATCAGTGTTCAGGGATCAGAAGAAACCATCAAAAAAATGGCAGATCAGATCAAAGATCAAATGGAAACCTTCCGGGATGGGGTCGAAAGCAATGATCTTCAGCTGGCCATCATCGAAAAGAACACCATCGACTTTAAACAGCAGTGCGATACCATTGTTAAAACCTTTG
Organism: Acetobacterium sp.; assembly: GCF_030652775.1. Classification (GTDB taxonomy): domain Bacteria; phylum Bacillota; class Clostridia; order Eubacteriales; family Eubacteriaceae; genus Acetobacterium. The sequence goes on along the minus strand of NZ_JAUSPS010000043.1, from coordinate 13,816 downwards.
AGTCGTTCAGTCAGCATTTTGACGAATCAAAAGAAGTCTCCCAAAAGAAATTGAATGAGCTTTTTACAAATCTGGTTGAGCAGGTTAATCAGACTAAAACCGATATCGTGGGAGAGCGGGAAAAAGAACTGGATCAACTCACCGGCAAATACAGTGACGCACTGGATAAAATCGGAACTAAGAGTGATGAAGCCCTGGGAAAAATGGAAGGTTTAATGGAGCGGGTCAATACCCTGTTGTTTGCCGAAGGCTTCAAACAGCTCTTTATTATCATTGGTGGTGGATTTTCCATCATCAATTTTATTATCTTAATTGTACTAATATTCACGAAATAGGAGGAAACGAATCATGCTTTTATATGTAACCAGTAACCAGAACAATGGTATTTTTGATTTTCTAAAAAAAGAAAACGGAATGCCGATCAAGAAATTCATCGGGGATTATGAACTGGCAGCCTTTGTTGAAAATGACCTCAGTAAATTTGCATCCTACCGCTATCTGGCGGTGGATCTGGAGTGTCTGACGGACATACCAGAAGGGTTGTTTAAAGCCATTGAAGGTATTAAACAGTGGTTTTTACAGCGACTCATAATCTTTGCCAGGGAGATTACCCCGGAGCTGAAACAGGAGCTTTTGAACCGGGAAGTTTACAATATCATTTCCGGCGAGCCCAGGGAATTTGAAGACCTGATATTAAAAGCAGTCAGCCGAACCGGGATTACCTATCAGGATCAGCTGCTAAATGATGAGATCCATGAAGCGGTGGCCATTGAACAACCATCGATTGCAGAAATAATCAGGAAGCCAGTCAGCGAAGACCAACCGCTGACTGAAATACCATTTGTAGAGAAAGACATAGCCGATCCAATGAAACAGGAAGAACAGGAAGAACAGGAAGAACAAGTGGTAAATGAGGAACATGAGGAACAGTTTATTATCGTGGCCGGCTCTCAGCGCCGTACCGGTACCACCACAACGGCGATTCAGTTGGCCAACTATCTGGCCAACCAGGGAAAAATGGTGGCCTATATGGAAGCGAATGACCACAATCATCTCAAATCGATTATCGAAGCTTACCGCATGAAAAAAGAAGAAATCGAGGACGGCGAATGGCATCAGACAAAGGGCGTCGACTATTTCTTTCAGGATGGCCTGGTCATGAAAACATATGATTACATCATCTTTGATGTGGGTGTTTTAAATGAGGATGTGATTGAACCCTTTAGTCAGGGTCACACTAAAATTCTGTGCGGGGCCGGTAAGTGTTTCGAACGGGCAGCCTTAAATCAAGTCATGGCTCATTATCAGAAAGACGAACTGGAGGAAATCAACCTGTTATTAAATTTCATTGCCCCGGAAGAAGAAGCAACCCTTAAAACCTTCTTCCCGACGGCGCAGTTTAGCAAGTATGCCCCCAATATCATGGGATGGCAGGCCAATAAAGAACTGTTTAAACAGTTTTTGAAAAGAAATGAGCAGGGGGTTCAGTAATGACAGCAGCAGCCGTTAAAAAAGGGGACTTCATTCGAACCGATGGAGCGAATCAGACGGTGGTCTTGGATGTGCAGGGCAGTGATGCCCTGCTTTTTACCGGGAGCCAGTTTATTAAAGTCCATGGCATCCAGATGTTTGAAGGGAAATTGATCTGGGATTCCGGGAATTATTATCAGTCGATTGATCAGATACCAAAGAATTATGAGAACCTGGGTTTCCAGGATCTCAAACAGGATTTGGCCAGTATGAAACAGACCAATGAAGCGGAAATGATTAAGGCCCTGCTGGTTGTGGAAAATCGTTTTGAGGGAACGGAGCTGCTTTGTCACATCCATGAGCGGTTTGAAAATGAGGGTTTCAATCTGTTAAATGACGGTTTTGACCGGGTTCATGCGGAACTGACTCGGGAAGAAGATTATGAGCTTGACGATGACTGGGAGCCGGAAGAATAGAGGTAATCTGTTTCCCGAGGAAACAGAAAATCAGAGAGTCGATCATTTTAGCGTATTTGTTTCCCGAGGAAACAAGAAAAGCATGAGAAAAGGAGGAATGGCTAGGAATGGACACCGTTACAAAAGAAATGTTTGATCTTATTGGCGAATACCATGTTCCCCACAAAAAATCAGGTGTTGTAAGGAATGAAGCGGCTAAGCAAGCGTTAAGCATATTTCATGAAAGACTCAAAGATGTGAAACCAAAAGAATGGTATACTATTAATGGAAATCGCTTATTTTACATGCATTTTTTAATGGTTTTACGTCAGGCACTGATTGAAAATAACTATGAAGTGGCCTGCAATGAGTTGGGCAGTTTAATTTATCGTTATCCGATCAGTGAACAACGGATCAGAGCGATTGTTCTGCATACACTGGAAAGGTACTTATGAGATGGGGTAAAAGCAAACAAAAAAGAATAACACTGGAAGAATGGATTCAAATCAGCAAAAAGTCGCAGTTTGATGAGACTTTTAGTTTTCTTCAATACTGCCTTCATTACGCAGCGACGATTGATGAAAAAATTGATGTATTGAATTACGTTTTAACGGTTCTAAGAGAAGACTTAAAGTATTCTTTGATTGCTGAAGTCATTTATAAAGAAGAAGCGATTGATTTAGACACACGGTTTTTTCCCGATTATAAAACGCTTGATGGAACTTGGGAAAATATCAAAGAATATCAATCAGAAACGACTAAAGAGATCGTACTTTCAGAGGATTGTGTGATTGGCATTCCATGGAAACCTGACCGGATCTGGGAAAAGGTTACGTTTATGCTTAAAGAACCATTTATTCGAGATTCAAATCATCAGGCGATTTATTTTCCGGAACTTAAAGTTTGTTTTGTGTTAAGCGGTAATCATTCGATTGCTGTCGGTGTTATATACAAAAAAGGCGTGATAAAAGCTAATGAGTGTTCAATCATTCCAGCTTTTGCTCACTTGAAATCGGATGGCGATAATTGGATTAACAGTCATACAAATGAAATTTTAGAGCCGGTTAAGGATTTCAGAATTGCTGCCATGTACGAAATTGCAAGATTAATTCATCAATATGAAGAAAAAGTAAATGCAGATATAACGTAAGAGATTCGAAAGAGTCTCTTTTTATTTTAAGAAAAGCTGATCCTGTTTCCCGAGGAAACAAGATATTCGAAAAGGAGAAAAAATGCAGAAAATAAAAAACGGATCATTTGCAAAGTATTTAGTTACGTTAGAAGCGCATGAAAATGACTTGCTGTTATTTAATGGGGATCAATTTATCTGGGCATTCGATGCGGAGATTGATGACGATACCCAGAAACTCATGTGGGCAGCTGCCCGTTACTTTGATGATTATCGGATAGTTCCGCCATTGGCAGAAATAAAGAAGTATTACAACAATCCATTTTGTATCATAGAAGGTTTATGTTTTGCCATTGATCAAGAAAATAACCAGGCAGTGTTGCAGGGTTCAAACTTCCACGATGATGAACGGCCTATTAATATTCCGATTTCACCGGTTGAGCTGGTCGAGTACCAGGGAATTTCTTACCCGGTTACGGCGGTAGCGGATTGGGGATTTTACAATAATACCAGTGTAACCGATCTGATTCTGCCGGATTCAATTACGCAAATCGGGAATTATGCCTTTGCCAATTCGATCATCCGTGACGTGAAAATGCCGGCGAATATCAGTATGGGAAATAATATTTTTTATGGCTGCAACCATTTAAGTGAAAAGATGAAAAATTATCAGGACGGAATAAAAATCGATCAGCATCCGCAATGCAGTGTAATCAGAAAAGGCGATGTTTTTCAAACCAATACTTCCGATCAGATGGTGGTATTGGATGTAAACGGGAATGATGCCCTGTTATTTGCCGGCAAGCATTTCATTCAAGCCACCAATATTCGCCAGGATGGGCAAGGAGTGCAGTGGGACGAAAGCCAGGTTTATGAGCAGTTTAGTAGTATTTCAAGACAGCAACAGGAACAATTGCTTGAGGATGAATGGGAGCAGGAAATGTAAATTTGTTTCCCGAGGAAACAAGAACAGGAAATAAGAACGTGTTTCCCGAGGAAACAGGAAATGGTTGGAGATCAAAAGAAGGTCTCTTTTTTTATTGAAAAGATTCAATGATCCGATTAAAAAATTTGAATTTTCAGGAGGTAAGAAATGGAGCGGAATGATAATGTAACGCAGTCGTTATGCATTGTGTATGATGGAGCCGTCGTAGAAGTGGACAGCTTGAAGGAGGGGTTGACGCTGGCAGACGAAATGGTGTGTGAAAATGGTTCAGACATTACCATTGTGCAGAATGAGGAAGTCATCGCCAGACGGGAATGGATTGCGGAATCAGAAATAGAGGATCCCTTCGGGGATCCGATGGATGCAGAGCGTGATCCGATTGTTTTTGAAGGGGTTGGGTTTTATTCAGATTGGTTGATTGATCAAAATTACAAGGAAATTGAAATTACAAATAAGACTTTTAGTGAGTTGCTAGACAGTGGTCGAATTAGAGATATTCAAGGCAATCAGTATAAAACCTTTGGGGAATTACTTAACAGCAATCAAGCCTTTGACTGTGAGTTGATTATTGGGGATGTGGATATGCCGGCATCTTTTGTCTGGAATGAAGAAAGTCGCATTACCCCCTATGGTTGTGATTACTTTAAACCTTTGATGGCGTGCAGTTACGAGCTGCTGGAAAATGGCAATATTTCTATTGATGATTGTGATGAGGTAATGGGCGAAAAATTCGCCCTGGCCTGTGCCGGTTATATTACAGAATCGGAATCAAAGAAGATGTTTGTTGAAATTGAGTTGAATGAACAAGAGCATGTCTGCTCAGAAGATCAAAGTGATCAGGATCTTGAAGATGAATGGGAGCCGGAAATGTAATCCTGTTTCCCGAGGAAACACAATCTAAAAACGAACGTCTTGTTTCCTGAGGAAACAGGCAGAAAGGAATAAAAATGCAAGCTCAAGCAATTGAAAATGAAGCGATCGGTTATATGAATGGTAAAGCTATTGTTAAAAATGAGAATGGTGAATGGTTTTATGTCGAAGTTCCGGAGGAATTTATTTTTGCCGGCGAACAGATTGCTGATGAAGATTTAGCACCACTGGAACTTTTGCCAAAACCGGTTCAGATGGGTATTTTAAGAGAAATGGGAGATCGGTAAATGGCCAAGTATGATAAGCGAAGTCCAGAAGAAGTTAAAAAGGAAATGGATCTTTATAACCAGAAAATAATTGATCTGGGTGAGTCGTTCAAGCGTGATCCGGCGGTCATCGCTGAATATTTGGAGTTTTCTTCAAAGTTTTATCGTTACAGCGCCCGAAATCAGCAGCTTATTTTTTCACAGAATGATCGGGCATCCTTTGTGGGTAGTTATCAGTTTTATAAGGAAAAAGGTTATCAGGTACAGAAGGGTCAAAAAAGCATGAAGATTCTGGTGCCGGTTAAAGCGTCTTATTTTTATCGGGACTGTGAAAATACGTCCACTCCTTTAATTAATGCGACCAAAAGTGAACGAGAGCGGATCAAGCGGGGAGAGATCGAGGTAAAATCGGTCATGCGGTTTAAATTGGGATCAGTTTTTGATATTTCCCAAACCGATTGCCCGGTAGCCGAATACCCCCGGTTAGTGAGTTTTGGGGAAGTATCGCAGGATCATGCCACCTTATATGAGCAGTTGCGGAGTTATTGCGAAGATCAGGGTTTCCCGGTTGAGGAAACGGCCTTACGCTCGATTAAATTACGGGGATCTTATACGCCATCTACCAATGAAATCAGACTGAATGAAAAACTCCAGGACACTCAAAAGCTCGGGACGTTTCTGCATGAAATGTCCCATGCTTTTTTAGATCATACAGTCGAAGCATTTCGTTCCGAAATAAGTGAACACCAGCATGAATTTGAAGCAGACGGTTTGACCATTATGTTTTTAAGTCGCTTTGACCTGGAAGTCACTGAAGGTACCAAAGATCATCTGGCATCCCACTACCAGAGTTTTCTGGAACAGATCGAAGCGCTGCCGGCAGAAGAACAGAAAAAACATAGCTTGGATCTATCCCTGGTCAAGATAAACAATACTTATAAAGAACATATCGGAGCGATGGAAGAACATTTGAATCAATTGAATGCAGGAACACAGTCTGAAGATTATGAAGAAGAATGGGAGCAGGAAATGTGATTCTGTTTCCCGAGGAAACAGGATTTTAGTCTATTTAATTACTTTATCCGAGAGCAAACGCCTTAAAGCATGGTTTGAACAATGAGGGGTGGTGAATTTTTATAAAAAATTTCATGATAAGTATGTCATTAATTATGCTGACATTAGTTATCAGTTTTTGGGTAATTGGTGGAAGTTATCGTGATGCCGGTTCGTTAGGAATAGTTTTTGCTCTAATCGGCGTTTTTGGAGCATTATGTACTGGAATTTTTACGTTGTTTAAAGATTTTAAAAAAAGTGAAGATGTCAGACAAGATACTGGAGATATGAAACCAAGAGTGCAACGGATCGAAGAAGACAGCAAAAAGACAGTATCGGTTTTAGTTGAAAATATAAATCCAAGCATTAAAAAGATCTCAGAGATATCTGGTGGGAATGCTGACGATTTAAGTATTTTAGTTGAAGAACTTAATTATCAAAAACGCCTGAAAAACGAGTCTTCAGGAGATAAAGGCTATCAGAAAGACCGAACAATCAATCATATTAATCAACTATTTGAAGAAAATGTGATGCTAACGAATAAACTCAAAGAAAAAGAAATTGAACTTAGCCGAAGCAGAGAAGTTACATTAATGCTGAAGGAAAAATGCGAGTTGCTTAAAAATGAGAATTTAAAATTAAAAGAAATAATTAAAGAAGAAGAAAATAGTCAGAGCAATAATTGGGAACCGGAACAGTAACGCTGTTTCCCGAGGAAACAAAATACAGGAAACACATCAAAAGGAGATCCAATCGGATCTCTTTTTTCTTTTCAATCACAAAGACAAAATCTTATTGACGAAAGGTGAATCGAATGAACTCAAGAGAAATACAAGATTTCCCCCAAATAGCGCAAGAAAATTTTCAGACCCCTGAAAACTGGATGACCTTTCTGGAACGGTCGGCCTGGCATTATAAGCATACCTTTTATAATCAGATGCTGATCGTCTTCCAGCGACCGGATGCAACCGCTGTAACCGGAATAGCGGCATGGAATAAAAAACTCAATCGCACCGTCAACGTTGGTGCGAAGCGAATTCTGGTGATGGATGATCATCTGAAGTATGAATTTAAAAATGTCTTTGATGTGAGTGATACCCACAAGCGCAATCCTAACGGCCCGGATTTTAAATTGTGGAGCCGGGAAAATGTGGAGGAAGCAGTTATTATTGACCGGGCCACCGAGAACTTTCCGGAATTCAAAATCAAATACGGTCTGCCAGAATATATCATTACCGAAATTAAAGAGCGAAATAAAGATCTATTTGAATACTTTCAGTCCGAAATCCAGAATTCAAACAGACTTTATCTCAGGAATCTCGATGTGAGTGGCTTTGCCACCCTGTATGATAACAGTGTGATCTATCAGATTTTATCCCGATGTGGCTATAATCCCCGGGATTATTTTAATCCGGAAGATTTTGCACAAATAAAAAACATCAAAAACTTTAGATCACTGATATTTTTGGGTAATAATGTAACGAGTATCACCAAACCCTTTCTCATTGAAATGGGAAAACTGGTGCAAACCATTGAAATGGAACAATTGAAAAATCAAATAGAAGGAGAATCAAAAAATGAGCAAGAACCAGGAAACATTCAAACCTATGGAATTGACCTATCATCAGGAAGGGGAGTTTCTGACCCCGGATATCAAACCCCTGACTCCGCCCAGTCGGGAAATCGGGAAATACGGGAACTTAAGGAACCAGTATCTGAAGGAATTCAAGCCGGATCTGTTGATGGAACTGATCTTCGACGACAAGATCAACGAACATCTGGAGGAAGTGGATCAGGCAGCCCAGCGCCGACTGGAGCTGATCATGGAGGGGATGATGAAAAATCATCCGGCGCCGGACAAGAAAACCAGACCGATGGAATGGGCTGGACATATGAGCAACCTTCAGCACCTGGCCAACGAGATCGTTCTTTCGGAACTCATTTACAACTAAGCCTGTTTAAGCCTGGACAGGAGCAAAACCCCGAACCCAACCCAAAAGCGGAGAGCCTTAAGCCCTCCGCTTTTTCTATGTCCCAACATGAGATTGATGTGATCCTTCGCAGCGCCGGCAATGACAAAAACAGTCAGTTACGCATTGTCGCCCAATATAAGAAACAGCTGCCGACCGAAGACAACGTGGCCTTTCTAAGATCAGAATATCGCACCGGTGGCAAAGGCTTTTACATCGATGAAAAAGAAGTGGCGGTCTGGTTTGATAAAGACGGTATGCGGGTCGCCCAGGGAAGCTCAGTTCAGAGCAATTTTATGAAAACTACCCTGTCCTGGGAACAGGTTGAAAATCGGCTCGGGGAGCTGCTGGAAAGTGGTCTTTATATTGGTCAGGAACACCTGGATAAAGTCGATAGCTTTGAACGCAAAGAACTGGCAAATAAACTCTGGTATTTACATCAGGATCGCTCCGGGGAATTTTTCATGGAGGATGAGATTTTCCAGGGAGGATTTCCGGATAGCACGAAACGAATTGCTGAACTTTATACTGATCCGGATAAATTGGATGAAATCATTACTGGACTGGACGGGTTTACCCAAAAATACAAAGTTGACCGTTCCATTTTGCGGTTTCACTTTCACAAGCTAGATGAACTATTAAGCCGACTTAGTGATTTAAAGCGGGAGCGCCGGGACTATCAGGCGGATGGGTTTGACTTCCAGGAACCGGCGATGTTTATCACCCAGGACGAAGTGGATGCGGTTTTATTCAAAGGTAGTGGTATGTCCGATGGAAAACAACGGATCATCAACTATTTTAGCGAAAACCACTCACCACAGGAAAAAGCGAATTTTCTTAAAAATGAATATGCAACAGGTGGCAAAGGGATTTTGTTACGCCGGGATGAAACAGAAAAGAGCATCCTTTTATCCTGGCCAAAGGTGGCAAAGCGCATCGATGAACTGATGGCCCAGGGACGTTATGTGATTGATGAAGCAAAACGGATAGAAGCCCCTGAATTAAAACCGGAAAAACCGGCAATTCCGCTGGCCGACATTCATGATCTACTAATAAACGTGACCCCGGACGACTACACCCGGCCAGTAATTTATGATTTATTGCCCGAAACCAATAATAATGATGAGTTTGGCGAAGTGATTAAAAATACCTATTTATTCAGCGAAGTCCCGGTGCTCAGTAATCTTACGGATACCTACCGGCAGCATCTTGATCAGAATGGGATTCGCTTTGAAAAAACTAGCGATCCGTCGATTGATCGTTTTTTATCCTGGACGGATATTGCCGGGGAAGTCAGAGAACTCATCGAAGCCGGTCAATACGTCGTGCCGGGAGCATATCAGGAAATGGATCCGGAACCCTATGTCGAAAGCTTTGGAGAAACCAGGTCATTTATAACCTTTGATCGGGATCCGGAAGATTCTAAAGATCGGGAATTGATCGATGTATCCGCAGCGGATCAGGATGAAGGGGATCACAGTGACCAGAAAAAAACTGATAGCAATACTCCTAAACCAGAAAACTATAAAATTACTGCTGATGTCCTGGGGGAAGGTTCACCACGAAATAAGTTTAAGGCCAATGTGTCAGCAATCCAAACCCTACAAGTGATTGAAAAAGAAAAGCGAATGGCCACGCCGGAAGAACAGAAGATTTTATCCCGATATGTGGGCTGGGGTGGACTGCCACAGGCATTTGATCCGGATAACATCCATTGGCAGCTGGAAGCCAAGGAATTAAAAGGCTTACTTACCGAGGAAGAATACAGTTCGGCCAAGGGTTCAACACTAAATGCCCATTATACAGCGCCGGTTATTATCAAAGCCATGTACGGCGCACTGGAGCAGATGGGTTATTATAAAGGGAATATTCTGGAACCAGGGATGGGCGTGGGCCATTTCTTTGGCTTAATGCCAGATGCCATGAAGGATTCGAAGCTTTATGGCGTGGAGCTGGATGAGATTACCGGTCGGATCGCCAAAGCCCTTTATCCGGAAGCGAATATATCCGTGTGCGGGTTTGAAAAAACCCAGTTTTCCAATAACTTTTTTGATGTGGCCATCGGGAATGTCCCCTTTGGCGATTATCAGGTTTATGATAAAGCTTATGACAAACACAGTTTTATGATCCATGATTATTTCTTTGCCAAGTCTCTGGATAAGGTGCGGGATGGGGGTGTGTTAGCCTTTATCACCAGCAAGGGAACGTTGGATAAGAAGTCTCCCATGGTCCGGAAGTATCTGGCTGAACGGGCGGAATTAATCGGCGCCGTTCGCCTGCCTAACAATGCTTTTAAAGAGAATGCCGGTACCGAAGTGACGTCTGATATTATCTTTCTGAAAAAGCGGGATCGGAAGGTTTTAGCAGCAGATGAAGCCTGGGTTCACCTGGGGTATGATGAGAACGGGATTCCCATGAATCAGTATTTTATCGATCATCCGGAAATGATCCTGGGCGATATGCAAATGGTATCTGGACGATACGGCGATGAATCGGCTTGCCTGCCGATCCTTGGGAACGACCTGCAGCATGAACTGGTAAAAGCCCTGGGCAATTTGGACTATCAATTCCCCCAAGTGGAAATTGGAGATGAAAGCCTTATTGAAGATGACCGGGTCTCCATCCCCGCCGATCCGGATGTGGCCAATTATAGTTATACCATCGTTGATGATGAACTTTACTACCGGGAAAATTCTGTGATGAACCGGATGGATAAACCCGCAGCCACGACGAGCCGGATTATGGGGCTGATTAGCCTACGGGATTGCACCCGGGAACTGATTGCTCTGCAACTGGAAAACGGCAGTAATTGGGAGATTGAAAAGAAACAGGACGAACTGCATACCCGATACGATGCCTTTGCCAAGAAACATGGCCTGATTAACGCCACCGGGAATCGCCGGGCCTTTGATGAGGATGGATCCTACTGGCTCTTATGCGCTCTGGAAGTTTTAAATGAAGATGGTACCTTTAAAGCGAAATCGGATATCTTCTATAAGCGCACCATTCGCACCAATGAGGTGGTTATGGCGGTCGATACCTCCAATGAAGCCCTGTTGGTATCCATCAACGAAAAAGCCAAGGTTGATCTGGACTATATGAGCAGTTTGACCGGAAAATCCCGGGAGGTTATCATTAACGATCTAGAAGGACTGATCTTCCGTGATTTTGGCAGTCTAGATCCGGATCAGCTCCCCCAAAACCTTTTCGATGCCCCGGATATTCCCTTTGTCACCGCTGATGAATACCTGTCCGGAAATGTCCGCAAGAAACTGGAACATGTCCGTCAGCTGTTTGAAAACCTAACCAACGATCAGGTCGAGACTCTTTTGCCAAATATCAATGCGCTGGAAGCTGCCCAGCCCCGGGATCTGGAAGCATCGGAAATCGAAGTACGGTTGGGAGCAACCTGGATTGATCCTCGCTATATCCAGGACTTCATGGTTGACACCTTTAAGCCGGCGACCTATCTGATTAACAGCGAATCCATCAAGATTCATTATTCCCCTTATACCGGGGTCTGGAACGTTCAGGGCAAGAATGCCGATACCTATGATAATGTCCTGGCAAATGTGACTTATGGCACCAAACGGGCCAATGCTTACCGCATTTTGGAGGATTCCCTAAATCTGAAGGATATTCGAATTTATGACACGACCCAAAATGCTGATGGGAACGATGTGCGGGTTCTTAATAAAAACGAAACAATTCTGGCCAATCAGAAACAGGAGCTGATTAAAGAAGCGTTCCGGGACTGGGTCTTTCAGGAGCCAGAGCGCCGGGAGGTTTTAACCAGGAAATATAATATCTTGTTTAATAGCATCAGGCCCCGGGAATACAAAGGAAGCCATGTCGTCCTTCATGGTATTTCGCCGGAGATCCGTTTGCGGGATTATCAGCTTAATGCCATTGCTCGGGGGCTGTACGGCGGGAATACCCTGCTTGGCCACTGTGTTGGGGCCGGCAAGACCTTTGAGATGACCGCTATCGCCATGGAAAGCAAGTACCTGGGTTTGTCCAACAAATCCCTGTTTGTGGTTCCTAATCACTTAATCGGACAATGGGGAGCTGAGTTTCTGGCACTCTATCCCGGAGCCAATGTCCTGGTGGCCCGGAAGAAAGATTTTGAACCGGATAACCGCAAGAAGTTCTGTTCCCGGATTGCCACCGGCGATTATGATGCCATTATTATAGGCCACTCTCAATTTGAAAAGATCCCCTTATCGAAAGAATTTCAGGAACAGGCCCTGGACAGCCAGATTGACGATGTGCTAATGGCCATCGATGATGCTAAACGCAATAATGAGGAACAGTTCACCATCAAACAACTGGAAAGAACCCGGAAGTCATTGGAACTACGTTTAAATCGGCTTAATGATGACTCCCGAAAAGATGGCGTCATTACCTTTGAGGAATTGGGGATTGACCGGCTGTTTGTGGATGAAGCCCATAACTACAAAAATTTGTTTCTCTATACCAAAATGCGAAACGTGGCCGGGATCGGACAAAGTGAAGCGCAAAAAGCCACGGATATGTTTAATAAATGCCAGTATTTGGATCAGCTAACCCAGAACAAAGGGGTGGTCTTTGCCACCGGCACACCGATTTCAAATAGCATTACCGAACTATATACGATGATGCGTTATCTCCAGTATGATACCTTGATGGACATGAATTTAGGTCACTTCGATGCCTGGGCGTCGACCTATGCCGAAGCCATTACCGCCATCGAATTATCCCCGGAAGGAACCGGATATCGATCCAAAACCCGTCTAGCCCGGTTTTATAATCTGCCGGAGCTGATGGCCGTCTTTAAGGAGGTGGCTGATATTCAGACCCCGGATATGCTGAAACTCCCAGTACCAAAAGCTATCTATGAAGATGTGGTGATTAAACCGTCCGATCATCAGAAGGATATGCTCATGGAGCTGGTCACCCGGGCCGAGCGGGTCCGCAATAAATTGGTGGAACCCTATGAGGATAACATGCTGAAGATCACCAATGACGGACGCAAGCTGGCGCTGCATCAGCGCCTGATTAATCCACTGCTGCCCGATCCGGAAGAATCAAAGGTAAATAAAAGTGTCGAAAATATTGTCAAGGTTTGGCAGGATAGTGGGGATCAGCGTTCGGCCCAACTGGTATTTTGTGATTTATCCACGCCCAATAAAGATGGTCGGTTCAATGTTTATCAGGAGATTAAAAATAAAGCCATCGCTAAAGGGATCCCGGAAGATGAGATTGCCTTTATCCACGATGCCGACACCGATGTGAAGAAAATGGCACTTTTTTCAAAGGTAAGAAGCGGATCCGTGCGGGTACTGATTGGATCAACGCCTAAAATGGGCGCTGGAACCAACGTCCAGGATAAACTGATCGCCCTCCACCATTTGGATGTACCGTGGCGTCCGGCGGATATTGAGCAGCAGGAGGGTCGCATCTTAAGACAGGGAAATGAAAATCCGGAAGTAAAGATTTTTCGTTATATAACCGAGCAAACTTTTGATTCGTACAGCTGGGTGCGACATGAAGTCGCTTAATTAATTGTTTGGCATTTTACTACATGACCAAACCAATCATTCCGTTGGTTGAGCCTAGTATCACCTGCATTGTCAGTAATGACATTGTTGGGAAGCTGATATGAAAAAGTAACCCTA